>CAOKOL010000042.1 GCA_948470335.1 uncultured Lachnospiraceae bacterium | reverse complement strand
CTGTTCCCCACCGTCGCTTTCCACTCATGGCCCAACTCACACTGCCACCAGACACCCCTGTCACTGCCATAAGTAACCATCTCCGGCGTCAATGCACCGTTTTTTGTGGGATGCCACTGTGCCGCCAGCCCAGGATTTGTGCTGGACAGGTCATTAAACCCTTTCCATGCTTTCCGGTTAGTACAATAAGGACAGCCCGCATCCTTCTTAACCCGGTCACTGATCATCGCCTGCCATTTATGGCCTTTTTCACAAACCCACCAAATCTTTTTATGGCTGGCAAATCCGGTTTTTTCAGGGTCAAACTCCCGATTCTCAGGAACAGACCACTGACGGATCAGATCCGTTTTGCCGTTTTTTTCACAATAATTCAGCAAACTTACATCTTCCATACCAGGCCTCCGTTTTTCCAAACGAGTACAAAATTGATATGAAACTGAATCATGATGCCGAAATCATGATTATTTACGATTTCGCAGATAATTCCCATCTGCGAAAAAAGCCGGAAAACCCGGTAAATAAAGGGATTTAAACGACAAACGGACCACAAAATTGACCATAAACAAAAACTTATGAATCATGGGAGTTAAGAAGAAAATGCCTGTCGGGAATTGTTTTACAGATATGGATTTCTGACCACTTTTTTGACCCCTAACAAATCGGTTTTGTAATAAAATGATATGAATTTTCCATATTATTACAGAGAATCCATATCACTTCCCCCGGCATTTTCCGGGAATCTGAGGAAATTTGATTATTTCATTGACAATTATTTGAGATGGAAGTAAAATAAATGCCATGTGAACTGCAAAAACGTTTTGAATTGATACAAAATTTTCCATATTTTATATCGCAGATGGGAATTATCTGCGATATTTCGCACTAAAAAACAAAAATATCCCCTCTGAACAGACGGTGGTCAGCCAATTCATCCGCCGGTTCAAAGAGGATTTTTATTTTACATTTTCCTGCACACCAGACACCTCTTTTTGAAAAACGCAATCCCATAACAAATCACCTGTGCGTAATCATCTTCAAGTTCTCCGGCATACCCTTTTTCCTCGATCTGTGCAAGGGCTTTCTTACAGCAGTCGCCTAACCCTTCCGCATCCTTCGAATATTTAATCTCAAACACTGCGGCACGGTCTCCGGTATAATCCTGCACGGTGATATCACTGCGTCCCTCTCCATGCTCCCTGTTAGATTCTACCATATAACCCGCGCCGGCAAAAATCCCTGTTAAAAAAGCATGGTAAAAATCTTCCCTGTAATCATGGTAGCTGATCGTTTTCCGAAGCAGTCTGGAAATCTCCTCCGTCGCCCGCCTCTCATCTCCGTTCCACAATGCGGAAAATAATGGTTTTCGGTCAGCCTGCCTGGCATTTTCCTCAAACCAGCTCTTTATACCGCTCTCAAATACTTCTAGTACCTCCGCATTGGGAATTGTCAGGGCAAGACTCTCTTTGGGCAGCACTGTTCCTGTCTTTGCTCTGGTCAGATATCCTGTCAGATAAAGGATACTCCAAAGATTCTCCTCCGAAGAATTCAGATAATCATAAGTCAGATCTTCTCTCACCCGCTGTATGACAGTGCCTCCGGACATGAGCGTTTCCAGCTTTTTCGTAATCGTCTCTCCGGCAAAATCAATAAAGGATCGGACAATGGCATTATCGCTGGAATTTTTCCAATAGCCAATGGGCCTGATCTCCGGGTCCAGCAGCAGATTTTTCACATGGTTCATAACATCCCACGGACAGTAAACATCAAAATTACCGAAATGATAGCCGTCATACCATTCTTTCATTTCCTCTCTGTGTTCCATAAGCTGCATATCCGACAGCAATCTGTCCAGTTCAGCCTGCGTAAAACCAAAATATTCATCCAGCCGCGTATCCGAAATCGTATCTGACACAAAATTATTGGTTCCTGTAAAAATACTCTCTTTCGCCACACGCAGACAGCCGGTAATCACTGCAAATTTAAGGGCTTCATTATCCTTGACCGCCTGCATCATACTTTTTACCGTATCCAGCATTTCGGTATAATAACCCCTCTCACTGGCTTTTGCCAGGGGTACGTCATATTCATCAATCAAAACAATCACCGGCCTGTCATAAAAAGATTCCAAAAACCGGGTCAGTTTTAAAAGACCATCCCCAACTTCTTCTGCAGATGCCTTTTTTGCAGCAATCCTGTCAAAATATTCTTTATCATAAACATTAAGCGTTTTGCTGTCCATCAAATACAGATGGTCTCTATACAATTCTGCCATTACTGCGGTAAGCCGTGCATAGGCACTGGAAAAATTCAGGCCGTTTACACTTTTCAGCGACAAAGACAACACCGGATACTGATTCATCCAGAGTTCGCACAGTGTCCGATTCTCTGTCACCAGCAAACCATCGAACAATTCTCCGCTGTCCCTTCGGATATCAAAATATGCAGACAGCATACTCATATTCAGTGTTTTCCCAAAACGCCGGGGACGGGTAATCAAAGTAACCTGCGTTGCTTCCGTTTTCAGAAGTTCTTCTATCAGACGGCTTTTATCCACAAAATAATAATGATTCTTCCGTATATCCGCAAAACCGGAACGTCCGACAGGAAGTTTTATATTCATCATCTTATCTCCGTCATTCAGGCAGGTCCGCCCATATAAGCAGAAATACTTCTCCGTATTCTACCTCATAATAATATCATCTCTCTTCGGCCCGTTGGAAACCATCGTAATCGGCACGCCGATCTCTTTTTCGATGGACTCCACATAATGACGGCAGGCCTCCGGAAGCTCCTCATATTTTTTAATCCCTCTGATCTCGCACTTCCAGCCGGGCATGGTCTTCCAGATCGGTTTTGCTTTCGCCAGCTTTGCGGCAGAAGGGAAATCTCCGGTCGCCTGGCCGTCGATCTCGTACCCTACGCATATGGGGATCTCGTCCAGATATCCCAGCACATCCAATACGGTCAGTGCCACCTCGGTAGCCCCCTGGACCCGGCAGCCATAGCGGGTGGCCACGGCGTCAAACCATCCCATCCGCCTGGGTCTTCCGGTGGTTGCGCCGAACTCGCCGCCGTCGCCGCCCCTGCGGCGCAGCTCGTCGGCTTCGTCCCCGAAAATTTCGCTGGTAAAAGCGCCTGCGCCTACGGCGCTGGAGTAGGCTTTCACCACCACCGTGATATTCTTAATCTCATACGGCGGAATGCCCGCGCCGATAGCGCCGTAAGACGCCAGCGTGGAGGAGGAAGTCACCATCGGATAGATACCGTGGTCAGGGTCTTTCAGAGAACCCAGTTGGCCTTCCAGCAATATATTTTTGTTTGCTTTTACGGCGTCGTAAAGATAAGCCGACACATCACACACATAGGGCGCAATCATATCCCTATACTCTGCCAGCAGATCCATCAGCTCATCCTCCGCCAAAAGAGGCTGATGATACAGATGCTCCAGCATTACGTTTTTCAGCGTACAGATTTTTTTCACCCGCTCCCGCAGAATATCCCGGTCAAACAATTCATTGACCTGAATGCCGATCTTCGCATATTTATCGGAATAAAAGGGAGCGATTCCGGACCTGGTAGAGCCAAAGGACTTTCCGGCCAGCCGGGCTTCCTCATAGGTATCGAAATCTACATGATAAGGCATCAGCACCTGGGCCCTGTCGGAAACCAGAATCTTCGGCGTGGGCACGCCCTTTTCTTCCAGCTCTTTGATTTCTTTCAGCAGATAAGGAATATTCAGCGCCACGCCGTTGCCGATAATGCTGGTGGTGTGCCGGTAAAATACGCCGGAGGGAAGCAGATGCAGTGCGAATTTCCCATAATCATTGATAATCGTGTGCCCCGCGTTGCTTCCTCCCTGGAACCGGACAATAATATCCGATTCCTTCGCCAGCATATCCGTAATCTTGCCTTTTCCTTCGTCGCCCCAGTTGGCTCCTACTATTGCTCTAACCATAA
The DNA here is from genome assembly GCA_948470335.1 of uncultured Lachnospiraceae bacterium. Taxonomy (GTDB): domain Bacteria; phylum Bacillota; class Clostridia; order Lachnospirales; family Lachnospiraceae; genus Paralachnospira_A. The sequence continues at coordinate 25,734 of CAOKOL010000042.1, read as the reverse complement.
TTTATGTCCTCCTACTGTGTCATCTGGCAGCTCTCTTTGTCACTGTCCGTTCATCCCGGCGGCTGTTCCTGCCATCCTGATGATTATTTCAGAAAGCCGTTGACGATCTGCTCCTCTGCCTCCGCTTCGGTCAGTCCCAGCGTCATCAGCTTAATAATCTGATCTCCCGCGATCTTTCCGATGGCCGCCTCGTGAATCAGGGCGGAATCCGGATTGTTGGCCGTGATCTCCGGGATGGCGCTGATCTTCGCATTGCCCATAATAATCGCGTCGCATTCGCTGTGGCCGCTGCATTTATTATTGCCGTTAATCTTCGAGATAAATACCTGAGAGGACTCATCTCTGGCCACGGAACGGGATACGATGTTCGCGCCGGAATCCTCGCCCTCCAGATCCACTTTAAACTCGCTGACCGCCGACTGGGTTCCATGGGTCATCAGACGTTCCATAACCACCAGCTTTGCGCCCGCTTTCAGAACGGCCTCCGTCTTCCGGTCCGTGGAATCCACGCCCTTGATCTGCACCGTGTCCATCTCCATATACCCTCCTTCGTCGATTTCCACGATGGTCTGGGGATTCATAATCCGCTCGCCCTTGCCGTCGCCGCTTCCGTAATGCTTCTCCACATATTTGATCTTCGCATTTTTTCCCACAAAAAACCGGTGAATACCGTCGTGGCGCGAGGACGCGTCGCCGCCGTTGTGAATGCCGCAGCCGGCGATAATTGTCACGTCACAGTCGTCGCCGATATGGAAATCGTTATACACGACCTCGGTTAATCCGGTCTGGCTTAACACCACCGGCATGTGGACGCTCTCATTTTTCGTACCCGGCTTGATGATAATGTCAATGCCGCTTCCGTCCTCTTTCGGCACAATATCAATATGCTCCGTGGAATTTCTCCCGGCGCTTTTTCCGTTTGCCCTGATATTATAGGCGCCGGTGGGAATTCTGTGAAGCCCCGCCACCGCCTCTAAAAGCTGCTGCTGAATCGCATCTAATTCCATCACGCTACCTCCGTTTATGTTCCGCAGCTCCTCTCCCGTCTCAGTGAACACCTAAAAAAGTCCGGCTTTCAGACCCTTCCTGTCTTTCACGCCCCCTCCCCGAACCGGAAAATCCGCTGCTGTTTTTTATCTCTGCCAGCCGTTTTATGAATTCTGATAATATTTACAGCTTGCCGCGCCGCCCGCATTGCCCAGAAGCTCCGGAAGAATCTCGTCCTTCTTACCCTGGGCGGTGACATGTCCTTTGGCGATCACCACAATCTTATCGGCAATATTCAGGATTCTTTCCTGATGAGAGATAATCATAATAGAACCATGAATGCTGTCATGCATTTTCTCAAACACTTTAATCAGATTGCCGAAGCTCCACAGGTCGATTCCGGCCTCCGGCTCGTCGAACACAGACATTTTCGTGCCCCTGGCCAGAACCGTGGCAATCTCGATCCGTTTCAGCTCGCCGCCGGACAGACTGGCATTTACCTCCCGGTTAATATAGTCCTTGGCGCACAGTCCCACCTCCGATAAGTATTCGCATGCACCTGCCACGGAAATTTTTTCTCCCACCGAAAGGCGGATCAGATCCAGCACCGTAACGCCTTTAAAACGCACTGGCTGCTGAAAGGCAAAGCTGATGCCTTTTTTCGCCCGCTCGGTTACGTTCAGTTCCGTGATGTCCTCTCCGTCCAGAATCAACTGACCGCTGGTGGGCCTCTCGATTCCGGCAATCACACGGGCCAGCGTAGATTTTCCGCCGCCGTTGGGCCCCGTGATCACGATAAACTGGTTATCCTCTATGACCAGATTAATGTCTTTTAAAATTTCCTTCTCATCAGTCTCGCCGCTGACCTCAAAGGAAATATTTTTCAGTTCCAGCATGGGTTGTCCTCCGTATTTATTTTTCAAACTCCGATAAAAAGCCCTGTTCCGGGAACGGCTTCTTTGCCTTCCGGTGCAGGGCTTTCACCTTTCCAGTCTTACAGTTTGGCCAGCATATCGGCAATGCCGTCCAGCCAGGTTCCGTCAAACAGCTCAATGCTGCCTTTATCCATGGCAGCCGACAGTTTCGAGTCGATGGGCAGCTTTGCGGTATGCTCGATCTCGTATTCTTTTGCAATCTCGTCCAGGTGGCTTTCTCCGAAAATTTTCAGTTCCTTGCCGCAGTCAGGACAAACCGCATAACTCATATTTTCTACCAGCGCCAGAATCGGGATATTCATCCGCTTGGCCATCTTTACGGCCTTGCCCACAATCATGGATACCAGTTCCTGGGGAGAGGTTACGATCACAATGCCGTCCACCGGAAGGGACTGGAACACGGTCAGCGGCACATCGCCGGTTCCCGGAGGCATATCCACAAACATATAATCCACGTCTTCCCAGATTACATCCGTCCAGAACTGCTTTACGGTACCCGCAATGACAGGACCTCTCCAGATCACCGGATCCGTCTCGTCGGGAAGCAGCAGATTTACGGACATCATTTTAATGCCCATCGTCGTTTCATTGGGAAGAATGCCGGTTTCATTTCCTTTTGCCTTCTCCTTTACGCCGAACGCTTTCGGAATCGACGGTCCGGTAATATCGGCGTCCAGAATCGCCGTCTGATATCCCTGACGCTTCATCAGCACTGCCAGCAGGGACGTTACCATGGATTTTCCGACGCCGCCTTTACCGCTGATTACGCCGATTACTTTTTTCACATGGCTGAATTCATTTGTCGCTTCTAAAAAACTCTCTTTTCTTTCTGAGCAGTCAGAACCGCAGCTTGAGCAGTTATGATTGCAGTTTTCGCTGGTTTGTTCACTCATTTTGCCTTCTCCTTTTCAAACTCTGCGCCGCAAACGCATCGCTTTCAAACGACAATTCCCTCTGCGTTTACGTACCCTTGCTTCGCTGGGACAGACCCTGTGCATCCCTGCGGAGCATGTTTGTATCACAGGGAAGTACGAAGGACTTTCCCATGATATAAGAAACCCTGCCTGGGTATCATCATCAACAGGACTCATTTTAACAGATTTTCAGGCAAATGTCTAGCCCCGCCGCAAGGTTTCTCGGCGGTTTCCCGGCCGGTTTGCCAGGCGGCTATAGGAACGGAAGCACCGGCGCTTTGTCAGTGATTTCACGGCGTTTTCCGCCGAAAAGTCAGCAGCCCTCTATCACATCGCTCATCGTATAATAGCCTGTGGTTTTTCCTTTCAGAAATTTGGCCGCCTGCAGGGCGCCTTTTGCGAAAATCGACCGGGAATAGGCCGTATGGCGGATTTCCACCACCTCGTCCGGTCCGCAGAACAGCACCTGATGATCTCCCACGATGCTGCCGCCCCGAACGGCCTGAATGCCGATTTCCTTCGGGTCCCGCTTTTCCCGGATGGCAGACCGGTCATACTGATAGTGATACCGGCCGTTCATCGCCTCATTCAAAGCGTCCGCCAGCGCAAGGGCGGTGCCGCTGGGCGCGTCCAGCTTCTGATTATGGTGCCGTTCGATAATTTCCATATCATACCCGGCCTCCGCCAGCACTCTGGCCGCGGCCTGGGCCAGCTTTATAATCGTATTGACTCCCAGAGACATATTCGCCGATTTCAGAACGGCTGTTTCTTTACTGATGCGGGCGGCACGGTCTAACTGCTGTTCGGACATCCCGGTGGTACACAGAACCACCGGAAGATGCTTTTCGCCGCAGTAATCCAGCAGCCCATCCACCGCCTTCGCACTGGAAAAATCAATAACGGCATCCGCCTCTATATCGCAGTCCCCGATCTGCTTAAATACCGGATAACTGCTTTTCTGCTCGCCGGTCATATCAATCCCGGCCACAATCTCCACTTCCTGATCCTCCAGGCCAAGCTGCGTAACCGCCTGGCCCATCCGGCCGTTACAGCCGTGTAAAATAATGCGTACCATATTCACTCTCTCCTATATTCAGTTCCGCAGCTCCCCTACAGCAGTCCGTACGCTTTCATCGCCTTCTCCAGCCGCTCCTTATTCTGCGGCTCCATCGGAGACAGAGGCCGGCGCAGCGGGCCCGCCTGCATACCCATCAGGTTCATGGCCTCTTTCACCGGAATCGGATTCACTTCGGAGAACAGCGCGTCAATCAGCGGAATGGCATCCAACTGCATTTTCCTGGAACCCTCCACATCCCCGTCAAAGAAACGGGCACAGATGTCATGGGTCTGCGTCGGAGCCACATTAGACAAAACGGAAATCACGCCTTTTCCTCCCAGAGAGAGAATCGGCACAATCTGGTCGTCATTTCCGGAATATAGGTCGATGCAGCCGTCGGCCAGCGCCATCAGCCTGGCTACCTGAGACAGATTGCCGGTGGCTTCTTTGATTCCTACGATATTTTTCACATTTTTTGCCAGCGTTACGGCGGTTTCCGGCAGAATATTACAGCCGGTGCGGCCGGGTACATTATACATAATAATCGGCAGGGACACGGATTCCGCCACCATGGTATAGTGGGTAATCAGTCCTTTCTGCGTCGCCTTATTGTAATAGGGCGTTACAATCAGCAGGCCGTCCGCACCTGACTTTTCCGCCTCCTTAGACAGATAAACAGCCGTCTCGGTGCAGTTGGAGCCGGTGCCGGCCACTACCGGAATGCGGCCTTTTACAGCCTTAACCGCATAGTCGATGACTTCCACATGTTCTTCATGGCTCAGCGTGGATGCCTCTCCTGTGGTGCCGCAGATAATCAGCGCGTCCGTTCCCTTTTTAATCTGCTCCTCGATCAGCTCCGAAAGCTTTTCATAATTTACCGATTCGTCCTCCCGAAATGGTGTTACCAGCGCAACTCCCGCTCCCGTAAATATAGCCATAGATAAATCCTCCTCCGTTTTATTCCGTACTCCCGGCGTCTTAAGCCGCAGCCGCAAAAAAGGTGCGGTGCTCCGGAAATACATGATTTCCAAAGATACAAAAAGTTAGCCTGAACCAGTGCGGCGGCTAACTTCACTCGTAAGCGGGAACGATCGGAACACTCCGTTCCCTCCCATGCTTTTTCACAATCTTGCGTAGCGCTCCACTGATGCAGTGACAGTTATACGGCTCTTAACCATATCCCCAGGCGCTGCCTGTCAGGAACCGGCATCACCTTCGGCGTAGTTTCCTTTCCTCCCCGTTCTTCTGTTCCTGAACCATCCCGGGACCTACTGATAAAATACGCGACCTCTACTTGCAGTCCATCATACCATTAATCAAATCCATTGTCAACATGCCCGTAACGGCTCCGCCCTGCTTTTCGTCCGCCTTTTTTCTCCTCCGCTCCTCCGTATCCTTTCATCCTGCCGGCTTTCGCATCTTTAAATTTCCATATATTGATATTCCCATTCATTTTGTGCCTGCTTTTGACTTATTTGCGATTGTCTGCTATAATGATTGGCTATAAGGAGGCAGTCTATGGACTATAGCAGAAAGGGAGTCCGGGACCGTTTGAAGGACACGGTTCCCACTTCTGACAGATTAAAAAATAAAGTCATCATCACACTGGTCAAATGTCTGATCCTGGCTGTTCTGTTCGCCGGATTTTCCGGCCTGGCGGCAGGCATCGGCGTAATGCGGGGCATTATTTACAACGCGCCCCGGCTGAGCCCGGATGACGTGGCGCCCGACGGGTTTATGACCACCGTCTATGACGCGGAGGGAAATGTCATTGAAAAGCTGGTCCGTTCCGGCTCAAACCGCTCCTCCGTGGCAAAATACGAAGATCTTCCCGAAGATCTGATAGACGCGTTTGTGGCGCTGGAAGATTCCCGGTTCTGGACTCACAACGGCATTGACATCAAGGGAATCCTGCGGGCCGGCTCCGTGGCGCTGACCAACGGCGGTCTGACGGAGGGCGGCAGCACCATCACCCAGCAGCTTCTGAAAAACAACGTGTTCACCAACTGGATGGAGGAGAACAGCTTCGGCTCCAAAGTGGAACGAAAACTCCAGGAGCAGTATCTGGCCATGGAACTGGAAAAGCAGATGTCCAAAGAACTGATTCTGCTCAACTACCTGAACTCCATCAATCTGGGCAATAACACCCTGGGCGTGAAAGCCGCAACCCAGCGGTATTTTAATAAAGAAGTGCAGGACCTGACTCTGTCGGAATGCGCCGTGCTGGCCGCCATTACCCAGAGTCCCACCAAGTACAACCCGATCCGGAATCCGGAAAACAATGCGGAGCGCCGGGAAAAAGTATTAAAAAATATGTACGATCAGGGATACATTTCCCAGGAAGAATGGGATGAGGCCCTTGCCGATCCCGTTTATGACAGAATCGCGGCGGTCAATGATTCCAGAGAAAATTCCAATTCCATTTACAGCTACTATGTGGACGAACTGATCGAACAGGTCATCGCGGACCTGCAGTCTTACAGAGGCTACACGGAAAGCCAGGCTTATAACCTGCTGTACAGCGGCGGCCTGCAGATTTACACGGCCATGGACCCCAAAATCCAGCAGATTATCGACGAGGAAGTAAACAACGAAGACTACTACCCCGCCACCTGTACCCAGTATGCATGCACCTGCGTCATTACCCTGACCAAGAAAGACGGCAGCGTGGAAAATTATACGGAAAATGACGTCAAGCGCTATTTCCGGACCGAGAAGGAACAAAGCACATTTAAGCTGGTCAGGGATACCAAAGAGGAGCTGGATGTTCTTCTGGAGGAATTCTGCGACTATATCTCCCGGAACGGCGGCGAGGCGAAAATCGAGAGCGTCGATTACACCCTGCAGCCCCAGGTTTCTTTTGTCGTTATAGAGCAGTCCACCGGATGTGTCCGGGGAATCTGCGGCGGACGGGGCGAGAAAACTTATAATCTTTCCCTGAACCGGGCCACGAATACCCCCCGGCAGCCCGGCTCACTGTTTAAAGTGCTGGCCATATTTACCCCTGCCCTGGACATTCAGGGCGATACACTGGCATCCGTCTATTACGACGGGCCTTACTCCATCGGTGAAAAAACCTATTCCAACTACTGGGGAAATATCTACACCGGTTACTCCAATATCCGCCAGAGCATCGTCTACTCCATGAATATCGTAGCGGTCCGCTGTCTGGTGGATACCGTCAATCCCACACTGGGCTATGAATATCTGCTGAACTACGGTTTTACCACCCTGGTAGACAGCCGGGTAGAGCCAAGTGGCGCCATTACCTCGGATATTAACCCGTCCTTAGGTCTGGGCGGTCTGACCGACGGCGTAACCAATCTGGAAACCACGGCGGCCTATGCGGCCATCGCCAATGGCGGCGTATACACCAAACCGATTTTTTATACGAAAATACTGGACAATGACGGCAATGTCCTGATTGACAACCAGCCGGAAACCCGGACGGTTATGAAGGAATCCACGGCATTTCTGCTGACCAATGCCATGGAGGAAACCATGGACGGCGGATTATATCCCATGACCACCCCCAGCGGCGGAATCGCCGGCACGGGCCGGGCCGCAGATGTGGCCGGCATGTCCATAGCGGGAAAGACCGGTACGACAACCAGCACTTATGACACCTGGTTCGCCGGATACTCCCCTTATTATACGGCGACCATCTGGACCGGATACGACGAAAACCAGACGATACTGCTGACGGAAAGCTATCACAAGAAAATCTGGTCCGCCATTATGACCAGGATTCATGAAGGGCTGCCGGACATCGGCTTCCCGACGCCTACGGGAATAGAGACTGCCGCCATCTGCCGAAAATCCGGCAAGCTGGCCGTTGAGGGCGTCTGTGATCAGGATCCCCGCGGCTCCATGGTCTACCAGGAATATTTCGCAAAAGGTTCCGTGCCCAAAACCTACTGTGACGTGCATACCGCGGCCACCATCTGCGCCCAGTCAGGCCAGTTGGCCACCGACGGATGCCCGGCGGAACTGCGGCAGAGAAGGATTTACATGGTGCTTCCCCAGGATGACACGGGCGGTACCGACGATTCCCTGTACCGGATGCCTGCCGGAAACTGTATCCTGCATGTCGACGCATTATGGAACGGACTGCTGCCTCCGGGACAGCCTCAATCCCCGGACAGCAACGGCAATCCGACAGTTCCTGATAACAATGGCAGCAACAATAATACAGGCAGCAACGGCAGCCTGCCCGGCGGCGACAACCCGCCGAATCCGGCAGACAGCAATCATACGGTAAACAGCTCCCCGCCCAACAATACGGGCATTCCGGAAAATAACAATCCGGCAGTTCCGGGGGCGCCGTAATACCATTTACGCTCGGAATCCGACAGAGAATCGGCCAAAAAAGCAGGTGCTGAAAGATTCCGGGCGTACACTACCATATATGGAGGATGAAACAGAATGATCGGCGAAAAAAAATCACTTTTCAGCGGCATGCAGGCCACCGGAAACCTGACCCTTGGAAATTACCTGGGGGCACTGAAAAACTGGGTTTCCCTGAATGAAGAATATGAATGTTTTTACTGTGTGGTGGATGAGCATTCCATCACCGTACGGCAGGATCCCGCCGTACTGCGCAGGCGGGCCAGAGCGCTGCTGACTCTTTATATCGCAGCAGGGCTGGACCCGGAAAAAAACTGCATCTATTACCAGTCCCATGTATCCGCTCATGCGGAACTGGCCTGGATTTTAAATTGCTTTACCTACATGGGCGAACTGAACCGGATGACCCAGTTCAAGGACAAGGCCGCCAAACATGCGGACAATATCAATGCCGGCCTGTTCACCTACCCGGTACTGATGGCCGCCGATATCCTGCTGTTCCAGGCAGACGTGGTTCCGGTAGGCATCGACCAGATGCAGCATCTGGAAATTACCAGGGATATCGCCCAGCGGTTTAACGGAATCTACGGGGATGTATTTACGATTCCCGAAGCATATGTGGGTAAAATAGGGGCAAAAATTATGAGTCTGCAGGACCCGTCAAAGAAGATGTCCAAATCAGACGAGAACCCCAACGCCAGCATCTATCTGATGGATGACCCGGACACGATTATGCGCAAATGCAAACGTGCCGTTACCGATTCGGAAACCCGGATTTTATACCGGGACGAACAGCCCGGCGTGAAAAATCTGCTGGATATTTACTGCGCATGCACCGGAAAAACTGCCGACGAAGCGGTAAAGGAATTCGATCAGAAAGGCTACGGCGAACTGAAAACCGCCGTCGGAGAATCGGTAGTGGCCGTATTAAAACCCTTACAGGACGAAGTGGCACGACTGGAAAAAGATAAAGCCTATATCGACAACGTGATTAAAACCAACGCAGAAAAAGCCAATTATGTGGCAACAAAAACGCTGCGGAAGGTACAGAAAAAAGTAGGATTCCCGGAAAGAATCCGATAACAGAGGGATGCAAAACCGATTTTAATGGCTGTGACATAACAGTATTTCAACAGAAAAGTTCCGCAGAATGCGGAACTTTTCTCTGTCTTTATTCCGGATAATTCAGATTCTCCGGCTTTATCACATTCAGGCAGCGGTCCAGATATTCTTTCGCCAGGTAATTGGCCATCGGCAGATTCATGTCCAGATAATTCCCGCAGTCTCTGGGGCTGGCGCCGGGAACTTCGTCATTAAAATCTCTGATAAATGTGAACAGTTCTTTCATCAGCGGCACGATATCTTCCGAACTGTAATCCCCGGACAAAAGCAGATAAAAGCCGGTCCGGCATCCCATCGGCCCGAAATAAATGGTTTTGCTTCCGAACTCTTTATGGTTCCTAAGGAAAGTGGCCCCCAGATGCTCAATGGTATGCATCTCGGCCGTGTTCATCACCGGCTCCTGATTGGGCTGCTTCATCCGCAGGTCAAAAGTGGTAATCACTGCGTCCTTCGCATAATCCCTGCGGGAAACATACACGCCGGGAAGAAGGGTTAAATGGTTCACCTGAAAACTTGCTATTTTTTCCATATCATATCTCTCCTTAAATTTCCGTATTCTCATATTTGCCGTTAACAAAACATTTCCCGGCCCAATAACAGTATAGCATAAGATGTAAAAAATTCAAAACTCTATTTGAATTTCTTCCATTATCTGATAAAATAAAGTTACTGTTCAGGTGCCACTATTCCGCGAGGTGTTTCATGCATGTAATGCATGAAATCCCGAGTTGTGCAAGCGCGAAATGATGCAGTATGCATCATTTCTGTGCATCGCGAAGCGTGTTGCTGGTTACGAAGTAAACAGTAACAAAATAAAAGAATGACTGACAAATACGGAGGAACCCCCATTGAAAAAACTGATTTCCTGGAATGTAAACGGGCTGCGGGCCTGTGTAGGAAAAGGCTTTATGAATTATTTTCATCAGGCGGATGCGGATGCTTTTTGTATACAGGAAAGTAAGCTGCAGGAAGGACAGATTCATCTGGACATGCCCGGCTATCATCAGTACTGGAACTATGCAAAAAAGAAGGGCTATTCCGGCACCGCCATTTTTACGAAAGAGGAACCGGAATCCGTCGCTTACGGAATCGGCATAGAGGAACACGATCAGGAGGGCAGAGTAATCACTCTGGAATTTCCCGGATACTATCTGATCACCTGCTACACGCCCAACTCCCAGGACGGCCTGGCCAGGCTCTCCTACCGGATGGAATGGGAGGATGCTTTCTGTCGTTATCTGAAAAAACTGGAAGAGACAAAACCGGTGATTTTCTGCGGTGACCTGAACGTGGCCCATCAGGAAATTGATCTGAAAAATCCGAAAACCAACCGAAAAAACGCCGGCTTTACCGATGAAGAACGGGAGAAGTTCACGGCCCTTCTGGATGCCGGCTTTATCGACACATTCCGACATTTTTACCCCGATCAGGAAAATATCTATTCCTGGTGGTCCTACCGGTTCGGCGCCAGGACCAAAAACGCGGGATGGCGCATCGACTATTTCTGCGTATCCAGGGCATTGGAGCCAAAGCTTGCGGATGCAAAAATTCACACGGAGGTCATGGGGTCTGACCACTGCCCCGTGGAACTGTTACTGCAGGATTAAAATCCGGCAGCTTTGCTGCCCGCAAAATCTGCCAAATGGCCATGCGCCCCCACAGGACAGTTCACAGGACCGCCTGATTTGCCGCTTACGGAAATTAACAGAAGGGAAACCATACCATATTATGAGTGATAAGGACCAAAATCTGCACCCGAAAAAAGAGCTGACAACAACCCCTGCACCGGAACCGGAAAAAAGACGCACCTCCGCATTCAAACTGATTCCGGGCCGACTGCGCCCTGAAATCATGGGCGCCAGTATCGTGGAAAACGGCATCCATTTCAGCGTGGAATCGCCGGACGGCCAGCCGCCCGTCCTCCTGCTGTACACAAAGCAATCCGGAGAACCTGTGGCAGAGATTCCGTTTCCGCCGGAAAACCGGTTTGGAACTGTGTACGCCATGATTGTAAAAGGGATTCGCCCCGGCCGCCATTTTTACGCTTTTCGTTCCGGAAACCGGATCTTCTGCGACCCTTACGCACGGCTTGTCCTGGGCCGGGAAAAATTCGGAGACACGGCCCATCTGACCGGTTTGTTGAAGGCGGGACTGCTGACGGAGGATTTTGACTGGGAAGGCGACCGTCCTCTGCGGAAAGGCTTCGATGAACTGGTGATCTATCGGCTTCACGTCCGGGGCTTTACCGCCCACCCTTCTTCCCGCGTAAAAGGCAGGGGCACGTTTCACGGCCTGATCCAGAAAATCCCCTACCTGAAAGAGCTGGGCATCACTGCCGTGGAGCTGATGCCGGTGACGGAATTTGAAGAAGTGCAGTCTGTCATGATACGGCAGTCACAGGGCGAAAATAAAAATGCCCCCGGCAGCTTCCGTCTGACGCGTATACCTGTCGGACAGATCAACTACTGGGGTTACGCGCCTTCTTTTTTGTTTGCGCCGAAATCCGCTTACCACAGCCACGCGGAGGGCAGAAATCAAAGCCAGGAACTCAAAGAGCTGGTGAAAGCGCTGCACCAGAACCAGATTGAGGTTATTTTTGAACTGTATTTTCCGCCGGAAACAAGCGACATACAGGTGCTGGAAACGCTGCGCTTCTGGGCGCTGGAATACCACGCGGACGGCCTGCACATCTCCGGCCGCTCCATGTTTCCTGCTGCCGCAGGCGACCCCTTTCTGGCCGATACCAAACTGTTCGCCACAGGCTGGGAGCATGTCCCCGACGGCAGCCATGGGCATCTGGCCCAGTATCATGACGGATTTCTTGCGGATATGCGCCGTTTCCTGAAAGGCGACGAAGGGCAGTTAGAATCCGCCGTTTTCCGGACACGCCAGAACCCGGAACATATGGCCGTCGTCAATTACATGGCCCATTCCAACGGCTTTACCCTCTGGGACATGGTTTCCTATGACCAAAAACACAACGAGGCCAACGGAGAACAAAACCACGACGGCACCGACTGCAACCATAGCTGGAACTGCGGCATCGAAGGAGAAACCCGCAGCAAAGCCATCCTGCGTCTGCGGAAAAACCAGGTCCGCAATGCCCTTGCCATGGTCTTTTTAAGCCAGGGCGTCCCTCTGCTGGAAGCCGGAGACGAATGCTGCCATACCAAAAAGGGAAACAACAATACCTACTGTCAGGATAATGACCTGTCCTGGCTGAACTGGCGCCGCACCAAAAACGGAGAGGAAATCCGCCGGTTCGCCGCATACCTGATCCGTCTGCGCCGGGAACATGCCATTTTCCGAAGCAAAACACCTTTAAGCGCCATCGACAGCCAGAACAGAGGATGCCCGCCGGTTTCCGTTCACGGAACCAACCCCTGGAAGCCGGAATTTGAACCCTACCGCCGCCAGCTCGGCATCCTGTACAACGCGGCCTACGCCCAGCCCCCTGAGGATCATATGTTTTACGTCCTCTACAACATGCACTGGACAGACCAGGAATTCTGCCTGCCCCACCTCCCTGAACAAACCAGTTGGCGGATGCTGATTCACACCACCAAAGCGGCCCCCAATTGCTATGAGGCGGCGGAAGCGCCGGTTCTGGAGGATCACGAAACGATTATGGTTCCCGCAAGAACGATTATTCTGCTGATGTCTGAGGCCGGCACACCACCATGCCCGCCAGAACAAAGGAAATCACCGTGAGAACTGACACAAATATCCCGTTGCCTGCCAGGGAAAACTCTCCTACATTGCCCTGGGTAAGCAGAAACAGTAAAAAGGATGCCACCAGCGCCGCTTTCGACGATTTCATGGCCAGGCCCACAAACAGGCAGATCAGTCCCAGGCTGACTGTCACAAAAGACCGGAGTACCACCATTTTCCAGAAAGACAGACTGCCCGGCGCCACATCAATCACAAAGGAAGACTGCCAGTACCCTGCTCCGGCCACAATGGCCAAATAGATAAAAAATTTCGTAAGAAGCAGCGCCCCAAAACTGAACAGCCATACGGCCAGCACCTGAGAAGCCAGGATCTTCTGCCGCCTGATGGGATAGGAAAACATCAGCTCCATCGTTCTGTTTTTATAGCTGTTAATGATAAAGGTACCAAACATGGAGCCGGTCAGCATCAGGTACGCCATATTGGAGAACATCTCCACCGTCATGGAAATCCCGGCCGCCCCCGGCGCGGCGTCCAGGGTTCCGTCAGGGTCGTCGGCGATGCCAAGAAAGGCCAGCGCCAGCACGAACGAACCGATTATAACGGCCAGCAGTACGGCCTTTATCACATATTTTCCAATATTATTTTTCATCCATTCTAATTTTATCAGTTTCATCATGCCTGTTCCGCCTCCTCTGTCACAGATAAATAATAGTCTTCCAGCGTCTCTGTCTTCCGGCTGATGGCATTCAGTCCCACGCCGCCCTGAATCAGCACTTCGGATATCCCGGAGGTTTCTATATTTTCCGCATAAATGCGGATGCGGGAATCCTCCATCACCTTAAACCGGTCCAGATTAAGCCGGTCCGAAAGAATACGGGAAGCCTGCCGCACATTGTCCACGGACAGCTCTATATATGCGGTATTCATCTCCGTAATATCCTTCATGGAAATCTCCCGCAGCGTTTTACCGCGGTGGATAATGCCGATGGTATCGGCGATATCTTCCACCTCCGACAGAAGGTGGCTGGACAGAAAAACCGTCATTTCATATTCTCTGCTCAGGGTTTTGAACAAGTCCCTGTTCTGTTTCAGACCGGCGGGATCCAGCCCGTTGGTAGGCTCATCAAGAATCAGCAGCTCCGGCCGGCACAGAATTGCCCTGGCGATGCCAAGCCTCTGCTTCATGCCCAGAGAATAATTTTTCACCAGTTTCTCCGCCGCCTCCGTCAGATGAAGCATTTCCAGCGCTTCATCAATACTTCCGTGATGATAGTAACCCATATATTCGCAGTGAAGCCGCAGATTTTTTCTCCCGCTCAGTCCCTCGTAAAATGCGGGAAATTCGATCATGGTTCCCATACGGCTCAGCATCTGATAAGAATCCGGCTTCACCGTCTCCCCAAACAGTTCGATCACGCCGCCGGTAGGCCTCCAGAGATTCGTAAGCATCCGCATAACCGTCGTCTTGCCGGCCCCGTTCGGACCCAGAAAGCCGTAGATTTCCCCTTTTTTCACATGAATATTAACATCCGAGACCAGTGTCCTGTCCTTTATGGTCTTTGCCAGATGGGTCGTCCGTAAAATATTGCTCATCCCATTCCCTCCATATGATTACATTTGCACGGCGCTTCCCGGAACCGTCCGGTCCGCCGCTGTTTTTATCAATGACTATAGATCATAGTATAGAGGATCAGACTTTCAAAACTGTTGAGGGAATCTTACGAATTTCTTTCGGCGGGTATGGCATCAGACCATCCCTTTTTTGCGGAACCGGTTTCGTCGGTCTTTATTACAGCCGTAAACACCGTCCTCACCCCCGGCTGACTGGACAGGAGGATATCTCCGCCCATCTGCCTGGCAAGGTTCTTTGCGATGGTGAGTCCCAGGCCGTTTCCCTGGATTTTACGGTTTCGGGAATCCTCCCCGGTGTACAGCCTGTCAAACACATGGGCTGCCGCCTCCTTTGATATCCCCCGGCCTTTATCAATCACGTCAATAAAAACCATCCCATTCTCTTTTCTTACGTCAATCCCCAGATACTTTCCGTCCCCTCCGTAACGGATCGCATTGGAAAGAAGATTAAACAGAATTCTTTCTACGGCGTTTCTGTCCCCCCGCACAAAAATTTTCTCGTCCGGTATGGAGATCTCCACCTCATAATCTTTTCTGCTGAGCATGTCATAAAAACCAAGCACCGTTTCCCGGCACAGTTCGCCGATCTCCAGCCGTTCCTCCAACAGTTTCATGTCGCCGGCCTCCAGCTTCGCCAGCGTGAAAAACTGGTCGATCAGTTCCGCCACCTGCTTTGCTTTCGCCTCCACCTTTTCCAGTGTGGCGTCTGCGGCATCCTCTTTGTACTCCAGACGCATCATTTCCAGATAACCCAGAATCACGGTCAGCGGTGTTTTGATATCATGGGAAATGTTGGCCAGCATCTTTTTCGAAGCCAGCTTCTGCCGCCGGAACTCCGCTTTCATCCTCTGCCGGTCCAAAAGCAGGCCGTTAATCTGCGCCGCCAGCTCCATCAGCGCTTTGTGATCCGTGAAAACCGTCAGCTTTTCATCGCTGTCCGTCCGCAGAATTTCTTCCAGCTTCCCGCCTGCCTGCTTTAATTCTTTTTCAATTCCCCTGGTGTAAACAAATCGCTGATACAAAAGCAGTAATACCAGAACAGCGATCACAGCAAGCAGCAGAACAGCCGGCACCCCGCCGCTCATTTTACCGCCCCCAGCTTATATCCAATTCCCCACACTGTCAGAATATATTCCGGCTTCCGGGGATCGTCCTCGATTTTGTTCCGCAGCCTGCTGATATGGACATTCACCGCATTTTCATCCCCCAGATAAGCGTCGTTCCACACCATGGAATAGAGCTGCGCCTTTGTATACACCTTGCGGGGATTTTGAAGAAACAGTTTCAGGATTTCAAATTCCTTGGCCGTAAGCTGAATGGGACTGCCGGCTTTTGTCACCGAATAATCTTCCAGGTTCATAACGATACTGCCGGCTGACAGCAGTTCTCCGTCTCCCTGCGTCCCTTCTGCCGCCGACTGTCCCTCCGTCTCTGACCGCCGCTCTGCTTCTGATCCTTCCCCCGATTCCGGCTGTTTCTCCGTTCCCGATTGTTCTGCGGCATCTGGCCGCGCCGTTCCGTCCCCGGACTGCTCCCCTGTCCTGTTCCTGTACTCCGTATCCCGCCTGATATTGGCACGGATTCTGGCCAGAACCTCCGTAACCGAAAAGGGCTTCGTGATATAATCGTCCGCTCCCAGCCCCAGACCCAGAATCTTATCGGCATCTCCGTCTTTCGCCGACACAATGATAACGGGAACCGTGCTTTCCTTCCTGATCCTTTTCAGCACTTCCATACCGCTGACCTTCGGAATCATCAGATCCAGCAGCACCAGCCTGTAATCTCCGGAGAGAAACATCTCACAGGCACACTGCCCGTCCGGGGCAATCTCCACCTGATAATGCTCCATCTCCAGAAACTCCTTTAACATAGCGGCAATCTCCGCATCATCTTCCACCAGTAAAATTTTGTTCATCGCCTGTCACCATTCCTGTAATCCGTAAAAATCCTGCCGTACAGAATCCCGTGCCTCACATCCGCCGCACCGGTCGGTCTGTTTCCCTGTCAATTCGAAATAAAACCCTGCTACACAGGATTCTCCGCCTGCGGCGGGTCGCTTTTGCGGCATTCTTTCTTTCCAAAATAAAAACACAGCTTTCATTGTAAACTGTCGGCTGTGTTTTTGCAAATATCCCATCCTATTTTTCTGTCCGTTTTCAAACTCTATTTCTGAATGCCCACATATCCCGAATACCCGGTAAACTGCAGCTTGTCCGGAAGACGATACTGCTTTCCGTAACCGATCACCTCATGTTTCAGATCATAAAAATAACGATGAATAACAAGCAGAGGCGTATCACTCTGACAATTCAGCGTTTTCTGCATTTCCTCGCCGGGAAGCTCTGCCGATACCTCAATCTTGGTGTTGAAAGCGAAGGGCGCCGTTTTCGCCGCAGCAATTTCCTGAAACAGCGCATATCCGATCTCGGATTCTACCAGCGGGATGCCCCGGATATAAGGCAGATACTTGATATCACAGGCCACCGGCTTTTCCCTGCTGTAAATGACCTTCACGATCTCCACAATATTCTCCAGTGTGTGATCGCCGTATATGCGGCAGATCTCAGGACTGGCTTTGATAAACTGGGTGCCTTTCAGCTTAAAGCTGGTAGTAGGATCTCCGTTCTCCAGAAAATCAAAATAAAACCGGTCGTGATTGGGCTGAATGACAAAATAGCCTTTGCCCGGCTGAGACCGTATGTAGCCTTCGACTTCCAGCTCTTTCAGACTCTTCCGAACAGTGTCGCGGCTTGCGCTGAATTGTGTCATAAGGGCGTTTTCCGATGGCAGCAGATCGCCGGGGTTTAAGCTGCCCTCGACGATGAGGCTTTGAATGGACGCTGCAATTGCCATATACACAGGAGCCCCCAGAGTTTGTTTATTGATATTTATCACCTACTATTTTCTTACTGTATTCCAGCGTATCAAGCACATCTTTGAAACAGGCGTCCGCCCCTACCTGTTTCTGGGTGTGCGAATTCACGCAATTGCCGCCGACCACCACGCAGACCTGGTCGCGGAGCCCCCGTTCGGCCAGCAGCCGGATCGTCTCCTTCATGCTGTTTACGGAAAAATCCATCACGCCGCTGAGCATCAGGATATCCGGCTTCACAGTTTCCACTGCATCCACAATCTTTGCCGCGGAAACATCCATCCCCAGATCCACAATCTGAAAACCGGAGGCCCGCAGAACACTGCTCAAAATATTTTTTCCGATATCGTGAATATCGTTTTCCATGACGGCGATCAGAATCGTTCCCTGCAAACCGGCACTGCGGACATCCATTTCATTACATATGATATCAAGAACTTCATTATACAGTACACCGGAAAACATCAGGTCGGCAATAAAATATTCCCCGGCTTCAAACATATCCCCGACTCTTTTCATCCCGGCATTTAACAGATACTGCATATGAAAATAATCGCAGCCATGATCCAGCAACTGGGAAACACTGGCCAGCAGAGCGGCCTCGTCGAGACGTTCCATCGCACTGATGAGCTGACAATCCAGTTCAGTCATAGCATTCCTCCAAAATCCGTCAAAATGCGCCGCACAAAGCATACTTTCGATAAAGCGCATCTCACAGGATATTTCGTAATCAAAATCGTATTAACGCCAAACACTTTTTCTCCCACATCTCAAAGAAACATTATACACGAAATCGACGGCAAAAGAAAGAGCTAATTCGCCTCTGTCTTTTCTTCTTCCGCCTGCGTCCTGTCATATTTCTTCGGATTTTTCGCCACTTTCATCAGCGCGGCTGTGATCAGAAGCACGAAAATCAGCGCCGGCAGCCCGCCGATGTTGGACAGCATCTTCATACCGGTGATTCCCTCGCCGATACTCATCATAATCCAGGTCAGCACCGAAATGATTACGCCCCATAAGATTTTAACCAGCGGAGGTGTACAGGATTCTTCCGGGGCTTCCGGATTGCTGTGGCAGCAGAGATCCGAAATAGCAATCGTAGTGGAATCGGAAGCTGTCACGAAACTGATAAATACCGCGGCAAAAAACAGAACTTTTGTGATAACACTGAGGGGCAGATTATCAAACAGACAATAAATCACGTTTTCATAACCCATTGCAAATGCTTCCGCCAGCCCGCTGCCCGGATGATTCATGACCATGTTCAGCGTGGCGCCGGAAATAATCATAAACCATACGATACTGAACAAAGCCGTTGCAAACAGATTCAGAAAAATGCATTCCCTGACGGTTCTGCCCCTGCTTATTTTTGCCAGAAACACGCCGCTGATCGGCGCCCAGGCCGCCCAGTTGCCCATATAAAATACGGGCCAGTCCTGCGCCCAGGTATCTTTGGCCGCCGCGCCGGTAAACAGCGATATTCTGAAAAAACGATCCAGCCATAAAGCGACGCTTTCTATCCCGAAATTCAGGATAAACACAATTCCTCCGAACAGCAGGGTAAGAAGCAGAATCAAAAAATACACATACACATTGAAATTCGACAGAAATTTAATTCCTTTTGTAAGTCCGGACACAGAGCTGAGCACGAAAGTAGCCGTTACCACGGCGATAATAACGGCCCATACAAAGGGACCGGATGTCAGTCCGAACATATTGGTCAGCGCCCCGTTTAAATTCAAAATTCCAACGCCCAAAGAAGCGGCAAGCCCCGCCACCAGTGTGAAAATACAGACAATATCCACTACGGTTCCCACAGTCTTTTCATATTTTGCCTTTACAATCGGTGCGAGGCAGGAACCAAGAGAATATTCTTTCTTCATATTATAATAAGCGAAAGCAAACATTACCGTCACGGTGCAGTAAATCGCATAAGGCATCAGCGTCCAGTTATTGAATACGATAGCCATGGAATATGTGGCTGCCTCAGGTGTGCCTCCCTCTATGCCCAGCGAAGCCGGCGGATACAGATAATGCTGGATTGGCTCTGCCGCCGCCCAGAACACGATACCGCAGGCCACTGTCGTACACAGCGCCACATAATACCATGTCTTCCTGTCAAAAATCGGCTTCGCATCCTTTCCGCCCAGCACCACATTTCCCAGCGGCGTAAAGCAGACCCAGATCAGCACAAACAGCATAAACAGCGGCCCGCTTAAAAACATCCATCCGAAATGATTCAGAATGTTATAGTACAGTGCGGACATGGTTCCGGCGAATGATGTGGAATTGATGAAATTGTAGACTACGCATGCGACCGTCAAAAGAAATGGCGGCAGGAATACGGTCCATCTGATCCGTCTGGTCTTTGCATTTTTTTTCATAATCGTAAATCAACCCCTTTTGTGATAACCTCTTATTTATTTTCATGTACTCCCGAAATCTCACAAAATCAGGAACCGCAGGGTTTCGAAAGTATCTTTTATTCAGTTTCTTAACGGAAATCGGGCCGCCGCTACAGTCATAAGAAACTAAAGCGGCAGCCCTGTGCCTAGCCGCCGGTTCCGGACCGTCAGCTCTTATCTATGATTTCATTCCACGCTCTGTTTTGCTTTATCGTTTTTCTTAACATGGGATACGATGACAGTCGCCATCAGCATAGAAAATATACCAAAAGCAATCAGAACATAAATTACGATTTTATAAGCTGCGACAGGGTCCATCATATCCAGCAGCCGTCCTGTAATCAAAGGAAGGAACAGGTCGGGAGAATAGCCCAGAGTGGCAATCAGTCCTACCGCCGTACCGGACAGATGCATCGGAATACCGATTTCCCTTAACGGAGCATAAAACTGGCCTCGGACAGCACCCATAAAAATAGTGGTAATACAGAATATCACGATAAACGGAATGCCCATGGCAGGCACGGAAGGCAGTATCGTAATAATAAATGCGGCAATGATGGTTCCCAGCACGCCGATTCTCAGTGTACGTGCGCCGCCCAGCTTATCGCCCAAAAAGCCCCCGGTAAAAGAACCAATCGGTACAATATAAGTAGTAATGGTTGGAATCATCGCCGCTACCACTACGGTCAGAGAGAAACAGGACTTGCCGATAGAAGACGCGTATCCGGACAATGTGCTGGTTAACGCATATGCTCCCATCACGGTCAAACAGCAGATCCATACGTACTTGTTTTTCATGCACTCCATAATCAGCTTTGGCAGGCTCTCCTGTGCCACAGCCTCCCTGGCCTGTTCCTCGTCATTAAACACGAACCAGGCACCGATTCCGCAGAAAACCATCACCACGGCATATACGGCCAATACGTTTCTTAATCCGACCACATGAGATGCACCTTTTGCGAACAGCCAGACACAGAATGTGGATACAAACATGCCGGACACTGCACGGCCTCCTTCCAAAAAGCCCAGTGCTTTGCTTTCACCGCCGATCAGCTGCCCGAACTGCCTGGTTGCTTTAATCAGTGCCGACCAGAATGTCAGAGTGGTCGTTACCCCCATGCCTCCGTAAATAATCAGCGCCATGCCAAAAGAAGGGAACTGCATCTGCCAGAAGGTGAATGCGGCCGTACCCACATAAGAGATTGCCAGCAGATACCTGGGAGGAAATTTATCCGCCAGTACACCGCCAAAAAAGTAAGTAAGCAGCGACATCAGTGTGTATGTGCTGAACAATGAGGCAAACTCCGTATTGCTAACCTGAAACGCTTCCAGCAGTGCGTCATAATAAGCGCTGCGGCAGAACACAGGCATATAAATGGCATAAGCGCCGGTACATAAAATAATAAACTGTACAATAGCTTTTCCGGTAAATCTATTTTTATTCTTTTCCATTGATAATCCTCCCCCCTGGTGCTCAAAAAGTCCCCTTTCATACACCCCTCTTACAAGGCATGCAGTTTTCGTTCGTCAGGACATCCCCAAGAGCACCCCTTAACACATGTCTGCGGCGAGACAGGCGATCTTCGTCCGCTGAAATCCATCTTACGGCTTCAGATGTGATCTTTGTACATCGGCGGCAGATACGGCGCAATTACATCCATCTGCTCTTTTGTCAAATCAGGCTCCCGATAGGAGGCCAGTCTCTGTTCTACCATTTCATGTGCTGTTTCTTTGATGGACTTTGCGCCCGCATTCTGCCAGGTAGACGCATCTTCCTTGTTAAACAATTTGCACAGATACACTTCTTCTCTGTATATCCCCGGCGTCCGTCCGTAGAAAAACGCCCCTCTGGGTCCCACTTTTCTGATCTCGTCGAACCGCAATGTTTCATCATCTACCCTGACGCCTCTCAGCCAGCGGTTCACCATGCCAATGATCTCCTCGTCCGCCAGAACCTTTTCCAGAGATCCCACATTATAAGCGCCCATACTGCCTGTCATATGCATAATATAATTCGCGTCGGAATCCAGCGTCGCATAGATGGTCATCATACTTTCCGCCCCTGCCTGCACATCCAGATCCTTGCAGTCGCTTAAACCGCCTCCCGCACGGAAGGGCAGCTGATACAGGTCTGCCAAACCCGCCGTGGCATACGCAATCAGCGCAGTTTCCGGCGCACCCATCGCCAGCTGTACTTTTCTCATATCGGTGGAACCAGATACATTTCCGTATAAAAACGGATGACCGGGTTTCATCAGCTGGATCAACGTCAGACCCGCCAGGACTTCCGCATTGGTCGTGCTCATCAGACCGGCCACCGAAGGCGGCGCCGTCATCATAGGCATGGCACAGGGCGCGATCCAGATGGGAAGATTATGCTCCACGCCATAAATCAGATTATCTATAGGCGCCTGGTCATAAGCCAGCGGGGAAAGCGCATTGATGCCGGTTATGAAAATCGGCTGGTCCTTTTCCGTAATGCCCTGAAAATTCATACTCATTTCCAGACATTTCGTCCTGTAGTAGTTGGCTTCCTCTGCGTCAAGCCCTCTGACATTCGCCCCCATATTAAATGTATTTTTTGAGGAATATCTCAGAGTCATGGCACTCAGGCCCATAATATTATGCTCTTTGCCGAATCCGGTTTTGTCAGGAAAATCATTCCAGTGAGCCGTTGTCGTTATCGGGCTGGTCTCGCTCATAATAAACTGTTTGATCGTATCCTCATTCGTCGCATGGCGGATCTTCCCATTGTCTTCAATATACACATTCGAACAGTTGCTGGTAATGATTCTGTCTTTACTGTCGGTGCCCAGCACCACATCGCCATGAATCGTGGAATGAAGACGGAACGAAGAAGGAACTGTTTTGATTGCGTCCTCCACCAGCCTTGCGGGAATCTTTACAAGAGTATCCTCAATTGAAGCGCCTGCATCTTTAAAAATCTTCCGTGCACGCTCATTCTCGATCATCACGCCCACATCTTCCAAAACTTTCAGAGAATTCTCATGGATTTTCTTAATTTCTTCCTTTGATATAAATTTTTCATATGACTTCATGCCGCTCACCTCATCTTTTCCGTCGCCTATGCGATTTCTTTCAGCCATTCAAGTGTAATCTGTGTCGTCAGCTGCGGATTGGTGGCCCAAGCATCCGCTCCTACCATCTTCATCGCATCCTCATGTACCGGCGCGCCGCCGATCATAATCTTCGTGGTATCCCGCAGATTCGCCTCTGTGATTGCGTCCACAGTCTTTTTCATGGAATCCAGTGCCAGCGTCAATACGCCGCTCAGCAGCACCACATGGATATCCTCCGCTTTCATGGCATCCACAATTTTCTCTGCCGGCGTATCAATCCCCAGATCCACTACCTCGATGCCGCTGGCTTCAAGAATAGAGTGTACGATATTTTTGCCGATATCATGCAGATCCCCTTCAACTGTGCAGAGAAGTACTTTGCCCACGGTTTCCGCAGCGTCTCCGGCCAGTCCGGGTTTTAAGATATCCACTGCCTTTGTCATCAGCTCGCCGGCATAAATCAGATCGCCGATGAAATATTCGCCTTTTTCAAACAGGCCGCCTACGATGTCCATACCTTTCTGACAGGCTTCCATGGCCTTTGATGCCTGACCGGAATCTTCCTCCATGATCTGCTGCAATGTTTCGATAACCACGTCCTCATCCAGTTCTCCCATAGCCTGTGTTAAAATCTCAAAATCTCTCATATCAAAATCCTCCTAATGATAGTTTCGCAGCTTCCCTTCCGGGACTTAGCAGTCAGCGCTTTGTCCGTTCCTTAAACCTTTTATTTTTTCCCGCCGATTTTCCCCTGACGGTACGCCCGATTGTATTTCCTGCCGCCCCGGTCCAGCATACATAGGGCCTCGCAGGCATAAACGGTGCTCATCATGTCCACGCTGCACGGATCAATAATGGCGGAATCAAGCCCTGCCCGGATGGCATAAGCCATGCAGTTCGCATTCACATATTTTCTGGCCGGCATCTCAAAACTGATATTCGAAATCGCTCCCGTTACCTTGACCTGCGGCGCATACTCATGGATACCTCTGATACAGCGTTCGAAATCCTCCATCGCCCCGGGCATGGTAGACAATGCCATAACACAGGGATCAATGTGCAGATTTTCCAGCTTCACGCCGTATCTGTCGGCCTTGTCAATAATCAATTTAGCAATATCAATTTTCTTTTCCGGGTCCCCAGGGATTCCGCTTTTGTCGCATGTCAGGCCCACCACGTTCCAATCCGTTCCCGCAATCATCGGGAAGATAATCTCGCACTTGTCGCCTTCCTCGTTCACAGAATTCACCATGCCCGGCTTTTTCACATGGCCTTCCTCCAGAATCCTGGCCAGCAGCCTGGCATCCGGACTGTCGATGCACAATGGCTTCTCCGTTTCTTCCTGAATCAGTCCGATCAGCCAGACCATTGCGTCATATTCCAGCTCCGGCACCGTACTGGGTGCGCAGTCAATGTAATGTGCTCCTGCCTGGTCCTGATCCCTCGTACGCTGCCTGATCAGATCTGCGTTCCGCTCCGCAATCGCAGTTTTTACCGACGGAATCGCACCATTGATTTTTTCACCAATAATAATCATCGGTTTCGCCTCCTCTCTCAAGATATACCGCATATCTATACGATCATGTACGTACAGGTTCGTATGAATAGACTATAGCACAGCTCTTTTCATGCGTCAACTATTTTTTCTTGCGCTTTTGTATATTTCGTATATCTTTTGGCAAAAACTGCTTTTTATACTATTAGTATTTCCTATTAAAGCTTTATTTTGCATTTATTTCGGTTATAATTTATAGATGAATATATTTGCTTCGAACTGCTCTGACAGGGAATTTAATTACGAAATGATAAAAAGATTTTTAAGAACACCCCGTAAATCGTTTCAAAAAAGTGATTTTCCACACGAATACGAATCCTGCTCAGCAGGACGCTCCGCCTGCAAGGGGTCACTTTGGCGACATTCTTGTATAAAAAAATCAAGCCGAAAAGACTGCTACCATATAAGGAGGTAATATTAAAACAATAGAGAGCAAGTTGTCCGTGTTCTTATCCCGCGGTGCAGCAGCGATAAAATTACGAATTTCTTTGATTTTAGCAAGTAAATCTTCACGCTTTTTCTTTGATATGTTTGTACTCATTCCTGCTCCTCCAACTGCTTTTTTATCAGTTTTGCCTGCAAAATATTCCTCTGCATAATTAACTCTCCGACAAGCTGGTCGTTTGTCGATTGATTAAACGGTATAGAAGATTTTCTCTATCCAGCAAACCATACCTTTGATAATTACAAATAGTATTTTCTCTTTCTGCTATATCTTTAATCATTGATTCTTTGTCAAGTATGTCTTTAATAGGATTCCTCATTATTCTATTCCCCCAATCCACATCCACTCACCATTAGCGGCAAACCATTTTTCATTAAATCCTTTGTCTGCGACTGCCGCTGTAAACGGTTTTGTCAGGAAAGCTTTTATTATTTTCAACACGGTACTGTAATCCTCCGTTTTCGTATCGATTTTACGGACAAAGGCTTTCCATTTCTTCTGCATCACTTCATCACTGTCAAATGTCATTACTTGCTCAAATTGTTCCGCTGTAAAGGCGTGTCCACGATTCTCAAATGTCTTTCGCAACGCTTCTGTCAGCGTTGCTCCGTCGAAATCAAATTTATTAGCAAGATAATAAATATCGTAATAATCTTTCATTCGGCTGGAAAATTCCATAAGGCTTAGGATAGCGTCAATCTTTTCGGCTAT
>CAOKOL010000041.1 GCA_948470335.1 uncultured Lachnospiraceae bacterium | reverse complement strand
GTACTTGAAATGTGGAGGAATTGCAAAATCTTTTCCGGTTTATCCGGGTTAGGTTTATTGGACACAAAGAATCTAATAGTATCTTGAACAGCATACAACGATTTTGGAAAAGCAAACCCTCGTTTAGGAATTATTTTATCTATAAGATTTGTGCCATATGTACTGGCATCATGCCAATCACGTACCCACATTGTTTTTGGTTCCCTGTCTTGTTCCACATCTTCATTCCATTCCAAAATTAAAGAACCGTCTGAGTCTCTGCCTTTTGAGATGATAACCCCGTCCGCCAACTGTTCTTTCTGTTTTTTCTTTAAGAATACAATAGCCCATTGGTCTCTCTTTTTGTTATATGCTCCCAATTTTGCAATACCCTGTTCCAAATAAATTTTCAGTGTATCAAATCCAAGCTGCCACCTTCCTTCGCTGTTATCAGTACGAATAGGCCATACCGCTCTTAATCCTTGCTTTGGAGGTTCCTTTTCTACATCATGCCTGTCAACGCTTAAGGGCAATGGCTCTCCAACAGCTTCTATTCTTTTAGTTTTTTCATTAACCCAAACCGGATAGAATAAATTAGGAGATTCTTGCCTTGACGAACCTTCTGAACCTCGCCGAAGCATACTATTCCAAATTGTATCGGTCTTTACTTCCTTGGCATCCGGATTGCTATTATCTGTAACATCAAGCATTGAATTTTTTGATTTTTGAATATTCATGTTTCCAAATTGTAACAAGAAAATATATTCATCGCATCGAGCGAACTGCCCTACTCGAGTAGAGGCTTTTTTATTAATTCTTGATGTAATCATCTGCATTCTTGCTTCTGGAAATAACTCCTCCAACAAGCACCCCAAATGCAAATATTCCTTTTCATCAATCGTCACAATCAGTACAGAGTCTTTTGGATTCAAAAGCCTTTTCGCTAATTTCAGCCGTTTCTGCATCATACTCAACCACTTACTATGGCGATAACTGTCATTTCCATCCACATAATCATTATTGTACTTCCAATCTTTCGCACCCGTATTATATGGCGGATCAATATAAATACAGTCTACCTTTCCTGCATAAAGATATTCGAGCAGTTGCAGCGCATGATAATTGTCCGCTTCAATCAATGTATGCCATAAATCACTGTCCGGCGCATTGCACACGCTATCTATCTGTTTCAAATATGGATAGATTGGCTCTCCAAATTTTGCAACTACCACTAAGTCAGCAATGTTCCATTCTGCCTGCTCATCTTCTTTCATGCATAATGCTTTTTCATTATTTATGGCAATTACTCTATAAATGTCATTGATATTTCCAGATTTTAATGCAACATTGCTTCCGCAATTCACAGGCATTTCATATAATGGTGTACACTCTGGCAAGTGTTCTTCAAAAACAAGACCAAATTTCTTCTGTTTGTTCATTCGATTTACTTCTTGTTCTATCTTATTTCTAAGCTCAGCATCCTGTATCTGAGCTATCAAATCATTAATTGCTGCCATAAATCGGTTGTTCTCCTTTAAATTTTTATCTCTGATTACAGTTCAGCATAATTGAACTGTAACTATCTCGATTCCTTATAACACATTCCAATATCCTGCTTTTTTTGATCCTACTCTCTCAATATAGCCATTTTCACGCAGAAATGAAATATTGTTATCTACAGCCGTTTTGCTAATTCCTAAGATTTTGCGAAGTTCTTCAGCTGTTATGTTGGGATTATCCCTCATTTCTGTCAAAATTGTCCTTCTTCTTGCATTTAATGGCTTTTTATCCCCAACTTTATTCGAGGCTTTTTTGATTTTTTTCAATGGTATTGTTACAACAATTGAATTTTCTCGAAATGCAAACGCCTCTTTACCATAAATTTCCGTTATTTTAGGAACTCCCCGCCCTGATTTCTCACTGATATGCAATTGCAGAAATATTTCCGACAGTTTTTCATTCACAGGAACAGATTCCCCCATATAAAAGCCTTCCATTGTCTGCGCTGGCGGTAGAGAGCCTCTTGATAAGATTTCTATTCTGTCAGAAAAAACGGAAATCATCGGCTCATTTCCCTCCGTCCATTTGTTATGCAGGACAGCATTGATGATTGCTTCCCGAGGTAGTAATAGCCTTCATTCCTGTTATCTTCAAACACAGGGGAAACCTTGCCCTTTTTCTTTGCCCTTACTTTCTGTTGGAAGATGGCTTTCATATATTGGTTGGCGTCTGTCCGCATTTTATCCTGCAAAACTTCTGATAAGACTTGGGGCGTGAATACGGATCGCTTTGACAGTAGGAGCGTCCGTTACAACGGTGCTACCCATAAGCACGAAATCGGCTCGACAAACAGGAAGAAAGTTCGGATAGTTGATTTTGGGAAACCTGTTATCAAACGGGACGCAGCCAAAAGATGTGCAGGAGCTTTTAGGACATTCGGACATAAGCACTACCATGAATGTCTATGCACATGCCACAAGGGAGGCGAAGCGGGATTCAGCAAAGCTATTGGATAAGGTTGTGGGAATGAGTTAAAAACAAAAACTGAATAACAAAAACTTTCCCTTGTAATTTGCTGATAAGGGCAAAAACAAGGGAAAAGGATACATATTTTGAGGCTGGGCATACCGCAAAGCCTTGAAAATTAAGGAAAGTTAAGACAGTTAGTAGACAAACTGGAATTTATTGTTTAATCGCAGTCTGCTTCATCATACACAAAATCCTTGAAATAGTCTGTTGCATTCTGGTTATCCAGCCACAGTTCAAACCACCCTAAAAAATCTTGCGGTTCACAGCAGGGCTGGACACCGACATCCGTAAAATTCCAGACTTCTCCCCGATGATTGCCGGTGATAATCAGATTGTAACTTATTCCGCACCCTAAATTGATTAGTTCAATATTTCCCCGATAAACTTTGTTCTGCATATCGGCCTCAATGGCATCTGAGTCTCTCTCGTCATCCTCCCAAATCCAAAATTTCTCAAGGAGAAAAGGTTCGGACAACGCTTGGTGCGGACAGTTTTCCAAATCATTTAGCCGACGGCGATGAAACATATGCTTACAGCCGTTTCCAATACGCTGTAAAAACATGCGGTACGCCTGCGGCAGTTTCACGTTATGGTGATCTTCAAAAAACACAATCTCATCTTCCATCAGGCATTTGTCCATCTTGATATTGAGTCCGGATATTTTTCCCTGAATTCGCTCCATCACTTTTTCATAGTCCCTGGGTTCATAAACCGACATATCGATTCCTCCAAATTCCTTTGTGATATATGATCAAACCGTCTATGTTTACTGACGGATCCAAACCTGGCCGCTGGTGGAAAACGGCGCATCTAATCCGTTCAGATACGCTGTCCCCCAGTCACACATAGCACTCAGCACCGGTATAATGCTTCTGCCAAAGGGCGTAAGAGAATAGATAGTCCTGGGCGGTTTTTCGGGAATCACTTCCCGATGAACCATACCGCAGTTTTCCAAATCCCGAAGCTGACCGGAAAGCATTTTTGGGGTCGCTTTCGGAATCAGCCGCTGCAGTTCCATATAGTGCAGGTTCTGTGATCGCAGATGCCATAAGATCAGCGGTTTATATTTTCCGCCGATCAGGGACAGGGTTGCTTCCACGGGACAGTTAAATTGTTTTTTTCCGCATTTCATCATGGCGCTCCTGACTGTGGGGGTGCTATCTTTTTGGGTAGTATCTGTCAAAAAAGTGCGGTCTTGCGGGGAATGTCGTACCGGTATTACAATATGACTGACAGCTGTCAGGACATATAAACCATTATATCACAGGAAAGGACTGAATACTATGGAATTTATCAGCATTGCAAAACAGCGTTTCTCCGTGCGCAGCTACACGGACCGTCCGGTGGAACGGGAAAAACTGGAAAAGATTCTGGAGGCTGCCCATGTGGCCCCTACTGCCGCCAATCTCCAGCCGGTGCGTCTGATAGTGGTTCGGAGTGCGGAAGGGCTTGCGAAAATCGGGCAGGCGGCCAATATTTATGGTGCGCCGCTGGCAATTATCGTCTGTGCGGACCATGAGAAAGCATGGGTACGTCCCTTTGACGGGAAACAGACAGGGGATATTGACGCCGCTATTCTGACGGATCATATGATGCTTCAGGCTACCGAGCTGGGGCTGGGTTCCGTGTGGGTCTGCTATTTTAAGCCTGACGTGATCAGCAGGGAATTTGCCCTTCCTCCTCATCTGGAGCCGGTCAATATTCTTGCGGTCGGCTACGGCACCGGAGAAACCGCCGATCCGGAGCGCCATGAGAAGATGCGCATTCCGGTGAGTCAGCTGGTGTCATATGAAAAGGCGTGACAAAAGCGCGGGCATATGATAAAGCCCTTGCCGAAACAATGGAAGACGACAGAACTCCGAATTGGGAGCCGCTGGAGGAAGAATTCGGAAAATTGGCAGGTTTGCGCAGATGTAAGGGCTGCAAATTTATACCATAGGTATAATGACAGCAGAAGAAAAATATGTTATAGTATGGTAAAGAAAGAAAAATCGGATCTGAAAGCATCGGTTTCGGGAAAGGAAAAGAGATGTTCACAGTGATTTGTTCAAGTTGTTTATATCTGGAAAGTATGGAAAACGCGCCGCTCAAGCAGAAAGATGAATGGGGCGTTGGCTTTGTGTATTCAGATAGGAATAAGCCTGAAAAAAATACTGTGGAAAGGGCTGCAGGCCGACCGGAATAAGGATGGAAGCAGACAGCCGGATACATGGATTTTGGTACCGCTTATCTTGTGTGGATACACATGGTAGGCGGTATTTTTGTATAATGGAGGAAAAAGCATGGATATAATCGAAATTAAGGGAAAAGTAAATATGGCTCTCTGCTATGCAAGAGTGGTGGAGGATGAGGCAATCGAACAGATCAGGCGGATGTGTGATTATCCGATGACAGAAGGATCACGAATCCGTATTATGCCCGACGTGCATTCCGGCAAAGGCTGTACCATTGGAACCACAATGACCATTGCCGATAAGGCTGTTCCGAATATCGTCGGGGTTGACATCGGCTGCGGGATGTATACGGTGAAACTGGGCAAAACGGAGATTGATTTTGAAAAGGTGGATGAAGCCGCTCATTATATTCCCTCCGGAATGAATGTATGGGAAGGGCGGCAGGAGCGCTTTGATCTGACACAGCTTGGCTGTTACAGAGAGCTGAGGGATACAAAAAGACTGGAAAGATCTCTGGGCACCCTGGGGGGCGGCAATCATTTTATCGAGATCGACGAGGCTGCGGACGGCGGCAGGTATCTGGTTATCCATTCCGGTTCAAGAAATCTGGGGAAACAGGTGGCGGAGCTTTATCAGAGGCTGGCGGTCAATCTTCACAGAGGATATGGCGATTATCTGGAAAAACGTGACGAGATTATCAGAACCTATAAGGAGCAGGGACGCAGAAGTGAAATACAGAAAGCGTTAAAACAGCTTCACTGGCAGGTATATGAGTCTGAGACGAGTATGCCGGAAGATCTTTGCTATCTGTCCGGAAAATATCTGGAGGATTATCTGCATGACGTTGAAATCTGCCAGGCATTTGCAAAGCGCAGCAGAGAAAAAATGGCTGAGATCATTCTGGAAAGAACCGGACTGGCCGGAGGCGAAGCTTTCCATACAATCCACAATTATATTGATACGGATGAAATGATTTTAAGGAAGGGTGCGATAGCGGCTCATTATGGAGAAAAGGTGCTGATTCCGATCAATATGAGAGACGGAAGCGTCCTTGCGGTCGGCAAAGGAAATCCGGAATGGAACTTTTCCGCCCCTCATGGAGCGGGAAGGCTGATGTCCAGAACGAAAGCGAAGGCAAATCTCAGCATGGACGAATACAGAGAAACGATGAAGGGGATTTATACCACTTCCATTAATAAAATGACATTGGATGAAGCACCGATGGCATATAAACGTCTCGAAGACATAATCGAAGTAATCAGGGAGTCTGTGGATGTGATCGACGTGATGAAGCCTGTTTATAATTTTAAAGCTTCTGATTAAGGCGAAGGAGCAGTTCTCCTTTGCCTGCGGAAGATGCACAACCGGATTCTTTCTGCACATGCCTGGCAGCCCGGCCGGATCCTGACCGGAAAAGCAGGCGCAGACAGGATACCGAGGTGCATGAAGGCGGAAATGGAGGAGGAAATGTTTACGATGCCTACAATTGATATGGCGGCTACCGGAAGGAATATTATGAGGCTGAGGGAGGCGGCGGGCCTGACGGTCAGAGAGCTTCAGGATATCTTTGGATTTGCGACGCCTCAGGCTATCTACAAGTGACAGCACGGAACCGCAATGCCCACCATAGACAATCTGGTGGTGCTGGCAGCAGTGCTGGAAGTTCCGATGGACGAGATTATCATAATCGACGTGAACAGGAAAACGCAGATCAGCGCATGATGACACTGGACTTTTCCGGCGGCCGGTGTTACAATCATTCCATGTTTCGGGACGGATCGACAGATCAGGAGGTGCAAAACGTTAGAGGCAGGAAAAAGGAGGAAAACAAAATGCGGAAAATGACATCGGCCTATGCGAATAAAATGCTGAGAAGCCTTGAGGAAGATAAAAGCTACTGGGTAAATAAAGAAGCCTCGTCAAACATGTATACGGCGGCGGTCAACGAGGAACCGGTGATTCCTGAGTATGACTATTCGGAGGTGGCGGCACAGATTGAAGCGATTGACGAGAAGATCTGCATTATCAAACACGCCGTCAATGCCAATAATGCCGCCGCCAGGGTAAAAGTGGGCGAACGGGAGATGAGCGTGGATATGATCCTGATCAGGATGGCCCAACTGAACAAAAGAAAGGCGGTTCTGGACTATATGCGCAAGCAGCTTCCGAAATCCAGAGAGGAACAGCAGTCCTATCTGTCAAGAAAGGCAGTTCCGGAATATCGGTATATCAATTATGATCTTGACCTGATTAAAAGAGAATATGAGCGGGTATCCGAAACCATTATGGAAATGCAGATGGCCCTTGACCTGTACAATCAGACGGTGTTGTTCGACGTGGAGATCTGAGAGGGTCCGGCGATGCTCTTTCGGCAGGGAATAAAGGCGGCAATGCAATGTTCCGTACAGAGTCACAGATATATTTTATTTTGAGGTTGGATGTTGGTGTTCACGGTGAATGATTTTTCGGTTATCTGTTATTCATTTATTTTACAGTGTTCAGTGTTTTAACAGGAAAACCAGATTCTTATAGCAATAGGGCTCTGTAGAAAACTCTGTGGGAAACCACGGTGCCGGGAGTTCGGTTTGACCGGTATGGGCTGCGGGAGGTTTGAAGCTTCCCGCAGCTTTTTGATGTTTCAGACGCTGCCGGCTGAGGAAATTGTTACATGCTGGAATAAACTGGAAAATTGTAAAGGGATTCCGGGAAAATGATTTAAAAATTGAAAACCTTGTAAAATAAGAAGTGATATCATATAATAAAACGAAAAGGACAGCGCATGGCAGGAAATGTGGAATACGGCCATGACACTGTATGTATCATCGCTTAAAAACGATATTTGCGGTTATGTATGCCTGTTGATCGCGGCCGGCAGATCACCGCAGCGGAATATGCGGTGAGATGATAAGAAAAGCGCAGAGAACAGAATGAAAAAAGGGAGAGAAGATTATGTTAGAGACAGGAACCAAAGCGCCGGATTTTGAACTGCCGGATCAGGATGGGCAGATGCACAAATTAAGCGAGTACAGAGGGAAAAAAGTGATCCTGTACTTTTATCCGAGAGACAACACCCCCGGCTGTACCAAACAGGCATGCGGTTATTCCGAGCGGATGCCGCAGTTTACGGAAAAAGGAGCGGTGATTCTTGGCATCAGCAAAGATTCGGTAGCCTCTCATAAAAAGTTCGTGGAAAAATACGGACTGGCCTTTACCCTGCTGGCCGATCCCGAACGCCGGGTGATTGAGGCCTATGACGTGTGGAAAGAAAAGAAAAATTATGGCAAAGTATCCATGGGCGTGGTCCGCACCACTTACCTGATTGATGAGGACGGGACGATTGTCAAAGCGAATGATAAGGTAAAGGCGGCGGACGACCCTGAAAAGATGTTGGGTGAGATCTGATGAAAATTATCCTGTCACCGGCCAAAAAGATGAATATTGTACCGGATCTGCTGGCACCGCAGGGAATGCCGGCATTTCTCGAACAGACGGAAAAGATACTGGCCTGGCTGAGAACAAAGTCTTACGGAGAACTGAAAAAGCTGTGGGGCTGCAATGACAAGATTGCAGAGCAGAACAAGGAACGGATCAGCCATATGGATTTGCGCCGGAACCTGACACCGGCGATTCTGTCTTATGAGGGAATTGCCTTTCAGTATATGGCCCCTTCTGTCTTTGCATCGGATCAGTTGGAATATGTGCAGGAGCACCTGCGGATTCTTTCGGCATTCTATGGAGTGCTGAAGCCCATGGACGGCGTAACGCCTTATCGGCTGGAAATGCAGGCAAAGGCGGCTGTCGGGGGATATAAAAACCTTTATGAGCTGTGGGGAAAGCGGCTCTATGAGACGGTTCGTGAAGGGGACGGTATAATCATTAATCTGGCATCTAAAGAATATGCGAAATGCGTGGAAAAATATCTGACGGAACAGGACTGCTACATAACAGTGACTTTCTGTGAGAAGTCCGAAGGAAAGCTGGTAACAAAAGGAACCTATGCGAAGATGGCCCGGGGAGAGATGGTGCGCTTTATGGCGGAGCATCAGGTTAAGGAGCCGGCAGAGATACGAAAGTTTGACCGCCTTGGATATGTGTTCCGGGCAGCGCTTTCGTCGGAGAAAGAGTATGTGTTTGAGAGAGTGGAAACGGCAGAGCGGCAGGTGGTAGTGTCGAATGATTTATGAAAAACAGCAACGGACCGGACTACAAAATAGTAAGCGGCTAAAGTGGAGGTTAGAGAGGATTTTAAATGAACGAGATTATCAAAGCTCTTTATGAAAGGAAATCAGTCCGTGTATTCACGGAGCAGGAAATTTCAAAGGCAGAGAAAGAAAGCATTCTGAACGCAGCGATTCAGGCGCCGTCCGCAGGATGCCAGCTTTTGTATACGATTCTGGATATGACGGATCAGCAGAAAAAAGAAAAGCTGGCTGAGCTGTGCGATCATCAGCCTTTTATCGCAAAGGCGAAGCTGGTGCTGGTGTTCTGCGCGGACTGTGAGAAATGGCTTTCGTTTTACAGAGAAGCCGGTCTTACGCCCAGAAAGCCGGGAGCGGGGGATCTGCTGCTGGCGGTGGAGGATGCTCTGATTGCAGCCCAGAATGCGGTGACGGCGGCGGAAAGTCTTGGCATCGGTTCTTGCTATATAGGCGATGTGATGGAGCGGGCAGAAGATATGAAAGCCCTTTTAGACCTTCCCCCCTATGTATATCCGGCATGTATGCTGGTATTCGGCTATCCGACGGAACACCAGAAAGTACGGACAAAGCCTGCCCGGTTTGCGATTTCCGACATGGTCTGCGAAAACGCTTATCAGGGGAAAAGCGGCCGGGAAATCCGCAGCATGTTTGCGCAGAAAACAGACGGAAAAGAGTTTGACCAGTGGATGGAGGCGTTCTGGAAAAGAAAGTATGAGTCGGATTTCTCCAGGGAGATGAGCCGGTCCATGGAAGTATATTTAAAAGAATTTCTGGAGAAATAACGGAAAGCCAGAAAGACAAAGAGAGAAATAACCGCCGCTGACAGCCTTATGATCTGGGACTGCCGGCGGCGGTTTTATTGCGGAACATCCATATTATCTGATTTTCTTGGACAGCATATCAGGATTGGATGCAAAAGTCAGCGCCGTCTCCTTGGTGATGGTGCCTTCATTGTACAGCCGTGCCAGGCTGGAATCCATGGAGCACATCTCCGGACTGGAAGATGAGTAGATAATGCCGTCGATCTGAGGAATCTTGTTGTCCCGGATCATATTGCGGATGGCAGGCGTTACGGTCATAATTTCGAATACGGGCACCAGCGTTTCATGTACGGTGGGAACCAGATGCTGGGTGATTACCGCCTGCAGCACCATGGAAAGCTGTACGGCAATCTGACGCTGCTGGTTGGGCGGGAATAC
Organism: uncultured Lachnospiraceae bacterium; assembly: GCA_948470335.1. GTDB lineage: Bacteria > Bacillota > Clostridia > Lachnospirales > Lachnospiraceae > Paralachnospira_A. The sequence continues at coordinate 20,040 of CAOKOL010000041.1, read as the reverse complement.
GTCGATAATCCGGTCGATAGTATTGGCGCTGCCGATGGTGTGCAGCGTGGAAAAGATCAGATGTCCCGTTTCGGCGGCGGTCATCGCCACCTGTATGGTCTCGTAGTCACGCATCTCGCCTAAAAGAATCACGTCAGGGCTCTGGCGCAGAGCGGCCCGCAGCGCCGCCACATAGCTGTCGGTATCGGCACTGATCTCACGCTGGCTGATAATGCTTTTTTTATGCTGATGAAGATATTCCAGCGGATCTTCCAGCGTAATAATATGCTTCTCAAAATTCTGATTGATATCGTCGATCATACAGGCCAGAGTGGTAGATTTTCCGCTTCCGGCGGAGCCGGTCACAAGCACCAGGCCTTTTTTAAACCGGGCCAGCGCCATAATATTGTCAGGAATACCCAGGGCGGAAGGGTCCGGAAGAGAGAAGGTAATGATTCTGATCACTGCCGACAGACTGCCTCTCTGTTTATATGCACTGATACGGAACCGGGACAGGCCGGGAATGGCAAAGGAAAAATCATCGTCGCCGGTTTCCAGCAGATGATCCATGGAGCGTTTGCCGGCCAGTGCGTAAATGTCGGTGACAATCTCCTGAGTATCCGCAGGAAGAAGCCGCTGGTCGTTGATCTGGCTGATCGTATTGTTGACCCGTATGGATGCGGGACGGCCGGCTACGATAAATAAATCCGAAGCATTGCGGTCCAGCGCCTTCTGGAGCAGTTCCGTTGTATTTGTAAATTCCATCTTGTTTCCTTTCTGTTTTCCTGTCTTTCTTGTATGATGTTAAAATTCCGCAGATTTCCCCATGATAGAAAAACGCTTTTGCAGGGATGCGCAGGGCGTCCCTGCGAAGCATAACTTTTATTTCTTCTGTCATTTATCCAAAGGGAACGGGCACCGGATCAGGGTATGCCGGCTTACGGAGCGGCCGGCATATGTCAGAAGGTAATCAGCTCCAGACTTTCATCGCTGTTCCATTCGGAGGCTGGAACCTTCTGCCAGGCAGTGATTCTTAAATATCCGCCCGCTGTTTCGGGAGCGGCGCTAACGGTCAGAACCACATGCAACGTCTGGGTATCGTTGACCGGAACCTGATAGGTGAGGGTCGGTTCCTCTCCGGTAAAATCTGCCGTGACCGTGTCCAGATCAGCAAGCTGTTCCTCGACAGCCCTGCGATACTGTTCCGGCGAGGCGCCGTAAGCGTCATGGAGAATCCGGTCGATATCCCGGAGGGTTTCCATGGCGGTGTTGGAGGCTTCGTAATAATCGGCGTTGTAATCTGCGATCTTACGGCTGTACTGGTATTCACTGAGAGCGCCTGACAGGGCCAGCGTGGCAAATATAACCAGACATAAAACGATAAAAGTCATCAGCAGTGAAACAGAGCCGATATTTGTGACCGGATATGAGCGCTTTTTCATGTGAGAGAAAGCCTCCTTTCTATATCATGTACGTTCGGAATTTCGATACACCTGTCTTTGCGGTGAGGTTCCGGGCGTACAGTATCTAATCGGGCATGAAAGGCTGGTAGGCCATCACTTCCAGACTGTAGATTTCTCCGGAAGCCTCATTGCCGTACATGGCGATGGTATATATGGAAGTCTGCCCGTCAGCAGGCGCAGCGGTAATATTCAGCGTGTAACAGGAAGCTTCGCTGCCGCAGGGCTGAAACTCCCGGTCAAAATAAATATGACTTTCCGGGCTGCCGATATCGGAATCCGGATAGAGCTCTGACAGTGTGTCCCAGGGATGTTCCGATTCACTCAGGATATCGGCGGCAGAAGAAGTCTGCCTGACGGCCATATCCAGTTCCCTGGTGTCCTGCCCCAGGTTATGGGCTTTGACGAACAACTGGAGACATATGGCGCTGGACAGGGAGAAAAACATAATGGCAATGATAATCTCCATCAGCAGCAGCCCGGAACGGCTGGAAGAAGAAGCCTGTTTCATGGAACACTCCTTTCCGATGCGATCAGAGAGCTTTGAAAGCCGTCGCTGTCCGTTACCACAAATCTGTACAGGCGGTCCTCCGGGCTGGTCATGGACAGCGAGGAAATTTCCATGATATCCCTGCCGTTTTTCAGGGAGAAAGAAACATCGTCCCGGATAAACAGTTCTTTGAGCATCCCTTTATATTCATAAATATATGTAGTGTAAAAAATCCCGTCGTAATCGGCAGACATAGCCAGACAGTCGGTGTCTTCGATACGGACAATCTCTATGGCGCCGCCCGTGTCGTTCTGGCGTATTTTTTCTTCGATGTAAGCCAGTGCGGACCGGTTTTCATCATTCACCCGCAGCCGGCCGGTGGTGGATCCGTAGAGATCCGCCGCCAGAATCAGCACGATCAGCGCAGATGCGGCAAAAACGAAAAAGAGAGCGATAGGGAAAACCAGGTCTATCACATGTCTGCTGCGTGTTTGAAATCTCATTTGCCCCGCCCCCTGTCTATAATCGTCACATCCGGCATGATATTACTGCCGTATACCTGGTAGTCTACGAAAAATCTGTCCTCATCGTAATACAGGCCGTAATGTTCCTTTAGATATAAGAGACTTTCCGGGTAAGAACCTTCGATAGAATAGCAGTGAACGATTCCCCGGTTTATCGCCTGTTCAAGGGTCTCTTGTTCCTGGACGTCGGTTCTGTCTGCCACCAGCGTCGTTCCCACCGTAAAGGCGGCGATGATCAGGAAGAAAAAAATGATGGAGATAATGAAATTTTTTGAGGCAGAACCGCTTTTCTGCGTTTCAAAACGATGTTTCATAGTGCCGCTCCTATCTGCATGCGCAAATGCTTACAAGCTTGACATAATGCCCATCAGCGGAAGCATAACGGACAGCAGAATCATACCGACGATGACAGAAAGCACAATTACCAGCGTCGGTTCCAGTATGGAAATGATATTGGTAAACCGCTGGTCGATCTCATCCTGGTATTTATCCGCAATTTCATGCATAATTTCGTCAAGGCTGCCGGTTTTGGAGCCGATGGAAACCATACGGGCATAGATGCCGGAGAAAATTCCCGCTTCCAGAAGGGAGTGGGAGAGATCCTCTCCGTTATTGACCGCTTCCCGGCAGACGTCCAGTTTTTTGCTGAATTCCTCATTATTGGTAAGCTTTGCGGCAAGGTTCAGGCATTCTTCCGGATTCATGCCGCTGCTTAACGTAAGGGACATGCCGCTGGCAAACCGGCATGCTGCCAGCTTTTCCGTAAAGGCTTTGGTCCAGCCCAGATGAGCGGTAAAAGAAGCAAAGGTTTCCCGTCCGCTTTTGGTTTTCCCGAAATATAAAACGAGTGCGGCCAGCGCTGCGACGAGAACGATCAGCACAACGGAATAACGGTTGATCGCCGTGCCAAAATCCAGGATTGCCCTGGAAAGTCCGGTCATTTCACTGCCTAACTGGCGGAAAACCTGATTAAAAATGGGCATAACTTTTGTGACCAGCACGAGAATGACCAGAAGCATCATAAAAACCATAATCAGCGGATATGTAACGGCATTTTTAATCGCCTGGGCAATTCCGGCTTCTCTTTCATAGTGAACGGACAGCGCCTCCATCACCTCGTCCAGTCTGCCGCTGTATTCTCCGATCTGCACCATATGCAGCATATAGGCCGGAAATGCGCCGGTAGCCGAAAGGGCTTCCTGAAAATTGCCGGTGGTCTGCAAGGTTTCTTCGATGCAGGTTAAAAATCTGATTTCCTCCTGTTCCTTTGTGTCCTCCAGCATCAGAGAGACGCCCTCCAGAGTGGAGATGCCGGAATGCAGGATCATCGCCATCTGGGAACAGAAGGCAGCTGTCTCCGTATTCGATAAAGGCGTAAATGTTTGTTCAGCCATATGGGCTCCTTTCTTACCTGTCGTTCAGGTAAAGTATTTATAATAAACAACCTTTTAGTGTGCTGTCTCAGCCGGACGGCACACTAATACGAATATTTTACGACGTAATTGCTTCCGTCTCCGATAAATTCCTTCAGCGCTTTGTTATTGCTGCCGGCGGCGAAAGTGGGGTCCATGAGGCTCCAGCTCTTTCCGTCAAATTCGATCATATTGTCCACCCAGCCGACGTCTTCCAGATAGACACTGATCCAGGCATGATAAGCCTCGCCGGCATATCCCACCTCCAGCTTGGTAGGAATCTTCTGAGAGCGCAGCATGGAAGACATCACCGACGCATAGTCAAAACAGATGCCTTTGCCGGAGGCAATGGTTTCGTCGATATCGGGCAGGTAGCCATATGTGACGCTGGTGGCTTTGGCCTCATCGTAAATGATATGTTCGGTAACATAATGATAGACATTGCTGACCACGTCAAGATCAGTGCGTGCGCCCTCGGAAACTTCTTCTCCCAGTGCCACCGTTTTGGAATCGGCGTTAAAGGAGACATACTGGTTCGGATACAAAAAAGGCAGAAACTCATCCCGGATTTCCACGTCGATCTCCTGCGTGCAGGCGACAGAGTACTTGTCGTCCACCACATTTTCATAAACGGTCAGCGTATAGGCGCCGCTGCCGGAAGGGAGGGGGAATGTTTCATATTCTTTGTCTTTGGACAGCAGATAGGTGTATTTATTGCCGTCGGGCGTCAGAATCTGCAGTTTTACCTTCGGGTTGTCTCCGGCATACCGCACCATGACATAGCCTTCGCCGGTGTTGGAGGCGTCGATGGATACCAGGTCGGAGCCGTAGGTGACGGTTCCGTCTGCGGAAGGAACCAGTACCTCAGGCGTGTTGTCCCGCAGGGGCAGGTTTGTCTGTCCGGAATCCCCGCCGGTGTCTTTTCCGCCGCTTCCGGTTTTGTCGGACTGACCGGCGGAACTGTTGTCGGTATGGCTGGCCGAGGCCTGGTTTTTTGCGTTCGAGGTCCCGTTATCCTTTTTGCAGCCGGAAAAAAAAGCGCAGCATAAAAGAGTCAACAATACAAACATATAGCGAGATATTGTATTCCTGTTCATTTTTACCGCACCTCCGGAGTCTGTTTAGATTTGTTTATTATACTATTTTCAGGGAAGATAATCAATAGGTTTTCAGATTCCGGCACGGTTCCGGTGCCGTTTTGTCACAGCTCTCCGGTATGGCCTGTTTTCCGGAGATATTCCAAAAGAGAATATCCATAAGCCGTCCTTTTCGGCAAGTTTTCTTGACTTTACGAGAATCTATTATAAAATAGAGAGGAAATGAGAAAAGGAAGGTACGTACGGATGAAACAACTGAATATTTGTATTGCATTGCTGACGGCCGCCGCATTGCTGCTGACAGGCTGTGCCGGAAACAGAGAAAAAGGCGGAGAGACGACGGGGACGGCGGAAGCCGGGCAGCAGGAGACAGAGGAAACACAGTCTCAGACTGAAAAGCCGGCCGAACCGGAAGCACGGGGGACAGGCCCCATTACGTTTACGGATATGAACGGGCGGGAGATCACTCTGGAGAAGCCGGCCGACCGGATCGTGGCGCTGACCGCCTCTGACTGCGAGATTCTCTATGCCCTGGGCGCAGGAGACACGCTGGTAGGCCGGGGAGAATACTGCAACTGGCCTGCGGAGGTGATGGATGTGCCCTCCGTACAGTCGGGGGAAAATACCAATGTGGAACAGATCATTGCCCTGCAGCCCCAGGTGCTGCTGATGAGCGCCATGGCCCAGACTGACGAGCAGATCGAAGCGCTGGAAAATGCGGGGATTCAGGTGGTGGTCAGCTATGCCCAGGATATCGAAGGCGTTTATGAGGCCATTTCCATGATCGGCACGGCCATGGGGAAAAACGATGAGGCGGAGTCTTTGGTCACGGAGATGAAAAACACGTTCGATCAAATTCGGGAAAATTCGACAGGAGACGGCAGTGAGACTATTTATTTTGAGGTGTCTCCGCTGGAATACGGCCTGTGGGCGGCCGGAAGCGGCACGTTTATGGATGAGGTGGCCCGGATGCTGGGGCTGGCCAATGTATTTGCGGATATGGAAGGCTGGGGCGAGGTGTCTGAGGAACAGGTGATTCAGCGGGCGCCGGACTATATTGTGACCATCGCTATGTATTACGGAGAGGGCCTGACCCCTGTGGAGGAAATCACTTCCCGCAGCGGCTGGGAAAACATTCCGGCCATTCAGAATGGAAAGCTTCTGAATTTGCAGAATGACGAGCTGTCCCGTCCGGGTCCGCGTCTGAAAGACGGGGCGGAGCTGCTGTATGAGTTTGTGTACGGCGGTAAAACAGAGTAAAAAGAAAATGAGAAAGTGGACAGCGAGCGGAAACTTTCGGCAGACATACAGGAGAAACGAATGAAGAAAAGAAGCCGTGAAGGGTTCAGCCTTCCTATATATATACTGTTTACCGCGGTTACGTTGGCGGTTATGCTGCTCTGTATCTGCGTGGGAAGCGTGATGCTTCCGCCAATGGACACGCTGGAGGTTTTATGGAACGGGCTGACCGGGGCGCAGGGGCCAGTCAATGAAATGGCGGCCAATATCATTCTCCCTGTCCGGCTGCCGAGAGTGCTGTGCGTGGCGCTGGTGGGTGCTTCTCTTTCTCTGTGCGGCGGCGCCATGCAGGGACTTCTGAAAAATCCTCTGGCGGACGGCACGACGCTTGGAGTGTCCTCCGGTGCTTCCCTGGGGGCGGTGACTGCCATTGCCTTTGGGATTTCGCTGCCGGGGTTTCCCTTTGCGGGCAGTATGGTGATGGCGGTGCTCTTTGCTTTCGGCTCGCTGGCATTGATTCTCTCGTTGGCTTATAAACTGGATTCTTCACTGTCTACCAACACGATTATCCTGATCGGCGTGATTTTTTCCATGTTTGCCAGCAGTATTTCCAGCCTGATTATTACCTTTGCCGGGGACAAGATCAAGACCATTACTTTCTGGACCATGGGTTCATTGCAGGGCAGCAGTTATGAAAATGCCCTGGTGCTTCTGGCGGCGCTGGCGTTGTTTGGCGGACTGGTAATCGGCTGCGGCAGGGAGCTGAACGCCTTTGCCGTGGGGGAGGACAATGCCCGGAATATCGGCGTCAACGTGCGGCGGGTGAAACTGACGGTTCTGATCTGTATTTCGGTGCTGATCGGCGTCTGCGTGTCCGTCAGCGGCACCATAGGATTTGTGGGGCTGGTAACGCCTCATATGCTGCGCAGCATAACGGGCCCCAACCACAGGCGGCTGCTTCCGGCCACGCTGTTTGGCGGCGCCTGCTTTCTGATGCTGTCGGACCTGCTGGCCCGCACGCTGCTGAATCCAAGGGAGCTGCCTCTGGGAGTGGTTACTTCCTTTGTCGGCTCCATGATGTTTATTTATATTTTTTACATGTCCAGAAAGGGGAGATAGAGGGGATGGGCGCAATGCTGGAGGTGAACAATCTGACGGTGCGGTTCGGCCAGATGACAATTGTGGACGAGATCAGTTTTTCCGTCTCTCCCGGAGAATGGCTGATGATTATCGGGCCCAACGGCGCAGGAAAATCCACGATCAACAATGCCATTTCCCGTGCCGTTCCCTACACGGGGACGGTGCTGTTTGAGGGAACGGATATCCGACGCAGCAAAAGCCGGGAGATGGCCCGGAATATCGGCGTGCTGTCTCAGAACCATTATGTGGGCTATGGATTTACCGTGGAAGAAGTGATCCGGCTTGGCCGCTATGCCCATGCGCCGGGCCTGCTGGCGGGAGGAAAAGACGAGGGGGAAGAAAAAGTCCGGGATGCCATCCGAAAAACCGGGATGGAGCCTTACCTGAATCAGTCGGTGCTGACCCTGTCCGGCGGAGAGCTGCAGAGAACTTTCCTGGCGCAGTTGTTTGCCCAGGACCCCCGCCTGCTGATTCTGGACGAGCCTACGAATCATCTGGACCTGATCTATCAGAAACAGGTTTTCGCGCTGGTGGGAGAGTGGCTGAAAAAGCCCGGCCGCGCGGTAATCTCCGTGGTACATGACCTGAGCCTGGCCAGAGCCTACGGCACCCATGCGCTGCTGATGAAAAAGGGAAAGATCGTATCCATCGGTTCCGTGGAACAGGTGATGGCGCCGGAGTATCTGAATCAGGTGTATGATATGGATGTGTATGACTGGATGCGGCAGATGTACGGCCAGTGGAGCGGTGCGGCTCAGACATGATCGGGCCTGTCTTTTTTCGGTGTTTTCAGCATATAATAACAAAGAAAAAATAACAAAAGCCGCTTTTTTTTGGCAGCAGCATTTGTTATTTTTTAAATCTGCGTATCACTCATATCCGAGAAATGCGTCTACGCCGTCAGCGATGCCCTGTACAATTTTCGCCTGGTATTCGGCAGTCTGCATCAGCATATCTTCGTCCGGATTTGTCATGTAACCCATCTCCACAATCGTTGCCGGAACCTGGCTCCAGTTATTGCCGCTCATGGAGTCTGTTTCCCAGACGCCCCCGCTGACACAGCCGGTTGCCTCACAAAGCCTGCCGATAATGCAGTCCGAAAGGCTGCGGCTTGACTCATACAGCCCCGGCACAAAGGGACTCTGGGGAGTCGTGCAGATGGTCATTGCGCCCTGAACACTCTGATTCTCCGAGCCGTTTGCATGGATTCGAATAAAGGCGGCCGCCCCGGCCGTATTCGCGACCTCAGCCCGCTGAACGCAGCTTACGGGCACATCATTAGACTCCCGCGTCATCAGCACCGTGTAGCCCCGGTTTTCCAGTTCTTCCTTTAGTTGAAAGGAAACTGTCAGGGTAAGTGCGTACTCTGCCACGCCGCTGCTGACACCTCTGGTCCCGCTGGCATCCGCCGCCTTGTATTCCCCGGATCCGGGCCCTAACGGTTCACTTCCCTCGGCTACCACGCCGGAATGTCCCGGGTCAATGACGATAATCTGTTCTTTCCGTTCCGTGGTTTCTGTCTCTGCCGTTATTGTTTCGGCTGTGTCCGTGGTTTCATCTTCTTTTGGGTTCTGCTCTGTTATCGCCGTTTGCTCTGCTGTTTCGGTTTCACTTTCAGTCTCAGACTCGGTTTCGCTTTCTGTTTTTGTTTCAGTTTCAGTTTCTGTTTCTCCCTCGTCTTCGCTGTCTTCTGTTTGGATTTCCGGATCGTTTTTCGTCTGTTCTGTGTTTGCTGTTTTTTCCGCCGTTTCCGTCTGTTCATTTTTCTCATTCGTTTCCTGAGCCGAACAGCCGGTCAGAAGCAGTACCGCACAGAAAAGAATAAATATTTTCTTTACGTTTTTCATTTTCTTCCTGTCTCCGAATTACATTTTTTAACAGTGAGGACATATGCTGTCAGTACCATTTTAATGATGGTACATCCCCTTGTCAAATAGTTCTTTTCTGGACGAAATAAATTGACATAAATGATGGAAAGATAAATGAAAGAAACCCGGTCGGAAGCGAATGCCGCCGGCCAGGTCTTCAAAATTTGTCTTGATATAGTTATGCGGAAACTGACGGAATCCGAGGCTTTATAAATTTATCAGCCGGCGCACGTCCGGGGAATGGTTATCCGGGAAACGCGCGGGAAGCTATCAGATATCCAGCCCCGCATGATACCCCTGATAAATCGCGGCCGTGATATTGCCGGGTTTTACACAGTCGCCGATTTCCCGTACAATGGGAGCGGCATCGCGCAGTGCTTCAATGCCTTCCCGGTTAGACCGCTGTCCCACGGCGCAGACAACGGATGTTCCGGGAACAAGGATTTCCTTGCCGTCGGCTGTCTTGCAGAGCACGCCTTCTTCTGTCACTTTTAATCCTTGACAGCCGGTATGGGCGGTCACATGTTTTTCGATCATCTGCATCAGAATGGGGCGGTGGCGGATATTGGCATCCGGGGCCAGGGTATCCCGCATTTCCACCAGATGAACCTGCTTGCCCTCCTGAGCCAGATGAATGGCGCATTCGCAGCCTGCCAGGCCGCCGCCCAGAACCACGACGGAATCGCCGACTTTTTCTTTTTCAAGATAGTAGTTGTTGACCACGACCACATTGTTTCCGTCAATGCCCGGAAGGGGAGGAAGAACCGGATTGGAGCCCATGGCAAGGATCAGTACGTCAGCGCCCTCTTTTTCCACATAGCCGGCGGTAACTTCCGTATTGCAGCGGATCTCCACTCCTTCGTCTCTGGCTTGTGCTTCCAGTACTACGCCCAGCTCATACATCTCGTGTTTAAAGTCGATGGCCTGTTCGCATTTCAGAATGCCGCCCGGTTTGTCACTCTTTTCACAGAGAATCACCTGATGGCCCCGCTTGGCTGCCGTGACGGCCGCCTGCAGTCCGGCCACGCCGCCGCCTGCGATCAGAACCTTCTTTTTCCTGGCGGCAGGCAGTACTTCCGTTCCTTCGATCTCACGTCCGATCAGCGGATTGACAGTACAGCGCCGCGTCTGGGTGGTGGGGCGCTCCGCCATACAGGTAAAGCAGCGCAGGCATTTTACAATTTTGTCGTCGTTTCCGGAGACAATTTTTTCCGGCAGGAAAGGGTCTGCTAAAAGGGCCCGTCCCATATATACCACGTCTGCCTTGCCGGAGGCAATGATATCTTCCATCATGGCGGGATCATTTAACGCGCCGATGGTAGCTACGGGGACTTTCACATGCTTTTTAATCTCGGCGGCCAGATATACATTGACGCCGTGAGGGGAAAACATGGAAGGGTGAGTGTTAAAGAAGCCAAACTGATAGGAACCGGCGGACACATGAATCAAATCCACATATTCCTCTACGGCCTGAGCAATGCGGATTCCTTCTTCCAGGTCATAGCCGCCGTCAAACAGCTCCGAGCCGCTCATACGGAACTCGATGGGGAACGCCGGGCCTACCGCTTCCCGGACAGCCGCGAGAACACGGATGGTAAACCGCATCCGGTTTTCAAAAGAGCCGCCGTATTCGTCGGTTCTGTGGTTGAAATAGGGGGAGATAAACTGGTTTAAAAGCCAGGTATGGCCGCCGTGAACCATAATCATTTCAAATCCGGCCCGTTTGGCCAGCGCCGCCGTTTCTTTGTAGCGGGCAACGATATCGTCGATCTGTTCCAAAGTCAGAGCGGTCACTTTTCTGCCGTCGGGACGGACACCGTCGCTGGGGCCGTACTGGGTCAGAGACTGCTTTTTGTTCTTGTCTGCCATATAAGTGCCCGCGTACTGCCCGGAATGGGAGAATTCCACGCTGGGAATGGCGCCGTGTCTGCGGATAGCGTCGGCGCAGAAGGTAAAGCTGGCCAGAGAGCCTACGGTCTGCAGGTCCAGGTGGAGCATATGGGAGGCATCTGTCTCCGGATGAACCACCAGCTCACTGATGGTAACGGCGGCAGCGCCGCCTTTGGCCCGCAGCTCATAAAATGCCCGTGTCCGGTCTCCGGGCACACAGTCGGCGGTGATATCCGTCGCGCCGATGGGGGAAGCGAACATGCGGTTGCGGAAAGTGACATTGCCCAGAGTGATGGGCTGGGACAGATGGGGGTATTTTCGTTCCATGGGGGTACCTCGCTTTCGTTGGAATGTTGGTGTGATTCGGAATCTGTTCGTTATCCGTAAATGTCTGTCAGCTTGGATAACGAAACAGAACGGTGTCCGATCCTTCGCTTTGGACAGCGGAATCGGACTGTTAATAAAAGTATATAATATAAGATAAAACATGTCAATATTTACATGTTTAGAAATATATAAGATTAGCGCAGATAACAAAACGGAATATATGAAACGAAGAACTATTTGTATTGTCGTCATTTATTCGTTATACTAATAAGAGACTTGTCCCATTTCATGAAAGGCAGAATGGAATGTATGAAGGAGGGATGCGGGAGTATGGCGAGAACGGTGGGGATCGGCTATCAGGATTTTGCCAAGGTAAGACAGGAACATATTTTTTATGTGGATAAAACAAATTTTATCCGGGAATGGTGGGAAGGGAAGGATGAGGTAACTCTGATTACCCGCCCCCGGCGTTTTGGTAAGACACTGAATCTGAATATGCTGGAAAAATTTTTTTCCGTGCAGTATGCAGGACAGGAAGCATTGTTTCAGGGCCTTTCAATATGGGAGGATGAAAAATACAGAGATCTTCAGGGAACCTATCCCGTTATTTTTATCAGCTTTGCGGATGTAAAAGAAACCACATATATACAGGCAAGAAAGAAAATCTGCCGTATTATAAAAGCGCTTTATAATAAATTTGATTTTCTGGTGGAAAGTAATTTGCTGAATAAAAGTGAACAGGAGGATTTCCTGCATATTTCCGTAGATATGGAAGATAATGAGGCGTCGTATTCGCTGAAAGCCTTATCTGACTTTTTGTCACGGTATTACGGAAAAAAAGTGATTATATTACTGGATGAATATGATACGCCCATGCAGGAAGCTTATGTTAACGGTTACTGGGATGAACTGGTTTCATTCACAAGAAATATGTTTAACGCCGCATTTAAAACAAATCCTTATCTGGAGCGGGCAGTTATGACAGGGATTACGAGAATCAGCAAAGAATCGATTTTTTCCGACCTGAACAATCTTGAGGTAGTTACCGCCACGTCGGAAAAATATGCGGATTGTTTCGGGTTTGACGAAAGTGAGGTTTTTGCGGCTCTGGATGAGTATGGTTTATCAGCGAAGAAACAGGAAGTAAAAGCCTGGTATGACGGATTCCGGTTCGGAAGACGGACGGATCTGTATAATCCCTGGTCCATTTTGAACTACTTGGATAAAAAACAGATTGGGACTTACTGGGTAAATTCCAGCTCAAACAGTCTGGCGGGAAAGCTGATCCGTGAGGGAAGCAAAGAGATTAAGCAGGTTATGGAAACGCTTCTGGCCGGGAAAACGGTGACAGCGGAAATTGACGAACAGATTGTGTATGATCATCTGAAAAAGAAACGGAATGCGATATGGAGTCTGCTGTTAGCCAGCGGATATTTAAAGGCCGTGCATGTGGAATTTGCGGAACAGACAGGGCGGACGTATTATGAACTGAAACTGACGAATAAAGAAGTAAAAATTATGTTTGATTCGATGATTCGTGATTGGTTTTCAGAAGCGGAAGAAACTTATAATGGTTTTATCCGGGCCCTGTTTCTGGATGATGTGGAGGCGATGAATGACTATATAAATAAAGTGGCGGCGGCCGTATTCAGCTATTTTGATGTGGGCAGGAATCCTTCGGAAGAAGAACCGGAACGCTTTTATCACGGTTTTGTGCTGGGCCTGATGGTGGAATTGTCCGGCCGGTATGTGCTGACTTCCAATCGTGAAAGCGGTTTCGGCCGGTATGACGTGATGCTGGAGCCGCTGAATCCGGAAACAGACGCCGGAATCATTATGGAGTTTAAAGTGTTCCGGCCAAGAACAGAAAAGAGTCTGGAAGATACGGCTGAAGCCGCATTGAAACAGATTGAAAAAAAGAAATATGAAATGGCACTGACAGCGAAAGGAATTCCGAAAGAAAATATAAAAATGTATGGATTTGCTTTTTGTGGAAAACAGGTGTTGATTAAAAAAAGAGAAACGGGTACAGACGATAGACTGTGACACAATATAGAAAAGAGGGAACATGAGGACGTTAAAATACGCCATATTAGGTCTGCTGAATCAGCGGGAAATGTCAGGCTACGAGCTGATGAAGCAGTTTGAGTCAGGACTGAATGAATTCTGGTCGGCCAAGCACAGCCAGATTTATCCGGAGCTGGCGAAGCTGACGGAGGAAGGTTCCGTAGCTTATCAGGTTCAGATATCCGGTTCCGTGCTGCAAAAAAAAGTGTATTCCGTCACGGAAACGGGCCGGAAGGATTTTCTGGCCTGGCTGGAACAGGATGTGAAGATGGAGCCCACCCCCAAAGAGGTATTCCGATTAAAGCTTTTCTTTGCCAACTGCCTGGATGCCGGGACACTGCTTGCCAATCTGGAGAGCCAGCTACGGCAGCATGAGGAAAGGCTGGCGCACCTGAAAAATAACCGGAAAAAATTCACGGATGTACCGCCGGCGGATTCGGAAGGGTTTGGCGATTATCTGGTTTTGATGGGGGCGGTGATGCGGGAGGAGATGAGCTGTGAGTGGCTGAAAAAGTGTTTGGAGCTTTGCCGGAAGGAGGAACGGAAATCAGAGGCATAGTGTTGATAGGTAACGTTAGGATATAGCATGTTATGTATAAAAAAGGCGCCCGCATACCGGAGCGGAACCATCGGTATGCGGGTGTCTTTTTTACAATGCTTTTTACAATGGCCGATTTATTTTAGATAAAAGCCCTGTAAATGCTTAGAGATTTTAAACCTGATTTAAAATTCATTCCCTTGAAATCTGGGAATTCCCTCGAATCCGGCCTGCAAATCTTCCTCGGTGGGAATATAATCGGTCATCTTGCCGTCGTGGAATTTCTCGTATGCCATCATATCGAAATACCCGGTGCCGGTCAGGCCAAAGACAATCGTCTTTTCCTCTCCGGTTTCCTTGCACTTTAAAGCTTCGTCGATGGCGATCCGGATGGCGTGGCTGCTTTCCGGCGCGGGCAGGATGCCTTCGATTCTGGCAAACTGTTCCGCTGCCTGGAACACGGCGGTCTGTTCCACGGATACCGCTTCGATCAGGCCGTCATGGTACAGTTGGGACAGAATGCTGCTCATGCCGTGGTAGCGCAGGCCGCCCGCGTGATTGGCGGAAGGAATAAAGCTGCTGCCCAGGGTGTACATTTTCGCCAGCGGGCAGACCATGCCGGTGTCGCAGAAGTCATAGGCGAATTTGCCTCTGGTAAAGCTGGGGCAGGAGGCGGGTTCCACGGCGATAAACCGGTAATCTTTTTCCCCTCTTAGCTTTTCGCCCATAAAGGGAGAGATCAGGCCGCCCAGGTTGGAGCCGCCGCCGGCGCAGCCGATAATGATATCCGGCTTTACATTATATTTATCCAGCGCCGCTTTGGTTTCCAGGCCGATAATGGTCTGGTGGAGCAGTACCTGGTTCAGGACGCTGCCCAGCACATAGCGGTAGCCTTCCTGACTGGTGGCGGCTTCCACCGCCTCGGAGATGGCGCAGCCCAGACTGCCGCTGGTTCCGGGATGAGCTTCCAGGATTTTCCGTCCCACGGCGGTTTTGTCGGAAGGGGACGGAGTGACATTGGCGCCGTAGGTCCGCATCACTTCCCGGCGGAAAGGCTTCTGTTCATAAGAAACCTTTACCATATATACCTGACAGTCCAGCCCGAAGTAGGAGCAGGCCATGGAAAGGGCGGTGCCCCACTGTCCGGCGCCGGTTTCCGTGGTCACGCCTTTCAGTCCCTGTTTTTTGGCATAATAGGCCTGGGGGATGGCGGAATTCAGCTTGTGGCTGCCGCTGGTGTTGTTGCCTTCGGATTTGTAATAAATTTTTGCCGGTGTGCCCAGCTGTTCTTCCAGACAGTATGCCCTGACTAAAGGGGAGGGACGGTACATTTTATAGAAATCCTGGATTTCCTGCGGAATGTCGATATAGGCGGTGGTGTCGTCCAGCTCCTGTTTAATCAGCTCGTCACAAAATACGGGGCGCAGATCCTCGTAGGTCATCGGCCGTAAGGTTGCGGGATTTAAAAGCGGCGCCGGTTTATTCTTCATATCGGCCCGCACATTATACCATTGTCTGGGCATCTCGTCTTCTGTCAGAAATATTTTATAAGGGATTTTTTTGTCGCTCATGCTGGGCTCTCCTTTCGTGATGAAAAAGTAAAATATAAAAAAACTCCTGTCTCTGCATTTTCCTGCAGGGACAGGAGCAATCGTCTCCTGTGGTGCCACCCGGCTTGATATGGTACGACCCATACCCACTCAGCGCATACAAACATATGCCGATTTTGATAACGGAGTGTCTGCTCCGGCTTGCCTACTGAATCGGTTCTGATTTTTCGGTTCGCCCTCAGAAGTCCATTCGCCCAAGTCTCATGCACCGCATTCCCACCATCAGCGGCTCTCTGAACCAATCCTCTCAGGGTACTTACCCTTCCTCAACGGTTTTGTTTTGAATAAAAATTCTGCCTGAAACGTTTCCGCTGTGTTCAGGTTAGAGATAATTTAGCACAATAAAGCGGGGATGTCAATACTTTTTTGTGTTTGGGTGAAAAATAATTAAAAAAGTGGTTCAGGTAAATAAAATACTGGATATTTACACAATATCGTGATAATATTAGAAAAAGTAACTGATTAATCTATGTATTTATTACAACTATGTAGGGGATAAATGGTATCATCTAAGAAGTTGAATGTAACACAGAATGAATTTTTAAATAGTTTTAAGTTTCATTATCGTACATATCAGGCATTGTCTGACGATGAAAAATATGTGTATGACAGGCGTCTGATTTTATTTTATGCCGTAGAATGCGGATTAAAGTGTTGGATAATGAAAAATAATGCGCTGAAAGACTATTACGAATTGAAGGAATACGCAGAGCGAAAAGGTATAGGTGATTTCAGCCATAATATTAAAGAAATGCTGAAAGACAGAAATATGAGCGAAAAATATATATTGAAAAATTTGAAAACATTAGGTGGTCAGCGTGTGGAACCAAAACATTTGAACCAATTTTGGCGGTATGGAGTTCATGCTGATGATCGGGAAGCGGAAAATAAAAATGAGAAAGTATTAAATGATATTGCCATGGATTTGCTGAAAAGATTGTAGGAGACAGGTAAAAATGAGAACATTATATACTTGGAAAGATGTGGAGGTCCGGATTGAAAAAGAGCGCAGCCGATGGCCGGAGTCGTGGAAAAAGGTTCGTGTTTATCATGATGAGATCATCGTTTTAAAAACAGACATTACAAAAGATGAAGAATGCGACAAGACCTTTTTCAGACAAGTATTTGGCAGCTTTTTTGATGCGGAGAATTATGCTGTTCATATAGATGAATTTGAAATTTTCTTACCGATTGTTTGTGAAGAAGACGATTTTCAAAGCTATTTGACAGAGGTTTTGCCATTATTCAGGAGCATTTATTTTAACAGTACAATTGAAATTCCAAAGGGGAAACAGAAATTGCCGGGGAAACCGGTGATTGCGTTTCATTCATATAAGGGAGGCGTAGGGAGAACTCTGGTTTTAACATCGCTTTTGAAAGAAATCAGTTCTTTTTATGGAAATGAAAAAAAAGTACTGGTAATAGACTCTGATTTAGAAGCGCCCGGATTGACTTGGACTATTGAAAAGAGCCGGCAATTCCCCGTAAGTTATCTGGATTTTTTATCTATAATCAGGGCATATGGCGGAAGTAAAAAGATTATAGGTAAAATTGCGGAATTAATGTCAGGTAATGTATTCTATGTTGAAACTGAGAAAGAAAGAGTACGTCATTACTTTTTACCGGCATATCTGGATGACAGCCAGTTATTGGCGGAATATGCCCGGCCGGAACATATTCTGGATGTCTCAGAAGAACGTTTTTTGATTTCCGAATCGATTTCATTACTTGGAAGCGTATTAGAAGCTGATCTGGTATTGATTGATCTTAGGGCGGGTATCAGCGAAATTTCCGCGCCCTTATTATTTGACTCCAGAGTTAATAAATATTTTGTATCTTCTACTTCACTGCAGTCAATTGTAGGAACAAGAATGATCCAGGAACAGGTCTATCAAAAATCAAAACTGAGCCTTTCACATTCTAAAATTGTAATGAATATGATACCGCCAGAAATGACTTTAGATATAAAAACACAGAAAATTGATGAATTGGTGGAAATACCGGAAAAATATTTTGACAATACAAAAGCAACTTTTTTGCGGGATGAGTATGTGATAGATATAGATTTTGAACAACAACTTCTGAATCAGGGCAGATTTGAGGAAGTCTGTGCCGTGCTGTCAGGAACAAATATGGGACAGAAGATGAACAGAATGGCACAGGAAGTTTTCGACCTGGAGCCGGGCGTGGGGACAGCAAAAAAGAGGTTTGGATTAAATGAGTCTGTTGTTCGGAAAAGGTTAAAACAGTTGAATTTAATGGCGGGAATAACCGCAGAGGCATCAAATACATCCGAAATGCTTT
Source organism: uncultured Lachnospiraceae bacterium (assembly GCA_948470335.1). Lineage (GTDB taxonomy): Bacteria > Bacillota > Clostridia > Lachnospirales > Lachnospiraceae > Paralachnospira_A. The sequence continues at coordinate 2,095 of CAOKOL010000041.1, read as the reverse complement.
TGACAGATTCGTTGTTGGAAATAGTTAAATGTAATCGAAAAGCGGTTCCTAATATTGTAGTGCTGGGGGCAAAAGGTTCAGGGAAAACGTATTTATACAGACGGTTAGTGGATGCGAAAAAATGGGGAAATTTAGTGCTTTCGATTGAGGAAAATAAACAGATTCAAGATTATGTTGACGCTGTTTTTGTTCCTGTTCTGGGTACTGCGAATGACAAAAATATGAGTCTTGCTGTTAAAGATTGCTTTTCAGCAGTAAACGAGTATTTTGGCATGGAAATGGTTAATCAGGAGGCGTTTGGAAATTTCAGGGCTTCTATCGGCGAATTGCTGGAAAAATATAAAACTTCTGCTGAGTGGGCGATTGTCTGGAAAGAACAGATTTTGAAAATGTTTGATGGTCGGTTTCATGATCTGCGGGAATTAAACGCATATTTGGAGAAATGCGATAAGAATATTGTGTTATTAATTGATGGGTTGGATGATTTACAAAATTACGAGCAGGGGCAGGCACAAAATTACCTTGCCGCAGTTCATGCGCTGTGTCAGACCGTAATTAAGGAAATTGAATATCTGAATCACCGTCATATAGGCCTGCTGGTTTTTCTGCGTCGTGATATAGCAGAGGAAGCGATTCAAAGTAATTTCCGTCAATTTATCGACCAGTACGGCAGATATGAACTGAACTGGTCACAGACAGAAGCGTTGCGGCTGGCATTGTGGATCTCGAAAAAAGCAATCCCGGAGTTGGAAGCAGAAGGAAAAATACTGCTTTTAAGCAGAGAAGAAATCGAAAAAAGGCTGGAACCGTTATGGGGGAAGAAACTGGGGAAAGATACGTCAAAAGAAGCGAATTCCGCCAGGTGGATTTTAGCCGCCTTATCGGATTTCAACGGCCAGCTCCAGGCGAGAGATATTGTTCGTTTCCTGAAATACGCTTCGCAGGATTCAGAGAGCGTTTCCTTACCATTAAAAGACAGATATATAATGCCGAAAAAGATCAGAGATGCCATTGAGCCCTGCGCAAAAGATAAGTTAGAAGAAATGAAACAGGAAATGCCTAAAATATACAATATTTTACAGAAATTCAATGATAAGGAAATTACTGTAAGACAGCTTCCGCTGGAATTAGAGAAAATATCTTTATCCGTTGATGAACTGGACAGATTGGAACGACAGGGCTTTATAAAAGTATCGGAAAAACAGTATTATTTACCGGATATTATCAGACGGGCATTAGGATATCGTTATAAAGTGGGAGCGAGACCGAAAGTGCTTTCTTTATTGATTAAATAAAAGAGCGTTTTTATGATTTACGAAACAGGGCTGTTGGAAACCGACAGCCCTATTCCGTATGTGCGCCTGGCGGCGCACGTTTCTAACCGGTGCAAGTCCGGAATCCGCCCGGTAGTGGGAAGGATATAGCCGAAGGCAAGGGTGTCCATCGTGAGGTGGAATCTGAAGGAAGCCGGATGTGGGGAACATACTAACCCACGGGCAAATCTCTGGTCTGACGAACAGAAACCACATAAGAGGCTATGCATGAGGGTAAGGCTGCATAACAACTTGAAGCCCGATAACTACACGGAATCATGTATGGTAGATGTGGCAGATAGATGGAGAGAAAGAAACGTGTGGTACCCGGGGAGGTCTGCATGGAATGCTCCGAAAAGAGTAACCACCGTACAAGGAAACAAGGCGGTGCTGAACGTGCAGAAGTCAGCAGAGGTCATAGTAATCGGGAGATGAAGGGCCAAATCAATAGGAGTTCCCAGTACAACCGGGAAAGGAGGAAGGAACACGTGGATGCAGAAAACAGGAAAGAAAGCTGCTTGCAAAAGAACAGTGCAGAACATGAAGGATATGTAAGAGCGCACCGTTCCTTCAATCGGATATGGAAGGAACGGGACAGTGCACAGCCGGAACTTTTGGAGAAGATACTGGATAAGGATAACCTAAACAGAGCGTTCAAGAGAGTGAAGGCAAACAAGGGAGCGCCGGGAATCGATGGGATGGCCATTGAAGAAGCGCTTACCTATTTCAGGTGATATATGCTCTAAATGACTTCTTAATCACGAGATTTTCTCATGGTTAGT
>CAOKOL010000040.1 GCA_948470335.1 uncultured Lachnospiraceae bacterium | reverse complement strand
TAAGTATCAGTCCGGCCACCAGCTCCGCAGCGGTGATGGCCAGGCAGCAGATCAGCGCCTGAATCCACAGCGGCGTATCCCAGGACAGCCATTCATTCAAGCCGCCGCAAATCAAAAAGCACATGCCGCCCAGGATGGACATAGTCCAGTGTGTATAACCCCTCCACATGATTTCTATTGCCGCGTACAGGCCTCCGCCGACTGCAAACAAAAATAACAATTTACACAATTGCTTCATCCGCACCCTCCATAATTCTGACCAGATAATCTTTCAGGACTTCCGACTGATAATTTTCCGGAATATCCGCGCCATAGAAAATAACAGGATCACGCCATCTTCCAGTGCCTGATATACAGTTGTATATCCTTCGATTTTGCCGTATACCGCCCCTGCCGCCGTCTGCAGCCGGATCAGGCTGGTATCCTCCGGGATGGATCCGGACAGATTTTTGATGGTGCAGAAGTGACCGGAGATCCTGATCTGACCTGTCAGTTCTGTGCCATCCGGAAATTTCATGTTTTTCATCCTTTCTTTTTTGAATTTAGGTTTAATGTATTAAAAAAGAGCCTTTTGGGCCCTGATTTTTCGATTTTAGGTTTAATTTTCCCGGTTTTGTTCCGTTTTTTAACAGTTTGGTCCCCTCTGGCTCTGTAATATAGTAATATAGTTTAGTTAAACACTCCGGTCAAGTTACGTCATTCCTCTTCCTCTCATACATTAATATAACGAGTAAGATATGTGCGCTCAGTGTCTCTCTACGTCCGGTTTCGCAAAATCACATTTTTTCAATGTGCCGTCTGGTTTATATCCGGTAAAACTCCACAGGATATGTTTCTGAGAGTGCCGCTTTACAAACACAGACGCAGAAAACCTTTAAGCGTACATATACGATAATGGGAGGTATCACATGAACCAGAAACCAGTGATCGCGCTGGCGGGCAATCCCAATGTGGGAAAAAGCACGGTGTTTAACGAGCTGACCGGGCTGCGGCAGCACACCGGCAACTGGCCGGGAAAAACGGTGGCCTGCGCCAGAGGGGAATTTACCCGGAACGGAAAAACCTATACGCTGGTGGACCTGCCCGGCACCTATTCTCTTATGGCACACTCTGCCGAGGAGGAAATCGCAAGAGACTTTATCTGCGAAGAACATCCTGACGCCGTTATCATTGTCTGCGACGCCACCTGTCTGGAACGAAACCTGAACCTGGCGCTGCAGATCCGGCAGATGACCGGCCGGGGAATCCTGTGCGTCAATCTGTGCGACGAAGCGCGGCGAAAGGGAATTGACGTCGATTTTAATATGCTGTCCGATTTGCTCCGGATGCCTGTCGTATCATGCAGCGCATCGGCAAAAGAGGGAATGGAAGAACTGGCGGCGGCGGCTGTCCGAATGTGTGAAACACCCTGCAAAAACAGTGCCCTTCCCCTGCTCCCGGACGAACAGGCGGCAGTCTCTTTTATCCGGGAAGCCGAAGAAATCTCTGCCCGGGCCGTATCTCAGAATCCCGGCGGCAAGCGCCGCTTTGACCACCGGATCGACCGGTTGGTTACCGGGCCCCGAACCGGCATCCTTCTGATGTTTCTGCTTCTGATGGGAATTTTCTGGCTGACCATTACCGGCTCAAACTATCCCAGCCAGCTTTTGTCGCGCCTGTTTTTCCGGCTCCAGGACGTTCTGATGGATGCTGCCGTCGCCGCCGGAATGCCGGTACTCCTTCGGGAAGCGCTGATCCTGGGCATTTACCGGGTGCTGGCCTGGGTAGTCTCCGTTATGCTGCCTCCCATGGCTATTTTCTTTCCCCTTTTTACGATTCTGGAAGATCTGGGCTACCTGCCCAGAGTGGCGTTTAATCTGGATTATCTGTTTAAGAAATGTTCCGCCTGCGGGAAACAGGCTTTAACGATGTGTATGGGTCTTGGCTGCAACGCCGTAGGCGTCACCGGATGCCGGATCATCGACTCTCCCAGAGAACGGCTGATCGCCGTCCTGACCAACAGCTTTATGCCCTGCAACGGGCGGTTTCCCACGCTGCTGGCGCTGATTACCATCTTTTTTGCCGGCTCCACGGCCACAGCCGCCTCCTCCCTGGCAGGAGCGCTCCTGCTGGCCCTGCTGATCTGCCTGGGTATCCTTATGACCTTTGGTGTCTCCTGGCTTCTGTCCAAAACGGTCCTGAAAGGTATGCCCTCCTCCTTTACCCTGGAGCTGCCGCCCTATCGGCGGCCTCAAATCGGAAAAATTCTGATCCGCTCCATACTGGACCGCACCCTGTTTGTGCTGGGCAGAGCCGTCGCCATCGCCGCGCCGGCCGGCCTCCTGATCTGGCTTCTGGCAAACACATACGCCGGCGGACAGTCTCTGCTCCAATGGGGAACCGCTTTCTTGGATCCGCTGGGACGGCTTATGGGCATGGACGGCGTTATTCTGATGGCCTTTATTCTGGGATTTCCGGCAAATGAAATCGTAATGCCTATCATTTTAATGTGTTATCTGTCCACCGGGACACTGGTGAGCATCGACGATTATACCCAGCTCAGGCAGATTTTTACGGCCAACGGCTGGACCTGGGTCACGGCCCTGTGTACCATCCTGTTTTCCCTGATGCACTGGCCCTGTTCCACCACCTGTCTCACCATGTGCAAAGAAACCGGCAGTTGGAAATGGACTTTCCTGGGCATTCTGATTCCCGCTTTATGTGGCTTCGTTCTCTGCACCCTGGTCCACGGGATCGCCATGCTGCTGTAAAAAGGATACGTTCTCCTACACCAGACTCTGCAGTCTGACCCTTCCCATATAATATTTGGAAAAAGCGGTCTGAACCAGCCCGCTGCAGTCCGGAATCAGTTTCTTTAAATATTGGGGCAGCACATAGTCAAACTTCGCTTCCAGTACGTGCTGCCCTTCCGGAAGCAGTGGGAATTTCCGATATTCTCCATCCTGAAAATGGGCCGTATCGGCGGATACGGAAATATTTCTGTCCAGCGTAATCCGCACATTGGCAATCGGCTCTACATAAGCGGTCCGCTCATAGTCCACGATGGCTTTCGGCGCAAACATCCTTGTCATCACATCCACGCAGAACCGCTTCAAAAGCGGATCTTCCGTTTTCCAGAACACTTCGTCCGCCCGGCCTTCCATCAGATCCTGATACAGTTCCGGCGGCAGCACACAGCTTTCTTTGCGACACCTGCCATATAACTTTTCTTTATATTCCAGCCGAAGCTGTTCCGGGCAGGCACCATAATAACGGATCCGGTATTTAAAACGTTTGGGAAGCCCCGCCTCATTTTCTCTCGCGCAGGTATCCTGATAATCGTCAAAATACAGGCTGTGAATTTCATAATTCCCCGACGGCGCACTGTGAATATCTTTTTCCAGAACCGCTGCCAGACGCTGCTCCAAAACCTCCAGTTTTGAGGAACGGCAGATATATTTCCACTCATTTCGATATATTTTATCATTTTTCATCAGCTCAAATTCCTTTTCAGATATTTACGGCATAATTCCTTCCTTTCACAATTTCACACCGTAAGTATAATCGTTTTTCCGCCCCTTTGCAATGATAATCGGATAACAGCGGCTTCGGCGGGATACACTAACAGTATGTCCCGATTCATCGGGACCCCGCCTAGAGGGTTTTTTGTATCACAGGGAAGTACATGGGACTTTCCTAGGGCACAAAAAAATCAGTCTGAACAGCAAAAAAACTTTGCTGAACGGACTGATGCGGATGTAAGCAGTCAACCTGTGTACTTTCGGAGTTTTGCAGTACCCGATCCGGAAGTACGTCATATTTGAGTAGTGTCAAGTGGTTTATGAAAACAGCAACGGACCGGACTACAAAATAGTAAGCGGCTAAAGAACACCCGCTAACTATTTTGTATGCATCGCACGTAAGGGTCTAAAAAACAGACCCTAAGTGCTCATAGCAAAGCCCCGGGAGGATTTACAGACGCTTTAGCGGCTGGAAATTCTCCCAGAGCAGGGGGGCTTGGGAGGGGAGTTGCGGAACTAAATTCAAGGAGGTAAAAAATGGATATCATCAACGAACCCTGCACCGCGCAGATTCCGCCGCAGAAGCCGATGGAACTGCCGGGAAAAAACACGGTCTATGAACCTGGTCAGCCTGTCATCGAAATTCCGGGACAGCCTCTTAGGCAGCCGGACCCAGGCCCTGATATCCCGCCGGTTCAGGATCCTCCGGCCAGGCCACTGGTCATGTAGACATTCTGGAGTTATATGTCCGGCAAAATGCGTTTCCGGCCCATTTTGCCGGATGCATCTCAGAAAAAAGGGAGACAGCGGAAGTCAGGGGTTCTCCCCGAATGGCTGTCTCCGTTGTCTCCCAGCTTTCCTTATAAGATGATTGTCGAAGAAACTTCCCGGACAGAACCCGGAAGATGTTCCTTCAAAGTTCAACCAATGAATTTTTTTACAGCAGTCCGCCGATACTTAAGAACAGCGGTGCAAATACCAGAGATACCACTGTCATCAGCTTAATCAGAATGTTGATGGAAGGACCTGACGTATCCTTGAAGGGATCGCCTACCGTGTCGCCTACGACGGCCGCCTTGTGGGCCTCGCTGCCCTTGCCGCCGTGGTTTCCTTCTTCTATGTACTTCTTGGCATTATCCCAGGCGCCGCCTGCGTTGGACATAAAGATGGCCATCAGAACGCCTGTCACCAGCGCGCCGGCCAGCATACCGCCCAGCGCTTCCACACCCAGCAGAATGCCGATTACAAGCGGAGCAGCTACCGCCATCACACCGGGTACCAGCATTTCCTTTAATGCGGCGGTGGTAGAAATCGCCACACAAGACTTGTAATCCGGTTTCGCCGTGCCTTCCAGAATGCCGGGAATGGTTCTGAACTGCCGTCTCACTTCCTCAATCATTTTAAATGCCGCCTTGGACACGCTCTCCATCGTAAAGGCAGAGAACAGGAACGGCAGCATACCGCCTACCAGCAGACCAATAATCACATTGGGTTCCAGAATGCTGATCGCCTGAAGCTGTACCGCTTCCGCATAAGATACAAACATTGCCAGCGCCGTCAGTGCGGCGGAACCGATGGCAAACCCTTTTCCCATGGCTGCCGTGGTATTTCCCACTGCGTCCAGCTTGTCCGTAATCTCACGCACAGACTCATCCAGACCGCTCATTTCGGCAATACCGCCCGCATTGTCAGCAATCGGACCGTAAGCGTCTACCGCAACGGTGATGCCGGTGGTGGACAGCATGCCCACTGCCGCCAGGGCAATGCCGTAGAGGCCGCAGGATGCGTAAGCAACCAGAATCCCCACGCAGATCAGCAGAATCGGAACCGCCGTAGACTGCATACCCACGGCAAGACCGCTGATAATGGTGGTAGCGGAACCTGTCTCAGACTGCTCGGCAATCTTCTTTACGGAACGATAGTCGCCGGAAGTATAAATCTCCGTCACAACACCGATAATCAGGCCCACAATCAGGCCGACAACCACGGCGATGGCTTCGCTGAAACCGCCAAAGAAAACATTGCTCATCACAAAAGCGGCGATTACCACGATTGCGGCGGAAGAGTAACTGCCTGCTTTCAGCGCCGCATGAGGATTTGAATTCTCTTTTCCTCTTACAAAGAAAGAACCCAGAATCGAAGCCGCGATACCGACAGCCGCCAGAAGAATCGGGAACACCGCGCCCTCTGTTTTCAGCGCCACGGCGCCGAGCGTTACGGCGGAAATCACGGAACCCACATAGCTCTCGAACAGGTCCGCGCCCATGCCTGCCACGTCGCCCACATTATCGCCTACGTTGTCTGCGATAACCGCAGGGTTTCTCGGATCATCCTCCGGGATGCCCGCTTCCACTTTTCCCACCAGGTCGGCACCTACGTCCGCCGCCTTGGTATAAATGCCGCCGCCCACACGGGCAAACAGCGCAATGGAGGAAGCACCCAGGCTGAAACCAAACAGAACGCCTGTGTCATGGGTCAGGGCATAAATACCGCTGACGCCCAGAAGGCCTAAACCAACCACACACATACCCATAACAGCGCCGCCTGAGAAAGCGATGGACAGGGCCTGATTCATGCCGCCGGTGCGGGCCGCGTTGGCCGTTCTCACATTGGCTTTCGTGGCCACGTTCATGCCGCAGTAGCCGGCGATGGTAGAGAATACCGCGCCCACGATAAAACAGATGGCGGTGAGCCAGTTTCCGATCCCCAGTCCGATCAAGACAAATAATACCGCAACGAATACGATCAGAATCCTGTATTCGGCGGTCAGAAATGCCCTGGCGCCTTCTTCAATCGCCTGGGCAATCTCCCTCATCCTGTCTGTGCCGGCATCCTGGCGGCCCACCTTCTGCGTCAGGAAAAACGCAAAAAGAAGTGCCAGTACTCCTGCTGCCACAGATACATAAACAAAAATATCCATTTAGTACCTCCCTATGTATTTTTATTGCTTTTTATTTTATCACAGTTTATATAAAGTTCAACCTGTTTTCTATCTTTAATCTCTATTTTCCCTATTATGAACTTAAAAAAGAACAAAACTCTGTGTAATTTTAACAACTGCGCACAGAATCCCCCCGTAAACCAGCAGACCAATGACAGTCCGGGACCGGCTCTTTGCCTTATCCCGCTTTTCAAAAGGCACACGGCTCCAGATCAGGCCCGCAGACGGGTCATAGAGAATCCAGGCCAGAAGAAATCCCAGCAGCGCGCCGCTGATATGGGCAATATTGTCCACGCCGGTGCTCTGCAGTCCGCCGTAAATCAGATAGAAAATCAGAAACCCCACTCTGGCCGTGGTCATTTCCTCCAGCCGTCCCCGATTGGCGATCACCACCCAGAGCAAACCTCCCACAACGCCGCAGATGGCCCCGGAGGCTCCTGCCGACACCGTAAAAGGCTCCGCAAAGGCATGCACCGTCATCGAACAGACCGAAGCGCCCACACCGCACAGCAGATAAAAAACCAGATACCGGACATGCCCCATGGCCCGTTCCAGATTGTCTCCGATAAAAAACAGACCGATCATATTATGAAACAGATGTTCCGGCCCAAAGTGAAGAAAGACGCTGTATAAAAGCCGCAGGTATTCTTTGCCGCCTTCCAGAATATAAGGCGCGAAAGAAGCGCCGTGTTTTACCATAAACAATGTATCCTGCGTGGAACCAAGCAGCTCCAGCACGACAAAAACAATCACATTACAGGCCACCAGCGCCATATTCACATAGGCTTTGGGCCGCTGTCTTGTTCCGTAATATACTTCCATCCGTTCTCCTGTCCTGTCATAAATCCGACAAAACGGGGCGAAATTCCAGATCGGTACTTTTCATGGAATTCCGCCCCGCGCTTTATATCCGGCGCAGTGCCGATGGCATTACGTTATTCTTCTTCCGGATCTTCTGTTTCATCCTCATCAAGACTTTCTTCCCAGTCATAGCCTTCATCGTCCTCGTCATCATAGGCATCGTCGGCTTCGTCATAGGATTCGTCCGGCTCCTCAGCCAGCCCGGATACGTCCAGGTCCATCTGATCCGCATCGACCGAATCGCCAAAGCTATCGTTCTCGTCCGGATCTTCCGAAAGCATAACCTCGTCGCTTTCCTCCACATCCGTATTCAGCCGCACGGAACGGTAGCGCTTCATACCGGTTCCGGCCGGAATCAGCTTTCCGATCAGTACATTTTCCTTCAGGCCGATCAGCGGGTCAACCTTGCCGTTGATCGCGGCTTCCGTAAGCACCTTCGTAGTCTCCTGGAAGGATGCCGCCGACAGGAAGGAATTGGTAGCAAGGGAAGCTTTGGTAATACCCAGCATTACCTGTTTGCCCTCTGCCGGCTTTTTGCCCTCCGCAAGCAGCCCTTCGTTCATGTCGTTGAACTCCAGCACATCCATGGAGGTGCCCGGCAGAACCTCGCTGTCGCCGCTTTCCTCTACCTTGATCTTTTTCAGCATCTGTCTGACGATAACTTCGACGTGCTTATCGTTGATCTCCACACCCTGCAGACGGTACACCCGCTGCACTTCCTGAATCATATAGTCCTGTACGGCCCGTACGCCTTTGATTTTCAAAATATCGTGAGGATTCACGCTGCCCTCGGTCAGCTCATCGCCGGCATCTAAGACTGCGCCGTCCTGAATTTTAATTCTGGAACCATAAGGAATCAGATAGGCTTTGCTGTTGCCTGTCTCCGGATCCGTAACAATAATTTCCCGTTTCTTCTTCGTATCCTTAATCGTAGCGATACCGCCGAATTCCGTGATAATTGCAAGACCCTTGGGCTTTCTCGCCTCAAACAGCTCCTCCACACGGGGAAGACCCTGGGTGATATCATCGCCGGCCACGCCGCCGGTATGGAACGTACGCATCGTCAACTGGGTACCCGGCTCGCCGATGGACTGGGCCGCGATAATACCCACGGCTTCGCCTACCTGAACCGGACGGCCTGTGGCCATGTTGGAACCGTAGCACTTTGCACATACGCCCACATGGGACTTACAGGTGAGGATCGTACGGATCTTCACGGACTGCACACCGGTAGCAACCACCGCTGCCGCCCGTTTCGGCGTAATCATTGTGTTGGCCTTTACGATAATCTCTCCCGTCTCCGGATCGGGGATATCCTCCGCCGAAAACCGCCCCGTAATACGTTCTTCCAGACTCTCGATCAGTTCCGCGCCGTCCATAAACGCCCGGATCTCCAGATAGGGAATCTCCTCGCTTCCGGCACAGCAGTCCACTTCCCGGATAATCAGATCCTGGGATACGTCTACCAGACGTCTGGTCAGATAACCGGAGTCTGCAGTACGCAGCGCCGTATCGGACAGACCCTTGCGGGCGCCGTGAGCGGAGATGAAATATTCCAGTACGTCCAGACCTTCACGGAAATTGGACTTAATGGGCAGCTCGATGGTACGTCCGGTCGTATCCGCCATCAGTCCGCGCATACCGGCCAACTGCTTAATCTGTTTATCGGAACCACGGGCGCCGGAATCGGCCATCATATAAATATTGTTATATCTGTCCAGGCCGGACAGCAGCTCATGGGTCAGCACATCGTCGGTAGTCTTCCAGGTTTCGATTACTTCCTTATACCGTTCATCCTCGGTAATCAGACCGCGGCGGTAGTTTTTGGCAATCCGGTCTACGGTAGCCTGGGCGTTGGCGATCAGTTCCTTTTTCTTCGCAGGCACCGTCATATCGGAGATGGATACGGTCATGGCTGCCTGGGTGGAATATTTATAGCCCATCGCCTTGATATTATCCAGCACTTCCGCCGTCTCGGTGGGGCCGTAAATATTGATTACCCGCTCCAGAATCTGCTTTAATCCCTTCTTGCCCACATGGAAATCAATTTCCAGAAGCAGTGCGTTTTTCTCATCGCTCCGGTCCACGAAGCCAAGGTCCTGAGGGATAATCTCATTGAAGATAAACCGTCCCAGCGTGGACTCTACAATGCCGCTTTTCTCGCTTCCGTCCTTAAATTTCTTTGTCACCCGCACCTTGATTCTCGCGTGGAGTGTCAGCATCTTATTTTCATAAGCCAGAATGGCTTCGTTTACACTCTTGAAGAACTTGCCCTCGCCTGTGGTGCCCGGCCGTTCCTGGGTCAGATAATAGATTCCCAGCACCATATCCTGGGAAGGCACCGCCACGGGGCCGCCGTCAGAAGGCTTTAACAGGTTGTTGGGCGACAGAAGCAGGAAACGGCATTCCGCCTGCGCTTCCATGGAAAGCGGCAGATGCACGGCCATCTGGTCGCCGTCAAAGTCCGCGTTGTAGGCCGTACATACCAGCGGATGCAGCTTAATCGCCTTACCTTCCACCAGAATCGGCTCAAAAGCCTGGATTCCCAGTCTGTGGAGGGTAGGGGCACGGTTCAGCATCACCGGATGCTCTTTAATCACATCCTCCAGCACATCCCATACCTCATGCTGCAGACGTTCCACCATCTTCTTGGCGCTTTTGATATTATGAGCGGTGCCGTTGGCCACCAGCTCTTTCATGACAAAAGGTTTAAACAGCTCAATCGCCATCTCCTTCGGCAGACCGCACTGATAAATTTTCAATTCCGGACCTACCACGATAACGGAACGGCCCGAATAGTCCACACGCTTGCCCAGCAGGTTCTGACGGAAACGGCCCTGCTTGCCCTTTAACATATCGGAAAGGGACTTTAACGGACGGTTTCCGGGGCCGGTTACGGGACGACCTCTTCTGCCGTTGTCGATCAGGGCGTCCACCGCCTCCTGCAGCATACGTTTCTCATTTCTGACAATGATCTCCGGCGCATTCAGATCCAGCAGCCTTGCCAGACGGTTATTTCTGTTGATAATTCTTCTGTACAGATCGTTCAGGTCGGAGGTGGCGAAACGGCCGCCGTCCAGCTGCACCATGGGACGCAGATCCGGCGGAATCACCGGGATCACATCCATAATCATCCACTCCGGACGGTTTCCTGAATTGCGGAAAGCTTCCACCACTTCCAAACGCTTGATAATTCTGGCCCGTTTCTGGCCGGAAGCGTCTTTCAGGGCCGATCTCAGCTCCTGAGAATCTTTCTCCAGATCGATGGCCTTTAACAGCTCCTGGATGGCCTCCGCGCCCATCCCCACCCGGAATCGGTTGCCCCAGGTTTCATGCGCATCGCGGAATTCCTTCTCTGACAGCACCTGTTTGTACTGCAGATCCGTCTCCCCGCCGTCCAGCACGATATAGGAGGCAAAGTACAGCACCTTCTCCAGCGTTCTGGGAGACAGGTCAAGAATCAGTCCCATCCGGCTGGGAATCCCCTTAAAATACCAGATATGGGACACCGGCGCGGCCAGGGCGATATGGCCCATACGCTCACGGCGCACGTTGGACTTGGTGACTTCAACGCCGCAGCGGTCGCAGATTACGCCTTTATACCGGATTTTCTTATACTTGCCGCAGTGGCATTCCCAGTCCTTGCTGGGCCCGAAAATCCGCTCGCAGTACAGACCGTCCTTCTCCGGCTTCAATGTCCTGTAGTTGATCGTCTCCGGCTTTTTGACCTCGCCTCTGGACCACTCTAATATTTTCTCCGAAGATGCCAGGCCGATCTTGATCGCGTCAAACATCAACGGTTCGTAGGTTTCATTTCCTGTTTCAGACATATGGCACTCCTTTTTATCCTTGTTATATGACTAAACGTTGGCTTCATTTTCACAAAATCGGTTTATTCCAACTCATCATCGGAGAAATCGTCAAAATCATCAGGATACTCGTCTTCATAGCTGTCCGCAAAATCATCGTCGCCCTCTTCACTGTCGTCGCTGTCCGAAACGGCCACAAACTCGTCTCCCACAATCTCCTGCTCCTGATAACCCAGAGCCCCAAAGTTCTGCTCGATCCGGCGCTCCTCGCCCTCAATCAGATTATGGTAATCACTGTCGCTGCAGTCCACGTTCTCTTTCAGTTCCACCTCTGTATTGTCGTCGCGCAGAAGCCTTACGTCCAGGCCCAGAGACTGCAGCTCTTTCAGAAGTACCTTGAAGGACTCCGGAATGCCGGACTCCGGAATGTTCTCGCCCTTGATAATGGCCTCGTAGGTCTTTACACGGCCCACCACGTCGTCGGACTTCACGGTCAGAATTTCCTGCAGCGTATAAGCCGCACCGTACGCCTCCAGCGCCCAGACCTCCATCTCGCCGAAGCGCTGACCGCCAAACTGGGCCTTTCCGCCCAGAGGCTGCTGCGTTACCAGAGCATAAGGGCCTGTGGAACGGGCATGAATCTTATCGTCTACCAGGTGATGCAGTTTCAGGTAATGCATATGACCGATGGTAACGGGACTGTCAAATTCCTCACCGGTACGGCCGTCTCTTAACTGTACCTTTCCGTCCCGGTTGATGGGCACGCCTTTCCACACCTCTCTGTGGTCCAGATGGTCGCCCAGATATTTCAGCACTTCAGGACGCAGGCTGGCGGCATGCTTCTCCTGGAACTCCTCCCAGGACAGGTTCACATAATCATTCGCCAGATCCAGCGTGTCCATAATGTCAACCTCGTCGGCACCGTCGAATACCGGCGTGGAAATATTGAATCCCAGCGCCATGGCAGCCAGACTCAGATGGATCTCCAGCACCTGTCCGATATTCATACGGGAAGGCACGCCCAAAGGATTCAGCACAATATCCAGCGGACGTCCGTTGGGCAGGAAAGGCATATCCTCCACTGGAAGCACACGGGAAACCACACCCTTGTTTCCATGACGTCCCGCCATCTTATCGCCCACGGAAACCTTTCTTTTCTGAGCAATGTAGATCCGCACCGTCTGATTCACGCCGGGAGACAGTTCGTCGCCGTTCTCTCTAGTAAATTCCTTTGCATCCACTACGATCCCATAAGCACCGTGGGGCACTTTCAGCGAAGTATCCCTTACTTCTCTGGCCTTCTCGCCGAAAATGGCCCGCAGCAACCGTTCTTCCGCGGTCAGCTCCGTCTCTCCTTTCGGCGTCACCTTGCCTACCAGGATATCCCCGGCACGCACCTCCGCGCCGATCCGGATGATTCCTCTCTCATCCAGATCCTTTAAGGCATCCTCGCCGACACCGGGCACGTCCCTGGTAATCTCCTCAGGCCCCAGCTTGGTATCTCTGGATTCCGCCTCGTATTCCTCTATATGAATGGATGTGTATACGTCGTCCTGAACCAGACGCTCGCTGATCAGAACCGCATCCTCGTAATTATACCCTTCCCAGGTCATAAATCCGATCAGCGGATTTTTGCCCAGGGCAATCTCTCCGTTGTGGGTGGAAGGGCCGTCGGCGATCACCTCTCCGGCCTCAACCCGGTCTCCTTTGACCACAATGGGTTTCTGGTTATAGCAGTTGCTCTGGTTGCTTCTCTTAAATTTCGTCAGATGGTAGATATCCCGTTCCCCGTCGTCGGTTTTTACCACAATCTCGTCGGAAGCGGATCTCTCCACCACGCCTTCCCGTTTCGCCAGCACGCAGACGCCGGAGTCCACGGCGGCCTTTGCCTCCATACCGGTGCCCACCGCAGGGGCTTCCGTCATCAGAAGGGGCACTGCCTGACGCTGCATGTTAGAGCCCATCAGCGCACGGTTCGCATCGTCATTCTCCAGGAAAGGAATCATGGAAGTCGCCACGGAAAATACCATCTTCGGCGACACGTCCATCAGGTCAATGCTCCTCTTTTCAAACTCGGAAGTTTCTTCTCTGAAACGCCCGGATACGTTGTTACGGATAAAATGGCCCTCATCGTCCAGCGGTTCATTGGCCTGGGCCACGATATAATTGTCTTCTTCATCGGCGGTCAGATAAACCACCTCGTCTGTTACCACCGGGTTTTTCGGATCGGTTTTATCCACCACCCGGTAAGGCGCCTCCACAAAACCGTACTCATTAATCCTCGCATAAGTGGCAAGAGAGTTGATCAGACCGATATTGGGACCTTCCGGCGTCTCGATGGGGCACATACGGCCGTAATGGGAGTAATGCACGTCCCGGACCTCGAATCCGGCCCTGTCTCTGGACAGACCGCCGGGGCCCAGCGCAGACAGACGCCGCTTATGGGTCAGCTCGGACAGCGGATTGTTCTGATCCATAAACTGGGATAACTGAGAGCTTCCGAAAAACTCTTTCACCGCTGCCGTCACCGGCTTGATATTAATCAGGGAGTTGGGGGAAATGCCCTCAATCTCCTGGGTCGTCATTCTCTCCCGCACCACGCGTTCCATTCTGGACAGGCCGATCCGGTACTGATTCTGCAGAAGCTCGCCCACCGCACGAATCCGGCGGTTGCCCAGATGGTCAATATCGTCGCTGTTGCCGATCCCGCCTTCCAGGTGCATATTATAATTGATGGAGGCAAAGATATCCTGCTTGGTGATATGCTTCGGAACCAGGTCTGCCACATGCTTCTTTAACGCAGCTTTCAGATCACCGCCTTTGTACTCCTCCATCAGTTCCATTAATTTCGGATAAAATACATTCTCTTTGATGCCCGCTTCCTTCGGGTCAAAATCCACATAGCTTGCCAGATCCACCATCTGATTGGACAGCACCTTATAGTTCCGGTGCTCTCCCTCGATAATCACAAAGGGAACGCCGCTGTTCTGAATGTCGGTAGCCAGCGCCTTATCCACCTTGGTTCCCGCCTCGGCGATAATCTCGCCTGTCTCCAGATCCACCACGTCCTCTGCCAGAACGTGGCCGGAAATCCGGTTTTTCATATGGAGCTTTTTATTAAACTTGTAACGTCCCACTTTGGCCAGGTCATATCTTCTGGGGTCAAAGAACATGCTCTCTAACAGGCTCTTTGCATTGTCCACATATAACGGCTCGCCGGGACGGATCTTCTTATATAATTCCAGGAGGCCCTCTTCAAAGTTTGTGGCCGCGTCTTTGGTAAAGCTGGCCATAATCTTCGGCTCGTCGCCGAACAGATCAATAATCTCCTGATTGCTGCCCACGCCCAGGGCGCGGATCAGAACAGTGACCGGAACCTTTCTGGTTCTGTCCACACGTACAAAAAACACATCGTTGGAATCCGTCTCATATTCCAGCCATGCGCCTCTGTTGGGAATCACCGTACAGGAATACAGCTCTTTTCCCAGCTTGTCATGGGCAATCCCATAATAAATACCGGGGGAACGCACCAACTGGCTTACAATGACACGCTCCGCGCCATTGATTACAAAAGAGCCCGTGTCGGTCATAAGCGGGAGATCTCCCATAAAAATTTCCTGCTCTTTGATCTCGTCCTTCTCCGTATTAATCAAGCGGACTCTGACCTTTAACGGCGCCGCGTAGGTTGTGTCGCGTTCCTTGCACTCTTCAATCGAATAGATCTTCTTGTCCGTGCTGTCCGTACACAAAGTGGAATCTACAAACTCCAGGCTTAAATGCCCGCTGAAATCAGCGATCGGCGAGATGTCATCAAAGACTTCTTTCAGTCCTTCCGTGAGAAACCACTGATATGAATTCTTCTGAATTTCTATCAGATTCGGCATCTCGAGAACCTCTTTCTGCCTTGAGTAACTCATCCTCACGCTTTTTCCGGACTTCACCGGGCGTATTCTGAAATTTTCCATTGGCGGTTCACCCCTATTCTCTTTACGATATCATCCATAGTTACACAGTCATATAAACGCAACAAAGCCAAGCGGACATATCCGTTCAGCCAGCCATTCCTACTTATACTATAATTGCGCATATGCCACCACAATAGTGCATCTTACATGATAGCACGCCGAATTCAAGATGTCAATCCATTTTTTGCTTATATTTCCACTGATTTACCGGAATTTTTTTCAGAAAGTTGATGAAGCGGGCATTTTATGTTAAGTTATATGCAGACACAGACAGACTTCAGAAGCACATTCAATATAATAATAGGAGGAAACCCATGCCTTTTCAAGAACTGTTATCCCGACCGCTGATCTATCTGGACGGCGGCACCGGCACCATGCTGCAGGCCAGAGGACTGCGCCCTGACGAGCGGACAGAGAGCTGGACCGTCAAGCGGCCGGAAGAGCTGATCCGAATTCATCAAAGCTACGTCGACGCCGGCGCCGACATCGTGAATGCCAATACCTTCGGCGTCAATAAGTTCCGCTACCATGACGATTCCGTTTATTCCCTGTCCCAACTGGTGGAAACCGCCATAGCAAACGCAAAACAGTCCGTCAGCCGGACTGCCGGAAAACCAAACGCGCTGGTTTCCCTGGATCTCGGACCCAGCGGCGAATTTATGGAACCATTCGGCGATCTCACTTATGAGAACGCGCTGGACAACTTCCGCCGGCTGGCTTCCGCCGGAGAAAAAGCGGGAGCCGACTGCATTTCCATCGAGACCATGTTCTCCTGCCAGGAAGCGCAGGCGGCGCTGGAAGCCTGCCGGGATGTCTGTGACCTGCCGGTACTCCTCTCCTTTTCTTTTCAGGAAAACGGCCGGCTGCTTACCGGCGAAACCGTAGCCGACGCGGCAAAAACCGCAGAGCGCTGCGGCGCTGCGGCCGTAGGCTTTAACTGCGGCTTCGGACCGGCCCAGATGAAGCCTCTGCTCAGAGAACTGCTGGATATCACCACGCTGCCTGTTATCGCAAAACCCAACGCCGGACTGCCGAAAACGGTGAACGGAACTACCTGCTATACGATGGAACCTGCGGAATTTGCCGCCGCCATGAAAGAAATCGTGGATATGGGTGTCCGTCTGATCGGCGGCTGCTGCGGAACCACCCCGGAATTTATCCGCAGCCTTCACGATCTGCCCTGAGTCCCGGAACAAGCAATCAACAGCAGAACCCTTTTCCTCTTCCCGCCGGAATATAATTTCCAAAATACGGAATACTCTGCATGAAACCCTGTTACCATGAATAAAATGATATCAGGGTTTTTTATGTGACATATTTTGTCGGATTTGTTATTCGGAACCGACTTACCGGCAGTTTGTAAAGGAGATGCTTATGATTTGTTTTGACCGCAGAAGATTTCGCTCACTATGTCTGATTTTGACCCTCGTCTTTACTCTGACCTCCTGTGTCTCTTCTCCCAGACAGGAAGAAACTGTCTCCGTTCCGCCTTCCTATGAACAATATTCCAAGCAGGAATTACAGACCCGTGAACAGTCCGTCCAGGAGGCTTTCGACGCGTTCACGGAAGAAATCTTCCGGGATTCCATTCAACAAAACACCATCAGCCTGCATTATTATCTGACGGATCCCAAAGCCTTTGGCATCGCGGACTATCCCATTACACTGGGGGCCTATTCCTCTCAGGCCATCCGGGATTCCCAGGAAAATAACAGGACTTTACTGACACGGCTTGAAACCGAATTTGATTATGATGTACTGACGGAAAGCCAGCGCCTTACCTGGGATATTCTGAAAGCCACCCTCGAAACCTCCCTGGCCTGCGAAGAATACCCTTTGTACTATGAGTATCTGAGCCCTAATCTGGGCATCCAGGCAGAGCTGCCCATTCTTCTGGCGGAGTACCATTTTTACAATCGGCAGGATGTGGAAGACTATCTGTCTATTCTGTCCGTTATGCCTGACACTTTCGCCCAGCTAATCGCCTTTGAAAACGAGAAATCCCAGGCGGGGCTGTTTATGTGCGACGAGGGCGCCGACCAGGTTATCAGAGGGTGCCAGGATATTATCGCCGACCAGGAGCATCATTTTCTTATAGATGTGTTTGCTGACAAAATCAATCGGCTGGAAGAACTGACAGCGGAGGAAAAAACTGCATATATCGAGCGAAACCGGCAGTTAATGACAGAAGCCTTCTTTCCGGCTTACCAGTCTCTGATCGACGGTATGACCGCTTTGAAAGGCACCGGCACCAACCCCGGCGGGCTGGCCGGATTTTCCAACGGCAAAAAATATTATGAAGCGCTGGTAAAAGGCACCACCGGTTCCGGACGTTCCATTAAAGATATGAAGACCCTGCTGCTGAACCGGCTCAATGAGGATTTATCCGCTATCAACGAGATTTTAAAGGATAATGAAAGCCTGTATACCCAGGCCTCCGATTTTTCCTTTTCCCTGACCGATCCGGAGGAAATCCTGGCTGATTTAAAAGAAAAAATCAAGACAGATTTTCCGGTACTGGAAACGGAAACCACTTATACGATCAAAACCGTCCACTCCTCTCTGGAGGATGTGATGAGCCCGGCGCTGTATATGGTAGCGCCCATTGACAGGCTGTCCGAAAATACCATCTATATCAATGAAAAGCAGAGCAGTGACAGCCGGATGCTTTATGCCACCCTGGCTCATGAAGGCTATCCCGGCCATCTGTACCAGACCGTATTTTCCTGCTCCCAGGCCCCCTGCAACCTGCGCCGCATTCTCTCCTTTCCGGGCTATTCCGAGGGGTGGGGCATCTATGCGGAATACTACGCCTACAGTCTGGACGCCGGTGCGGACAGCCGTCTGGCTCAGATCCGGGCACACAATTTTTCTGCCTCCATGGCGATTTACGCCCTGCTGGACATCTATATCAATTACGATAACTGGGATCTGGAAAAAACGGCGGCCTTTTTGAAAGAATGTTACGGCGTGGAAAATTCTGCCGCCTCCGAAGCCACTTACCACATGATCGTGGCGGAGCCGGGCTACTATCTTAAATATTACGTGGGATACCTGGAATTCTGCCAGCTGCGCAGTACGGCCGAGCAGAGGCTGGGAGAGGCTTTTTCACCCACAGAGTTTCACCGGTTTATTCTGGAAACCGGCGACTGTCCCTTCTGGGTGCTGTCCCAGTATATGGAGAAATGGATGAACGAACAGGCTGCTCAGTAATACGCCGCCCGCCTGATGCCCAGGCGGGCGGCACGCCAGTTCCCTGCCGCACATCTCGTTCTTCCATCCCTCTCATAATCGTATTCAAAACCCGTTTTTTATCCCCGCTCCACGCCGGCGCAATCAGCAGCCGCTTGGGACCATCACCAGTCAGCCGGTGAATCACCACTTCAGGCGGCAGCGCCTCAATGCAGCGGTACAGCACATCGCAATACTGTTCCAGGCTCATCACCTGAAACCGTCCTGTCTCATATTCCGACGCCAGATCCGTTCCCCGCAGCACATGAAGGAGCTGCAGCTTGATTCCGTCCGTACCCGCTTCCGCCGCAAACCGCACTGTCTCCACCATATCCTCCGCCATTTCTCCGGGAAGCCCCAGGATCACATGGGTGATAATATGGCTGACGCCCGCCGTCCGCAGAGCCTTTACGGCCCGCACATAACAGTCCGTTTCATACCCTCTGCGGATGTACGCCGCCGTCCGGACATGAATGGTTTGCAGTCCCAGCTCCACCCAGACCGGTTTGATTTCCCCCAACCGTTTTAACAATGCCAGCACATCCGGCGGCAGACAGTCCGGCCTGGTGGCAACAGACAATGCGACCACATCCGGATGGGAGATCGCCTGAGAAAACAGCGGTTCCAGATAAGTTATGGGCGCGTAAGTATTTGTATATGACTGGAAATAAGCGATATATCTGCCTTCTTTCATTTTTTTCCCCACGCGGCTTTTTGCCTCCTCAATCTGCTGCCAAACCGGAGAAACACCGGCAGACTGTGCAAACTCTCCGGAGCCTTCGGCACTGCAGAATATACACCCTCTGGTCCCAAGAGTCCCGTCCCGGTTGGGACAGGTCATGCCTCCGTCCAGCGCCAGCTTATAAACTTTACAGCCGAAGGTTTCTCTCAGATACTGATTCAATGTATAATAACGGGAAACCGTATTTTCCATAGCACTCCGTTCCTCCTGGTCATAAAATCATATGCCTGATTGTAACACACCGGCAGCCTTTTTGTACATATCCCCCAAAAGCCTGACAAACCTTTGCAAAACGGCTGGTTGGGGCTTGTCAAACCAGGGACTTTATACTATAATAGCCAAAGATTCAAATATTGAGATCAATTATGTCCGCTTGGGTGACAACAGGGAATCTTTCGTCCCGTACAGAGGATGAAAGGTTCTTTTTTTAACTGCGGACTTCAGGAGGGCTTTTATGTTAGATATGAAATTTGTCAGGGAGAACCCTGAAATCGTCAGACAAAATATCCGCAATAAATTCCAGGACGCCAAGCTGCCGCTGGTGGACGAAGTACTGGAACTGGATATCCGAAACCGGACCATCAAACAAGAGGTGGAGGCGCTGCGGGCAGACCGGAATAAGCTGTCCAAGCAGATCGGCGCTCTGATGGGCCAGGGAAAAAAAGAAGAAGCCGAGGAAATTAAAAAGCAGGTAAGCGCCAATGCCGACCGGGTAACGGCTCTCTCCGAAGAAGAAAAAACCGTTGAGGAACGGATCAGAACCATTATGATGACGATTCCCAACATCATTGACCCCAGCGTTCCCATCGGAAAAGACGACAGTGAAAACGTGGAAGTGCAGAAATACGGTGAGCCTGCTGTTCCTGATTTTGAGATTCCCTATCACACGGAGATTATGGAGCGGTTTAACGGCATTGATCTGGACAGCGCCCGGAAGGTGGCGGGAAACGGATTCTATTACCTGATGGGGGATATCGCAAGACTTCATTCCGCGGTGATTTCCTATGCCCGCGACTTTATGATTAACCGGGGCTTTACCTACTGCGTGCCTCCCTTTATGATCCGCAGCGATGTCGTGACCGGCGTGATGAGCTTCGCCGAGATGGATGCCATGATGTACAAAATTGAGGGAGAAGATCTGTATCTGATCGGCACCAGCGAACACTCCATGATCGGCAAATTTATTGATACCGTAAACAAAGAAGAAGACCTTCCCTACACGATGACCAGCTATTCCCCCTGCTTCCGGAAGGAAAAGGGCGCCCACGGCATCGAGGAACGGGGCGTCTACCGGATCCATCAGTTTGAAAAACAGGAGATGATCGTGGTCTGCAAACCTGAGGACAGCAAGATGTGGTATGACAAGCTGTGGCAGAATACCGTAGACCTGTTCCGCTCTCTGGATATCCCTGTACGCACCCTGGAATGCTGCTCCGGTGATCTGGCGGACCTGAAAGTAAAATCCGTGGATGTGGAAGCCTGGTCTCCGAGACAGAAAAAATATTTTGAGGTGGGAAGCTGTTCCAATTTAGGCGACGCTCAGGCACGCCGTCTGAAAATCCGTGTAAACGGGCCAAACGGAAAATATTTCGCCCACACCTTAAACAACACCGTAGCCGCCCCGCCCCGTATGCTGATCGCGTTCCTGGAAAACAATCTGAATGCCGACGGGACCGTAAACATTCCCAAGGTGCTTCAGCCGTATATGGGCGGCATGACTGTCATAAAATAATAGCAGTACCATTGCCATCAGTGCCTGCCTGCAAGGAGTATTTATGCACAAATATCTGCGTTCTATTGGATTTAGCAAATACGTGAAGAAAAATGCCGTCGATCAGTTGCTGTCAACTGTGGAAGCCGCTCCTGCCGTAGCCGAAACCCTGCGCACGGAACAGGCAGAATTCATACACTACAGCAAACAGTTCAGTCCGCTGTTCGGACTGTGCGTCTGCGGCGAAAAGGACGAGAGCGGCACATTTTACCGGGATTTTTATTTTCCCTATCTGCTGGGAGAACAGTTAACCTCTACCGCGCCCTGTACGATTATGCGCCACAGCAACAGTGAATCCTACTCCGGCTTCTGCGAAGAAACCGGTCTGGGCATTTCTCTGATTTTTTACCTGCAGAATCCCATGGATTTTATGCGGCTGAAATATCGGGAGAACAGTCAGCCTGACGGCGTATCGCTGATTCTGACCGGACTGTCCACAGAAGGGAAAATTCTCTTTCCTGTGCAGAAAACGCCGGAACAGATCTACAGCACCAAGGCGGCCGCCCGCAAGCGGAACTCTCTGATCGAGGCCGCCCGCCACGGGGACGAGGATGCCATCGAAGACCTGACTATGGAGGATATTGATTTATATGCGGAAATCTCCAGAAGAATACTGTATGAGGATATTTATTCTATTGTCGATTCCACCATTATGCCCAGCGGCGTGGAATGCGACCATTATCTGGTGATGGGAGACATCCGGGAGATCGAACTGGTTCCCAATGAGTTGACCGGCGAGGAGGTTTATATCCTGACACTGGAAAGCTACGATCTGACCCTGCGGGTGGGGATTAATAAGCTGGATCTGTTAGGAGAACCTGCCGTCGGCAGACGGTTTAAAGGGGAAGTATGGCTCCAGGGACTGGTGGAGTTTCCGAGCCAGGGAGAGCAATTATAAATCACAAAAAGCGCCGGATATCAGACAGACCGGCGCTTTTTTGTATGAATCAAAAACGCCTGCTTTCGCTTTACACTCTGCGCGAAACGTTTTTGCAGCAGCACGGCAGCGCCATCAGTCAGATTTCCGAGACAGCTTTACCTTTGCGGTAAGGATCCTTCTCACGGATTCGTCAATCCGCTCCTCCGTGATTTCCCCATTCCGTACCGCATCATAAAGACCGGCATATGCCTCTTGAAAATCCGCCGGCATCAGCAGAAGATCCACGCCGGCAGTCACAGCTTTTACCGACACCGCCGACGAATCATAATGGGCGGCGATCGCCCCCATATTCAGGGCGTCCGTTATAATCAGACCCTCATAGCCCATTTCTTCTCTCAGAATTCCGGTGATCATCCGCTCCGAAAGAGAGCAGGGCGTATCGTCTCCGATCACCGCCGGAACCGATATATGGGCCGCCATCACCATATCCACACCCTTCTCCCCGGCGGCATAAAATGGTTTCAGCTCTGCCTCTGCCAACGCTTCATAACTTTTATCCGTATAGGCATAACCCTCATGGGTATCCGCTTCCGTTGCTCCATGTCCCGGAAAATGCTTGAATGTGCTCATCATACCATGGGCATGCAGGCCGTCGGAATAAGCGGCGGCATATCTTGTAACAATTTCCGGATCCCTGCCGAAAGAACGGTCTCCGATCACTGTATTGGCGCCGTTCGTCAGCACATCCGCGTCGGGCGCAAAATCCACATTGAATCCCAGCTCGCTCAGATACGCACCGATCACAGCCCCGCAGCGGTACGCTTCTTCTTCGCCGGTTACATTTGCCATGGGCGCCACTTTTTCCACCTGAAAAGCTTCATTCTGCGCAACCCGGACCACCCGGCCGCCTTCCTCGTCCACACACAGAAATAAATCCACGCCCTCGATCTCACCGGAAAAACGCTGCACGTTTGACAGCATGGTTTTTGTCTGGTCGGCAGAGACCAGATTACCGGAAAAATAGACCAGGCCGCCCACCGGATACTGTTCTAGCTTTGCTTTTGTCATATCTCCGGCCGCCGTAACCGGAGAAACGCCTGTTAGCTGTTCCGGCGTTATAATAAACATCTGATAAATTTTTTCTTCCAGTGTCATGTCCGCCAACAGTTCTTCTACTTTTTCAGAGACGGCGTCCGTTTCCGAAATGGCGGATTCCGTCTCAGGAACAACAGGTTCCGAACTATTTTCGTCAGGCGTTGGATGATCGGCGGTCATTTCAGCAGAAACCGGTTTTGCTGACATACTTTCCGGAAACATTTCCGATGAGGGATCGGCAGAGCTTCCGGCAATATTTTCAGCAGTATTTTCGACAGTGTTTTCCACAACGCCGGAATTTGCAATCTCATTTTCGGAATCGCCGGACCGGCTGCATCCGGCCGTGCCCAGCACTGCCAATATACCCAAAGCCGCCAGAACCTTCCTGCTTATCCTGCATCTGCAAATGAATTTCCATTTTTTTCTTATTTGATTCGTCGTCATATATACTCCGCTATTCCTTTATTAAATATTCCGGTTAAACAGCGGTCCGGACAGGCACGAGAAACCCCTTATGGATATACATAGATATCGGAGGGCCGCCGCATTCCGTATCATTATACCCGCTCAGGCACAGCCGGTCAATTTTATTTTTCCGGGAAAACAATTCTGAAAACGATTCTCTCCGCACATAAAAGCCGCCCGAAAACCTAAGCTTCGGACAGCTTTATTCTTTCGCCGGACATCGTGCGTCAGATCACGGATTTTTATCCCTGCCGCGCATATTCCGCATCACAATTCTTCCGGATGAATATTTTCCGGAATGCCGTAACCGCAGGCATCACAGACAACCTCTCCTGTGGTGCGCCCGTCTTTGATATAAACCTCAATACAGCCGCCGCATTCCGGGCAGTCGATCTCCTTAATTGTAATCATATTTCTTGCATTTTCACATCCTACGGAAACGCTCATAATTTTCCCTCCTGAAATACGGTTCCGCAATTCTCCTGCTGCTGCGGGCACAGGGAGCTGTTTTTTAGCCTGCCCATGCCTGCTTTTTCAGATCTCCCGGACTGAAAGCGGAACGATTCTTTTATAAAACTGCCTGTTGCTGTTATTCGATTATAAATTGAGTTTTTCCACAATCCCTTTCAGCGCCGCCCGCACCGGAGAATCCGCCGGAAGCTGCACGGTAGGCTTTCCGTCACAGTCGTACCGGTATACCAGATCATCATGGGGAACCACGCCCAGAAGGTTCAGGTTCTGTTTTTCAATCTCGTCCTTGGTTCCTTCGTCCAGCTCGCCGCCCGGCGCCCGGTTTATAATCAGCCCCGTCTGCTTCGGCTTAAAATCCAGCTCCTTCATCAGTTCTGCGATCCGCCCCGCTGCCTTTACGCCCCGCCTGGAACAGTCGCTGACCAGAATTGCCGTCTCCATCTTCGGCAGAATCCCCCGGCTGACATGCTCCATACCGGCCTCGTTATCCACCACAATGTAAGGGTAATGGCTCTGCATTTTCTGAATCTGAGTCTGCACCAGTCCGTTGACGAAGCAATAACAGCCCTGCCCCTGGGTCCGGCCCATTACCATCAGATCGAAATCTTCCTCCTCCGTGACTGCGTCCGACAGCTTCATTTCCAGATATGCCTGCTTGGTCATCCCCAGAGGAATCTGATACCGGCTGTCCACGCCGGCCCGCTCGATTTCCTCCCGCAGTTCCCCAAGCGTTATTTCCGTCTCCACACCCAGAACTTCATTCAGATTGGAGTTTGCATCCGCATCCACGGCCAGCACCGGCTTTCTGCCGGTTTCGCACAGATACTGGATTAACAATCCGCATAAAGTGGTCTTTCCCACACCGCCTTTTCCCGCTACCGCTATCACATGTCCCATCGCTTTCCTCCTAATTCAGTTCCGCAACTCCCCTTCCAGACCCCCTGACTCTGGAAAGATTTCCAGCCGTTTAGACGTCTGTAAATCTTTCCGGGGTCTGTTCGGTCCGTTGCTGTTTTTCAGTTCCGCAACTCCCCTCCCAGGCCCCTTTGATCTGGAAAGATTTCCAGCCGCTTAAGCGTCTGTAAATCTTTCCGGGGCCTGTTCGGTCCGTTGCTGTTTTTTAGTTCCGCAACTCCCCTTCCAGACCCCCTGACTCTGGAAAGATTTCCAGCCGTTTAGACGTCTGTAAATCTTTCCGGGGTCTGTTCGGTCCGCTGCTGTTTTTATGGTTTTTCAACTGCCCTTCGTATTTATGAACAACGTGTTGATAATTTTTGTGATTTTTATTATAATGCTTGTTATATAAAAATCAAGCAACAATATTTTCATTCTGTATTGTTCCTGAACACATTGGAAAAATTGTTGAATTTTCATCGGCAATCAGCCAGTAATATTGTGCCCAGCGGGCTTATTGTCATTCATGTTCTTTTCAACCGGCAGACTTTGTTTGAAAATCATTCTGTCCACACAGATAAAGGAGATACCATATGCCTGAAAAAAATGTGAAAACCGACCGGCGTACCAGATATACGCGGCAGACAATCAAAGAAACTTTATTAAAACTGCTTGAGAAAAGAGCTTATCCGAAAATCACGGTCACAGAAATCTGCCGGCTGGCCGAAATCAACCGGGGAACGTTTTATCTGCACGATTATGATATCAATGATGTTCCGGATGATATTTTAATGGAAATGATGAATGACACCACGGATGTGATCGACCATGTTCTCTGCCCCAAAGGGATGAAATCCGGCTGCACTGATCCTTTCTGCGATCAGATTCACAGCGGCGAACATTACCGGGCGCTGTTTCCGGATGATTCCATCTCGCCCCGGATTGTGGAAAAGGTGGCCGATATTTATAAAGAAAACTATGTGACCCGGCTGATGTCACATAGTCTTCTTACCTTCCAGGAAGCGGAAGCACTGTTTTATTTTCAGATCAACGGCTGCCTGACCATCAACAAACTGACGCTGCGCAGCCATTGTGACGACCGGAAAAAAATACAGAAGGTTACGGATGCCTTTATCAAGGCCGGGCTGGAAAACTTTCTGATTCATGACCAGAGGGATGAATGAAACCTGCGCTACATCACCAGTCCGCAGATATCCTCCACCTTTTCAGCCAGTGCCGCCGCCCCGGCGGCGTGCAGCTCTTCCTCGCTGCCGTAGCCGAACAGAACGCCAATGGCAGGCAGGCCCACTTTTTTTGCGCCCAGAATATCATACTCCCGGTCCCCTACCATGACGGTCCGGGACAAATCCGTAACATGACAGCTTTCCAGGGCATAGGCAATTACCGCGTCCTTGGAATTTCTCGTCTCGTTCATCGTGGCTCCGGCAATGTATTCAAAATACTGGGCCAGATCAAAATGCTCCAGAATCTGTCTGGCAAATTTCTCCGGCTTGGAGGTGGCCACCAGCAGCCGTTTTCCGGCATTTCGCAGCGTTTTCAGCATTTCTTCCACGCCGTCATAAACCTGATTTTCCCATATCCCTTTTTCCTGGAAATGTTCCCGGTAATAAGAGACTGCCTTTCTCGCCTGTTCCTCCGAAAACCCATAAAACATTTTAAAGGAATCCATCAGCGGCGGTCCGATAAACTTATATAAACGGCTTCTCTCCGGCGCCGGAATCCCGCATTTCTCCAGCGCATAGGCCACCGAATTGGTAATGCCCTCGCCGGGGTCCGTCAGCGTTCCGTCCAGATCAAATAAAATGATATCATACATTTTTCTGTCCCTTATGTGGATGCTTTTCAGCATAAGATACGGCCTCACCGTTAATTTCATCCAGCGCCATATCTCCAAAATATTCCCTGCGCCAGACCGTATAATCAAAATCTTCTCTTTTAATCATGGCAATAAACCGCTCCGCGTTTATAATACCAAGTTTTTCCACTAAACATGCAAAGCCCTGATCCATTATATCAATTGTGTTGTTTATCATTCCACAGCCTCCAATCTCCGAATAAATTCCCCTGGAGTAACTATCTCAATTTTCTCTGACTGATATTTTAAAAGTCTGTCATCTGTAGTGATAAAATAACTGCTTTCCCGCCAGAATCGCACAGGCTACATGAAGCGCGTCTATATTTTTGACACCTGTTTTCTGAATTTCCTCTGCAATTTCTAACGCCTGGCCACTTTTATCCTTATCCACATAATATGACTCGTTCATATTCATAAATGGCCCGCCTCTTATGGGAAAATCTGTTCTTTGCATTTTCATAATCGAGCATATACGATGTAACAAGCTCAATTTCTTTATTTTTTATCATATCCTGAATATGCAGTTTCGCTTCTGTCTCTAAGTGGATTCTCATTTGTGTCTGATCATCATACGGACGAGATTATAGCTACAATTATCAAGATATATTCTCATAAAATCTCTGTTTTTCTGTCCCTTACATCCTACATATGCTCCACAGTTTCCATGCCGATAATGCCGAACGCATTCTCCAGCACCTGCCGCACACTCAGGATCAGCCTGATCCTGGCATTCTTCAGTTGAACGTCCTCAGCGTTCATCACCTGACATTCACGGTAAAACGCGGAGAACTTCTTAGCCAGGTCAAAGATGTAGTGGGTGATCACATGAGGGCTGAATTCCCTTACCGCCTTCTGGACCACATCCGGGAAAGCGTACAACTGGGTGATCAGATCGGACTCCGCCTCACGATTCAGCAGAGAATAATCAACGGCGCCGGTCAGGTCGGCACTGTCCGCACCGCACTTTTTCAGGATAGAGTTAATCCGCACATAGGAATACAGAATATAGGGACCGGTATCCCCGTCGAAGCTTAACGCTTTGTCCCAGTCAAAGATAACGTTCCTCTCGTTGGATGTTTTTTCCATAGAGTATTTCACCGCGCCGTAGGCAATCCGCTTCGCCCGTTCGGGATCGGACTGGTCGCCCCGCTCCACAATGCCTTCATCCGCCTTATTTACGGCCTCCCGCATAAAGTCTTCCAAAAGCACCACGGTTCCCTGACGGGTAGACATTTTGCCGTCCACCAGCATCACGAAGGAATAATGCACCACTTCCGGCGGACGATGGCCCAGCTCCGTGACAATGGCTGCGATCTGCTTGAAGTACAGCTCCTGATCCTGTCCCAGAATAATGATATTTTTGTCTGTGTTATGGCTGCATTTCCAGATCGTATAGGCGATATCCCGCAGCGGGTACAGGGAAGTCTTGTCCGCGCGGGTGATAACCAGAGGAGATAAGCCATACTTCTCCAGATTTACCACATATCTTCCAAGATCGTCCTCGAACACCAGCCCTTTGTCCAAAAGCTGCCGGATAATATCTTCCAGAGAATTATCAAACAGGAACTGGGACTCGTAATCAAAGCAGTCATAGAAAATGCCCAGCTCATTGAATATCGCGGTCTGTCCTTTGATGCAGACATCTACGATCTGTCTGAAACGCTTTCTGACCGCTTCATCTCCGTTCTCCAGTTGATACAGCAGATCGAACACCTGCTTTTCCAGCTCCGGATCTTCCTTTACCCGGTTGTTGATATCCACATACAGATTCAGCAGATCGTCAAATTTAACTTCTTCCCGTTCTCCGGCTCCCAGCACAAGCATAGAAATCTGTTTGCCGATATCATTGACAAAATAATGAACTTTTACGTCATATCCTTCAAATTTCAAAAGTCGTCCCACGAAATCTCCCACGATAGCATTCCGGGCGCGTCCGATATGGGGCGACGCATTGGGATTGATGCTGGTATGCTCCAGAAGACAGGCTTTTCCCACCCCGATTCCGGAGGACCCGTACCGGTCCTTTTTTTCGCTGATTTCACCGATCACATAACCGTTAAAATGGGCCTGATCTACAAAAAAATTCAGGTAAGGGCCTACGTTCTCGCATTTGGAGAAACAGTCGGGCAGCTCGATCTTCTCCGCCAGCTCGGCGGCAATGGCCGCAGGCGCTTTCCGCAGTTTTTTCGCCAGAGGGAAGCAGGGAAAAGCAAAATCTCCGTGCTCTTTATTATCACTTTTTACAATTAAGGCTTTGATTTCTTCTTTATCGCAGGGAACATGCTGCGCCAATAATTCCCCTATATGATCAATATACATTTTCCACCTCGTATCAGTTCATTGTTTTACCCAAAAGACAACTTGCTATTTTGTAAAAAGACTCCCCACATCAAAGGATATGGGGAGTTTATTTACAGGAATTAATCCATTGTATAAGGCATCAGTGCAACGTGTCTTGCACGCTTGATCGCTACGGTCAGCGCTCTCTGGTGCTTCGCGCAGTTGCCTGTGATTCTTCTGGGAAGAATCTTGCCTCTCTCGGAGACATATCTTTTCAGCTTCGCTACATCCTTGTAATCGATCTCTCCGTTTTTCTCACCGCAGAATACGCAGACCTTTTTTCTTCTGCGTCCGCCTCTTCTCTTCATAGGTCCGTCTGCTCTGTCGCCTCTATTATATGCCATGGCTCTTTACCTCCTAATTTAGTTCCGCTACAGTCCTCCCAAGCCCCTTGATTCTGAAAGAATTTCTGGCCGCAAGCGTCCATAAATCCTTTCGGGGCTTGTACGGACTTCCGCTGTTTAATTTAGTACCGCTGCGGCCCTCCCAAGCCCCCCTGATTCTGAAAGAATTTCCGGCCGCTAAAGCGTCCGCAAATCCTTTCGGGGCTTGTACGGGCCTCCGCTGTTTTGAATATATTTTTTAGTTGAACGGCAGTCCTTCGTCGTCTACGCCGTCCGGGATGTTCATAAATCCGTCGCCGATTGCGCTGCCCGGATCGGGCTTCGGCATGCTGGGAAGGGGTTGTCCGAAATCGGCGTTTCCTCTGTCCATGGCCGGCGCGCCGAAGCCTGCGCCTGCGCTGGCCTGAGAGGCTGCTTTGCTCTCGGCAAATTCCTGATCCTCTACGATAACGTCTGTCGTATAGACCTTCTGCCCTTCTCTGTTTGTATAGCTTCCGGTCTGGATCCTTCCGCTGACAGCGATACGGGTTCCCTGTCTGAGATATTTCTCCGCAAATTCCGCCGCTTTGTCAAATGCCACACAACTGATGAAATCCGCGGTCTGCTCGCCCGGATTCCCGCTTCTGCGCATTCTTCTGTCAACCGCCAGCGTGTACCGGGCGATAGCCATCTGGCGTTCTCCCTGTGAGTAGCTGACATAAGGATCTCTCGTAAGTCTTCCCATCAAAACAACTTTATTCATCTATACACCTGCATCTTTCCGTTAATAGGGAATTATGCTTCCTGCTTTACGCACAGATATCTGATCACAGGCTCCATGATGCGGATATGGCTTTCCACTTCATTGGGGCATACGTTGTCAGACTCAAACTGAATAAAATAATAGAATGCTTCTCTCATTTTCTGGATCTCGTAGGCAAGTCTTTTCTTACCCCACTCGTCCACGTTGGTCACGGTTCCGTTGTAACGGGTGATGTAACCTTTGATCTTCTCAATGGCTGCCGCGCGTTCTTCATCTTCCAGTTTTGCGCTTAAAACAACAGCTAATTCATACTTGTTCATGCTTCTTGTACCTCCTTATGGTCTCTGGCCCCCTGCCTCCCAGGGAGCAAGGAAAAAATAATATATCACAATTTGCCATTATAGCATAGTAAAAAAAGGAAATCAAGTGAATTTGTAATATTTCTTCAATAAGTCTTTTAGCCAAGATAAAAAAAGTCTGCTATAATAAGTGGGG
>CAOKOL010000039.1 GCA_948470335.1 uncultured Lachnospiraceae bacterium | reverse complement strand
GATGTAGATATCTCCCTGACCACCAGAGAGCTGGCCAGAATGATCAAGCGTGCAGGCCTGAGATTCAACGAGCTTCCCGATGAGAAGTTTGACGATCCGTTAGGCGAAGGCACCGGCGCAGCCGTAATCTTCGGCGCAACCGGCGGCGTTATGGAAGCTGCTCTTAGAACCGCTGTTGAGACCCTGACCGGCGAAGAACTGAAAGAGCTTGATTTCGTGGATGTCAGAGGCGTTGCAGGCGTGAAGGAAGCTACCTATAATGTAGCGGGCATGGACGTTAAGGTTGCCGTTGCATCCGGCCTGGGCAATGCAAGAGCGCTGCTGAACAAGGTGAAAGCCGGTGAGGCGAACTATCACTTCATCGAGATTATGGGATGCCCCGGCGGCTGTGTAAACGGCGGCGGACAGCCTCATGTAGCAGCAAGCTTTAAGAACGCGAACGATGTAAGAGAGATTCGTGCAAAGGTTCTGTACGATTATGACAAGGCCAACCCGATCAGGAAGTCTCATGAGAATCCTTCCATCAAGAAGGTTTATGAGGAGTTCTTCGGCGAGCCCGGAAGCCATAAGGCGCACGAGATTTTACATACTTCTTATGTAAAGAGAGAGATCAACAAAATTCCTGAATAATATATGAAGCGATGACTAAAGGGCCCTGCCTCCGGATATCAGCCGGAGGCAGGGCTTTTTGTGGATAAAATCGGTAATGCTTGCCGGGGGACGGGGGTTGTGATAGAATAGAGGGGAAATACGAGATTTAAGAAACAAAGGATAAACAAACATGGTATTCAGTTCAATCGTCTTTTTATGGATATTTTTACCTCTGGTATTTGTAATAAATCTTTTTATGGCTGGCCGCCTGTCTAATTTTTTTCTGCTTCTGGCCAGCCTGATTTTTTATGCCTGGGGGGAACCGCAGTTGGTGGTTCTGATGATGGTTTCTATTCTGGTCAACTGGCTGGCGGGAAAGCTGATCGGCAGGTATGAGCGGTATAAAGGGGGAATTCTGGCGGCGGCCGTCGTGGTCGACCTGTCACTTCTGGGATATTTTAAATATGCCGGTTTTCTTGTAAACGTCGTCAATGGTCTGGCAGGAAAAGCGGTGATTTCGGTTCCGGATATCCGGCTTCCTATCGGCATTTCTTTTTTTACCTTTCAGGCCATTTCTTATGTGATGGATGTGTACAGGGGGGAGACGCAGGCCCAGGACAGACTGGTGAATACGGCCCTCTATATTTCTTTCTTTCCCCAGTTGATCGCCGGCCCCATCGTCAGATATCATGATATTAATTTGCAGTTGGAAAACCGGCGTATTTCCTGGGAGAAAGTAGCCGCGGGATTTCGGCGGTTTATCTACGGGCTTTCCAAAAAAGTTTTGATTTCCAATGTACTGGGAGCCTGTACGGATCAGATTTATGCGCTGGAGCCGGGACAGATCACCGGGGTGATGGCCTGGCTGGCGGCCCTCTGCTATATGTTCCAGATTTACTATGATTTTTCCGGTTATTCCGATATGGCCATCGGCCTTGGAAAAATGTTCGGCTTTGATTTCCCGGAAAACTTCAATTATCCATACATCTCCCATTCTGTCCGGGAATTCTGGCGCAGATGGCATATTTCGCTGAGCACATGGTTCAGGGAGTATGTTTATATTCCGCTGGGAGGAAACCGGAAAGGGAACCGCCGTACATATGTAAACCTGTTAATTGTGTTCTTTTTAACAGGATTGTGGCATGGGGCAGGCTGGAACTATATTTTGTGGGGCATGTATCATGGATTTTTTCTGGTTGCAGAGAGAGTATACGGAGCAATGAAATCCGGCGTAGGGAAAGGAGCAGCAGGAACGGTTGAAACAAAAGTGCCGGGCGGCACAACCGGAAGAATAATCGGAAGATTTTGTATGGGCGGATTTTTTACCGGATTTTTCACATTTGTATACACGTTTCTGACAGTAGCGATCGGCTGGGTATTTTTCCGCACGGGAACCAGGACGGCGTTTTCGCTGATTGCGAGGATGGTGATGCCGTGGCGGTATCGGGTATCCGTCCTGTCCGTGTGGGAATGCGCCGATTACAAAACCTTTTTTATTTTGGCCTGCGCCGTCTGCGGGATGGGCTGGCTGCAAAGCCTGATTCCGGAGCGAAAAAAAGAAACCTGGAGATTTTCTCTGCCGGAAGTTCTCTGGTGCGGGGTGATGCTGGTTTTGTGCATCGCATCCATAGCCAGCGACACCTATAATCCTTTTATTTATTTTCAGTTTTAACAGGATTTGGAAAATGGAACATACAGACCTGTCAGACGGAGGAACGGATGGAAAAGAAAAAAAGGGGAAAATGGCTTTTTGCCGCAATGTTTATGATGATGATCTGTCTGCCTGTGCCATTTTGGGCGGCGGCCGGAAAACATCTTTCCGGAGCAAGTTATGAAAAACGGATGATGGCGGAAAAGCCGGTGTTTCGCCTGGAGGAATATGACCGGTATCCGAAAGCGTATGAGGCGTATTTAAATGATACGCTACCCTTTAGAGATCAGTTGATCCAGTTAAACAGCCGAATAAATTATTTTGCTTTTCGGAAAGCTTCCAATGAGAATGTAATCGTGGGAAAAGAGGGATGGCTGTTTTACGACGGTGAGGATGACGGAGATCCTATCGGCTGCTATCGGGGAACCAATCTGTTTTCTCAGGAGGAACTGGAGACGATTGCGAAAAACCTGACGGATGCAGAGCGCTATCTTGAGGAACGAAATGTGGAGTTTGTCCTGATGATTGCGCCCAACAAAGAACGGATGTATCCGGAGATGATGCCGGATTATTATGGGGAGCCGGCAGAGCGGTATGCCGCATTGCAGTTGATTGAATATCTGCGGGAGTGTACGGATATCCGAATTGTGTATCCTTATGAAAAACTGATGGAAATGAAACGGGAACTGCCGGAGCTTCCATTGTACCAAAAGACGGATACCCATTGGAATTACGCGGGCGCATATGTGGCCTGCACCGCCCTTCTGGGAGAATTGCAGATTGATATGCCGCCTCTGGGAGATGACAGAATCCAAATAAAAGAAATTGCCAATGTCTCCTCCGATCTGGCGGATATGCTTCACCTGAAAAATGACCTGGCGGGGAGGGAAGTGAATTACGCCATATCCGGTTATGATAATCATGGAGTGGTCAATGACAAGTGGGATTTCAGCACGGAATTTATCTACCACAGCGAGGGGGCGGATCAGAGGAAGCTGTTTGTATGCCGGGATTCTTTTTGCAGCGCCATGTCCGACGTGCTTGGTTCTCAGTTCTGCGAAAGTTATATGATTTATAACCATATTTATACCAATGCCGCTTTTGCAGAGCAGGAGCCGGATATTTTTGTGCTGGAAACGGCGGAGAGGTATCTGAGAGATCTGCTGGTGTTTGATGTGGAAAAAGAGTGAGATTGATGTTTGATATTGAGCTTGACTGAAATGTGTATTATAATGATAAAAACAGGATTTTTATTTACTGTAAACAAAAGGGAGGAACTGACATTATGAGACGGATACTGGCGTTATTACTGACGACGGCCATGCTGGCCGGCGTACTGACCGGCTGTGGGGGAAAAGGAACAGCGGATACCACGGCAGCCGGAGAAGACGTAACCACGGCGGCGGCCGGAACAGAAGCGGCGAAGGAAGATGCTTCCGATGAGGAAACTGCTGGAGCAGATGTGACCACGGCAGTAGCGGAGGATGATACAGCGGCGGCCGGAACAGAAGGAGACACAGCGGGCGGCGAGACCATCCGTGTGGGCGCTCTGAAAGGCCCTACCGCCATGGGGATGGTAAAACTGATGGATGACGCGGAGGCAGGAAATACGGCGAATCAGTATGAGTTCACCATTGCGGCGGCCATCGACGAGATTACGCCGAAGATCGTGCAGGGACAGTTTGACATTGCGGCGATGCCGGCCAACGTATCTTCTGTCCTGTACAACAACACCGACGGCGCAGTGAGCGTGCTGGCTGTCAATACGCTGGGTGTGATCTATATCGTGGAAACAGGGGAGTCCGTTCAGTCCGCTGCGGATCTGAAAGGCAAGACCATCTATGCCAGCGGCAAGGGCGCAACGCCGGAATATGCCCTGAATTACGTGCTGAAACAGAACGGTATTGATCCGGAAAAAGATGTGACCATCGAATATAAATCCGAGCATGCGGAGTGCGCCGCAGCCCTGGCAGAAGCGGAAAACGGCATCGCCATGCTGCCTCAGCCCTTCGTCACTACGGCCCAGGTGAAAAATGACAAGATCAGAATTGCCCTGGATATGACGGAAGAATGGGAGAAGGTGCAGACCGGTGAGGATAAGTCGGCGCTGATTACGGGCGTTGTCGTAGTGCGCAATGAATTTTTGCAGGCGCATCCCGAAGCGGTGGCCGCTTTTATGGACGAGTATAAGGCCTCCACGGAATATGTAACGGCAAATGTGGAGGAAGCGGCGGCGCTGATCGAGAAATATGATATCGTGCCGGCCGCCGTGGCGCAGAAAGCGCTGCCCTACTGTAATATCACCTTTATCGAAGGCCAGGATATGAAAACGCAGTTGGGCGGCTATCTGAATACACTGTTTGAGCAGAATGCGGACGCAGTGGGAGGAACGCTTCCGGATGAAGGATTCTATTACCTCCGGTAAGGCCGGGAACAGAAAAAGAGAATCGATCCGTCTATGGGCGGTGGCGCTGTGGCTTGTTCTGTGGCAGCTATTGAGTTTAAAGATCGGGCAGGAGATCCTTCTGGTATCTCCTGCTTCTGTTGCGTTCAGGCTGGCAGAGCTGGTGGGGAAGGGGGATTTCTGGCGCTCCATTCTTTTTTCGTTTGAGCGGATTCTGCTAGGATTTACTCTGGCACTGAGTATGGGAATCCTGTTTGCCGCGCTGTCCTCTTTCTGCAGGCCGGTGCGGGAATTTTTGCAGCCGGCGGTGCTGGTGATGAAATCCACGCCGGTGGCTTCTTTTACGATTCTCTGCCTGATCTGGATACCCTCCCGGAATCTGTCCGTGTTTATATCGTTTGTCATGGTATTTCCTGTGATTTATACCAATCTGCTGGAAGGGATATTATCTACCGATCCCCAGCTTCTGGAGATGGCAGAAATCTTCCGGCTGCCGCTGGCTCGGCGGATTCGGTATATTTATCTGTCTCAGGTAATGCCCTATTTTCGTTCCGCCTGCACCATATCCATCGGCATGTGCTGGAAATCCGGCATAGCGGCGGAGGTGATCGGAATGCCGAAAGGTTCTATCGGCGAGAAACTGTATCAGGCGAAAATTTATCTGAACACGCCGGATCTGTTTGCGTGGACTATGGTGATTATTGTGGTCAGCAGACTGTTTGAACGGGTGTTTTTGTTTGGGATGCAGAAACTTCTCGAAAAATTGGAACGGATGTGAGGGAATGGATCGTTGGGCGGAAAAGCCGGGGAGGTGACAGAATGGATATCCGGGTGGAGAGGCTGTGCAAGTCCTACGGGGATCAGCAGGTTTTCCGGGATTACGGCGCCCTGTTTCCGGAAGGAAAGGTGAGCTGTATCACCGGCAGCTCCGGAAAGGGGAAGACTACGCTGCTTCGCCTGCTGATGGGCCTGGAACAGCCGGACAGCGGAATGATTCATGGGCTGGAGGGCGCCCGTCTCAGTGCTGTATTTCAGGAGGACCGGCTCTGTGAAAATCTGAGTCCTTTGTCTAATCTGCGGATGGTCTGCCGGAAACGTGTCTCAAAGCAGGAGCTGGTCAGAGCGCTGGAACGGGTGGGCCTGACCGGATGTGAGGAAAAGCCGGTCAGGGAACTGAGCGGTGGCATGAAACGGCGGGTGTCCATACTCCGGGCGCTTCTGGCGGAGTTTGACGTGCTGCTTCTGGATGAACCCTTTAAGGGGCTGGACGCGGAGACTTACCTGAAAGTAACCGCTTATGTACGGGAAGAAATCAGAGGGCGGACAGCCATACTGGTCAGCCATGATCCCAGAGATATGGAACGGCTGGGCGGGGTGGAATTCCGGCTGTAAGGGGCGGATATTTTGTCCTGGTGCGGTGACAGGCCGATGCCGAATGAAAATGAAAAGGCGGTGTGAACAAGGAGAGGGGGCAGGCGCAAAAGCAGAAGCATATTTTGACTAAGGATGTGTAAAAAACGAAACGGGTAAACAGTCAGGGAGAAATAAGTATCTGTAAACAATGTTATGTGAAATAGGGGGGAATGATATGGGGAGTAACGCAGGGAAACAGACAAAACAGATAGGGATTTTGGGCATCATCGGCATTATGCTGGCCAGCAGCCTGACCGTGATGGTGGGAAACGCGATTACGCCGGCCCTTCCGGAGCTGGGGGAGGTTTACGGGCTGGGCAATTATGCTTCCTGGCTGGTGACGGCGCCGGCTCTAGGCGTGGTGGCCACGGCGATTCTGTTTGGCAAACTGATTGACAAAAGGGGACCGTATCCGGCGGCGGTATTCGGACTGTTGTTTTACGGCATTTTCGGCGTGGCCGGCGCCTTTATGCCAAGTGCGGCGGCGATTTTTGTGGACCGGTTCTTTCTGGGGGCGGCTACGGCGGCGATTATGAGTGCTGCCGTAGCGCTGATTTCCGTCTTTTTCCAGGGAGAGAAACAATTGCGGATGATTGCCGTCCAGGGAATGGCCATGGAGTTTGGCGGGGTGATTTTTTTAAGTGTCAGCGGTATGCTGGCCGGCTATTCCTGGCAGTATCCTTTTTTCATCTATGGGCTGGGATTTCTGGCGCTTCTGATGCTGGTGCTGTTTGTTCCGAAGTGCGGGCAGATTACGGAGGAAGATACGGTGCGGAAGGAGGATGAAACCGCAGGTGGGGGACAGGCGTCCCGAAAGGCAGGAGCAGGCGTGCCGGTGCCGCTGGTGCTTCTGATCGCTTTTCTGGGGTGCTGATGTTTTTCACGGCTATGGTGTCATTGCCCGGTTATCTTCAGGTCAGCCTGGGCTACAGCCCTTCTTTTACCGGCTATTATCTGGCGGCCCTTGATCTGGTGGCTGTGCTGGCGGCAGGGTTTATGCCTAATGTGGTGAAAAAAATCGGAGAGAAAGGCTGTCTGACCATCGCTTTTGTCAGCTATGGCATCGGATTTCTGCTGTATTTTCTGTCGGGACATATCGTCGTGCTGTGGACGGCGGTGCTGTTTGCCGGCTGCGGCTTCGGGTTTTCCACACCGTTATTTAATAGTCTGATCGTGAAAAAAAGCACGGCGGATAACAAGGGGATGAATATCAGTTTCTGTACGATGGCCATGTTTCTGGGGCAGTTTTTGTCCGCCATGCTGGTGTCCTTTATTCCCGGAAAGAGCCTGTTCCTGACGGCGGTCGTGATCGCGTGGGTGATCGGGGCGTGCATACTGCCGGTAGCGGGGAGATATGCCCGGTAATGGGAAAAAATATATGGCATACAGTATTTATAGTCATTATAATTTCGGACTGTGCAGTCAGTCGGAAAAAATTTTGCAGTTATTTGCCGGAATGAACAAGAATCCTGCTTTGCAGGATTCTCCGCCTGCGGCGGGTCGCCTTAGCGACATTTTACCTTACCGCCGCAGTGCGGTCTCAATGGTTTTATGCAACGGAAAAATCAACGCCTACCGGTATTTTCCATAATCATTTACGGTCCGGAACAGCGCTTCCATATTGGCTCTGGGCGCATGGTCTATGCTGGCGCCCATGCCGAACATATAGCCGCCGTCCGGGCACATAATATCCATCACTTCTTTGGCTTTGTCGCTGACCTGCTGAGGGGTGCCGAACATCAGAAGCTGGTTGGGGAAGCCGCCCATCATACAGCTTTTGCCTCCCAGGATCTTTTTGGCTTCTTTAAAATCAACTTCTTCAAAATGAATCAGTGCTTTGCCTTCCGGAAGCTCCGCCAGATATTTCAGGCGGGTAGTATAAGGGCCTTCGGTGAACAGTACGGGGATCAGGCCGTTGTCGATCATGGCCAGCGCCCATTTTTTCAGATAAGGCCAGTACTGGTCGCGGTAGGTCTCATCACTGATAAATCCGTCAAAAGCTTTGTGAAGCATCACCCATGCGTATTTGCAGCCGGTCAATTTGCACTGCATCAGGGAACTCTGGATATGCATTTCCACAAAGCGGTCCAGAGTTTTGGTGACATTTTCGGGCTGGATAATCAGATCGGCGAAAAATCCCATGGTGCAGCGGAGGGAATCCGCCAGCATGTCAAAAGCGGTGGAGCTTCCGGTACCGCTGATAAAAGGATAACCCATGCCAATCAGGGCCTGCTTTAACGCTGCGGAATGGGCTGCGAAATCAGCTTTTACCTCGGCGATTTTTTCGAATTTTTTATACATTTCCAGCATTGCGGGAGAAGAAAACGCATCCACGGCACCGGTAATTCTGGTACACATGCCAAACCAGTCCAGGTTTACCAGCGGTTTGAAAATATCGCAGGTGCGGGGGATGAATTTGCCTAATGCAAATTGGATCGGATTGTCCAGATATTCGTCGTATTCATCCTCCATCAGCGTTTCGTATTCGATGAACTGATAGGGCGCGTTTTCGTCCAGCCCCTGGGGATCTCCGGGCCAGCGTACCGTTTTAAGGCCGGAGATTTCATACACCTTGCTGGGGGCGTTTGCGGAGCACATGCTGGCTACATCCGGCTCAAATTCTCTGTGAAAGCGGATAAAGCATTCATTTCCCCGGTCATAGTCGCGCAGGGCGTCGGCCAGCGTCATGCCGTATTCCAGGTAAGGCCAGTAGTTGACCCGGATTGCGTTTACCACCCGGTCGGTGGGTCTGAGGGCGATGGTATCTTCGATTAGCTGCCGGCGTTCATTGTATTTTTCGTTCAGTGTCATTTTCCGGTACCTCCTTATTAAAATTCATCGTAGAAAATTTAAGAAATTTTCAAATTTTTGCTTGATTTTTAGCCGGACTTGAGTTTTATTTCTGCGTAAGCTATAATTGAACTGTGAGTCGGCGGAATGGCTGTTTCAATTATATTGGGAATCAGAGCGTTTTACATCCTCAAAAATTGATTAATTTTCGAAGCCCTTTTCCGATGGGTTAGTCAAAATTGAACGAATGGCTTTTAAAACAAACAGTTTTCGGAAAGAAAGAGTATCCGAAGGTATCCGTATGAAATTAAGTATGTATATGCTCGCGTGGTATATGCGGGAGTATCATCCGGTTTGCAGTATTAAAAATGACAGGATTTCCATCGGCGGCATCCGGTTTCTGACAGGAGAGTCTGTTTTGCTGTCGCCGGAATATCTGTATCTGGGAAATGCCGATCATTTTTTTGCGGACCCCAGGTTTCATGGCGTGTATGTGGCCGTTCACTGTCAGAGTTACTTTCTGTTCTGTGGATGTGAGTACGATACCCTGTTAAATACCATTCTTTCAGCCATTGATTTTTATGACAGGTGGGAGCAAATGCTGCGTGCGGCGGCTGCGGACAGGGCTCCCCTTGGACGGTTTATGGAGCTGGCGGAGCAGGTGATGGACGATTTTATGGTAGTCTGTAATCTGGAAACCGAGCTGCTGGCCGCAACTTCTGTCAATTCCGAAGAAATAAAAGGAACGACTTGGGAATATTTTTTCCGGAATAAAAAGGTTTCCAGAATATCATTGAACAGTAAAATTTTTGTCGGAGCCGGAGAACAGATACCGAAAAACGGATATTTTAATCCCTGTGTTATTAAATCTGACAATCCGAATACCTGTGATAAGATTATTATGTATTTGCAGCAGGACGGGGAGGCCATAGCCTATCTTTCTGTCAATCAGACGGCGCATTCCTATACGGAGATGGAAATGCAGATGATTCCGGTGATTGCCGGATATCTGCTTCTGGCGGAAGAATTCACCTCCGGGGAGTCGCCTGTCCGGTCCAGGGCGAGTTTTCTGGCGGATTTGCTGAACGGAGTCAGGCCGGATAAGGATTTGATTGAACGTTACCGAATAAAAATGGCGGTTTCTGTTTTCAGGATCGCATATATTCTGAACAGAAGGCGCGGGGACAGGATTTTTTCGAGAACCTTTATCAAATTTCTCCGCGCGCAGGATATCGTCTGCTGTGAGTATCGGGAGGGGATAGCCGCGCTGATTGATGACGGAGGCGGGAGAGATGCCATAAAAGAACTGATTGTCCGATCCGGTCTTTGCGGGCTCTGCTGCGGCGTTTCCGTTTCCTCCGGTGATTTTGATACCATAAACCAACAGATCCGGCAGGCGGTTTTTGCCGCGGAACAGGCAGAATGCGGGGAGGGGATTTTTTACTGCGAGGATTATGCCTTTCCGTATATGTTAAATGTGCTTCTGCAGGATGAAAGCGTGCCTTTTCTTCTGCATCCGGCCATTGAAAAACTGTATCACTATGACAGGGAAAATCAGAGTGAGCTGCTTTTAACATTAAAAGTATATCTTGAAAAAAATAAAAATCTGCAGAAGACGCTGGAAGCTTTAAATATTCACCGCAGTACGTTAAAATACCGTATTCAGAGAATAGAGAGTATGATCGGGATAAGTCTGGGGGATACGGAGGAAGAAGCGTATCTGAGGTTATCAATGTGGATGAAATTTTACAGGGAATTTTAGAAGGCATTGATTGTTTTGGCCGGGGAGGAGAAGGATGGAAAAGACGGAACGGACAGATCAGGATGTATTGATGTTTTTTGACAGGCATCAGTCGGCACTTCCTATTTATGAGGCGTTTAGGGAAAAGCTGTACCTGAAATACCCGGAGACACAGATGCGGGTACAGAAAACACAGATTACTTTTTCGAATAAACATGTGTTTGCCTGTGTCTCACTGGCACGGGTGAAAAAGAAAGCGGAACTTCCGGACCCTTATCTTGTAATTACGCTGGGCCTGCCAGCTCCGATTGAATCCGAACGCGCGGCGGTTAAAACAGAGCCGTATCCGGGAAGATGGACGAATCATATTGTGGTGGGATCACCGGAAGAACTGGATGCGGAATTATTTTCCTGGGTAGAGCAGGCGTATGTGTTTGCACGGGATAAGTGAGGTGAAAATGGGCAAGAGGGGGCTGGCGGGAAATAGATAGTCCCCTCTTACGGTATGATAGTTATGCGGCTTTTGAATAATCAATAATAGCTATTTCCTGCATAAGCTGTTTCGCGATATTGACAAGGTTTTCAAGCTGTTTTGCAACATCATTTGAATAATACTTTTCTCCACATTGTTCACATTCTTCACAAGGTACATTTTTAATGATGATAATGCAGTTTTTATGATTTACTACATGTGTTGTGAAAGAT
This sequence comes from uncultured Lachnospiraceae bacterium, assembly GCA_948470335.1. Taxonomy (GTDB): domain Bacteria; phylum Bacillota; class Clostridia; order Lachnospirales; family Lachnospiraceae; genus Paralachnospira_A. The sequence goes on along the minus strand of CAOKOL010000039.1, from coordinate 22,501 downwards.
GGAGTGGCAGTTTTGCATTTACAGTACATACACATATCTATTGCCCCTTTCTTGTTTTTAAATCCTTTTCAAATTTATCTGTGTTTGGAAAATAAGCAGTTATAAAGAATATGGCATCACCATTTGAACCAACAACAATATGCAATACTTTGTTTTCTTTCGTATGTCCGTAAACAAGGCAACTGGGATGAGGAAAATCGTCTGGATAGTCCTCTATAATTTCTCCTGTCTGTAAGCAGGATTCTACATCGTTTATACTTATGTCTCTTTCCTGCATTCGTTCTAAACAATGCTTTGCCCACTTTATATTGGATTCAGAAGCATTATATAGACTTTGAAGCTGTTTTATATCCATAGCTGCACATCCTTTTTGTGTTTATTATATCCTACTTTGATAGAAATTAAAATAGCTGTTTATATGTTTGAATTTTACCAATCATTCATACAATAAGAAAAAGGGAACAAACCATTTTCGGTTCATTCCCTCGATCTTTGGAATCTTTTAAAATCAGGCTTTTTTCTTAGCCAAAGTATCTGTCTAACAGACCTTTCAGAGCCTTGCCGTGTCTAGCCTCATCTCTGGCCATTTCATGAACGGTGTCATGAATCGCATCCAGACCCAGCTCTTTTGCACGTTTTGCCAGATCGGTTTTGCCTGCGGTAGCGCCGTTCTCGGCATCTACTCTCATCTGCAGGTTCTTCTTGGTGCTGTCGGTAACAACTTCGCCTAACAGCTCGGCAAATTTTGCGGCGTGCTCAGCTTCTTCGTAAGCAGCCTTCTCCCAGTACAGGCCGATCTCAGGATAGCCTTCTCTGTGGGCAACTCTTGCCATAGCCAGGTACATACCAACTTCGGAGCACTCGCCGTTGAAGTTTGCTCTCAGGTCTTCGAGGATGTCTTCTCTGACGCCCTGTGCAACACCTACTACGTGCTCTGCAGCCCAGGACATGTCGCCGGTCTGCTCGGTGAACTTGGAAGCGGGAGCCTGGCACTGAGGACACTTGTCGGGAGCTGCTTCGCCTTCATAAACATAACCGCATACGGAACATACAAATTTCTTCATACTTTTTCTCTCCTTTATTGTTTGGTGTTTTAATTTCAGTAATGATTACTGTTTTAATATAACATACCATTTATATCCTGTCAAGCCTTTTCCTTTTCTTTTTTCAGGCATCCGGGACAGGTGCCGTAAAAAAAGGTCTGGTGGCCGCTGATCCTGCCCTGATAAAAGTTTTTTGCCAGTTCATCCAGTCCGCCGATGGGGTCCATCGGCATATCCTCCAAATGACCGCACCGGTCGCAGAGAAAGTGATAATGAGGATGGGTATCCGCATCAAATCTGTCAGCGCCGTCTCCACAGGTGATTTTAGTAATTTCTCCGGTGGAGGCCAGCAGGGAAAGATTGCGGTAAACCGTTCCCAGGCTGATATTGGGATACTGGATGCGGATCGCCGAATAAACAGTATCAGCAGTAGGATGGTCGTGGCTGTTCATCAGAAATTCCTTGATGGATTCTCTCTGCCTGCTATATTTCAGCATGATTGCCTCCTACAATAATAGTAATGATTTTTATTATTGATATAGTAGCACAGCACGGGGAAGATGTCAATTAAAACAGACAGAATGGCGTTTCCGGATTTTGCTCCTGATGTTTAATGAATTTTTTCATATCATAGGAGAGTCCTCCAAATGTCCCTGTGACACTAAACTTTCTCCCTGCGTGCGCTTCTCTATATCAAAGGAAATTTTTTACGATATCTTCATATTTATTTGTTCTTTATTTTAGAAAATTCGGTTGAACCCCAGATTCGGGCAAGTTATAATATACCCATAAAAGATTAAAAATAAAGTAAATAAACGGGATGGCGGGCAGTCGGCAAACAGATTTTGGCTGCCGTAATTTTTGCCGGTTGACAGGGGGAACGAGGGGCCTATGGGTGCGTTTGTGGAATTGATTGATGTGAAAAAGATTTACCGTATGGGCGAGGTGGAAATTCATGCCGCGGCCGGAATTGATTTTTCGGTGGAGAAAGGCGAATTTGCCGTGATTGTAGGCCCCAGCGGCGCGGGAAAGACGACGGTTCTGAATATACTGGGCGGGATGGACACCACCACCTCCGGTCAGCTTCTGGTAGACGGGACAGATATCAGTAAATTTTCGGGAAAGAAACTGATCCGGTACCGGCGGGAGGATATTGGATTTGTATTCCAGTTTTATAACCTGGTCCCGAATCTGACAGCGCTGGAAAATGTGGAGCTTGCGCTGCAGATCTGTAAACATCCTCTGGATGCGGAGCAGGTTCTGAAAGAAGTGGGGCTGGCCGACAGGATGAAGAATTTCCCTTCCCAGTTGTCCGGCGGAGAACAGCAGCGGGTGTCTATTGCCAGGGCGCTGGCGAAAAACCCCAAGCTGCTGTTGTGTGATGAGCCTACGGGAGCGCTGGACTATCAGACGGGCAAGGCGATTTTGAAGCTTTTGCAGGATACCTGCCGGGAAAAGGGCGTGACGGTAATTGTAATTACCCATAATTCGGCCATAGCCCCGATGGCAGACCGGGTGATTGAAATTAAAAACGGCAGAGTGGAAACGATGCGGGTGAATCCCGAACCGGTCGGCGTGGAGACAATCGAGTGGTAAAAATATGAAGCGAGATGCCGTGCGGGATAAGAAGAACAGCGTGAAATGGAACTCAGAGTATGACAAGATGCCAAATGTAAGGGAAGAACGCAGAGTGAAATAAGAAGGACGGATCTATGAAATGAAACAGGCGCAGAGAAAAGATTTTTTCCGTGAAATTAAAAAAAGCTTAAACCGGTACCTGTCAATTTTGTTTATTGTTGCTCTGGGCGTGGCCTTTTATGCCGGGATTCGGTCCAGCGAGCCGGATATGCGGATTTCGGCGGATACGTATTTTGACCAGACCAGACTGATGGATATCCGGGTAATCGGGACGCTGGGCATATCGGAGGAAAATGTGGCCGCCATAGAAGCCATAGACGGAGTAACAAGGGCAGAGGGCGGTTATTCTATGGATTATCTGTCGGAATCCGAGGGAATCGCCTATACCTTAAATGTATTTTCTCTCTGTGAACAGATGAATCAGATGACGGTGAAGGAGGGGCGGCTGCCGGAGAATCCGGAGGAATGTTTTATTGACGAGGCGCTGATGCGGTCCATGGGACTGTCTGTCGGCGACCGGATCAGCCTGCGTTCCGGCACGGAGGATGCGTTAGAAGACAGCTTGCATCAGCCTGTGTATACGATTGTGGGCAGCGGTACCTATTCTTGGTTTTTAAATATGGACAGGGGCACGTCTTCTGTGGGAAACGGTGATATCGACGGTTTTGTAGCGGTACTTCCGGAGGCTTTTTGCCTGGACTATTATACGGTGGTTTATGCCAGAACCGAAGGACTGGACGGCGAAATCAGTTATACGGAGGGGTACCAGGATCAGGTGGACCAGATACTGGACCAGATTGAATCCATAGCCGGGGAGCAGTGTGAGATTCATTTTGCGTCGGTAAAAGGGGAGGCTCAGGAGAAGATCGACGAGGGCGCTCAGGATCTGGCTGACGCGGAAAAAGAAGCGGATGAAAAGCTTTCCGACGCGGCCCAGGAGATCGAAGACGCCGAGGAAGAGCTTAAAGACGGCAGGGAGAAGCTTTTGGATGCCGGGGCGCAGCTTGCGGACGGAAAGCGGGAGCTTGCGGACGGGAAGCAGGAACTGGCTGATGCCAGAACAGAGCTTGCAGATAAGACCCAGGAGCTTGCGGATGCAAAGGAAAAGCTGCCGGAGGCGGAACAGAAACTGATTGACGGCAGGAAAGAACTGGAAGAGGGCCGGGAACAGTTTGCCGCGGGTATGGCGGAATGGGAGGAAGGACGCCGTCAGACAGATAATGGCTGGCATGAATATCATAAAGGCGTCAGCGAACTGGAAAAAGCGGAAGAACTGCTGAAAGCAAAGGAAGAAGAGCTAAGCCAGGGCGTCTCATTACTACAGGAGCAAGAGACGCAGTTAGGGGAGCAGGAAGCGGTACTGGCACAGTCTCAGGCACAACTGGATGAACAAGAGGAACAACTGAAACAGGGAGAAGCGGCGCTGGCAGGAAAAAAGGCCGAGCTGGAACAGACGATCACAGATCTGCAGGCAAAGCTGGAAGCCATAACGGAAGGCGGGACCTCCTCTGCGGAGGCGGAGGCACTGAGCCATGCGCTGGCAGAAGCGCAGGCCGGTTTGCAGATGCTGGAGTCAGGTCCGGAGGCGGCCGGGCTTTCGGAGGCCAGGGCACAGCTTGACGTGGCGCAGGCACAATTGGCGGCCGGCAAGGAGCAGCTTGCGGCAGGCCGGGTTCAGTTGGAAGCTGCAAAAACCCAACTGGCACAGGGGCAGGAGCAGATCAGGGCCGGCTGGCAGGAGATTGAAGCCAACAGGGAAAAGCTGGCGGATGCAAAAGCAGAGCTGGAGAAAGCGGAGGTGGAACTGGCAGATAGCTGGACTGCCCTTGGGGTAGCAGCCTGGTCGCTGGAGCACGGTGAACAGGAGCTGGCCGACGGCGAGCAGGCTCTGGCGGATGCGAAGGCAGAGATAGAAGACGGCGAGCGGCAGATCGCAGAGGGTTGGGAAACGATTGCGGAGAATGAGCGGAAGCTTCTGGATGCGGAGAATGAGTTGCCGAAGGCTGAAAGTGAGATCGCCCAGGCGCATATTGATATCGCCGAAGGAGAGGAGAAGCTGGCCGACGGAAAAAAGGAATACGAAGACGGAAAAAAGGAAGCGGAGGATAAAATCCGGGATGCGAAAGCAGAGCTGGCAGACGCACAGAAAACTCTGGACGATCTTGAGGAACCGGAGTGGTATGTGCTGGACCGGAATTCTATTCAGTCCTATGTGGAGTATGGGATGGATGCGGAACGGATCGGCGCGATCGGGAAAGTATTTCCCGCCATCTTTTTTCTGGTGGCCGCGCTGGTCAGCCTGACCACCATGACCAGAATGGTGGAAGAGGAACGGACACTGATTGGCACCATGAAGGCGCTTGGGTATGGCAAATGGAGCATTGCCTCGAAGTATATTCTGTACGCTCTTTCGGCCAGTCTGCTGGGCAGTCTTTTAGGGATCGTCATAGGGAGCAGGCTGCTGCCCTGGGTGATTATGACAGCTTATGGGATGCTGTACACAAACCTGCAGATCATGGTAATGCCCATTGATTTAAAGCTGTCTTTGATGGCCACAGGCATTGCGGTGGCCTGTACGACGCTGGCGGCTTTTGCGGCCTGTTATAAGGAGCTGCGATCCGCGCCGGCCCAACTGATGCGTCCGGCAGCGCCGCCGAAAGGAAAACGGGTGTTTCTGGAATATCTGCCGTTGATCTGGAAGCGGATGACCTTTACGGGAAAATCCACGATCCGAAATCTGTTTCGTTACAAAAAGCGTTTTTTAATGACCATTTTCGGGATCGGCGCCTGTATGGCCCTTCTGATGGTGGGGTACGGACTGCGGGATTCCATTCAGGATATTGTGGATAACCAGTACCGTACATTGTGGATTTACGATGCGGGACTGACTGTCGACGACGAACTCTCCCCGAAACGGCAGGAAGAGGAACTTGTGCGGCTTAAGGAGGAGTTCCCTGAAGTCGGACAGACGCTGTTTGCCAGGGTTACGGCGATGGATATCGGGAAAGAGGGAGTGGAAAAAAGCGCTTACATATTTGTACCCCAGGAATCAGAAAACCTGGAACAGTTTGTGGTGTTAAAGAACCGGCTGACAGGAGAGCGGTACGAGTTGACGGACGACGGTGTGGTGATCTCAGAAAAGCTGTCAAAGCTGTTAAATGCGGGCGTGGGGGATGAGATTTATTTGAAGGAAGGGGAGACAGATCGTTATCCTGTTGTGATTACGGCAGTTTCGGAAAATTATCTGTCCCATTATGTGTATCTGACTCCGGCATTGTATGAGCGGGTGTTTGGCGGGGCGCCGGCCTATAACCAGCTTTATTTAAAGCTGCAGGATTTACCGGGAGTGTCAGGGACAGAAATATCAAGAGCGGAGGAAACATTGCTGACAGAGCGGCTGCTGAAAGATGATATGGTGGAGTCGGTGCAGATGGCCGGGGAATTACAGCGCACGGTTCAGGATATGCTGAAAAGTCTTGATATGGTGATCTGGGTGCTGATTATTTCCGCAGGTCTGCTGGCCTTTGTGGTATTGTACAACCTGAACAATATCAATATCACGGAGCGGCGGCGGGAGCTGGCCACTTTGAAGGTGCTGGGCTTTTATGACGGTGAGGTGGCAGCTTATGTATACCGGGAAAATATCTATCTGACCGTGATCGGCATCGGGGTAGGTGTGGTGTTGGGCATGATTCTTCACCGCTACGTGATTCTGACCTGTGAGATCGATTTGATGATGTTCGGGCGTACGATCCGCCCCATGAGTTATGTATACAGTATGCTGATTACAGCGTTGTTTTCCCTGTTTGTGAATGGGGTGATGTTTTTCCGGCTGCGGAAAATCGACATGGTGGAGTCGCTGAAAAGTGTGGAGTAGAGAATTCTGGGAAGGGGGAAGGTCTTTCCTGCAACATAACAATAAAACAGTCCGGATTCATCAATCTTTATCGTTTGATGAACCCCGGACTGTTTTATTGTTTATGTTTGGGTATCAGTAAAATGCTTGATGGAAGCACTTTTTCGAATTTTATTTCGCATCCTTTTTCAGATAAATAAACCAGTATACACAGCCTACGAACAGCGCGCCGCCTACGATGTTGCCCAGCGTTACGGGCAGCAGGTTGTTTGCGAAGAATGCGCCCCAGGTCAGCTTGGAGGTGTCGGCCGTAGCTTTTGCCAGATAATCTGCGTTGCCCATGGCGAACAGGCCTGCGGGGCCGTAGAACATATTGGCGATACTATGTTCGAATCCGCTTACGACGAATACCATAATCGGGTAGAACAAAGCGGCAATCTTGCCGGCTGCGCTCTTGGAAGAAAATCCGAGCCATACTGCCAGACATACCAGCATGTTACAGAAGATGCCTTTCAGGAATGCGTCGCCAAAGGACATGGAAACCTTTGCCACCGCGGTGTTGATCGTAGCGCCTGCAAGCGCAGCGTCAAACAGACTTAACTGATGACAGGCCGTCATGCCCCATGCCACGAAAATACTTCCCACAAAGTTGCCCAGGTAAACGATCACCCAGTTGCGCAGCATGCCTGCAATCGTGGCTTCTTTCTCCAGAACGGAGATGATGATCAGACAGTTGCCGGTAAACAGCTCGCTGCCGGCCAGAATGACCAGCGTCAGACCTGCCGGGAACACGCATGCGCCCACCAGTTTGCCCACGGAGCCGCCGATGGAGCAGGAAGCCGTAGATGCGCCCACACCGGCGATGGCAATGAAAATACCGGCCAGAATACCGAGAACAAACAGCTTGCTGGCCTTCATCGTGGTTTTGCCTTTTCCGATCGCTACATAATTTTTTGCAATTTCTGCAGGTGAATTCATAGAAATCTCCCCTTTCTTTGTGAAGCTTGTGCTTCTTTCACCATAGTTGCCGCAGAAAAACAGAAAATCCTTTTTCTGCAATAAGATTGATAAATTTGTAACTATTATACCAGATTATAGATAAAACTAAATAGATAAAACGACGAAATTCTAACCAATCTTTATATATGTATGCACAATGTTGTGCATATTTAACAATTTTTCCTCGCGATTGTGACAGGTAAACAGGAAGATTTGCCCATTATAATTTTGTGCCAGCCATAATAAAGTCTGTTCCAGCCGCTCATCGTCATAGAGGGCAAAGCTGTCGTCCAGAAAAAGAGGAACAGACCGGTCTGGCCAGAAGCATTCCACCAGCGCCAGCCGCAGAGCCAGATAAACCTGTTCCGCCGTGCCTCTGCTCAGCGCCGAGAGGGGCAGGGAGCGTTTCTGAGACTGAATGTAAAGGTTCAGATTGTCGTCTACGGCCATGCAGGTATAGGCGCCCCGGGTAAGGCTTGACAGGATGGCGGAGCAAGTTTGATTAAGCCGGGGCACAAAACTGACGTGATAGTTTTCCGCGATGGACTGTATGGTGGATATCGCTGTTTTTACCGCTTCGATTTCGAGAGAGATCTCATTGTTTTTCCGCTGCTGTGCCTGCAGGGTTTCCTGTCTGCAAAGAGCCTGTTTCAGTTGTTCTTCGTTCTGTTCATTGGTCCAGTCCGCGCGGGAAAGTCCTTCCAGTCTCCGGAGAATCTGGTTTTCTTCTTCCTGTAATGAACGGATGCTGTCGGCCAGTTCCCCGCAGCGTATCTGGCAGTCATTGATTCTGTCGGTCATGGCCATGGCGTCATGCAGACGCTTTTTCAGCCGGTCATAATTTTCAGGCCGGATATCCCGTGTGCCAAGATAAACGGAAAAGAGATTTCGCAACTGCTCTCTGGCCTGGTTCCAGAGCCAGCCGTGGCGGCGGAGGGATAAAAGCAGCCTGCCTGTGGCAAAAAAGAAAACACAGAGCAGAACCAGAAAAGGTACCGGCAGGTAGCTGTCATTGGAAAAGCTGGCGTTTGTCAGAAAAATGGTGAAAAAGGAGGCGATAAACATTCCGACGGACAGGCATAACAGCAGGTTTCTCATCAGCGGATGGCGGGTAAAGCGGTATGCGCCTCTGTAACGGAAATAGGCGGCATAGGCCCGGTCGGCGACCGTCTCCACCTGCCGGAGCTGTTCGGCGGATTCTACGCCATTGTCCGCGAGGCGCTGTTTCCATTCCTGCGTACGTCCGGAAAGGGTCCGGTAAGCTTCCTTTTGTTCGTCAAGGGTATTTTGAAGCTGCTGGCGGCGTTCATGAAGTTTTAGGCTCTGTCCGTCCGCCGCGTGTTCCTGTAATTGCCGGTTCAGCGTGTGGATCTCGGCGGTTAAGGCGTCATATTCTCTTTGATCGATGGGAATCAGCCGGGAAGATAACTGTTTTTTCTGAGCGGTCAGAGCGGCGATGGCGGCGGCGATGTCCACATTGCCGGAACCGGAGCTGTGAAGATTGCTGATATAATTTTTCAGCGCGTCCGCCATGGCCGGGGAGGTTTCTCCCCGCAGCTGCCCGATGCTGACCGTATTGTCATAAGTGACCTCCGTCAGCCCGTTTCGCATCTGGCTGACAAAATCAGGGTCCGCCGGCACCGGTTTGCTTCTTGTCTCATCGAAAATTTCCAGGTTTTTCGGGTCGGTGAGAAAGTTGCGGGTAAACTGGCATACTCTGCCGTTTTGAGAAAGCCGCAGGGAACCGCCATAGTCGCCGGAGGATACCCAGGGCATATATCTGCTGTATGTATCGGAGTGGGCGGCCCGGCCTTTTTTTCGCTCCATGCCAAACAGCATACTGCGCAGAAAGGTATGTAAGGTGGATTTGCCTGCTCCGTTTTTTCCGTATAACACATTTATATGATCACCAAATGTAAAAGATGTCTGGTGGAATTTCCCGAAATGTCGGATATTGGTTTCTAATAATTTCAATCTGAGGGTTCTCCTATATAAAAGCTTTGCGGCACAGAAAAAGCCCTGTTTTCGGGTCTTCCGGGCCGCAGCGTTTATTTTCTCCGTGTGGTATCCAGCAGCGCTTTGACGCCATAATAAAGCGCTTTTTCCCGAATCTGTTTTTCCTGTCCGGAACCGGTGTGGTCCGGTGGCACAGGTTCACTGTCGGACAGCGCTTTGATATATGCGCCGATCAGATCGTCGGCATGTTCCCGGGCCAGAGAAGCAAAATCATAATCCGGTTCGGTCAGGTCCTGGAAATCCAGAATTTTCAGAGTCGGATCGGAAAAGGTCTGGCTGAAACGGATATCCGGGTCCTTCCGGCCGGTCAGACGTATTTTATAAATATTGTGCGCGCCTTTCTGCCGGATGGCGTTCAGTATGGCTTCCGTTAAAACTATGGAGGTGGTAGAAGGCTGCACCCGGAATTCCAGGGGAATGTATTCGGCCGACGCAAAAGAAATCCACCGTACCTGTGTCCGTTCCTGCGAAATCTCGGCAATGACAAAGCCGTGGAGGCCGTAGTCATTGGGATCAACAGGCTCCAGTGAGCCGGGATTTACGATGTGATCGGAAAAATCCATGTCCGGTTTGTGAATATGTCCCAGTGCGACATAATGAAAGCCGGCCTGTGCCAGTTGACTTCTGACGTAGGGCCGGTGCGAGGCGTCTCCGCCGTGGGCCAGAAGGATGTGAATGTCATGTTCCGGTTCCAGAGGAACCGGCGTGTAGAGAGGTTCGCTGTCCTCCCGGCTGTGGTAGCTGCGTCCGTAAACGGTGGTATGAAGCTCTGGAAAACGTATTTTCTGTAATTGCGTGTCATGAAGAAAGGTTACCTGGGGACACCAGGAAAACTGCCTGTAGTTGGAGCTGTCGGTGATACAGTCGTGATTGCCGGCAATGAGAACCACCTTCGTGCGGGTCAGCCGGGAAAACAGAGCATTTACCTCTTTCAATTCCCGCAGAAGGGGCTGGCGGTGGAACAGATCGCCTGCGATTAATAACAGGTCGGCCTGTTCCTCCTCCGTGCGTGCCACAGCGCGGGCGAAGGTCTGCCAGAGCGCGTCGGCCCGTGCCTGTGACCAGGGATGGCCGGCATCCGGCACCGCACCCAGATGCGGATCAGCGATATGAACTAATTTCATGGCAAACCTCCGATTGTGCCGTGGGGGATTCCTGATTCATTACAGTTCGCAGTTCCCCACGGTTCTGGGGAAGGGAATTACGTCGCGGATATTGGCCATGCCGGTCAGGTACATCACGGCGCGCTCGAAGCCCAGGCCAAAGCCGGAATGGCACACCGAGCCGTATCTGCGCAGATCCAGATAGAATGCGTAATCTTCTTTCTTTAATCCGAGCTCGTCCATACGGGCGGTCAGCTTTTCCAGACTGTCCTCACGCTGGCTGCCGCCGATAATCTCGCCGATGCCGGGCACCAGACAGTCCATGGCGGCCACGGTTTTGTTGTCGTTATTCATTTTCATGTAGAATGCCTTGATTTCCTTCGGGTAGTCGGTGACAAACACGGGGCGCTTGAAAATCTGCTCCGTCAGATACCGTTCATGTTCGGTCTGCAGATCGCAGCCCCAGGAAACCTTGTAGTCAAAGGAATCATTGTGTTTTTCCAGAATTTCGATGGCTTCCGTATAGGTGACATGACCGAAATCGGCGTTCAGAACCCCGTTCAGCCGGTCCAGCAGCCCCTTATCCACAAACTGGTTAAAGAAAGCCATCTCCTCCGGCGCATGTTCCATCACATAGGAGATAATGTATTTCAGCATCTGCTCGGCTACGGCCATGTTATCGTTCAGATCAGCAAAAGCCATCTCCGGCTCAATCATCCAGAATTCGGCCGCATGGCGGGTGGTGTTGGAATTTTCCGCCCGGAAGGTGGGGCCGAAGGTATAGGTATTTTTGAAAGCCATACAGTAGGTTTCCACATTTAACTGTCCGCTGACGGTCAGGCTGGTTTCCTTGCCAAAGAAATCCTCGGAATAATCAATGGTTCCATCATCGGTTTTTGGCAGGTTTTCCATATCCAGCGTAGTAACCCGGAACATTTCGCCGGCGCCTTCGCAGTCGCTGGCCGTAATCAGCGGCGTGTGAACGTAGATGAAGTTCTGCTTCCGGAAAAAGTCATGGATGGCAAACGCGATCAGAGAGCGGACTCTGAATACGGCCTGAAATGTATTGGTCCGGGGGCGGAGATGGGGGATCGTCCGCAGGAATTCAAAGGTATGGCGTTTTTTCTGCAGCGGATAATCCGGAGCGGAAGCGCCCTCCACGGTAACGGTGTCGGCCTGCAGCTCAAAAGCCTGCTTTGCCTCCGGGGTGGCCACCAGCGTTCCCGTCGCGGTAATGGCAGCGCCCACGTTCAGTTTTGAAACCTCCTGAAAATTGCTCATCGTATCATGAAATACAATCTGAAGGGGCTCAAAAAATGTGCCGTCAGACAGTACGATAAATCCGAATGCTTTGGAACCTCTTACGCTGCGCACCCATCCGCCTACCCGGATGGTCTGATCCAGATATTTGTCGGTTGAGCGGAACAGGTCGCGGATATTTACTAAATCCATTTTTATTTCCTCCAAAATTTCAAAATTAAGAATTTCTCCATGCCGTAATGCAGACAATATAATTAACCATTATATACGATTTAAACAGCTACTTCAAGGAGGTATAAACAAAAATGCAGGCAAAATCATTTATGGATCAGGACTTTCTTCTTTCCACGGAAACGGCGAAACGGTTTTACCATGACTGGGCTGAAAAAATGCCGGTTCTGGACTATCACTGCCATATTGATCCGAAAGAAATCGCCGAGGATAGGAAGTTCGAAACGATCACACAGGTATGGCTGGGCGGCGACCATTATAAATGGCGGCAGATGCGTTCCAACGGAGTGGACGAAGCCTTCATCACCGGCCGCGCACCCGACCGGGAGAAATTTCAGAAATGGGCGGAAACACTTGCAATGGCCGCCGGCAACCCGCTGTATCACTGGAGTCATCTGGAGCTTCGGCGGTATTTCGGCTACAACGGTTATTTAAACGGCGAGACGGCAAAGGAAGTGTGGAACCTGTGCAATGAAAAGCTGAAAGAAGATTCCATGAGCGTGCGGAATCTGATCCGCCGCTATCATGTGACGCTTTTGTGTACCACCGATGATCCTGTGGATGACCTGCGGTGGCATAAGGCCATTGCCCATGATCCCGGCTGTGAATTTCAGGTGCTTCCCGCCTGGCGGCCGGACCGGGCCATGCATATCGAAAAGCCTGATTATGCGGACTATCTGAAAGAACTGGGAGAGGCCGGCGGCATGACGGTGGACAGCTTTGAACGTCTGAAAGATGTTCTGCGGTGCCGGATGGACCACTTTCAGTCCTGTGGATGCCGGGCGGCGGATCATGGTCTGGAATATATGCCGTTTGTGCCGGCTTCCGATCAGGAAATTGAGCGGATTTTCGCAAAAAGGCTGTCCCAGTCCGGACAGGCGCTGACCAGGGAGGAGCGGGACCGGTTTAAAACCGCTTTTCTGCTGTTTGCCGGCCGGGAATACGCCCGCCGGGGCTGGGTGATGCAGCTCCATTACGGCTGTAAGCGGAATAACAACCGGCGGATGTACGAAAAGCTGGGGCCGGACACCGGATTTGACTGTATCGGCGGCTGTGGCTCCACCGATGCGCTGGCAGATTTTCTGGACTGTCTGGACAGCGGCGAACAACTGCCCAAAACCGTGATTTACTCCTTAAACCCCAATGACGATGCAGCCATCGGCACCATAATCGGCTGTTTTCAGGACGGGGAGAAAGGGATTCCCGGCAAAATCCAGCAAGGCTCGGCCTGGTGGTTTAATGACAATCTGACCGGCATGACCGCCCAGATGACCAGCCTGGCGAATCTGGGGCTTCTGGGAAATTTTATCGGGATGCTGACGGATTCCAGAAGCTTTGTCTCTTATACCAGGCATGAATATTTCCGGCGAATTCTCTGCGACCTGATCGGCGGCTGGGTGGAAAAGGGGGAATACCCGACGGACTGGAAAACCCTTGAGCGGATGGTCAGGGGGATTTGCTATAACAATGCGGTGCGGTATTTCGGATTTCCCGTGCCGGAAGCGGGATAAAAAGAATACATTGGTAAAAGGCGGATGAGGGAGACTGCCGCAGGCTGATTTTGCGAAAGGGTCATTCGGAAACTTCATTCGGAAACTTCATTCGGGAAAATATTTTGGTTGTTCTTTATGGGGGAATTTTGGTATAATGGGTATTGCAAAACGGATATGACAGGCGGGAAAGGGGGAATGTCCGAATGGATCATAACGAGGAACAGAAAGCGCTTTTTTTCGATATTGACGGAACGATTTTAAGCGAACTGAACGGGACGATTCCGGAGAGCGCAAAGGCGGCAATCGGGGCGGCTGTCCGGGAGGGACATCTGGCCTTTATCAATACGGGGCGTACGCTGTGTACGATACCGGCGGAAGTGCGGAACATGGATTTTGTCGGCTTCCTGTGCGGCTGCGGGACAGATATCATCTGTCGGGGAGAGCGTATTTTCAGCAGGGATGTCCCGGAAGCGGAAGGCCGTCCGCTGCTGGATCTGATTACCCGGTGCAATATGGATGCGGTACTGGAAGGGCGGAACAGTATTTATTTTCGTGATCACAGTTCCAGGTTTCCGGAGGTGACGGCGATTTACGGGGCGTCCGCCCGGAATGTTGACGTTCATGTGGGCTGGGAGAATGTGTATCCTGAATTCAGCAAGCTGATTGTCTTTGGCGACAAAGACAGCCAGGATGAAGCCTTCTGCCAGGGGGCGGCGGAGTGGTTTGACGTGGTCTGCCGGGGCGGCCAGTTTTATGAGCTGGTGCCGAAAAATCATTCAAAGGCCGCCGTAATTGATTATGTTCTGAAACACTTTAATATCAGGCTGGAAAATGCCTGGGTATTCGGAGACAGCGCCAATGATCTGTCCATGTTCGAGGCGGTGCCAAATGCGGTGGCAATGGGGAAGCATGACGATGTTTTAACGCCCCATGCTTCGTATATTACGGAGACAGTGGAAAATGACGGGCTGTATCTGGCGATGGTGAAATTGGGGCTGATTCCGGAGATTGCGGGATTTTCTATATAGTGGTAAAATGATAAAAATGTATGAACGTTCGCGCACGGAATTTTTCCGCGCCGCGCTTTGCGGCCGGTTAAAAGATATATGGTATTGAATATCAGGCGCCGCAAGGTTTCGGGCGCGCAGGAAAGAAACAGGGAGGAGAGTGAACTATTATGAAACAGGTATGGATGAAAAAGATGTGTCTGATTGTTTTTGCCATGGCTATGGCTGTGTCTCTCGCGGGATGCGGCGGGAATGGGAATGGCCGTCAGAAAGAGAGTGATACCACGTCAGCGGAGAGTCAGACGGCTGAGACTGCGGCTGAATCAAGCCAGCCGGAGACGATAACAGAGGTCGGGACAAGTCAGGCGGCTGAAACAAAGCCTGTGGAAACGACGACCGCGGCATCTCAGGACGGCCAGACATCGAACGGCGAATCTGCCGCGCCGGCGGCAGCCTCGACTACGGCCGCGGGTTCGGCAGCGCCGGCATCCGGCGGTCAGACGGCGCCGCAGTCCCAGGGGCTTACCGAGGCGGACGCGAAGCAGATTGCTTTTACCCACGCCAATGTCAGCGAAGCGGACGTTTCTTATCTGAAAGTTAAGCTGGAACGGGATAAGGGCCGGGACGAGTATGACGTAGAGTTTGTCGTGGGAAATAAAGAATACGACTATGAGATCGACGCGGCCACCGGCGAGATTCTTTCCTATGATTATGAAGCGGAATCCTATGTGCCGGGCGGGGCGCAGAATCAGAGCGGAAATGTCCCCGGCGCACAGAACCAGAATCAGTCCGGAACCGCCTATATCACCGCCGACCAGGCGAAGGCGGCCGCCTTTGCCCATGCCGGCGTCAGCGAAGGAGATGTTACCAAACTGAAGGTGGATTTCGACCAGGGCGGCGGCAAGGCGGAATATGATATCGAATTTGAAGTGGGACATATGGAGTATGAATATGAGATCGACGCGCTGACCGGAGGGGTTATCAGTTTTGAGGCGGATCAGGATTAGAAAACAGAAAGGGGCTGTCATAGCGGCAGCCCCTTTCTGTTACAGAGTCTTGCGAACCGTTAGACGATATGGTACTATTTATTTTATGGAAAAAGTGAGTGAACAAGGGAGGAAGCAGGAATGGAACGTGAAAAATTCAGTTCGCGGCTGGGGTTTATCCTGGTGTCTGCGGGCTGTGCGGTAGGATTGGGTAATGTGTGGAAATTCCCCTATATGTGCGGTGAGTACGGCGGAGCCGCGTTTATTTTGATTTATCTGGTATTTCTGGCAATTTTGGGATTTCCGATTCTGGTTTGTGAATTTACGGTGGGCCGGGGGAGCCAGAAAAGCTGCGCCATATCTTTTCGGGAGCTGGAGCCGGAAGGAAGAAAGTGGCATCATTACAGAATTCTCGGAATATCGGCCAATTATATTCTGATGATGTTTTACACGATGGTAGCAGGCTGGATGCTGTATTATTTCTGGCGCTGCCTGACCGGAGAATTTACCGGACCAGCGATGACCACGGAAGAAGTGGCCGAAAAGTTCGGCGCCATGACCCAGAATCCGGGGCTGATGACCTTCTGGATGGTGCTGGTGGTGATCCTTGCTTTCGGCGTCTGTTCTTTTGGCGTGCAGAAAGGTGTGGAGCGGATCAGCAAAATAATGATGATCGGACTGTTAGGACTGATTCTGGTCCTGGCCATCCATTCGGTTATGCTGCCGGGCGCCATGGAAGGTGTGAAATTTTATCTGATTCCTGATTTTAAGGCCATGGTGGAAATCGGCATAGGCAATGTGATTTTCGGCGCCATGTCCCAGGCTTTTTTCACCCTGAGTATTGGCTGCGGCGCCATGGCGATTTTCGGAAGTTATCTGGGCAAGGAACGGTCCCTGACCGGCGAGGCGGTCAATGTTGTCGTTCTGGATACTTTTGTGGCGCTGATGGCGGGATTTATCATTATCCCTGCCTGTTTTGCTTTCGGTATTGAGCCGGGAGCCGGCCCGTCACTGATTTTTATTACGCTGCCGAACGTGTTCAATCAGATGGCAGGCGGAAGAATCTGGGGTACACTGTTCTTTTTGTTTATGTCCTTTGCCGCGTTGTCCACGATTATTGCGGTATTTGAGAATATTCTGTCCTTTGCGGCCGACCTGTGGGGATGGAGCAGAAAAAAATCGGTAATTGTCAATATCGTGGCAATCGCCCTGCTCTCCATGCCCTGCGTTCTGGGCTTTAACGTGCTGGCGGGGATTCAGCCGTTGGGACCGAACAGCGGAATTATGGATCTGGAGGATTTCCTGGTTTCCAGTAATATCCTGCCTTTGGGTTCCCTGATTTATGTAGCTTTCTGCGTTTCCAAAAACGGCTGGGGCTTTAAAAACTTTCTGGCGGAAGTCAATGCGGGAACCGGCATGCGCTTCCCGGAAAAGATGAAAGGTTATATGACCATAGGTCTGCCGGCGATCGTTGTCGTTATTTATCTGAAAGGGTACTATGATCTGTTCTACAGTAAAGGTATGGGATATTTTATTCCCTGGATGGCAGTGGCGTTCGTGCTTTTGGGATTTGTAGGCTGGATGGTTTTCGGGAAAAAGAAACAGTAAGCCCAAAAAGCCGGAAATATCAGGCTTTAACGGCTTATGAAAGGATATAAAAACTATGATAAAAGTATTATTTGTCTGCCTGGGCAATATCTGCCGCTCCCCTATGGCGGAGTTTGTTTTTCAGGATATGGTACGGAAACGGGGGCTTGCCGACCGGTTTTACATCGCTTCGGCGGGAACCAGCGATGAAGAACGCGGGAATCCCGTACACAGGGGCACCAGAGAAAAGCTGCGCCAGGTGGGCGTCCCTCTGGGAGAACACAGAGCGACGCAGATGAAGCGCAGCGACTATCAGGAATATGACTATCTGATCGGCATGGAGGAACGGAACCTGTCCGGAATGCGCAGGATCGCCGGAGGCGACCCGGAGGGAAAAATACACCGCCTGCTGGATTTCTCGGACCGCCCCGGAGATATTGCGGACCCGTGGTTTACAGGGAATTTTGATCTGACTTATGAGGATATTAATGAGGGCTGCCAGGGGCTGCTGGCGCATATATTAAAGGATATGGGAGAAGCATAAAGCGCCAAAAGCGCTTCGGAAAAAACGGTGTGAGCGTCGGCCTATTTATTTGACAGAGAAGCGGATAGAAAATATTGATGCAATGGTGAGGGTATGGAAGAAAAAAGCAGTGTCCAGAATGAAGAAAACCGGGAAGACCTGCTGCAGGAATTGCAGGACCTGCGCAGAGAGGTAAACCGCCTGAATGATAAGTTGAACAGTATGGAAAGGCCGGCTTCCGATGAGGCCGGGGGGACAGGGCCGGAAAGCGGTTATGAACAGTCTCCGAATGATCGGCCGGCGTATAAGCGGCAGCCGGACGGTCCGTTTCGTTCTGACCGGTTTCCCAATGGACAGCCCCGGCAGCCGTACCAGGCCGGAAAAAGATCGGATGACCGGAAACGGGCTTCCGTTATCCCGGAGCTGCGCAGGCAGCGGCAGGAACGGCGCAAAAGCAGACTGTCTTATCAGGCGGATGAACTGAATGTGGGGAAATATGGGTCGGCTTTTCTTGCGGCGGTCTGTATTCTTGCGGGCTGCGGGATTCTGATGGTTTCGGCCTGGGCGCTGGCGGACGAGCTGATGCAGGCGGTGCTGATGTTCGGCCTTGGTTTTAGCATGGCGGGAATCGGCTGGCTTCTGCATATGCGGGAGGTCAATTCTGCGGTGCCTGCCACGCTGGCTGCCTGCGGTCTGGGAATTTTATATATGGACTGCGTTTCCCTTCATTTTTTATGGCATCTGTTGCCTGTGGAGGGCGTCCTGTTCTGTATACTGGTGTGGGCCGTGCTCTCTTTTTTTATGGCGTTCACCGGCGGAACGCTGTTGTTTTATTATGTGATTAATCTGGGCAATCTGGCTACGGCATATCTGGTTTCCTCCCGGACGGACGGGGTGCCGGAAACCTGGGCCGGCCTGCTGTTTACGGCGGCGGCTTACGGGTTTACACTGTTCCAGGTGTTTCATATCGGTATTTCCCAAACGGAAAAAAACGATGGAATTTCAGTCAACTGGCAGACACAAAAGCTTAGGTGGCTGAAAAATGTGACGGCGGTCAATGTGCTGGCGGCATATACGCTGCTTTTTTCGTGGGGAAGTATCCGGCGAACCGTTTTTACGTCGGACAGTCTGATCGAAACGGAATTTCAGCTTATACCGCTGCTGATTGCGGCGCTGCTGCTGGGCGGTGTTGTTCTGCTGCTCTGGCGTGATCTGTATCAGGGCGGCGCCTGGGAGGAAGGAACGGGCGTTTTCGTTCTGGAATGTCAGATGGGGCTACTTGGTACAAAGCTGGCGGAAGAACTGTCAGGCCGGTGGAACTGGGTGGCAGTGCCTGTATATTTCGCAGTGCTGCTGCTGTTTCTGCTCCCTTTGATTCGGGCAGGAAACCGGAATATGATCACAGCCTGCATTTTATATCCCATGCTTTGGGTGGGCCTTGCATTGTCCGACTTTATAACAGGGGATATTTATCTGGTTCCGTATATAATACTGATCATCTATTATCTGTCCATGCTTTTTGATCCGGCTTTCTGTAAAATCTGTGCCTTTGTTCCGGCATATACCATAATGTATCTTCTGCTGATCGGGGAAGCCGGCCATCCGGAGGCGGATATTACCTTTGCGCTGCTGACCCTCTTTGCCCTGGGCGTGCCTGTCAGATATGTGGTAAAAATGATAAACGGACAGTCCTGGAACGAACTGGACAGGGAGGGACAGCTTTCGGATATATCGTACGGCAGGGGGAATGCCGTGCTTACGTTTCGTCAGGTAAGCCGTTACGGTGTGGCCATGCTGGCTGCTTTTGTGGTATGCGTGACGTACTGTTCAAAATTTGAAAAGCCGTTTGTTCTGGCACTGGAAGCGGTGATGCTTATGGTATTTACCGGTATGACTTTGTGGATGAAAAACCGGGACTGCAGATTTTTTCCTGTTTTATGCGCAGGAATGGTTCTGCTGTGGCTGATGTCCTGGCGTGTTTTGGAATGGTGCATGGGGGATGGCTTCGGCATGGAGCTGGCAGCAGGCAGTCTGTTTCTGCTGGCGGGTTCTCTGGCGGCCTGGTGCGGAATCCGTTACGGAGCGGGACAGAAACAGGGCGAACTGACGCAGCTTATGCAGTTTTGGCCGCCGGGGGCCTATTCTGAATATATGATCAGAAGGCTGGGCCGGCTGGGCGTTCTGTACTGCCCTGTTTCCCTTGCTATGTTTTCCCTGAGTCTGTACAGAATGCTCCTGGTGTTTCAGATTCCTTATGGAGTCTTTGTCAGTTTGCTTCTGCTGGCTGCGGCCGTTGTGATTCTTCTTCTGGGATTTTGGCTGTCCAGCAGATCTGTCAGAACCTATGCACTGTTTCTTATGGTGATCTGTGTGGTGAAAATGGTGACGGCAGATCTGGCCGGAACCGGATGGATATACCGGGTCGGAGCGCTGGCCGGCGGCGGGGTGCTGTGTATGATTGTCAGCTTTATTTACTCCTGTATGGAGCGCAGAGAAAAAGACAGGCAGCAGGACTGAACGGGCAGGCAGGCGATTGCCTGCCTAATTCATTTCGTTCAGATACTGCATAATACCCATATAAATTGTCCAGGCCACCTCATCCTGGTAAATCTGGTCGGTCAGCCGCTCCGCCTCCTCCCAGTTGGAAAGAAAGCCGCATTCCACGATCACGATGGGGCAGTCGGTATGTAATAAGAGGTAGTAGCTGTCGTTTGGCTTGATGGCGCGCCGGTTTTCTTCTCCCAGCACAAAGTCGAACCGTTTCTGCACCAGCTCTGCCAGCCGCTGGCCTTTCAGAGAGCTTTTATAGTAAAACACCTGGGCGCCTTTCACGCTTTCTTCGTGGTAGCTGTTCTGGTGAATGCTGACCACCAGATCAGCGGCGGAGCCGTCGATGATCTCACATCGTCTGCGCATATCGGCCTGCTTTTTGTTGCCGTCGCTGTTGCTGTAAAGACCGGCGTCCTCCTCTCTGGTCAGGATCACGGTTACGCCGTCATTTTCCAGGTAATACCGCAGTTTTTTGACGATTGCCAGGTTAATGTCTTTTTCCAGGGCCTTATTAATGCCGATTTTTCCGGGATCATGGCCGCCGTGTCCGGCGTCGATCACCACTACGGGTCCCTGCCTGTTTTCGGGCGTGCCTGTGGTCGGCCGGCTCTTTGTCATGTAATGGGTTACTGCCGTCACAAGCAGCACCATACAGATTCCCATTAAAAATTCTGTTCCGGTTTTATTTTTCATAATAACCCTCATCATGGGGAAGCCTTCTGCAAAGCCGTCCCATGGACGTCCGCGGCTTTGGGAGCCGCCGGTTTTCATCGTCCGTTTTCGAAAATGATTTCTTTATCAATATATGTGACGGCGGCGGAAATAATAAATGAAATTTGGGCTTGCAGGGAACTTTTATGTACGGGGCGAAAGGATTGCATTGACTAAATTTCATCGGTTGTCTATAATAAACCACATATTGGCATCGGGGAGGATGTATTCATTAAATCGGGCGGAGAGATTCCGGGAGTACATTCAGGCATAAGGGAAAGAGAGGAAAGACGGCGATGGATGGTATAATGGATATTCTGGCGGATACGATATGGGACAGTCTCAGGCTGATTCCTTTTCTTTTTCTGGCTTATCTGGCGATGGAAGCACTGGAGCATAAAGCGGGGGAGAAAGCCCGCCGGCGGATTCAGGGCGCAGGAAAGCTGGGGCCGCTGTGGGGTGCGGCCCTGGGGGTGATTCCTCATGGGTTTTCGGCGGCAGCATCGGGCTTGTATATGGGGCGTGTGATTACGCTGGGCACACTGATGTCCATTTATCTTTCCACATCGGAGGAAATGCTGCCGGTGCTTTTGGCGGAGCATGCAGAGATCGGCGTGATCCTGAAAATTCTCGGATTGAAGATGCTGATCGGTATTATTTCCGGTTATTTGGTGGAATTGGTATGTCGGAAAATGCTGCGGGTTCAGGTTCATGAAATGGATATTCACGCCATCTGCGAAACGGAGCATTGCGGCTGTGAGAGCGGGATTCTGAAATCTGCTGTCAGCCATACGGTGAAAATCTGTCTGTATATATTTCTGGTGTCTCTTGTGCTGAACGTCGTGATCGGACTGATGGGAGAGGAACGGCTGGGGATGCTGTTTGTGGACATACCGCTGGTCGGAGAAATGGCGGCGGCTCTGGTGGGTCTGATTCCCAACTGCGCGTCCTCCGTGGTAATCACGGAACTGTATCTGGACGGCGTAATCGGGACAAGCCAGCTTATGGCCGGCCTTCTGGTAAATACAGGCGTCGGCGTCCTGATTATTCTGCGCCAGGGGCATAACCGGAAGGAAAAGCTGGGGATTATTGGGGCACTGTATGGGATTGCTGTGGTTTGGGGCCTGGTGATTAGGGCAGTGGGAGTTGTGTTTTGAGGGCGCCTGGAATAAGCCGTTTTCAAACAGGCATATATGCTTGTTCTCCGGATTCTTATTCCAGCCGTTTCTGCTTCTTCAACTGATATACTGGCAGTAAGAGCGTTTTCCATTTGCTTTGCCCGGTGTTCTTTGATCAGGTCCAGGGTTTTCCGTAATTTTCTGAACCGGCAAAAAAGCCGAAAACCCGCATACCCGCTAAGCTTTCGAGTTCCTATGCGCCTTGCTGTTTCGGTTGCGTGGCAGAAAGAAAATTGATTTCCCCTACAAAGTTGAAAACAATATCGTAAGCGACACAAAACATACCGTAGTGAATCTTCCCAAGTCAATTGATATACTTT
>CAOKOL010000038.1 GCA_948470335.1 uncultured Lachnospiraceae bacterium | reverse complement strand
TCTATTGTCACATATGTTTTCCTCACAGTCGAGGTACGCACTATCTACCGTTTACATTAAAACTTCCAGTAAATATTGAAACCTGTTAAATCCGAAAAAAGACTTCTATGAGGAATATAAGTCGGCCCGGAAAGAGATGGCCGATTATCAGACCGCAAAACAAAATGTGGATCGGATTTTAGGCGAAAAGCCTTTAGAGAATGAAAAAGAGGTGGAGAAAGAGAGGATATAAGGATTTTTCAGGTTTATTTGAATGTAAGAAATTTGTAATTATTTTTATATACTATCTTCAAGAAATGATGTTATCATAATTGAATTATATGATCGGAATGATGGAGGAAAAGATAGTATGAAATATAGAAAAAAGATTCTGATGTGGGGATGTTTGTTAATGCTTTGTTTGTTAACGGCATGTCAGCAAGGAGACAGTGAGAGAATTGGGACGACATTCACAACGGCGGTTTCCGCAAAAACGCCGGAAGCAACACAAGAATCCGCGCGGGAGACCGGAACGGAACAGGAAATGACAACAGCTATGGAAACCGTAATGGAAACATCACAAACAATACCAGCGACTATGCCGGAAACCGGGAGTATGACAGAAACAGATAAAGCCGGGGAAAATAGCGAAACCGATCAGGGGGAATTTACCTGGCTGGATCAGGCGCTGGCGGAGTGTCTGAATAAAAGTCCGGAGGAATTGACAGAAAGCGACTATCTTTCAGTGACTAGTCTGAACATATACAGAGGGAATAGAATATATAAAAAAGAATGGGAGAATCAGGTTTTTATATGGGCAGATGAGAAAAACGCAGTACTTCCGTTTGGGGAGCGAGAACCATTAAGTATAGATATTAATGATATCGCAAAATGTCGAAACTTACGCTCTTTAAATATTGAATTAAGTTTTGAACAATATTCGGAAACTTATATTAAGCATTATGACAGATTAAGTCTGTTTGATCAAATGCGCCGGTTAGTTATTTGTTTAAATGACCCTGTTTATGAAAATGGAATTGATATCGCCGATTATATAGAAGATTTAAGTTTTATTGAAGAAATGCCCGAATTGAATGAGCTGATTTTGCAAAATATAGACTTATCTGCTGATTTGTCGCCTTTATTTTTGCATAAAATGGAACGTGTTCAATTACGAGCGTGTGGGATAACAGAGAAGTCATTCTGTGAAATAGATAAAGTTGAAAATTGGCCTATTTTTTTTGATCTGTCCTTTAATCAGATTTCGGATGCTTCCATTCTTACAGCAGCACAAAAACCAGATGGCAGTGGAATAAAAATATTACTCCTTTCGGGAAACCCATTAGTAAATTTAGGAGATTATATCACACATGAAAAATTGGAGAGGGCGGGTGCTGTGACAGATATGGAACTATCCCTGGATAAAACGATTTTTGAAGAATACTCTGTCAATTGGTACACAGATTAAAGTGTGTTTGTTTAGAGGGTTATGTGTTAATTAATTGCAGGGGAAAGATTAAGCTATGAAAAACATATCTTTCCCCTGTTTGGATTATTTGTCTCTTGACAGCTAATCGAGTCTATTATGTATTGGAAGATGAATGAATTAATGTCATTATAGCTCGCATATATTTGTCATCTCAGCCATTCATTTCAATATGATTAAAATTGTATGGACTGGGAACATTGGTATTGTTTATTTTGGGAAATTTAAACAAGCAGCTGCGATATCCCCAAGTCTTTTGCATATTTTACCACATCTTCTCCATGGATCAATGATATTTACGTTTGTCAAATCCGTTTGTGTCTTTTGATGAGCTGAACGGAAAAACCATTCCCAAAGTGGCACAGCTTTCTGCAAAGTACACTGCGCAGTTACTATCTGTTGTATGCTTAAAGTATACTTTAATGCTCTTATAGATGGTGATATGTTGATGAAAGATAAACAAGGCTTTGGAAGCCGGGTCAGGGAAATGCGGGAACACCAGAATCTCACAATTGAAAAAGCCGCTGAATTGTGTAACCGTTCTGAAAGCACATGGAAACAATATGAACGAGGTAAGGGATTGCCCAGCGTACCCAAATCAAAAAATATCCGTTTGGCCTTGAAGGGGAAACCGGAATATATTTACGGGTCGGAATTTTTTTTGCATGGAAAAGGAGCACGCACTAATTACTTAGTGCGACAGCCCCATTGCTTGCCGCTCTTATTTCGAACTCGAAATAATCTAACTTTCGATATGATAAATAGAGTATTAGAAAATACTAATAAGTACATAAAAAATCTATTGACAAAATTGGAAAATTAGGGTATTATTAAAATGCTAATTATTATTAGAAAAAACTAGTAATAATCGGACGTTTAGTAATCCATACACTATGCCAAATGCTGATAGCATTATATTGATAAAAGACAGGAGGTGAAGTTTTTGTTTAAAAAGTACGGTCTGAATCATCTGTCACTGCAACTTATGGAATTGCTGTGGTCGGTGGACAAACCGCTTACTTATGGGGAAATCGCAACCCTTGTTAAATCCAGGTGGGGTGAAAGGTGGAAGATACGAAAGTTGAAATCCTGTCTGGTTGATTTACAGGAAGCAGGCGCTGTCATTGCGGATGAAAATACTGCTGTCCGCACATATCGCGCAGCGTGTACAAAGGAGGAATTTATTGATAACTGGAAAAAAGAACAGATAAAAAACTATTTTAATAAGCCAGGCCGTTTATATGGAATCTTTCCGACAGCAAAAAAATTGTCGGAGGAGGATATTGAGGAACTTCAGAAACTGCTGTAGCGGCACACAACCGGTTAAATTTCAAATGAGCCTGTGAAGGAGACCCTATACCATGCTTGAAAACCTTCTCATTGTAATATTTAAAAATATGTTTTTCGTTATGTCAATGTCAGGGACGGTTGTTTTTGTTTTTTATTTGATGCTCTATCCATTGTCACAACGATACTTTTCACTAAAATGGAGATACAGGCTATTAAAAATAGCGATGGTGTTTTACCTGGTTCCATTTCCATTATGTAAATATTGTGTGTGGGGATTTTTTTATGATAACTTTTTATTTATACGTGAAATAGCCAGTAAATATGAATCTCCGGTAATGAGCAGCGATTATATCATTGTTACCAATCGTGATTCAATATTACTGTCGCCAAAAGTTCAAACTATTTATATAATTGTATTATTTGCTGTGCTGATTTCTTTTTTTATAATCTGGAAACAAATTACGCAATACCGGAAAATGAAACGAATATGTACTGTCGATTTAAAAGAATCAACAGAAAGGAATTTACAAGAGCTCTTTTCCAGAAGGAAAGCAATACTTCATATTAAAAAAGATGTAAAATTTGTCTGCTCCGAATATTGCGAATCACCAATTACAATCGGGGTACTATCCCCCACGGTCTTGTTTCCAATCTGGGATAAAGACAGTCAGATGGATGATGAACTGTGCGAATATATGATTACGCATGAGCTGGTACATATTAAACATAATGACGTATTGATAAAATTAGCAGGTTTACTTGTTATGGCGGTTCATTGGTTTAATCCGTTTGTATACTTGCTTAATGCTGAACTGTCTTGCATTAGTGAGATGTATTGTGACAGTGTTGTAATGGATGGGAGAGGGGAAGAAGAACGCAGAAAATATGGGAATTTATTATTAAAATTTATCGTAGAAAATGTATCTTTAGATAAACAATCATTTGGGGTTGGATTTGCGAATTATAGGAAAAAGAGACTGTATAAAAGGAGAATCTTAGAAATGAAAAGAAGTAAAAAATATAAAGCAATTTTATCTGTAATGATTGCGGTCTTTATTTGTATGGCTGGTGGAGTTACTGTTTTTGCATATGAGCCGCCGGCCACGATTACAAATGAAAATAGTCGTTCTGTTGGTACGGATATGTTTATTTTGGATGAATCACTTTGGCCGGAAAAACTGGTATCGGATTGTTTTGCTGTTGCCGATGACGGAACTGTTTATGATCTTTGTCAGATTGATAAAAGTGACAGGGCGGTTTGTAACCATGATTATTCCGTTTCTGTAAAGACAACATATCATAAAAAGGATGGCAATGGTGGATGTGCAGTTGAAGTATATTCAGCGCTTAAATGTACAAGGTGTTTGGATATAAAATTGGGAGAGTTGTTAAATATAGTTACTTATATGCGATGTCCTCATTAATATTTGAAAGGATCATAATATGAAAAAGAATTACGGTTTAACCAAGACAGAGGAGCAGATCATGGAGCTGTTATGGACTGCAGAGGCCCCCATGACATTCAGAGAGATTATGGATATCGCAACCAGCGAATGGGGGAAAACGTGGAAAGTCCAAACACTGAATACCTTTCTTCAGGGGTTGCAGAAAATGGAACTGATTGGAGCGGAAAAAGGTACCTCCTGCAATTATTATTATGCTTTATGTACAAAAGAGCAGCATATTCATCACTGGACAAAGAAGTTAGTGGCGGATTGCTATGGGAATTCCTTTAGCCGTTTTGTAGCCGCTTTTGTCGGAGATGGAAAGCTTCCGGAAGAAGATGTGGAAGAATTGAAAAAGTTATTGTGAGAAATTTGGTTACAGGGGTTGATATGAATGGGTTTGTTTTTGAAATTACAGAGAGGAGGGAGGGGCGTATTCTCAATTATCTATTGAAATCAGATCGATTCATTTCAAAATAAGAAATAAGGAGGAACGTTATGTATTTAACAAAGAAGTTTTTAAGGACAGCTTGTACGGTACTAACGATGGCTGTGTTATTAGCGACAACTGGTTATGCGGAGAAAGCATTCGCTTCCGAGGCTGTTGAAGTAACAGAGGCAGAGGATGTGGGTTTTCAGCCCCTTAATCTCGAAGACGCGGAAAATGAGGAATCGGAAGTTCTCGGCGAGATTTCTGATAACATAGAATCTATGGAACTTCCTTCGGAGATAGAAGTTCCACGTCAGACAAGAGATGTGGGAAGCGCGGATGCGCCGGTGTTTAATGTAAACGGCAATTTGGACGAAGCGTATGATATTTACTTGACAACACTTTCTGGTCAGCAGCTCGCCTTTCTCAAGTTAGAATCTTCCAATTCCGATCTGGCGGCTATTGTATGTGAAGTAAGCGCGGAGGGAAATATTGACTTATCCGCGGGAGTCGGAATGAAGGCTAACGCCGGTTATGGATACATTACTAAACCGGCAGGCACATACGCTATTGTAGTTACTGGCAGTGATGCAGGCGGCGATTACACATTATATTGGAACGCATCCAATCCGGCCGGAGCGAAGTATATCCTTAACGTGAAACCGGATCTTTCCAGAGTAGACCTGTTTTACAGCAACAGCAAGGTATGCAGCAATGGGGCAAATATTCTCGACGATCTGTCATGGGAGTATCACGAAACATGGTCGCAGCCTGGTGGTTATAGAGCGAGAGATATGATTATGAAGCTGTCCTCGGCGAAAGGTATTTATAAAGGCTCATTTTCCAGCAGCGCGTACTCTGCGCCCAATGCTCTTCTTGTTGATGTGGAAATCGGTTCATGGTTGTACTCAACCAGTTATTATGTGAATATTGCTGGAGATGTTACTCATGAGATGAATTCCATCGATCCGTCAGGATTGAAAACTCCAAGAACCTTTGGAGAAGGCTATGCGGATTATACGGATCACAATTTTATTATTATCGACTTGGATAAGTTCCAGGTTTGTGAATTTTTAAGCCCTTTCAATTATTTCTATACGGAGCAAGGTGGCAGAACATTCACATTGAATAATCTGGTGCTGTATCCGGAATAAACCGCACTTGTGGCAGCGGTGTGGCGTCTGAAAAGGCACCCGCACTGCTGAAAAATATGTAAATTTGTTAATCTTAATTTTTATGGACGAGGACATTGCAATGGGTATGGAAGGAATCACAGGAAGTTTACCATATTATTCATCGAATCAGGTGAAAAGTATTTTTTGGGAATCGCCGGACTGTAAAACGGTATTTGAAGCGGATCCGTCGGCGGTTATCCGAAAAGAGGAAGATGGGATTACGGCAAAGTCCCATTATACGGAAGACGAGGCATTATGGAACCAGTACATGAAACAATACCGGGATTCGTTAAAAATCGTGGACGGAAAACTGGTGGTGAATGGCGATCCCCGTAATGCTCTTTTGGGAAGGGTTTCTGCGGAAGAACTGGAACAGTATCGGTTAAAGCTGGAGCGGGAAGGTATCGGGGACGATATCGACTGGCGGGGAGTGGAGTCCGATTTTAAAAAGATGGATGTAGATTTTGATAACGCGGGTTACTTAAACACGAAGATTGACTATATCGCCTCCCGCTACGCTGTCCTAAAAGACCGGATCGAGAAAAATTATTCCGGTGATGAGAAGGAACAGCAGTTATCCAGGCTGAATGCGCTGATGGACAACACCAAAAAAACAATCGTTGATTCTTATAGTGATTCCGTTGGTAATTTCTATGAGGAATACGGGCATTCCGGAACCGGAACGGAACTGGCGGAGAGCCTGTCAAAAGGCATTGACCAGAGAATTTCCCAGTATGAGGACCATCTGCGGAAAAGTGGGTCTTATGCCGGCCTTGGCGATACAACGGCAAAGTGGCTGCAGCAGGATGATGGTTATATGGCGGCGCGCCTGCGGGAAGATATGGAGTCGTATAACGGCGCGTCAGCACAGACAGAGGAAACGGGTTATACCCTCCAGGATCTGGAGACAGCCGGGGTGTACGCGGCGGAGTGTCGGGAAAGACTGGATAACCAGGGGGTATTCTGGTCAGATAATGAGCAGCGTTTGGGACTGGACCTGGCTGTCCAGGGAATGAAAACCGATTATCTGGCAAACCAGGGGAATTTGAGCGGAAATATGCGAGAGCTTTTGCAGGATACCTTTCAAAGTTATAAAGATAAATATGTAGATTTGCTGGAGCAAATGCTTAAAGAAAAGGCCGCCCGCTTTGATACCCCCATGAAAACCCGTGTTGACCGGAAAGAAATAGCGGCAGTTTATGAATATACCATGAATCAATACCGCCAGTCAGGGGATATTCTGGACGCTTTTACCAAAGGAGCCAGACAGGCGCGGTCGCTATTTGAGGTAAATTTCTCTGACAGGGCGGGGAACCCTGGGAGTTACTCTGCAAAATATGACTGGGACAATTTTTTTGACCAGTCAAAGTATACGTCCACTGCGAAAGTAGACAGTTTGTTTGAAAAATACAAAAACTCGATTAACCGTTTCTTAAAAAACATAGGATCGGATAGTCCTGAGATGACCCGTCTGTTTTTTGATGGTCCAGGTGATTATGAACAGAATCAGCTTGCGTAGCTTCGCGTCTTCGTGGTTGGATAAACTTTAATGTATTGAATTCGCGTAATGTTTATGTAGTAATAACTAACAATTATATCTTTGAGGAGGTAACATCTTATGAGAAAGAAAATCGCATCGCTTCTCACAGCTTGTATGTTAATGTGTAGTTTCTGTGTTATGTCCGTAAGCGCTGCTGAAGCGGCTCCGATACAGGAAATGGAATTTGTCCAGGAAGAGTCCTCTGCACGCGCTACAAACTATTTCTCCGGACTCACCGGGACAATGAACTCATATAACGGTGTACAATCCAGAATATTTCAGAGGTCTTCCGGTTCAGTCCCTTCAAACTCTAAAATGACAAGCGTAGAGGCGCATGTCAGTGTTAGCAGCGGAAGTTCGCCGTTCTATTTGGTAATAAAATCGCCTGATGGAATCACCAGGGAAACGTATGTCAGATCTTCCGGGTATTATACTTTGGATTTTTCAGGTGTTGACGCTTATGGAACCTGGCAGGTATATATCTATAATACAGGCGGCGTTTCAACCGCAACCGCAAACGTGAAATACTATTACCAGTATTAATACGGTAGATAGGACTGGTAAAACCTGAAAGTATGAGCCAAAACAAGGATTGCATCGTGCATTCCTTGTTTTGGCAAATATTTCATGAAATATCCGGGAGGTATATTTATGAATGTATCAATGACAGCTTCGGCAATGGCAAAACAATATATATATAATTGGAATATGAAACTGAATAAGAATAATTCTTTATTTACAAATGGTTCTACACCATTATCGGGGCATATAAACCCATATGAAGATCCCTGGATGGATATTACTAATCGCTCATCATCTGAATGGCAGAGAATGATTCCTGTTGATGAAGATGTGGCGAATCAAGTCCGAAATATGGTAAAAGAAGATTTTGTGAAGCGATATGGTATGACAGACGGCAGTCCTGAGCATATAGATGACCGCGCCAACCTGATAAAAAATTATACAAAAACATTACCTGGTGAGCAGAGGCTTGCCGCCACCTGGACATTGGGGCAGGTTGTGAGCGAAGAAGCAGCAAGACTTAAATCTATTATTTTAAAACATGATCCAAGCTGGACTTATGGAAAACCCTTTGATACCAGTATTTTGGATGAGGATCCAAGCAATCATTTAGACATTTATGTGTAAATTTTATGATTGTTGGCAAAGGAAATGGAAAAGCATTTATTGATGAAAAGAAGGATGTGAGCAATTGTGGCAGAGAGAAATCTCTGCCATATTTATATTGACAATCGCATCACTATGACTTATACTGTACTTGTTATAGCAATACAGTATAAGCAGGAGGAGGACAGTTGGAATTATTTATTAACAATCATACAAGCAAACCTATATACGGACAGATATCGGATCAAATAAAAGCGTTGATTATGAGCGGCGAATTGCAAGCGGGTGAAGCCATTCCGTCTATTCGTTCAATGGCGAAATCGCTTCATATCAGTGTTTTAACGGTACAAAAAGCATACGATAAATTACAGGAAGACGGATTTATCGAGACGACTGCCGGAAAAGGCTGTTTTGTAGCGGCACAAAATCAGGACTTCTATTTGGAGGAACAGCAGAAAAAGATTGAAGAACATTTCAACGAAGCAATTGAGATTGCCCGGTCAAGCGGAATAAAATTAGATAAACTGATTGGACTTTTGTCACTGTTGTATGAGGAGGATTAGGAATGAGTACGGCATTAACGATTACAGGCTTAACAAAGAAATACAGCAATTTTACGTTGGATAACGTTTCTTTCAGTATACCATCCGGAAGTATTGTGGGATTGATTGGGGAAAACGGCGCAGGAAAAAGTACAACAGTCAATTCTATTCTGGGGCTGATTAAAAAAGACAGTGGCAGCATCACGATTTTAGGGCATGATACAGACGATTTTGACTGTGCCGTAAAGGAAAAAGTCGGTGTTGTTTTTGACGGAAGTAATTTTTCGGAAGAATTAACGCCGATTAAGTTGAGTAAGGTGCTGCGCGACATTTATTCTTCATGGGATCAGTCCTATTATAATAGCCTGTTAAATCAGTTGGATATTCCTGCCGCAAAAAAGATTAAAACTTTTTCCAAGGGAATGAAAATGAAACTTTCTATTGCGGCGGCATTTGCGCACCATCCTCATTTGCTGATTTTAGATGAAGCGACCAGCGGTCTTGACCCGGTCGTACGGGATGATATTTTAGATATGTTTTTAGAATTTGTGCAGGATGAGGAACATTCTATCCTAGTGTCTTCTCATATCACAAGTGATTTGGAAAAAGTGGCTGACTACATTGTTTTTATACACGCAGGAAAAATCATTTTTTGCAGTCCAAAAGACGAATTGCTGGAACACTATGGAATGATGAAATGCGGAGCGGCCCAGTTTGACGCTGTTGAAAAAAATGATATAGTAGCGTACCGCAGGCAGGACTATGAGTGGCAGATATTGGTTGCCGACAGAGAAAAGGCGGCTAAGAAATATCCGAAAGCAATGATTACCGCTGTTACGATTGATGAGATTATGCTGCTGTATGTGAAAGGGGAAAAAGAATGAAAGGATTAATCCGCAATAATTTTTATTCAATGGAAAACAATATAAAAATATCGTTTGTGATTGCATTGTTTTTAGCAGTTGTATCTTTCTTTGTGAAACAGGAAGGCTTTATTCAAATGATTATAGCCATGCAGTTATCTATCTTTATCGTAAATGTGGGTACTTCTCTTCATGCTGACGTAGTATCAAAATGGAACAAATTTGAACTGACTTTACCTGTAAAATCCAACGATATCATGAAAGCAAAATACATTTCATTTACAATACTGATTCTGCTTGGCATTATTATGGGAAGCATTACGGCTGTTTATGCTTATGCCGCAAATGGATTTTCAAATGCTCGGTCTATATGTTACGGTTATGAGTTTGGCCTGACACTTTCAGCAGCTATGGCAGGAATCATGTATCCCCTTATGCTCAAAATAGGAACAGAAAAAAATGAAATCATTATGATTGTATCGGCCATTGCGGCGGTAGGATTACGGGCTTTATTATCTGCCGTTTTAACGCCGCTGACGGGTGAGATGAACATGCAGCATCCCCTTGTAGGGATTGTGTCTGCCATAGCTGCGGCAGTGATATTTATCGGTTCATACTTTGTTTCCGTAAAAATATACCGGCATAAAGAATTTAGTTAAACAGTGAAAGTTTTGATCGAAACATTTTCAATCCTCCTTGTCCGGGGGGAGCGGATGCTTCTGGCTTCTTGTGAAAGCATCTTTCCCCTCACTTGGTTGCGAAACGGTTCATAAAGAAGTCGGTAAAAGCAGCCAGCTCATTATCCTGCGACACATAAACATACAATTTTTCATCTTCCAGCCAGTCATAGGCATTGATGCCGATATAGCCCTTTTTGTCCGGATAAATGATAAAGGCATCTGTCGGGTACTTGTTCCGATATGCTTTCAAAATTTCAAAACGGCGATAGCTTTCCTTTGACAGACGCTTGAAAATAAGCTGCTGTCTTTCTCCGTTCTACTCCGCCAGCTCCGCCCACAGCTCATAGAGCTGTTCCAGGCGGCTGTTAAGATCTTCTTTTTCTTTATTTAATTCCATCAGCCGGGAAACGTCGGTGTAGACGTCCTCCTGGGTCAGCAGCAGGTCGATCCGGGCATCCCGTTCCTCCAGTTCGGCGATAGAGGCTTCGGTTTTGGCAAGGTCGTTCCGGCGTTTCCGTTCTTTCGCCTGCTTTTCCCGGGAGGCAAGCCAGTCCTGTCTGGAGCTGCTTTCCTTCTGTTCGGAAGGGGAAACGGCTTCCGATGCCGGGCCGGCATCGGGGAGACAGGCGGCGGTCAGTTCTTCCTTTTTCTCCAGATAGTAATCATAATTGCCGATATAATTAATCAGCGTCCGCCCGGTCAGCTCCAGAATCCGGGTGGCTGTCTGGTTGATAAAATACCGGTCATGGGAGACAAACAGCACTGTGCCGGCATACTGGTTTAAAGCCTGCTCCAGAATTTCCTTGGACACAATATCCAGATGGTTGGTAGGCTCATCCAGAATCAGGAAATTCGCTTCCGACAGCATCAGCTTGGCCAGGGACAGCCGGCCCCGCTCGCCGCCGCTGAGATCCTTCACCTGCTTAAAGGCGTCGTCTCCGGTAAACAGAAAAGCGGCCAGCACGTTGCGGACGGCGGTATTGTCCATCAGGGGGTAGGTATCCTGCAATTCGTCGAACAGGGTTTTCTCCATGTGAAGCACCTGATGCTCCTGGTCATAATAGCCGATCTGCACCTTGGCTCCCAGAGAGATGCTTCCCTCGTCGGGGGGCAGCAGGCCGTTAATCAGTTTCAGGATCGTGGTTTTTCCGGTGCCGTTGTCTCCGATGACGGCCACCCGCTCCCCCCGCCTGATCTCAAAATTCAGATGTTCGAAAAGCGGCTCTTCGCGGAAGCCTTTTTTCAGTTCCTCCACGGTCAGCACGTCATTGCCGCTTGTGGTCCGGGGGGTGAGATGGATGTTCATCTCCGTGTTTGCCTCGGCGGGCTTTTCCAGCACGTCGATTTTGGCCAGCATTTTTTCCCGGCTTTCCGCCCGCTTGATGGATTTTTCCCGGTTAAAGGATTTCAGTTTGGCGATGACTTCTTCCTGATGGCGGATTTCCTGCTGCTGGTTCATCCATGCTTTTAACTGATTTTCCCGCAATTGGGCCTTTTTCTGAGCGTAGTCCGTATAATTGCCGGAAAATACGGTGATTTTCCCCTGGTCGATCTCCACGACCTTGGTGACGATCCGGTTTAGAAAATACCGGTCATGGGCCACAATCACCACGCTGCCGGGGTAATTGATCAAAAAGGTTTCCAGCCAGGTGATGGAGTTTAAATCCAGATGGTTGGTAGGCTCGTCCAGCAGAATAATGTCCGGTTTGGACAGAAGCAGCTTGCCCAGGGACACCCGCGTTTTCTGCCCGCCGGAGAGGGAGGAAATCTTTTTCGTGAATTCTTCTTCCGTAAATCCCAGCCCTTTTAGAACGCCGGTTACTTCGCTCTGACAGGCGTAGCCGTTTTTCAGCTCAAATTCATGGCTGGCTTTGGTATAGGCATCCATCAGGGCACTAAGCTCCTCCCCGTCGGCCTGCTTCATCCGGGCCTCCAGCGTCCTCAGCCGCTGTTCCAGGCCGAGAATATCCTTTTTGACGTCCAGCAGCGCCTCGTAGATGGTATGTTCTCCCAGCACGTCCTGATGCTGGGCCAGATATCCGATGGTTTTTCCTTTGGCCAGAATCACCTCTCCCGCGTCGCAGGGCTCGATGCCCATAATCATTTTTAACAGGGTGGATTTTCCGGCGCCGTTGATGCCGACGATGGCGGCTTTTTCCCGTTCTTCTATATGAAAGGAGCCGTCCGTGATGATCGGGTCGGTTCCGAAAGCTTTGCTGATATGGCTGCATGCTAAAATCATGATGTTCGTTCCTTCTAATTAAAATTTGCTGAAATAATCATAACAGATATCCTCTTTCCAGTCAAATCCAATAAGCTTTCAAAAACCTGCCGGATCGTGTATAATGGCTCTATACCAAAATGAGCGGAGGGACTATATGAACAAAAGCGAACGATGTCTTGCGATATTGGAGATGCTCCAGAAGAAGCACAGGGTTGAGGTTAACGAGCTGGCACGGATTTTTAAGATTTCGGAGATGACCATACGGCGTGATCTGAACTTTCTGGCGGAACAGTACAATATAACCAGAACCCACGGCGGCGCCATGATGGCCAATCAGTCGGTGGTCAGGATGATTTCTTTTGACGAGTCCCGGATTTCCCACAGAGAAGCGAAGGAGCGGATTGCGGCGAAAGCGGCCTCCCTGGTGAGAAACGGGCAGCGGATCTTTATTGACGCCGGCTCTACCACCAGGATCATTCCCAACTATCTGGAAAAGGACGTGCGGGCCGTGGTGGTGACCAATCATCTGAAAGTGGCGGAGCATGCCCTTTCGTTTGACAATCTCTCGGTGATTATGCTGGGCGGCGAGATGATACGAATCAGCAATTGCAGCTACGGCCCGGTGACGGAGGAACAGATTCGGAAGTATCAACTGGATATCGCCTTTCTGGGGGCTGCGGCGGTGGGAACCGACGGGCGGCTCTATGACGGCTATTCGCCGGAAGCCCGTTTTAAGAGTTCGATTTTTTCCGTGGCGAAAAAGATTTACCTGCTGGCGGATTCCTCCAAATTCAATACCTATGATCTGAATGAGTTCGGCGCGCTGTCCCAGACAGACGGGGTGATTACCGATGAGGGGATTGACGAGGAAGGACGGAATCTGTTGAAAAAGTATAATGCGAATATGATGATCGCGGAATAATATTGACCTGTGAGGCAGAGGGCGGAAGAGGCAGACCTGTGGTGTCTGCCTCTTCCGCCCTCTGCTTTTGCGGGAAACAGCGGAACAAAAAAATTTCGGGACAAACGATCATCGGTATTTGTGGAAACAAACGGAAATAAACATTTCAATTTAGAGATTTTGCATAAAAAAGGAGTTATAGTTTATTTGTAGTCGAAATTCAAACAAAAACAAACGTTATAGGAGAAAAAACCAAACGTAAACTAAGCGAAATAGACAAATAAGAGCGGTTTTTTTGGACAAAATTATCATTGAAGTACAAAAAATGGTGTGTTAATATGTTCGTACAATCAATATAGCGCAGCTAATTCTAAATGAAAATAGGAGGATATCTCAATGAAAAAAATTTTATCCGTATGTTTGGCAGGTGTGCTTGCGTTATCCATGGCAGCCTGCTCCGGAAAGCCGGCGGAGACGAAAGCGCCCGATACCCAGGCTCCCGAGACACAGGTACAGGGAGAGACTTCCGCAGAGACGATTGCGGAAAGCGTAGCCGACACAGTTGCGGAAACCGTCGGCACGGAAGGCGGCAGCGGTTATACCATCGGTTTTTCCCCGTACACACTGACAAACGAGTATTTCACGGCAGTATTAAACGGCTGCCAGACCGCCTGTGACGAGCTGGGCTGCGAGCTGATCTACTATGATCCTCAGAACGATCCCACGAAGCAGGCCGATCAGATCAACGATATGATCGCGGCAGGCATCGACGCTCTTGTGTACATTCCCTATGACTCCGCCGGCGCGCAGACCGTATTGCAGGCATGCAGGGATGCGGGCGTAAAGGTAATCAATGTTGATAACGTGGTTGCGGAAGAAGATTATGAGCTGGTAGACGGTATTATCGCTTCTGACAATACCCAGCTTGGATATCTTTCCGGCGAGTGGGTTGCCAAAAATCATCCCGACGGCGCAAACATCCTGATCGTGCATTTACAGATCGCAGAATCCTGTATCATTAACGTGGAAGGCTTCTGGAAAGGCATCGAGGAAAATGCCGCTGATCCGTCTAAATATGTGGAAGTACAGGTAGTAGAGGGCGAGGGTTCCACGGATGCCGCTTTCAATGTAGTGTCCGATGCTCTGCAGGCCCATGACGATATCGACGTTATCTATTGTATCAACGATACCTCCGCTCTGGGTGCCGTACAGGCCATCGAGGATGCGAAAAAGACCGGTACGATCGACGTACTGGGTAAGGACGGCGCTCCGATCGGAAAGCATGCGATCAAAGACGGCACCATGGTACAGAGCTCCGCGCAGAGACCTACATACATGGGTTATATGGGTGTGAAAGAGTGCGTGGATCTTCTGGACGGCAAAACCATCGAATTTAATACCAGCATTGCTTCTTACAGCATTGATGCCAGCAACATTGACGATTACGATCTGGATGCATGGGATACTCTGGAATAAGCTTGCAGGGCGGATCCCAATATAAAATCACAGCATGGACTTGAGAATTAGCTGACGTAAAGAGTCTTTGGTTACGGGGTTCGGCTCAGAGATTGACTTTGGGCCGGACCTTTTTTACGGACGGGCGGCCAGAAGCCTGTACCATGGACGATCAGACGCGGCGGACGCGCGGGAAAGAGGAATATATGAGTGAGACAAAGCTTTTGGAAATGAAAGAGATTACGAAGGCATTTGCTTCCAATGTGGTGCTGAACGGCGTCAATCTCTCGGTGGGAGAGGGAGAAGTGGT
Organism: uncultured Lachnospiraceae bacterium; assembly: GCA_948470335.1. GTDB lineage: Bacteria > Bacillota > Clostridia > Lachnospirales > Lachnospiraceae > Paralachnospira_A. The sequence continues at coordinate 19,879 of CAOKOL010000038.1, read as the reverse complement.
GGCGATCCTGGGTGAAAACGGAGCCGGAAAATCCACGCTGATCAAGATTCTGGGAGGAATACACCGGGCGGATTCAGGCGAAATCCGTATAAACGGCGAGGAAAAGCAGATTCATTCGGCGGCTGTGGCCGGCGCCAACGGAATCAGGATCATCCATCAGGAGATTATCCTGGTACCCGGCAGAACCATTGCGGCCAATGTGTTCCTGGGCCGTGAGCTGAAAAACAGGATGGGGCTGGTGGACGCGAAAAAGATGGAGGAGGAGACGCAGAAGGTGATCGACGAGCTGCATCTGCATCTTAAGGCGGACCAGCTAGTGGGCGAGCTGTCCATCGGTATGCAGCAGTTGGTGGAGATTATCAAAGCGGTTTCGGCGGAAGCCCGGATCGTGGTGATGGATGAGCCTACGTCTTCTCTTTCTCAGGGAGAGGTGGAAACCCTGTTCGACATTATCCGTCTCTTACAGGAACGGAAGGTGGGAATCATCTATATTTCCCACAGACTGGAGGAGCTGTTTGCCATCACGGACCGGATCGTGGTGTTAAGAGACGGCAGAATGGCGGGCGACGTGGAAACCGGCCGGGCGGATAAAGATGAACTGATCCGCATGATGGTAGGCCGGGAGCTGAGCAGTTATTACACAAGAAATGAACATGAGATTAAGGGCGTGTCCCTGGAGGTAAAGGGACTGTCCCATGAAAAATATTTCAGGGATGTCAGTTTTCAGGCCCATTACGGCGAAGTGGTCGGCTTTGCCGGTCTGGTCGGGGCCAGACGGACGGAGCTGATGAAGACAATCTTCGGCGCGTTTCGGAAATCCGGCGGCGAGGTCTGCCTGGACGGACGGCAGCTTTCCATCCGCAGGCCCCAGGACGCCATAGACAACGGGATCGTCTATGTGTCCGAGGACCGGCGCGGCGAGGGGCTGATTCTGAAAAACGATGTGGAATTCAATATGGGTCTGGTCTGCCTGTCGGATTTTGTGAAGGGCGTTCGGGTGAAAAAAGCCGCGTGGAGAAAGATGGTGGACGACTATCGGAAGAAATTTTCCATTAAAATTACCTCTCCGAAACAGTTGACGGAAAACTTAAGCGGCGGAAACCAGCAGAAGGTGGTTCTAAGCAAATGGCTGGCGAAAAATCCGAAGGTGATTATACTGGATGAGCCGACACGGGGAATCGACGTAGGCTCTAAGGCGGAGATTTATGCCATCATAGACGAGCTGGCGGGAGCCGGGGTTTCGATTGTTATGGTGTCCTCCGAATTGCCGGAGATTATCAATATGTGCAACCGGTGTTATGTGATGTGCGAGGGCAGGATCACAGGAGAACTGGCGGCGAAGGACTTTTCTCAGGAAGCCATGATGGCCCTGGCCACCAGGCACGAGACCGCGGAAGGGTGAATCTTGAGAACGGCGGCGGTCCGGACCTGACGAACGGAACCGGTCCGTGACGGAAAGGACTGCCGCGGATATTGGATTAGGAGGTATCTATCACTATGGAAAAAACAAAGAGTCCCGGAGCAGCGGGGGCCTATCTTAAAAGAAACGCGGGCACTATCATCGGTCTGCTGATACTGACGGCGATCGTATCCTTTTCGACGCCGAAATTTTTCACGTCGTCCAATCTTCTGAATCTGCTGCGTTCCAATTCGGTGAACGCCATCATCAGTTGTGGTATGCTGCTGGCGATTTTAATGGGGGAGATTGATATTTCTGTGGGCTCCACCGTAGGTCTGACCGGCATCATCGGCGCGTATATGATGACCAATCTCGGCGCGCCGGTGTGGGTGACAGTGGTTTCCTGTCTGGCAGTTGGCGCGTTGGTGGGGGCCGTCAACGGCATGGCCATCGCCTATCTCCATGTTCCCGCCTTTGTGGCGACGCTGGCTACCCAGTGTATCGGGCGGGGGCTGACGGAGATTATATCCGGCGGCATTACCATTCGTGTCCGCAACGACGGCTATACGTCCCTGGGCAATGCCAGCATCGGCGGCATTTCCATCATTATCCTTTATGCGGCCTTTGTGCTGGTTATGACCTGGTTTCTGCTGAATAAGACCCGGTTCGGATACTATATTTATGCTCTGGGCGGAAATAAGACGGCGGCCCAGTACTCCGGCGTCAATGTGAAAAAATACAACATGCTTCCCTATGTACTGATCGGTGTTCTCTGCGGCGTGGGCGGCATCGTCTGGTCCGCCCGTCTGGGTTCGGCTTCCGCAAACCTTGGCAGCGGCTTTGAGATGGACGCCATTGCGGCGGTGGTCATCGGAGGCACCAGTATGTCCGGCGGCGTGGGAACTATGGGAGGCACCCTGATCGGCATTCTGATTATCGGCGTGATTACCAACGGCCTGAATCTGATGCAGATCAACTCCTTCTGGCAGAACGTGTTAAAGGGCGTGATTATTATGCTGGCCGTTATCATCGACGTGCAGAGAAAGAAGAGAAGCAGTCGGGAATAACAGCGGCGCGGCTGTAGGAAAATAAAAGGCTTTTGTGAGAAGGCGGGCCGGATACGCGGGGTCTGAGAAAGGAGTGAGGCGTCTGTGGCATTTGCGGGGCTTGACGTGGGAACCAGCGGAAGTAAGATACTGGTCTATGATTTAGACGGGAATGTGTTGTTTCAGGCATCCCGTACCTATAAAGAGCTTGGAACGGACGGACGGCGGGAGCTGGATCCGAGGACGGTCTGGGAGCAGGTGAAGCTTTTGTTAAAGGAGACGGGACAGAGCTGTCCGGAACCGGTCGAGGCCATGGCGGTTACCAGCCTTGGAGAGTCGGTAGTCTGCATGGATGGAAACGGGGGGTTTCTGGCGAATTCCATGCTGACAGGAGATCCCAGGGGAATTCCTGAGACGGGGGAGATTATGGAGAAGATGGGGGCGGAGCGGATTTTTGAGATCACAGGCCTTCCGCCCAACGAGCTGTACGGCTTGCCGAAATATATGTGGCTGGACCGGAATACCCAGGCCATAAAAAAAGCGTCGGCGATTCTGCACTATGAGGATTTTATCGGCTATATGCTGACGGGGGAGCGGTGCGTAAGCTTCTCCTCGGCGGCCAGAAGCATGGCCTTTGACATCCGGAAAATGGACTGGTCGGAGGAGCTTCTGTCTTTTGCCCATGTGAGGAAAGCGCAGATGTCCCGTCCGGTGCCGCCGCTGACGGTGATCGGTACCATTCTGCCGGAGATGGCGGAGGAGCTGTGTCTGAACCGGGAGATGAAGCTGATAGCCGGAGGACACGACCAGTCGATGGCGGCCCTTGGAAGCGGGCTTATGAATATGGAAACCGGAGAATGCGGCATGGGCACCTGCGAATTTTTATTTGCCATGCTGCCGGGGATGCCGGATCGGTCCGTGACAGACTATATGATCCGGAATGATTTCACCTGTATTCCCTATGTGCTGCCGGACACCTACCTGTCAAGTTTGGAGGTGACCACCTGCGGCGCTCTGAAAAACTGGGCCAGAGATACCATTTTAAAGGGGACGGTTATGGAGTGCGAGGCCAGGGGCGAGAACTTTTACGATTATATTGACCGGGCTGCGGAGTTTTTGAAAACAGAGGTGATGGTGCTTCCCCAGTTCGGCTCTTCGGGAAATCCCGATCTTTCCATGGACGCCAGAGGAACGGTTACGGGGCTGACGATTCACACAAGGCCGGAGGAGCTGTACAGGGGTATTTTAGAGGGAATGGCTTTTCAGATGTATCTGTCCTATGAGCGGCTTAGAAAGCTGGGTACCCGGATGAATACCATCGCCGTTACCGGCGGCGGCGCGGCCTCCCGTCTGACCATGCAGATCCGGGCGGATGTATTCGGACAGCGGGTGCTGTCTCTGAAAAGCAGAGAATCGGGAACTCTGGGCTGTATGCTGATGGCGGCTGTCGGGGTGGGAGCCTATCCGTCGCTGGAGGAAGGCATTCGCCGGGCGGTGAAAGTGGAAGAAGAATTTTTCCCCGACGACCGGCTGCGGGATTATTATATGGAGAAGTTTGCAAAATATAAAATTTTTTATGAGAAAATGTACGATTTTAAATAATCGGGCCGGTGACCGCGTAAGCGGTTGCACCGGAAAACAGTTTTGAAAACGGGTATAGGAGATGACAGCGTTATGAAGCTTGTAAACGGTTACGACCTTATGAATTATGCCCGGAAGTACCAACATGTGCTTCCGGCCTTTAATACCACCAATCTGGAGATGACCTATGCGATTGCAAAGGGTCTTATGGAGGCAAATCTGCCGGGCTATATCCAGATTTCCTCCAACAATCTGCGCCTTTCGAATCCAGATGTGATTGCCATGATTGCACGGGACGCGGTAAAGGACGCGGAGACGCCCATCGGTCTTCATCTGGACCACGGCAAGTCTTTCGCGGATGTAAAAGCCTGCGTGGATGCCGGATTTACTTCCATTATGGTGGACGCTTCCCATCTGCCCTTTGAGGAAAATGTGCGGGAGAGCCGCCGGGCTGCCGAGTACTGCCATTTTTACGGGATTCCCGTGGAGGTGGAGCTGGGCGCTCTGCAGGGCAAGGAAGAAGACGTGGTGAACGAGGAGGAATGCAAGACAGACCCGGATATGGTAGCGGATTTCGTGGAGCGGACCGGCTGCGACGTGCTGGCGGTGTCCGTGGGAAATGTTCACGGTCTCTGTCTGAATCCCCGGATTGACATTCCGCTGCTGGCCAGAATCCATGAAGTATGCCCGGTTCCCCTGGTGCTTCACGGAGGCTCCGGTATTCCGAAGGAAGTGATCTGGGAGGCGAAAAAGCATGGGCTGATCAAGATCAATTATGGCTCCGATCTGCGCAAAGCGTATATCGGTACCTTCGGACGGGCCTATGAGCAGAATCACAATGAACATGATGTGATTCATCTGAGTCTGGAAGCGGTGGACGATGTGGCCGCAAAGGCGAGGGAACTGGTAACTATGATTAACGAACATTAACCAACCCCTGTGTTTTTGTACGTTTGAAATCAGGCACAGCGAGATTTCGGGAGTACATGTTTGGGAAAAGGACTGTAATATGGAACGACTATTTTTGGGTGTTGATTTGGGCACGTCCGCCATGAAGCTGGTTCTGATGGACGGTTATAAAAATGTGCTGGCGCAGATAACGGAAAACTATCAGACCGCCCGGCCCAATCAGGGATGGAGCGAGATCGATCCGGAGATCTGGTTCGGATGTATGAAAAAGGCGATGGAAAAGGCGTTATCCTGCTGTGACAGGAAAAACCTGCGGGGAATCGGCATTACCGGACAGATGCATACGCTGGTGACTCTGGACGAAACCGGAAAACCGGTGCGCCCGGCCATTATGTGGAATGACATCCGCACAAAAGAGCTGATCCCGGAGCTGAGACAGAAGATGGAGACCTTTGAGGAAGGTGCCTATCTGTCAAAAACCATTTCCACCGGGAGTCCGGCGGCGAATCTTTACTGGATGAAAGAGCGGGAACCGGAACACTTTAAAAAAATACGGAAGTTTCTGATCGGCCCCGACTATCTGGTTTACCGGCTGACCGGGGCTTACGGAACAGACTACTGCGAGGCTTCCACCTCCTGTCTGTATCAGATTCACCGGCGGCAGTGGTCCGGGGAAATGCGGGAGCTATTGGGGCTGACCAACGACGTTTACCCGCCGGTCAGAGGCAGCGTTCAGGTCGCCGGTACACTGACGGAGGAAATGGCGAAGCTGTTTTCCCTTGACCGGAACATAAAGGTTCTGACGGGAACCGGGGATAACCCGGCCGCTGCCGTTTCCACCGGATGTCTGGGGCGGGGATATCCGGTGATTTCTCTGGGGACCTCAGGCGTTTTGATGATGCCGGTCGCAAAGACAAAGGAGCAGGCAAAAGGAAAAATGATTCTCTTTTCCTTTGACGGCCGTTCCTGCTCCTATCTGGTACAGGGGGTGGTTCAGTCCAACGGAAACACCTTTGAGTGGTGGGCGCGGAACATGCTGGGAGCGGCAGATTTTTCGCAGATTGACGGAATGCTGGAGCAGGGGCGTAACGGTTCTTCCGGCAGCGGTCTGGTATTTTATCCCCATCTGATGGGGGACAAAACGCTGTATGCGGACCCGGATATCAGAGGGGCTTTTGTCGGTCTCAGTCCGGAAACCAGGCGGGAGGATATGTTGTACGCCGTGGTGGAGGGCCTATGTTTCAGCTTCCGGCAGTTGGCGGAGGAAATGCATCTGCCCCTTGACCGGTTTGGAAGCGTGAAGGTGGTAGGCGGCGGCGCGAAAAGCCATGTGTGGGTGCAGACGCTGGCAGATGTGCTGAAAATGCCTGTTGAAAAGATGGACGGCATGATCGGACCGGCTTTTGGGATCGCCCTGCTTGCGGCCTATCAGGAAGGGTGTGTGACGTCACTGGAACAGATTTCCGAGGGGAATGTGCAGGTGGAGCGGTGCTTTGTTCCGGACCGGCTCTGTTCCGAAGAATGTGAGAGACGGTATCAGATCTATAAAAGAATGCATGCAGGGTTAAAATACATAACGGAGGGGGCGGTTTTGCGTTAATCTTTTATGTCGGTTATTGATATGGCTGTTTTTTCTTTTGATTTCCGGATGAAATTGACTTCTGATTTTGCCCATGTTATACTAAGGAACACATGAATACCGGATTTCGGATAAAGGAGAACTTGGCATGGGAGAGGGGTTTATACAATTTTATCGGACCGGAATAAAGAAAAGTTGGAAGCTTGCATTTTTCTCTGCATTTGCCATCGGCCTGTTTGTTCATATGTATAAATTTACTAATACACTTCCGGGCCACGATTCTCTGTTTAATGTATACGGTACCCAGAATATTGTGCGGTCAGGCCGATGGTTTCTCGCCGTCGCCTGCAGTTTCAGCTCTTTTTTTGATCTGCCCTGGGTGAACGGCATTCTGTCTCTGTTCTGGATCGGTGTGACTGCCGCCATTGTCGCAGATATTTTCCGGATGGAGAATCCGGTGCTGATTGTGCTGACCGGCGGACTGCTGGCCACATTTCCGGCAGTGACGCAGACATTTTATTATGAATATACTGCTGACGGCTATATGCTGTCAATGGCACTGGCGGCGCTGACCGTCCGCTTTTCCATGATCGGTGAAAAGAGAAAGAGCCGCCTGTTTCTGGCATTTGTAAGTATTACGCTGACCTGCGGAATCTATCAGGCCTATGTCAGTTTTGCGATGGTGCTTTCTCTCTGCTACTTTATGGCGGAGCTTCTGGAAAACCGGCATGAGAAGCCGTTATATACCCGGTGGATCCGGAACCAGTTGCTGATTTACGGACTGGGCATGATCGCTTATTACGGCATCTGGCAGATCGCCATGGTCTGCCAGGGCAATCTGCAGCCAAACTATGATATGGGGATTGAGTCAGTCGGGCAGATGGGAATCGGCTCTGTCCTGAACGCAGTGAAACGGACGATCGTATCGTTTGCCTCCGTATTTTTTGTGTGGAATTTTCTCCGGCGGGGCCTTACCATGTATACGGTGCTGAATATCCTGTTTTTGTCGGCGGCGGCGTATATTGTGGGAACGGCTGTCAGAAAAAGCAGGCTGTATGTCAGAAAAGGACATATGGCCTTATTCCTGTTGTGTATGGCGGCGATTCCCTTTGCCGTATTTATCTGGTTTTTCACATCCCAGGGAATTCAGTACGGGACCCGAATGGAGCAAAGTGTCTGTCTGCTCTATATTTTCGCGGGGATTCTTGCCGCCCGCTGGGTAAAGCCGGGAAAAAGCGATGCGGCGGCATTGCTGCTGGCCGTGATAATATTCAACAATGGTGTCACTGCCAATATGATGTATCAGTATATGCACCGATGCTACGAGGAATCCTATGCCACCGGCGTGGAGATCGCGACCCACATTCATCTGCTGGATGACGGTACCCGGAAGGGAATCGTCATCGTAGGACTGACGCCCTGGTTTACGGAGGAAGAATATGAGGGAAACAGCGGCATCAGGCAGTTGGCTTTATTAAAATCGATTTACAATAACCTGTTCAGCGCCGGTTCTGCCCCCGCTTTGTTTCTGTCGGAAGTGATCGGGCTGGAACTGTCCTATTATCGGATGCATCCGGAGGTTGAGATTCCGCCGGTGGACGTGGGGAATAATAACTGGCCTGTCTCCGGCGGATGGACCTGGAGGTTTCCGCTGGCCAGTGAAGAAGTCAAAGCGGAACTGATTGATTCGGAACAGGTAGCCGCCATGCCTGTCTGGCCTGCGGCTGATTCCATACAGGTCATTGATGATCTGATTGTGATTAAGCTGGGCGATGTGGAGTGATCCGGGAGGATGCGAAGTTGAAGGTAGGATTTCTTATTTTATGCCATACGGATCCGGTTCATATCGGCAGGCTGGCGAGACGACTTGCGGACACGGAGCAGTTTTATGTCTGGATCCATGTGGACAGGAAAGCAGAGGAGGCGGTTTTTCGCCGGGAAATTTCCGATCATCCCCGGATCGGGTGGATCGAAGAACGGGAAGACTGTAAATGGGGGCGCATGGGGACGGTGCGGGCGGAACTGAAGCTGCTGGAGGCCGGCGTAAAAGCCGGATGCGGCCGTCTGGTACTGCTTCAGGGGCTGGACTATCCGCTGAAATCCAATGAAGAACTGCTGGCATTTTTCCAGGCCCGTCCGGAGACGGAATTTCTGCGGGCCTGCTGTGTTTCGGATTCGCGGGACGTATATCATTTTCAAAGATGCAGGCGGTACTGGATGCTAAATGACAGCCTGCCTGCCAGGCTCTGGAACCGGCTGAATGACTGGCATCCTTTCTATATTCGTTCCGGCCGTTACCGGGAGGGGGAGACGGTTTACCACTGCTACTGGGGCAGCGCCCAGTGGGCCCTGACCGGGGCCTGCGGTGCCTTTATTCTGGATTTTGTGAAGAAACATCCCGGATTTGTAACATATTACAGCCATATTTTTCCCTGTGACGAGACGTTTTTTGCCAGTATCCTGTATAATTCCGCCTATGGCGAACGCACGGCGATGGGGGGACCGGAGCCGGAGAAGCGATACCTGGTCAACTGGAGAAATCTTCACTATTTTGAATACCCCAGACAGATCCGGATTTTCCGGCAGGAGGATTATGACGACCTGAGACGGCGGGATGAGCTGTTTGTGAGAAAGGTGTGTTCCGGGCAGTCGGAAGGGCTTCTGGACATGCTGGATCAGGATGCGGGGTGGTGTAACGGCAGTCAGCCGGTCTGTGATATGTAAACGGCAGTCGGGAAGGGAAAACTGACAGGAAACCTGTGTCAGTCAAGGCTGATGCCGACGCTGTGTCGGTGTATGAAAGAGGAGAAATTCGATCATGATTATCGTAATGATCACCAGCGGTCTGGGCAATCAGATGTATCAGTATGCCATGTGCAAACGACTGTCTCTCAGATATCCGGAGACGACGGTAAAAGCGGATATTACCCGGTTCCGGTTATACGGTGCCCATCAGGGCTTTGAGCTAAAACGGGTGTTCGAGCATCCTGGCTCTCCTTTTCATCTGGAGGTGGCCGGCAACCGGGAGATTTTTAAAACCGGCGGCGGTATTCCCATCTGGTCGGATTCCCGGCTGATGAGAAAGCTGGAGCGGGCGCGGGTCTGGTATAACCGGAAAGCGGACCGGGTCAGCCGGCTTCTGGGAACCTACCGGATTATCGACGAAAGCTTTCTCTGCGACCGGTGCCGGTATAATGAAGAAGTGTTTGACCGGCTGATGCATCTGGACATGCAAGAAGACTGGAGCGTGAGAGGCTACTGGGAGCACGAGAATTATTATTCCGGCATTTTGCCGGAGCTTCGCCGGGATTTTTGTTTTCCGGAGATTCAGGATGGGAGGAACCGGGAGATTTGTCAGGAGATCAGGGACAGCCATTCCGTGTCCATCCATGTGCGCCGGGGGGATTATGTGGGGAGTCAGTTTGATATTCTGACCATGGAGTATTACCGGAGGGCCGTGGACTGGATCAGGGAAAATACGGAGGGCGACCGGTTCTTTGTATTTTCCGATGATGAGGAATATGCCGGGGAGGCTTTTTCCTGGCTGGATCGAAAGACGGTGGTTTCCCATAACAGGGCAGAAAACAGTTTCCGGGATATGCAGCTGATGAGCCTGTGCCGGCACAATATCATTGCCAATTCCACGTTCAGTACATGGGCGGGGCTTTTAAATCAGAACCCCGGGCGCAGAGTGGTATATCCCGATCATTTTACCAGAGGCGGGGACCTGCGGATCCGGAATCTGGAGGGGTGGTATCCGGTGGAGGTGCAGTGAGATGATTGCAGCGGTGACATGCGCGGATGATCGGTATCGGAAGGCCATGGAGTACAATGCCCGAACGGCCAGGAAAAAGGGCGGCGCGGATCGGGTATATCAGTATCTGGTTTCGGATATTGATGAGGAATTCCGGAAAAAAAATGAACATATTCTTTCTCAGCCCAGAGGAAACGGATACTGGCTGTGGAAGCCTTATTTTATTGAGCGCACGCTGCGGCTTCTGCAGGAGGGGGATTATCTGGTCTACTGCGACGCCGGGATCTACTACAATGCTTCCGTCAGAAAGCTGATCCGGGCCATGGAGCGGCAGGGAGACGATATGATGGCTTTTGCCATCAACCATATGGAGTATGAGTATACGAAACGGGATGTGTTTCTGGCGCTCGATGCGGACCGGGAGGAATATGCCCGGACAGCTCAGCGGATGGCGGGCACGATTGTACTGAAAAAGACGGCGCATTCTGAGCGGGTAATCAGGGAGTGGCTTGCGCTGGCCCAGCAGGATGAGCTGATTACCGATGCGCCTAATTGTCTGGGAAAAGATAATTATGAGGGCTTCCGGGATCACCGTCATGACCAGTCTGTGTGGAGTCTTGTGTCCAAAAAAGAACATGTCCGTTCTTACCGGGACGCCACCCAGTTTGGTCTTCCCTGCGGCCTGGGTCCCTGGCTGTGGAAAAACAGAAAGCTGTATCAGGGAACGGAATCTGACTATCCGGTTATTTTTATTCTGCACAGAATGTTCCGTGTGACCTGGAAAGTGCGGCTGGAAATACGGATGCAGTATATCTTTCCCAAAGGATATGCCGTTTACAGGAAATTTTTCAAACCGTCAATATTTTAGCGGTCATGTCATGATTTTTCTATTTTCAGCAGGGTTTTGTACTGTCTGTCGGTATCCAGCAGGCGCATCTCAAAATCCTGCCTGTTTTTTTTCACGATGGTGTCCAGCAGCAGGCCCGTGAAAAAGCATTGAACCGCAGCCAGCGTCATAAAAGCGCAGACAATCAGCGTAGGAAAGCGGGGAACCAGCCCCGTCTGCACATAAGTGATCAGCACAGGCAGAAAAAAAGCGGCGGCGATCACGGCCAGCAGACAGCCCAGCGCCGAAAAAAAGGAAAGCGGCCGGTAGCTGCGGAACAGATTGAAAATGGTCAGCAGCACCCGAAATCCGTCGTTATACGTATTCAGCTTGGAAATGCTGCCGGCGGGTCTGTCCCTGTAATCAATGATGACGTTTTCCACCTGCATATGGTGCTGGGCGGCATGAATGCTCATTTCCGTCTCAATTTCAAATCCCTGAGACAGTACCGGGAAAGTTTTTACAAACTGGTAGCTGAAAGCCCGGTAGCCAGTCATGATATCCTTGATCTGACAGCCAAACAGGGCGTTGATGCTTTTCCGGACCAGAAGATTTCCGAAATTGTGGAAAGGGCGTTTGTTTTCCGCGAAATATGTGGAGGACAGCCTGTCACCCACCACCATGTCAGCCTGTTCTTCCAGCACCAGCCGGACCATTTCCGGGCCGTACTCCGCCGGATAGGTGTCGTCCCCGTCCACCATCAGATAGACCCGGGCGTCGATTTCCCGGAACATTCGGCGGATCACATTTCCTTTTCCCTGCTGCCGCTCCCGGCAAACGACAGCGCCGGCTTCTTCTGCGATGGCGGCGGTGCGGTCGGTGGAATTATTGTCATAGACATAAATCCGGCTGTCGGGAAGACAGCGCCGATAGTCTGTGATGACTTTTCCGATGGTTGATTCTTCATTGTAGCAGGGAATTAATATCGCAATCTGGTCCATGTTGGGGGGTACCTCTTTTTCATTTCTGATGTTCTGTTTTTCCTGATGCGGCGTTTTTTAAAGGGACGGCCGTTCTGTCGGTGCGGAACACGTAAGTTTCTGTTCCGGGGCTTTCTTCCATCCACTGAAATAGTAAAAAGGGCTGAAACAACGTAATCGGGAACACGTACCGCATCAGTACGGTAGGCGACAGCAGCAGCGTCAGCCACAGGCCGAAGGGCAGGGCAAGGACGATCAGTCTGCTTCTTTTCTCTTTCCGGCACAAGCACAATCCGGCGGTAAACAGCAGAAACCAGCAGTGAAGTCCGGGACTGAACAGCATGGAAATAACAGGAACGGTCTGGTGTTTGTTCCAGGTAGCCATCTCCTCATATAAATTTTCCAGCCAGGGCAGAAAGCTGTGTTTTTCCACCACAATCGTATCGCCGAGATTGATGATTTCCCCCATATGCTGGGTCATCAGATAGCCGTGGCGTTCCGCCGCATAAATATAGGCGTGGCAGGTATCGTCGGGATACCAGTATCCCAGGGTGGTGGCCAAAAAGGCGTTCAGATAACAGCCGGGGTGCCGTTTTCCAAGGGACAGCCAGAGCCGGATATATTTTGCGGGAGCCTTACGGAAAGCTTCTTCGTTGAAGTCCGATTTTACCAGATCGGCCAGGTGGTCATAGTACTGGCCGGCAGCCTGCTCCGGGATAATTTCATAAAAAATGTTTCGATCTTCATCTGTGACCGTATCGGATTCATACTGTAAGGTCCGGGCAATCTGTTGCAAAGGAATGCTGAGCATTTCGGCGATGCTGCCCGGTGCCGCATCGCATACGGCAATCAGGAACCGGTTGGAACCCTGATACAACAAAAGCGCTCCCATAAGCATAATCAAGGCCTGCTTTCGGAAAGGTTTCAATATAAGAAGCAGCAGGACCGCCATCACAAGAAAGGCATACATGCCGTTGTTGCGGAACAGCATCATCAGTGCTGCGCTGACAGCCAGAAGCAAAGGGTTTCTTTTTTCGGCGAAGAATGTTTCGGGGCTGTCTGCCATATCCCACAGAAGTGCGGCGCACACCAGCATCCATCCGGAGAACAGCGTATCCTTGGTGGCGCTGACAGCCATCAGATGGATAATGGGATTCAGAGCAAAAAAGATGACTGCCGCAATCCGGAAAAGGGCGGGCAGTTTCCGGCCGGTCATATAACAAAAGAAAGCGAAACAGGCGGATAAGATCCCCATCTGCGTCACCGTATAAAAAGCCACGCCCGGCGTATAAGACCCCGTCAGCATTTTGCCCAGGTTCATGGAACCGTTCAGATATAAGGTGTGGATCAGCGGGTGATGCGTAGAGTAGGTATGCTCTGCCGCCTCCACCACCTGACGGGGCACATCATAAGAAAAAATCCCCGGATAATAGGCAAGAAATGCGGGGATCCAGCAGAGAAAAATAAGGCCCCAAGACAGAAGAAACAGCCGTCTTCCCCGCAGCCGGGGGCTGTCCTCCAGCTTTGCCGAAAGTCTGCTTTCTGTCAGCCGCCTGCCTGTCCGAGGAAGGTAAAACATTCCGGCCAGCAGCAGGGCAGAGACAAGAAAAGACAGCCCTGCCGCCTGCAGCAGCTTTCTGACGATTCCGCCGGCCGTGTAAACGATGTCACCGGTTGTCCGCAGATCCGTTCCCAGAACGATACAGAGACTGAAAAGAAAGGATGCGGTTTTGGCGAAAAGTCGTTTTCTGCCCCGGTATCTCCGGCCGGATGTGTCTGCCTCCGTTTGTTTCGGAATACAAAACGCCCGGCCGGATATGTCAGCATCGCCTTCCGGCGGATATTCTCCCCATGAGAAACTATGGAAAATGAGAAAAGCGGCTCCGCAGAAACTGATCACACTGTAAAAGCTGTTGGACATTACAACGCTGTCTGTCTCCGGACTGATTAGTGAAGTCACCGAACAGACTGCCCAGAAAGCAGCCGGAAGGGACAAGAACAGACGATACATCAGGTTTCTTCCTGATCGCCGTTCAGCATCTGATAAATACTGATTTTTAATGCGTCGGTGTCCTTCATACCGATAAATACGCCGCCGTAGCGGTATTCGCCGTTGGCCATCTGATTGCGGCGGGCGATCCGCACCACAGTCTGGATCACTTCTTTGGTCCAGATCTCCAGCCGGGTGTTGTAAATGCTTTCAAGCTCCAGCTCTCTGGCGCAGTGAAAGCCGATGCCGGATTTGGAAAGGTCGTCTACCTCCACATGGACATATTTCAGAGTGGTGATGCCGCCTTTGTCCAGCCGCTCCAGCTCCAGCGTTACATCCAGGTCTAACCGTTTATTGCGTCTTCTTTCTTCTCCCATTACTTGGTCCTCCTAAAAATAGATACCGTTATTATACCAGATGTACGAGGATTTTAACAGAGTGAATTTTCTGTATGAAAGGTTTTTTGAAAGTCATGCCGTAAAACTTTGGTAATTGACCGGGTGGCCGGATTTCTCCATTCTGCCGATATATAACTATCAAGGAGGTTTCGGAACATGGATATCAAATCATTGGACAGCTTTGTAAAAACACAGTTTACGGCCCAGTCTCTGACGAACGGATATGCAAAAGACGGCAGCGCTTTTGATATTGCGGATGCGGTCTGGAAAGCCGGCCGGAATCAAATGGAACCTGCCGGCCGGACAGTTATTCCCTCCGGTCTGTCAGCGCTTGGAAAGCAGATCGGGCGGATGGTTCAGACCATTGAGGATTATTACAGAGAGGCCAATGAAGAAAATCTCCGGTTTGAAAATCCTTATGATCATATTTGTGAAAAGTATAAATGGCCCGATTCCTCTTTTTTTCGCGGGGATCTGCCGGCAGCGGAACGGGATATGCGATGCAGGCAGGAGGTAAGCTTCCTGCGCAGCGGAACCTGGGCGACGCTGAACGATCCCTACGCCATGGAAGAGGGAGGCGGCGTGAAAAATATCTGGCAGATGCAGATTGCCGGCAATCAGGAGATTCGGAAGGAGACGGAAGATGCCGTGAACCGTCTGCTGGAGGAAAGCGGCATTCGGCTTTCGGAAGGAACCACCTTCCGGCTGACGGTGGTTTCGGACAATTCGATCCTTGTAAGCAGGCTGGAGGATCAGACGCTGGCACGGGCCATTGAGGGGGCGCTTAATCAGGGGGACAATGGAAAGAATCTGCTGTCCCATATTCATGCCTGCGGCGGAGCACGCTCTCTGGATTACATTTTAGAGTCCTCCTTACCAAATGCCCCTGAGGAGGCAGGCGGTCTTCGTCTGTCAGGTTATAACAATGGTTATCTGTCGGATATCAATACTTCTTTTGGATACGGACCGGGTCAGGCCGGCTGGCAGAAAGTCTATCTGAATCATCCCGAAAAAGCCCGGAAGTGGGAGGAGGATATGGCAGAAGACCGGAAAACCCGGTGGGACGCCCTGCGCAAAGCCCATCAGGGGGAAGTGGGGCTGTTTACCATCGACGAGGAGTTCAGCATACGGAAAAAGCTGGATTTCCGCGCAAATCCCCAGGATGCCGCGGTACTGTCGGATCAGATGCTGAATCTGAAAGCATAATTACGGATGGGTTTAGACGGACATGTCCGCTTATGGGGGCATGTCCAAATGCGGGAGGCAAAAAAATGGCGGCCGAAGCCAGAGACAGCCTGCTCTCAGGATTCTTCGATGGAAATTCGTGTCCGCACATACCCGCAGGACATTTAGCAGGTCACATCTATGTCCGCCCGGATTCTTTTCTCGGCAAATTCGTTTCTGTTGTGTATCGTATGGATATGCGTCTGATAACAAGTATATCCTTTTTCCCATATGCGGACAAGCGAAATCTCTTTACGAAACTCCCATGGATCTTACGAAAGTTTTATGTAAATGCTGCAAAGATATTACAGTAATCTGCGGCTCTGATGTGCAGGAAATATTTGCGGGAATTTATGAAAAAACTTTTTCTTGACAAATGTGTCTATTTGTAATAGACTAAAATGGTCTATTGCAAATAGACAAAAACGAAACGAAAAAATCTGATTCGCTGCAAAGCTGAAAATGAGGGGGAGCAGATGAGAAAATTAAAGACAGAAGGGAACATAAAACCGGAAGAAAAATCAGAAATGAAACAAAAAGCGAAACCGGAGATAAAACTTGGCGTCGTGGAATCGCGCTTTGCCGATCTTATATGGAGTCATGAGCCCATCGCTTCCGGAGAGCTGGCGAAGCTGTGCGAGGCGGAGCTGACCTGGAAACGGACCACTACTTATAATGTATTGCGGAAGCTGTGCGACAGAGGGATTTTTCAGAATCAGAGCGGCACGGTCAGCGCCCTGATTTCCCGGCAGCAGTTTTATGCGGCCCAGGGGGAGGCGATTGTGGATGAGGCTTTTGGAGGTTCTCTGCCGGCTTTTATCGCGGCATTTACCAGGCGGAAAGCGCTGACGACGGAGGAAATCGAAGAAATCAGGCGGATGATCGACGAGGCCGGAACGTAATGCCGAAAATGATAATGAAAATCTGCCGGGGCGGCGCGGCAAATCTTTACAGAGCAGGATTGAATTGATCGGATCTGTTTTTATGATGCGGCGTGCAAAGCGGAAAGGAGGAAACCATGGAAACTGTGTTTCTTAAAATATTAAATATGAGCATTGCCGCAGGCTGGCTGATTCTGGCAGTGACGGTGCTCAGGCTGTTTATGAAAAAAGCGCCCGGATGGGCACACTGTATTCTGTGGCTGATGGTGGCGGTCCGGCTGATCTGCCCCGTCTCTTTTGAGAGCGTGTGGAGCCTGATTCCCAGCAGAGAGACGGTCAGCAGTGAGATCATTTATTCGCAGACACCTTTCATTAACAGCGGCGTGCCGGCGATTAACAGCGCGGTGAATCCGGTGCTCAGGGAATCTTTTACCCCGGACCCGGCTGCCAGTGTGAATCCGCTGCAGGTTTGGATGTTTATCGCCGCCCTGGTCTGGATACTGGGTGCGGAGGCAATGCTTGTCTATGCCATGGTCAGCTACTGGCGGCTGTACAGGAAGGTGCGGGCTGCCGTGCCGGCAGGCCCCGGCGTCTGGGTCTGCGACGAGGTGGAGACGCCCTTTATCCTGGGCGTGGTTCATCCCAAGATTTATCTGCCTTCTTATATGAATGGGGGAAATGAGAATGAGATGGTTCATGTGCTGGCCCATGAGAGAGCGCATCTGAAACGGCGGGATCACTGGTGGAAGCCTTTTGGGTATCTTCTGTTAGCTGTCTACTGGTTTAACCCGATGGTTTGGCTGGCGTACATTCTTTTTTGCCGGGATATTGAGCTGGCCTGTGATGAGAAGGTAGTGCGGGAATACAGTCTGGAGGAAAGAAAAGCATATTCCGGCGCGCTGCTGTCCTGTAGTATTTCCCATAAAAGAGTGGCGGCCTGTCCGCTGGCCTTTGGGGAGACCGATGTGAAAGAGAGGGTGAGGACGGTGCTGTATTATAAAAAGCCTGGTTTCTGGGCAATTGTGGCTGCTGCCGTGGTCTGTGTGATTGTGGCGGTATGCTTTCTGACAAATCCTAAGGGAAATCATGATACGCTGCGGTTTCGAAAGGATGCCAGGGCGGATACCTATGGGGGCTGGTTTGACGTAAAACTGGACGGGAAAGTGAAAAGCGGTGTTTTCTATGCGGAGCAGTGGCAGAATGGAAACTGCACAAAAAGCGCCTCTATTGGGATTGATCGGAATACCAGAGAGCTGGCTCTGTTCTGCTCTGTCGTAAAGGATGAGACGGACGGCAGATGGTCGGGCGTGGATATCCAGATGGGCCCGTCAGAGGGGGAGGGAAGCAACCTGCTTACCCGCTTTGCACTGCCGGATCAGGGCCAGGGCGTTTCCTTTACTTCTTATGAAGAAGGAAAATACGTTCAGGTCGCTCCCGGCGAAAACCGGATTCTGGCCGTCATGGCTTTTGATCTGGGAAATGGCGTGGAAAGTTATTCCTGTGAGGCGCTGGAGCAGGAGCGGCTGGAAAAAGCGGAATATCTGATAGTGATCCGGGGTGTATTCAGCGACGAGGAGGTGCCGGCCCAGAGAAGCGAGCAGGCTGCGGCCGGGGAAGATGGGATTCTACCCCAGGATGCTGAGGCAATCGGGGACAGTGATGCTTTAAAAGAAGAAAATCCGTCAAAAGTGTCGGAGACACCGGCTGTCAGACCGGAAGGGACAGGAGAGCTGTCAGGGGAAAAAGAAGCTCCGGCAGATGAAAAGGACGGCGCGGCGCAGGAGGAGAACCGGTCGGAGCGGCTGCTGACGCTGGAGGAAATTCTTGCTCTGTCCGAAAAAGGAAGGGCTCTGACCTGGTCGGATTTCGATGGTTTTTCTTATACGGAAACAGGCTCCGGACTTTATATCCGGGTTTATGACACGGATTCCCCTTTTACCCTCTGGATCGGCGGCGGCAGTCCGGAAACGGAGCCGATGTATATTTATCTGCAGGCGCCAAAGACGGCGGCGGACGATCCGGACACAGGCCGCGTTGATATCCGGGACGGGGATGCCGAAAGCTTTATCCGGGCCCATAGCGGTCTTTTGCTGGAGTCTGCCGTCAGGAAAGCGATTCTGGAAGAAAACAGGTCGGATGAATCCTGGGAATATGTCTGTGCGGAAAGTCATGTGATTTTTGTAAAGGAGATGGAGCAGCCGGCCAGAGGAGGAGCGGCGGACAGCATAACTGTGTATGCCATGGCACTGTATCAGGAATACGAGGTCCGGGAGGACGGGCTTCGGGAGCATGCCGGCAGTCATATGCCCGTGGCGCTGACTTTTGTGAGAGACGATAAGGGACAGTTCTTCTTTGCCCCGGATGAGTTCGGGCGTATTGGGGAGGATTGGCAGGACAGTTCTTTTACGGAGAATTCCGGCGGAGCGGACGGCGCCGGTCTGGCAAGATATACGCTGAGAGAGTACTGGATACCCAGAGACGGAAGTTACTATGTCTCCGATATCCGCAGGAAATTTCCAAAGACTTCAGTTTCGGATGCGCTGGATACCCAGAAATATATTCTGCAACAGACACAGGACTGTTACAGGCAGGCCGTCGAATATACCGGAATGGACCCGTATCCCGTTATAGAGGGGCTGTTTGAGGACATTCTGTCCGCGCCGACCGTCGCATCTTCTCCCGAGGATTATGAGGAGGCCTATTTGCTTCAAATGCGGGAGCGGGAGCTGGCGTATTACGGTGATTACACGCTGCGGTATCTGTTTCATCAGTTTTCCGAGGGGAATCAGATCGGACTGAAAGGCCAGATTATGGCAGACCTTTTGCAGCAGATGAGCGGCAATGAGATCATGGGAATGGAGACGGAAAACGGCCAGCAGTTCTTTGACACGTGGCTGGCGCGGATGCGAAAGCTGGACAGTGAGAACGGCAGGGAATGGATGAGAGAAAACGCGCCTTTTGGCAGTCATTGTCTGGAAATCGCGGAGGAACTGGAAGCAGAACAGACAGTGGATCAGGAATAGGCGCGGGAATCGCAACGGCAGGTTTGGGGCTGCTTCTCCGGGATTTCTCCGGAGAGCGGCTCCGGGGCCTTCCCGCTGCGGAAACAGGCCAAAAACAGAGCGGTAAAAAGTCTGCAAAAAAAAATTAAAGAAAATTGAAAAATATGGTTGACATTTTTGCGGCACTAATATATAATACATCTTGCGTCACCGATAAGGCGATGGGAACCTGGTGATAACGGGGTGTGGCTCAGTTTGGCTAGAGCGCCTGGTTTGGGACCAGGAGGCCGCAGGTTCGAATCCTGTCACC
>CAOKOL010000037.1 GCA_948470335.1 uncultured Lachnospiraceae bacterium | reverse complement strand
TTTGATTATGAATTTTTATTGCGATGGATGACGGCTGGTTATTCATCGCTTACAGTAAAAGCTACAAGTATGACGGATATGACCCGGAAGTCCCCCAAGGCTATATCTGCACAAGCGCGGCCAGGAAAATGGATATTGAGTGGCAGGCCATGCGTGACTGGCGCTGCAGGGATCTGGCGCGGTCTTACGTGGAACATAGGCGTTTCTTCCTGACGGGGAAAAATGGCAGCGATACTTTTGCGGAACGTGTGGAAGACGGGATATGCCTTGGCGGTAAATATCTTTACCATAAAGGCGAGACATTTGAGGAATATGCGGCCCGGAAAGGCTTTGGGGCCAATGCGTATCCGATTAACGCCAACTCCCTTTGCAGTGATAAGGGATGGCAGTCAATAGATGAAGGGCACTGGAAGCGGTCCGGAGCGGAAAATGTGGCTGAGGCGTGGAGAAAAGAGGTCGCCGATTTTCTGGATTCCATGGAGGACGAGGACGTGCTTGTCGTGATGGACTGCCATATATAGCATTGCGGAGCATGCCCCGCAATACCCAAAGGTATACGCAAGAGGCTCCTTTTATTCAGAGCCTCTGTCGGGGCTGCGGGCTGTGTCCGTAAAGGTATGTTCCGTGATGATGTGTTTTATCGGATAGGTGTGCTGATTTTTATTCTTGTAGAAAGGCGGGAAGGAAAATGAATGAAAACATAATAAACAGCATGGTTGAAGCTGACATGAAGGAACTGAGTGTGCCATTGATCGCGGTGTATGATCACCCCGACGGGTATCCTGAAAAATGCGTGGCCAGGATATATGACATGGGGGAACCGACAGATACGGTCATGGTCATGGACAGCGTGGATGAGATATGCGAGGACATTGAGCTGAACACAGACATGACATTTTTTCCGCCGGGTAGCGATGACGTGGACAGTCTGGCAGGGGTATGGCTGTGACGGGCTTGCCAAAACAAGGAGAGCGGGAATGAGCCGATGGATTGATGGGAGTACGCCGGAGGATCAGGATATTTTTTACTGGTTAACCGTAAAAAACGGGGATTCGGAGCGTACATATCCGGTACCCTGCAAATATGATGCGGAAAGAGGCTGCTGGACCGACGCTGAACGCAACGGCCTGCCTGCCCAAACGGTGGCAGCGCATTATCCGATTTGGATGCCAAAAGCATATTCGGCGGTTGGGTCAGGACGCGGATTTTATATCCGTACATTATATGATGATGTTGAAACGGTCTATAGTTTCAGGTGTCAGTTTGCAAGCTGGATTGGCTATGGATATGGTACAAAAGAGAAAGCTGTCGCGGCCGCGCGGAGAATGAGAAGGGTGGACCGGAAAGAAAATGATGAGAGAGACAAATATGAGGTGTTGAATAGTGATGGAAGAGTTGTATGGTCATCGAAAAAGGATCGATAGGGCGCAGGCAGAAACCGGGAGACAAATGGTTTCCACGCAGAGGCGGCTTACCAGCGTTGTTTCCTATCCGGAACGGGGAGAAGGGGGAAACAACCATTATAGAGGCAACTGTTCGCCCAGGTTGGTAGAGGCCCTGATCAGGTTTTTCCGCCCGAAAGAGATTTGTGACTATATGTGCGGGAGCGGGACCACAAAAGCCGCTGCTGAGTGTTGTGGCATTGGCAGCCATATTTATGACCTGCACAGCGGGTTTGACCTGTTGCATAACGAGATACCGGAGCGTCTGGAAATGATCTTTTGGCATCCCCCTTATTGGGATATGGTGGTTTATTCCGATGTAATGTATAAAGCCTCGGATGTACAGGAAAAGTACGGTTATGACCCCAGAGTGTCAGATTTGTCCCGTATTCCGGACTGGGATGGGTTTGTGAAAGCAATGAACCATGCCATGTTAAAGCAGTTTTCCGCGTTAGAAAAAGGCGGGAGGATAGCTGTCTTAATGGGTGATATCAAGAAAAAGGGAAGGCTGTACAGCATGCTGTCGGAGATCACAAAACCGGGAACTATGGAGAATATCCTGATTAAAACGCAGCATAACTGTGTTTCAGACCGGACCGCGTATAGTGGGAGGTTTATTCCGATTCTGCATGAGTATGTCCTGATTGTACGCAAGGATGAACCACTTGTGGTTCCTGTAATATTGTCCCAAAGAGGCGGGATGGATATCCGTGATATGGAAGATGCGTCCTGGAAAGATATCGTGGCGGCCGTTCTGGAATCATGTCAAAAAGCAGTGCCGCTTACATATTTGTATGAGCAGATCAGGCCTTATAAAAGGGCGCAAAACAGTAGGTGGTGGAAGGAAAAAATCCGCCAGACGCTGCAGTATCATCCGTCTCAGTTTGTGCGTGTGGAGCAGGGAATGTGGACGTTGAAAAAATCCGCGGCGGGCTATTGATAATGTTGTTAACGCAGTGTGAGCGTATATAGGAAATACCGCGAATCAGCATTAGCAACAGATATTTTTATTACGGCGGTTTTTTAAACAGCAGCAAAAACAGGAAAGGGGAAATAAAAAATTATGGCGACAATCGTTGACGCATACCGTAAAATACGGGACGATATGATGGAAGAGGCAATGGCCGGGGTGATGACCCCGGAGGATCTTATGCAGTTACAGGAACTGATGTACCGGACAAATATTCTGGAGACCTGCATGTGCCTGTGTAAATCGGCGCCTGTTACGACAGATGTCCGGGTGATGGGCTACCACTATAAGCTTGCGGATGCTTACCTGATGTGCTTATTGAAAGAGCGGTGCATCGGTGAGCCGGACGATGAAAAGAAAAAGGCGCAGCGGGCGACAGCGCTGGAAAACCTGCGGCAGGTTATCCAGGAACGCCGAAAACGGTTTTCGAATTTTAAGGCAGAGACCGAGGAGCAGTATAAGAAAGAGCTCTTGGGCATGTTTAACACGGTGCTGCCGGTGTGGATCCAGTACAGGGACTGTTTTACGGCAATTTGACCACATCCTTAACAGATGAGGGAAGGCGGAAAGCTTTCCCGGAAAGGAGGACGGCATGGAACTGGTCCATATGGCTGACATCATACCGCTGATCGGAATCCCATACCCGCCGGGCGGGCGGAGCTCTTATTATATACCCTGCCCCAAATGTGATGACGGGCCCCGGAAAAAGCATCTGAACATTAACCTGGTAAAAGACGTGTTCCGCTGCCCACGCTGTGGTTTCCATGGCGGTGTGTTTGACCTGTATGCCTCTTATACCGGGACAGACCGTTCCCATGTGCGTAAAGAACTGCTGGAGCGGTTAGGGATGCGGGACAGCGGTTATAAGGCGGGGAAGAAAGAGGAGAACCCTAAACCGCCCGTTCACATACAAGCGGAAGAATGCCCGCTGGCAGGCATCGATACCAGGCATGAGGCGTATTCCGCCCTGCTGGAGAAGCTTTCCCTTGCGTCCGACCACATGGAAAATCTGCTGGCACGGGGGCTTTCCCCGGAAGAAATTGGCCGACTTGGGTATAGGAGCACGCCTGTCGTGGGGCTGAAGGCTTTTGCCGGGCAGCTGGCGTCAGACGGGCTTTCTTTGTCCGGCGTCCCCGGTTTTTACAGGGCTGAGGACGGTTCATGGAGCCTGAATCACGAATACAGGGGGATTCTGATCCCTGTGCGGGATCCGGAAGGAAGGATACAGGGCCTTCAAATACGCCGGGACAATGCTGCCAGACGCAAATTCCGGTGGGTATCAAGCGCCGGAAAAAAAGACGGGCACAGGGCGGAGGGCTGGACACATCTGGCCGGTAAGCCGCAAAAAGAGATGATCCTGACCGAAGGCCCCATGAAGGCGGATGTCATCGCGTATTTGACGGGTCGGGCCGTCCTGGCCGTTCCCGGCGTGAATGCGCTGGCACAGCTGGAGAAGACACTCCGTTATTTAAAAGAAAACGGGGTGGAACATATCATGACGGCTTTTGACATGGATTTCCTGAAGAACCCGCATGTGAAGAACGGTTACCGTGAGCTGACATGTCTGCTTTCGGCTATGGGATGCCGGTTTGGGACATACCTGTGGGATCCTGGGTATAAAGGGCTGGATGATTATGTCCTGCACTGCCGTGACAGGGGCATGCCGGTATGATAAACCGGCGGGATATATACAGGGGGTCATTTATCATTATGTTTTTGATGAGGCGTCGGGCTCCGTCAAAGAATACGTATAAATGATTCAATGCGTATTGATGTTGCGGATTTGGAGATTCTATCGTGTAATGGGATATCAAAGAATAAAGGAGAAATTAGTTTATGCTTATTGCGGTTGACCACGGCAATTATGCCATTAAGACAGTAAACCATACATTTGTCTCAGGTTTGGCGGAGCATTCCACCAGGCCGCCCATGACAGATGAAGTGCTGGAATATGACGGGAGGTTCTGGGCGCTTTCAGGCCAGCGGATTTCCTATATGAAAGATAAAACAAAGGATGAGCGTTTCTTTATCCTGACCCTGTTTGCTATCGCAAAGGAGATGTGGAGCCTTTCGGGCGGGCCTGTGGTCGAGCCGGTTGACCTTGCGGTCGGGCTCCCGCCGGAGCATTACGGCCTTTTAAAGAACACGTTCGCGCAGTATTTCAAGCGGAGGGAGCCGGTGCGGTTTACGTACAACGACAGGCCGTTTACCATCACGGTCAGGAACGTCCTGGTTTATCCACAGGCATTCGCGGCTATTGCCCCGTATAAGAGCCGGCTGAACCAGTACCTGCGGGTGTTCCTGGTGGATATCGGCGGGTATACCACTGACGTGCTGCTGCTTAGGAGCGGGAAACCGGATATGCAGTTCTGCAGGAGCCTGGAAACTGGCGTGATTACGATGGATAACGATATTATCCGGCGTGTCGGCGCGCTCCATGACATGCGGATCGAGGATGAGCATATCAGCGCTGTCCTGACAGGCAGGGAAACCATCCTGCCGGAAGGGGTGATAAAGACAATACGGGAAACAGCTGCGCAGCACGCAAAGGATATATTGGATAAGCTGCGTGAGCTGCAGGTGGACCTGCGTTCCAACCCGGCGGTTTTTATTGGAGGCGGCAGTTTATTGTACCGCAGATACCTGGAAGGGTCGCCTCTGGTTGCCCAGGGCATTTTCCTGGATGAGGTTAATGCCAACGCGGCAGGGTATCAGGCGTTGGCTCAGGCCCAGCTGTCATCCCGCCATACATGAAACTGAGAGAGTCCGGCAGAGTGCGCTGTCAGCGTGTTTTGCCGGATAACAGTAAATGATTTTAAGTATTGATGGCAGATGGGGGCTGATATTTTGAAAAAGAATGGAAAATACCGTTTCACGCTGCAGTTCGGTATGGATTCCGATGAGGAGATACGGGCGGGTGAATTGCTGGAACGCCTGGGAAACCGGAAAAGCGTGGTGATTGTGGCTGCCCTCTGCGAGTATATGGAGGCTCATCCGGAGATGTTCGCTGAGGAATATAAAATAAAGGTGAGCGTATCTGAAATGAGAGATGAAAAGCTGGAGGTGATGATCCGGCGGATCGTGGAGGAACGTCTGGGGGCGATAACGGTGTCTCCGGCCATGCCTGCCGTTGAACCGGATGCGGAATCTTCGGAATGGACGGACGACAGTGAAATTCTGGGGATGCTGGATGATCTTGATCTGTTCCAGGCTCAGTAAAGCGTTTATATAGCGGACTGCTTACCAATGGGTCGGTTCCATGTATTACCAGGCAACAGGCATCTATGTGGGCAATGAACCCGCCGGATTGTTCTGTTAAAAAGGATTGCGGCTTTATAAATCCAAATGTTAAAAAGGAAAAGGATTACAAAAAAGAAAAAAGGATTCCCCTGATATAGCAACTGACAAAATGGGCGTAACATGTTATAATTACAAAAAGGGGTGGCTTATATAACAAAACAGAAAAGAACGACAATAAGAATTTATATGGAGGATATGATGTCAGAAGGGATCGCATATCAAAATAAAGATATCCTGTTTAAGATTCTCAGCCAGACCTATAAGGAAAAAAGTTTTTTGGCATATGGGCTCGACCTGCCGCCGATCAGGGAACTGCTCCCGACAAACCTGCCGAAAATTTCGGCGAATGAGAAGGATGTTGACAACTTGTTCCTGCTGGAGGATGGCACCTATGCCATTGTCGATTACGAAGCTGAGTACAAAAGATTAAATAAGGTCAAATACCTGAATTATGTAGCCAGGGTTTTGGAAAAGTATTATAAAGAAGATGGAAATTTTAACCTGCGGCTGATTGTCATTTACACCGGTGATGTGAAAAGCGCGGAAGCCACGTTTGAAACCAGCTGCGTTACGCTGCGCACGGAGCAGGCATTTCTGTCCCACATAGATGGCGAGGCAGCATTTGAGGCTATTCAGCGGAAAATTGGTTCCGGTATCCCGCTTGAGGATGACGACCTGATGAAGCTTGTCATCCTGCCCTTAACAATTTCCGGATCTGAAGGGAAGCAGGCCATGTTGGAACGGGTTGTGGACCTGGCAGAACAGATCGCGAATGAGGGGCAGCGTATTTTTGCCCTTTCCGGCGTGATTGTCGCAAGTGACAAATTTATTGACAGGGAGTATTTAAAGCAGATCAGGAGGAGGATCAATATGACACAGTTAGGCCAGTTGTATGAAAAAGAAAAAATTGAATATGGGAATCAAATAGCACGGGAAACTTCCATAAAAGAAAAAACAGAAATGGCTATGAAAATGCTGGCTCGTGGTATTGATATCATTGATATTATGGGGGTTACCGGTTTTACTGAGGCAGAACTGCTCCGCCTTCAGAATGGAGAATTAATATGACAAAGATAGGTCAGTTGTACGAAAAAGAAAAAGTTGAATACGCGAACCAGAAAACACGGGAAATGGCTTTGAAAATGTTAAAGCGTAATATTGATATCATTGATATTATGGAAGTTACTGGTTTTACTGAGGCAGAATTGCTTCGCCTTCAGGAGGAGGATCAATATGACACAGTTAGGCCAGTTGTATGAAAAAGAAAAAATTGAATATGGGAATCAAATAGCACGGGAAACTTCCATAAAAGAAAGAAAAGAAATGGCTAAATATATGTTGGATGAAGGTATTGAATTTATAAAAGTTATGAAAATCACCGGATTCACTGAGGATGAGCTTCTTCATCTTAGAGATTAAAATGTTGTTATGTGATTACTAGCGAAGGAATTTGGAATTTGGAAAAAGGGTTCAAATTTCTTGCCAATCAGTAAAAAACCTGTTATACTGCGTATATCAGTTTCATTAATCGCTTACAGCGATTATAGTTTTCCGGTTACACAGTGTCTGAGAAGTTATTTTTCAGGCACTTTTTTTATTGCGTAGGATTCGGAAAGGTGCGCCTGCGGCGTGTTCTTTCGGATTGTATACCGTAAATACAAATCAGGAATCCATGGATTCATAAGCGCTCAGGGGCATGTCCTCCGGGCGCTTTTTTACATAGATCGGGGCCTTATGGCTCCCTGTAACTTTTTTCCGGGGAGCCTTATGGCATACCCGTGCGTAATAAGTCAAATACCCCGCAGCAAGCTGCGGAGTATCTGACCCTTGCGGCAGTCGCCAAATATCCGTGCAAGCACGTCTACTTGGCTCGTTGCCCGCAGGAATAAAACAGCCGTTTAAGACGGCGGAAAGGAAATGATGATGAAAGATTTTGTAACCCTGATGGCGCCGCTGCCCATAACAGGAACCTTTCCGTTCCACTGTGAGGCATGTGGACAATGTTGCCTACATGTAAAAGAAAGCATCCCGCTGGAAGGCCCGGACGTATTCAGGCTCGCGCGGTTTTTGCGGGACGGGGATGAACGGATCAGGAGTACGGCGGATGTCCTGGCGAGGTATGCGGAAGTGACGTTTTTAAGTTCGTCCGGTTACGCGATGTATGTTTTGAAAACAACCGGGCGGGATGACGCCTGCGTTTTCCTGAAAAAAAACAGATGCATGGTTCATCCGGCAAAGCCTAAAGCGTGCCGGACATATCCCGTTTCAGCCGTGCCGGACGGGCATGGAGGCTACATGGCCCATTTAAGTATGGAACGGCCCTATCATTTCAAGGGGCCGGAGGTATCGGTAAAGAGATGGATAAAACGATACTGTAAGAAAGAGGAATACGATTTCTGGGTCATGGAGTTTGGATCGGCCGTGACAATTGAAAGACTGCTCGGCAGAGTCCCGGAGACTGAAAAGGACAGGGCAATTGATACATTCCTGCGCTTTAAATACCTGGATTACGGCCTGGACAAGCCGTTCTTTCCTCAGTTTAAGGAAAATAACCAAAAATTGATGGAGGCCTTGCGGGCAATGGTGCTGGAGACAGGCTTGGAAACTTATCCGGAAGAGAGAATAAATCATAGGTAATTTCCATAGGAAAGGAGATCATTGAAATGAGCGCATACTTAAACAACATTTTTAATTTCGGCCGCCCCCTGCCGGAACCATTTGATACCCTGGCGAATAAAAAGGTCGGCGTATCATCCATATACGGGGACGGAACCACGGCGACACTCTGCTCGACCGTCATTAAGGCTGTACACGCGGTCTGCCACTGCATGGATGGCAGCGGCGAAGGGGCCGTCGGCGTGATCGACCACCGGACTGTGGCCGAGTACAAATCCTCCATGGGGCCGGACAGTTACCATCTGGTAGTATATGACAGTAAAACCGGCGCCCTGATGGCAAGCGTATATGACAATAACACGGAAACCTTTGAGAACTACGTGCTGAATAGCGCGGGGAGGGACGGAGCCGCGGTCATGATGGCGCTGTTCCCCGTGCTTATGAAAGATAAGGAGTTTAAAGAAAAATTTGATGAGTACCGCGCCTGTTTTGCCAGCGGATATCCTGATCTGGTAAAAGCAACCGAATGCATGGCGATTCTCTGTGACAATGTTTACCGGCGCGTTAAGGATGATACCTGTGCGGCGGCGGTCACTTTAAACGTTGATAAGACGGGAAACCTGATGCGGGTGTCCCAGGCCCAGCTTGACTCAGGGGCGTTCACGCCGTCCGAAGTGCTGGCGGGCGAGTTTTGTATTTTCGCTAAGACCGCGCGTGTCATGGTAAAAAGGGCGGGAACGCTTGTGGCGCATGAGGATTTTATTGGGAAGTACCAGATGCGTCCAAGGGCGCTGAGCGAAACAGAAGAGGCGCTGGTGCCAAAACTGCCGGAATGGTATATCATCCCCCAGGAGGCCGTGGATATCTGCAGGCATGCCCAGGCGACTACGGGAAAGCCCACGCAGATGCGGAATTTTCTGCTGCGTGGCCCGGCAGGCACCGGCAAGACGATGGGCGCCAAAGCCATTGCGGCCGGCCTGAACCTGCCGTATATGAAGTATACCTGTTCGGCCGGGACAGAGATTTTTGACTTCGTAGGGCAGCTTTTCCCGGATTCGGAGTCCGGGTCTACCGGCGACGAACGGCTTGACCAGGAAAGGGAGATCTTAAAGAGCATGGGCGGCATCAATTACGCCAATATAGCGAAGCTGATGGAACTGCCCGACCTGGATGACATGGATTACGACCCGGCGGGCGTGTACCAGGCGCTTACCGGCATGGAGAAAGGATCCGCGACGGCCCAGGACTGCATGGGCATTGTGCTGGACCGCGTGACGGAAAAGGTACGGGCTTTGTCCAGACGGGAGGAAAACGCCGGGAACAGCGGGCAGGCTTTTACCTATATTGAGACGGATTTCATCAAGGCGTTAAAGAATGGATACCTGATCGAGCTGCAGGAGCCCTCCACCATCGTTCAGCCGGGCGTCCTGGTGGGCCTTAACTCCCTTCTGGAACAGGGAGGGTCCGTCACGCTGCCTACCGGGGAGGTGATTACACGCCATCCCGACGCGGTGGTAGTGGTTACGACAAATATTAGTTATGAAGGCTGCAGGGGGCTGAACCAGTCGGTGATCGACCGCATGAGCCTGGTGCGGGACGTAGAGCTGCCAACTCCCGAAGTGATGGCGCAGCGCGCCATGTCCATTACCGGGGCATCGGACGAAATCCAGGTAGCCCGGATGGTGCAGGTGGTGAATGACCTGTCCGAGTATTGCCGGAAAAACAGCATTACGGATGGCTCTTATGGGATGCGCGGCCTGATCGACTGGATCACCAGCAGCGAGATCACCGGTGATGTCTACCAGTCAGCGCTGTATACGGTGATCAGTAAGGCGACAACGGACGAGGAGGACCGGGAGGCGCTGGTCAGCACCGTCCTTGAGCCGGTCTTCAGGCCGGCGGGCAGAGGAGCGACCGCGTGAATTGACCAGAAAGGGGGTTACCTGGCATATGTCAAAGGTGAATCACAAATTAGTAAAGAAGCGGCTGAACGAGCAGCGGAGCAAAATCACGGACCGGCAGTTCTTCTCGTCACGGCTTTTGGCAGGGCATTTCGAGGATATGGCGGCGGCGCAGACAAGGAGGTACCACTATAACCGCAGGGTCCATGTAAGCCTGTACTGGAAACCGAGGGATGAGCATGCGGCGTCAACGGATAACCTGTTTATCCGTATCAACACGGGGCATCCCCTTGTCACGAAAGTGAGGGGGCGGGAAAACCGGTATCAGGTCATATGCGGTATGTTTGCCCATGAGCTTGGCCACGTGCTCCATACGGATTTCCTTGCGGAGCAAACACGTATGAATTATTTTGCCAGCAATATCTGGTATCCTCATCCGCCGGAGTTGAAAACCGCGGCGGATGCCCGGAGGGAAAAGGCTTTTTGGGATTATGTGAAGTCCGGCCCGCAAAACCTTAGCATGGCCCAAATGGTTGCGCACCATATCTCAAACGTGATCGAGGACGGGTATATTGAGAACAGGATGCTGATGGATTTTCCGGGAACCCTTGGATACGGGCTGGAGAAATTTCGGGAGAGGCATTATGAGATGATCTCCACAGTGACGCAGCTGATTGAGGAGGAAGATGACGAAAAACAGCATATTTTTGAGAGCATTCTGCAAATCCTGCTGTCTTACGCGAAATTTGGCGAGATCAAATATGGGGATGAGCCGCTTAGCGATGAGCGGATACAGGCCGTGTTCAGTCTGATTTCCGATGTTGACGGCGCGCTGCTTAACAGTTCGGGAAAAGAGCGGCTGGGTGCCGCAAATATGATATTGGTCCGCTGCTGGGACTATATTGAAGGGTTCTGCGAGGCGTGCAGGCGGCGCCAGGAAGCGGCGGCAGCGGCTGGCGGCACAGAGGATATCGGGGAGATCATGTCAAAGCTCCTGCGGTCTGTTCCCGGAAGCACGGGCATTGGCGAAGGGAATCATTCACCGGTCGCTGAAACAGCGGGCCATGTAGTCCTGTCAGCCACCGCCGCGGCAAGGGCAAGAACACTTGCCGCCGTATCGGAATCCGCGGAAAAAAACGAACCTGAGCCGGAAGCTAAAGATGATGAGGCCGGAACAGAAAGCGCGGAAAATTCCCAGGATGGGACAGAAAGTGAAAACGGCACGGAAAATGCCAAGGATGACGCGGAAAATGAGAATCTTCTGGCGGAACCGGAAAATGAGGAGGAAGCGTCGGAAACCGGCGGACAGAGTTTGGAGGAGGGGTCGGCCCTGCCATCTGGGCAGGATATGCCTTTGGCGGGCGGTTCCATGTCCGGAACAGGAAAAACAGAGGTTTCCGAATCGGAGCAGGGCAGGATTCCTTACCATCAGACGGAGGCGGCCTCTAACCCGACAAGCGGGAAAATAGAGAAAAACGATGCTTATGAGCGCGAGCAGTGTGCCCGCGCTGCTGCGGACATTGAGCGTGTCCTGGATAAAATGGCGGAAAAGGCCGCCTGTGAGCAGCTGGAAAATGAAAGGCTCCGGGAGCTGAATGAAGCCGCCCGGAATATTTCCTATGGGAATATCCATGCGGGCGTCAATATCAGGGTTAACCGTATGCTGTCGGTGGATGAGGAACTGAAGGAACAATATGACGCTATCGCGGCTCCGCTGCTGGCCATCTCAAGGCAGCTGCAAAAAAGCCTTGCCAGGGAACTGAAGGAAAGCAGGCGGGGCGGGAAGCAGACCGGCCTGCTTATGGGCCGCAGGCTGGACTCCCATGCCCTGCACAGGAACGACGGCAAGGTGTTTTACAGGAACAGGCTGCCAAATGAGATCCCGGAACTTGCGGTAGCCCTGCTCCTGGACGAATCCGGCTCCATGAGTTCCAGTGACCGGTGTACCTACGCACGGGCAGCGGCGGTTATCATTTATGATTTCTGCCAGAGCCTTGGGATTCCAATTATGGTGTACGGCCATTCAACCGGGTACCCGGATACTGTGGAGATGTATTCTTACGCGGAATTTGACAGCTTTGACCAGGATGACAGGTACCGCCTGATGGATATCGGCAGCCGCCGAAACAACCGCGACGGGGCTGCGCTGCGGTTTGTGGCGGAGCAGCTGTCCGGACGCTCAGAGGAGGAAAAGCTCCTGCTTTTGGTGTCTGACGGCCAGCCCGCAGACCATGGTTATGACGGCTCCGCGGCCGAGGAGGACCTGCGGGGGATTAAGCAGGAATACCAGCGCAAAAAGATCCTGTTCGTGGCCGCGGCCATTGGGGAAGATAAGCAGAACATTGAGCGGATTTACGGGGATTCGTTTATGGATATCACGGATTTAAGCCAGATGCCCATAAAATTGACGGCTGTTGTGAAACGGCATATTCGGGTATAAATAAAATATAGCGGGGTGGGCGGCCTGATGACATGGCAGCCCATCTGTTTTATACGGGTTTTAAAGTAGGGAGTTTTATTATTTCCTATTATAAATGATACTGAAAGAGTAAGGAGATTCTGATTATTAGATTACTATATTTGAACAGGGTACAGGAGGGATAACATTAATGGGTCATTATGTTGTGTGCGTGGATTCCGTATGGGCCCGTAACGCGGAAATATTTGATATGGAGGGGCTGCCGGACGACGCTTTAGCAGATATGGGTCTGTTATATGATGAATATGATATGGACGATGATAGAAAATGGCATGCCGTGGAACTAGCAGTGATCCATATTTGTCACAGCATAACTTTTTCTTATGAAACAGCATCGAAAAAAATGAGTTTTAATACGGAAAAATATATGCTATGATAAGGACAGGCCATTTTTCGAAAAATGTATCCGATATCGACAAAAAAATCATAACAAAATGAAATGTGTAAAGGTACACAGGTGTAATACACCGCCGTTTAAAAGGGAATGCAGTGGAAATCTGCAGCAGCCCGCTTTACTGTGAAAATTTTGCTTTCTGCCATATGTCACTGGTGTTAACCGGGAAGGCGGCAGAAAGTTGTAGATTTGAGCCAGGAGACCTGCCTTTGCACCAGACTGCAATTTTCGGTGGGGAAAAACAGCATCTGTACTTTGTTTCCAGTCTTTGGCAGTCCGCCTGTTTCCCGGCGTGAAACGGCGGAATATGCGCCGGCATTTCTGGATGATCAGATTAAAAATAATCCGGAATGACGTATGAAGGAACAGAAACAAGATAGTGTGTTGCAGGATCAGAACATCACCGGAAGGTGGTGTTTTTTGTATCACTGAAAAGGCATTTTCCGTCTTTCCCCGTGATACAAAAATGTTCCGCAAGGATGCACACGCAAACGCAGAAGAAATAGGTCGCTTGAAGGCGACGCGTTTGCGGCGCAGACCCTCCGGGCAGAAACAAAAAAGGAGGAACAAATGAAATGAAGCGGTATGGAAAAACATTGCTGGCGCTGCTACTGACTGTCAGTATGCTGGCCGGCTGCGGCACAAAAGAAGTGCCAAAACAGACGCAGGCAGGCGCGCAGACAGAGCAGAACAACGAAACACAGAACAAAGAAACACAAAATGCCGGTGAGACGGCGGCAGGGGAAACAGAAGAAACGCCAAAGGCTGCCGCGGAAAATCTGAATGAGACAAAAGAGCTGGTGCTCGGTTCCGTGCGGGATATGATTCCGGGAGAAGGAGACGCCTTTTACGTAAATCTCTCCGCAGGCGTATGGGAACCGTTGGTATATAACAATAACCATGTATTGCAGCCGGGACTGGCAAAATCATGGTCTTATAATGAGGACTGTACGGAATGGACTTTTGCACTGCAGGAGAAAGCGGTATTTACCGACGGCGTTCCCTTTAATGCGGATGTGTGTATCCAAAACATAGAGCGTTATAAAGCCGGCCCGCTGACTTCCACATATACGTCTCTGAGCATTGACAAATCATTTCCCAATTTAAAGGAAATTGTAAAAGTGGACGATTATACCGTAAAGTTTGTCTTCTCTGAGCCGATTACCACCCTGGACGCCCTGCTGGGCGATTACGGCAGCCCTATGATCAGCCCTAACTGTTTTGACGTGGAAACCGGAGAGATCACTTCCATGGTGATTGGTACAGGTCCTTATAAAATCAAAGAGCATGTTCCGGATCAGTACGCCGTATTTGAGCGGAATGATGATTTTTACGGCACGCCCGCCAAAATCCGCCAGTACCGTGTCAACTGCATTCCCGATTCGGAAACCCGGTATTCGGCGCTGACCTCAGAAGAAGTCATGGGCCTGATTGACAATGGCGCAATCATGGTGGACGTGGCGGTAAACCTGACAGAGACCGACGACCGGTTTGTTCTGGAACCCACCAGGAGCCATATGAGCCATTACATGTATGTAAACGGTTCCAAAGAATATCTGAAAGATGTCCGTCTGCGCCAGGCCATCAGCATGGCCCTGGACAGAGATCTGCTTAATGATACGTTATATGCGGGATTGTGCCATCCGGCATACGGTATTCTCAGTTATCAGACGCCGCTGTACAAAGAAATTACCGGTGAGTATAATCTGGAAAAGGCAAAAGAGCTGGCCGCGGAGGTACTTGGCGATACCCGGTTACAGACCAAAATGATACTGGGCCAGCGGGTTGTGGACGGTTATCCGGTGAAATCCATGGCAGAATATATCCAGTCGGTATTAAAAGAACTGGGCATTGATATGGAAATTGAGATTCTGGATAATTCCGTAAATACGGAAACGCTAAAATCCGGCGATTATGATTTTGGCATTACGGTAACCGGTTTAAACAGCGCGGACCCATATTCCTTCTTCCAGTCATGGATGGCTTCTGACGGAAGCTATAATACGCAGTATCACTGGGAATATAACAATGCCGAAGCAGATCAGCTTCTGGAAGAAGTGCTCCATGAATCAGATCCCGCAAAGCGTCAGGAGATCTACAGCAGACTACAGGATATTTCCTCAGAAGATCTGCCCATGATTCCCATATTATATTATACAAATGTAAATATTCATAACAAAGCGATTACCGGTTACACCTCGGAACTGTATGACGGCGTCAGCATTCCGACCATTGAGTGGGTACAGTGAGCCAATGGGCATTGTCAAATATATGGGGAAACGTCTTCTCACCCTGATTCCGGTGCTGCTGGGCATTACCATCGTGGCATTTTTGCTTGGTACCGGCGCACCGGGAGATCCGGTGGAAGCCATCTTAAACCGGGACGGAACACAGATTGTCAGCCCGGAGGAATATGAAATTGTAAAAGAACGGCTTGGTCTGAACGATCCCATTCCCATCCAGTACATCAAATGGCTGCGCAACGCCATGACAGGAGAGCTGGGCCAGTCGTTTTTTACAAATAAAGATATACGGGAGCAGATGGCGTATCGTCTTCCGTATACCGTCCGGCTGGCGCTGCTGGGGCTTGGCATGACCGTGGTATTTGGCATTGGGGCCGGTATGGTGATGGCCATTTACAAAGACAGGTGGCCGGATCGGATTCTGCGGACCATCACCACCGTCATGCTCTCGGTTCCCGGTTTCTGGATTGCCATTCTGATGATTCTGATTTTTGTGGAACAGTTAAAGTGGCTGCCTACCAGTGGTCTGAACGGCTGGAAATCTTATATTATGCCCGGTATTACCGTGTCCGTATCTACCATTGGCGTCTGCGCCCGGCTGACCCGGACTTCCGTGCTGGACGAATTGGGACGGCAGTATGTGACGGTGGCCAGCGCCAAAGGGATGAATGCCCGTCTGGTGGCCATCCGCCATGTACTGCCAAATGCGCTGATACCGATCACCACATTTCTGGGCAATTATTTTGCCGGAATCCTGGGCGGTTCTACCATTGCGGAAGTGATTTTTAATATACCGGGCATTGGCAATTACGCCATTGACGCCGTAAAATCCAGAGATTATTTTGTGGTGCAGGCATATGTTCTGTTTACGGCAATGGTGTATGTGGTGATGACCATACTGATTGATCTGATCTACCTGGCGGTCAATCCAAAAATCCGGGCAGGGGAACGGGTGGAATGATGAAACGGCAAAAAACAGAGAATCAAATACGGACAGATCAAGATAAGATAAAGATAGATGCGGGTCATGTGATGGCAGCCCTTTTGCTGGTTTTTATTTTACTGGTGAGTCTGTTTGCGCCGCTTCTGGCGCCATATGACCCGTACCAGCTTGATATGCGCCACGCGCTGGAACCGCCGTGTGCCGCCCATCTGCTGGGTACGGATGCCATAGGGCGGGATGTGCTGAGTCGGATTATGTATGGCGGCCGGCAGTCTCTGCTGCTGGCCGCCGCGGCAACCGGACTCTCCATGACACTGGGCTGTATCATCGGAATGATTGCGGGATATTTTGGCGGGAAAACCGATCTGGTCATTACGGCGGTTTCCAACGTGTTTCAGGGGATTCCGGGCATGACTATGATGATTGCCATTGCGGGGCTGATGGGTTCCGGGGTGACCAGTATGCTGCTGGCGCTGGTCATTACGTCCTGGGTGGGCTTTTCCCGGCTGGTGCGGGGAGAAGTGATGAAACTGAAACAGGAATATTTTGTGGAAGGGCTGAAAGGGCTTGGTGCGGGAAATATGCGGATTTTACTGCTGCATATCGGTCCAAATCTGATTGGCAGCATTCTGATTATTTTTGCAACCCGGATTGCCAGCGCCATGCTTTCCGTGGCTTCTCTGAGTTTTCTGGGACTGGGGCTTCAGCCGCCCACGCCGGACTGGGGCGTTATGATCAGCGACGCCAGAACCCATTTCCGCCAGGTACCCATGCTGGCCATTGCGCCCGGCGTTATGATCGTACTGCTTTCTTTAAGCATTAACATACTGGCGGATGCGTTGCGGGACCGGCTGGATGTGCGGGCGGATGTGGTAAAGGGAGACTGACAGATATGGGAAAAGAGATAAAAGTGTGTGAATTTGGCGTGACATTTCATACTGCCCACGGGCCGGTCAGCGCCGTGCGGGATGTCAACACGGTGTTCCGGGAAGGTGAGGTAACCGGTCTGATTGGAGAAAGCGGAAGCGGAAAGTCAGTGCTTGGCATGGCAATTTTACAGCTTTTGCCGGCAAATGCCCGCATTGAGGGCAGCTGCCTGTACGGTGACACCGAACTGACGGCACTGTCAGAAAAAGAGATGGAACAGATCCGGGGAAATGAAATTGCGCTGATTCCCCAGAATCCTGTAGAGTCTCTGAATCCTGTCCTGCGGATTGGCCGGCAGCTTACGGAGGCCATGACCATACATGCACCGGGAAAAAAAGCGGAGGCAAAACAGCGGTATCAGGATTTGATGAGCCGTCTGGGATTTTCCCGGCCGGAGCTGGTGAGCAGACAGTATTCCTTTCAGCTCAGCGGCGGTATGAATCAGCGCATGATTGCGGTGCTGGGACTGATGAACCGGCCGGTATGGATGATTGCCGATGAGCCGACAAAAGGGCTGGATGCCATATTGCGCCGGCAGGTATATGAAGTGCTTCAGGAAATCACCATGCGGGATACCCGCAATATGATTCTGATCACCCACGATGTGGCGCTGGCCAGAAAACTGAGTCAGAAGATACTTGTATTATATCAGGGAGAAATTCTGGAGCAGGGGACGGTGGCGGATGTGCTGGACCATCCGGCCCATCCTTATACCCGCGGCCTGATTGGTTCCCTTCCCAAAAACGGCATGAAGCCCATTGGCCAGCCGCTGAAAGGGCGGGAGGACATCACAGGCGGATGCGTGTTTTATCTCAGATGTCCTCAGGCTACAAAACGGTGCCGGCAGGAACATCCCCG
Organism: uncultured Lachnospiraceae bacterium; assembly: GCA_948470335.1. Taxonomy (GTDB): domain Bacteria; phylum Bacillota; class Clostridia; order Lachnospirales; family Lachnospiraceae; genus Paralachnospira_A. The sequence goes on along the minus strand of CAOKOL010000037.1, from coordinate 18,923 downwards.
GGAGTCAGGGCTGGAAAACGGCCGGAAGGTAAGGTGTTTTTTATATGAATAATGACGGAATGCTTTCAGTCCGGCATTTAAGCAAATCATATACCCGGGGTGTGGTACGGCGGCAGCGGGTTGACGCGGTAAAAGACGTAAGTTTTTCCATCCCGGCGGGAACGGCCATGGGAATTGCCGGCAACAGCGGATGCGGAAAATCCACTATTGCCCGCATGATAATGGGACTGATCCCCCCGGATGACGGAGCCGTTTTTCTGGACGGCCGGCAGATCAGCGGCTTAAAGGCGGGTGAGATGAAAACGGTGCGCAGACAGATTCAGATTATCTTTCAGCATCCGGAAAGCTCGCTGGATCCACGCAGAAAAATTATAGAGAGTGTGCTGGAGGCTATGGAGATACACGGCGTAAAACAGGGACGGGCTCAGCGGGAGGCCCGGGTGGAAGAGCTGTTTGAAATGCTGGGGCTGCACACCCGTCTGTTTCAGCGCTATCCCCACCAGATCAGCGGCGGGGAAGCCCAGCGGATTGTCATCGCCAGAGCGCTGACGCTGGAGCCGAAAGTGCTGATTCTGGATGAACCCACCTCCATGCTGGATGCCTCCATTCAGGCCCATATTCTGACGCTGCTGAAAACATTGCAGGAAGCGCTGGGTCTGACTTATCTGCTCATCTCTCATGATCTGGAAGTGCTGTGCTGGTTTTGCGACCGGATTGGCATTATGACCGGGGGTGCGCTTATTGAGACAGGGACAAGGACGGAAATTCTGGAAAAACCTGAGCAGCCGTTTACAAAGAAGCTGGTGGAAAGCTTTTTTGCGTTTTGAGGTTCGGTATGTAAGGCAGGTGGGAAGAAGGTATGAATCTGAATAAAATTCAATATTTTCTCAGTTCGGTGGAAGAACAGAGTTTTACAAAGGCGGCCAGAAAACATTATGTAACCCAGGTGGCCGTCACCCAGCAGATTGCGTCCATGGAAAAAGAGCTGGATATGGAGCTGTTCATGCGGACCGGAAACCGGATTAAAGTGACGGAGGCAGGACAGTTTCTTTATGAGGAAATGAAAAAAATCATGGCCCAGTATCAGTTTGCCCTGGAACAGCTGCAGGAGTACCGGGATGACGGCAGACAGGAGCTGAAAATCGGCATTGGCACACTGGGTGATTATGAGTGGATCCTGCCGTTTCTGACCAGATTTCAGGAAAAACATCCGGATATGGAATATACGTTTGTGACGGGAGAGACGGAAGAACTGACAGAGCAGTTAAAATGCGGCAAACTTTCTTTGCTGTTTTCCGGGGAACCGGATGGGAAAGATATGGAATTTCTGGAATTTCTTCCGGCTTATACCACAAAGATCAGCCTGGTTGTCAGTGCGAAAAGCCCGCTGTTTACAAAGAAAGAGCTGTCTATCGGGGACTGTATGGAACTGCCGCTGATTTTGATTGGCGCCGGAGAACAGGAGCGGAATCGGACTTATCAGGACTTTTATCAGCTGTGCCGGGATACCGGATTTATTCCCCAGGTGGCCTGCCATGCGGAAAACAGCATGGAAGCCATGATGAAAGTGGACCTGGGACTGGGCTGCGCGCTTTATATGGAAGATGTTTCGGGATTTCTGGCCGAACATCCAAGGCGCAGGATTCTGAAGCTGAACGGGCCGGTGAGCGTACGGAAATATCTGGTTTACCGCCGCCATATGCCGGGCTTTTTGCTCGATGAATTTATTACGTCCCTTTTGCGGGAGACAGGCAGACTGTATGCGGTGGACCGGGTGGATTTAAAATCCGATTTCAGCATTCTGTGGAAAGAAGCGTTAAAACAGGAAGACGGCACATACAGCAGGCGGCTGTCCGATGATCAGGCGGAGAAAGAGTTCTGGCATCATTTTATGGAGAAAAAGTCCGTATATCAGCAGGACGAATGGGCGTGCGTGATGATGAAAGAAGTCAAAAATCTGTTGAAATCCCGTCAGGTTCATACCATTATGGAAATTGGTCCGGGCTGGGGAAATTTTACCATGGAGCTGGCGGACTGCTGTGACACGCTGACCTGCGTGGATATCTCGGAGGATGTGCTGCGGTATATTGACCGGGCGGCACAGGAGCTGGGGAAAAAGAATATCTTTTCCATCTGCTCCAAGTGGGAGAATATGTCCGGCAATGAAAACTGTGATGTGGTATTTGGCTACAACTGTTTTTACCGTATGCTGGAATTAAAAGAATGTCTGCGTATGATGAACCGGATTGCCGCCTCTCTGTGTATTGTGGGTATGAGCGCAGATGGCATGACGCCGTATGATCTTGAGCTGAAAACGGCGCTGGGCGCAAAGATTGTGTATGACAAAAAAGATTATATTCATTTTGTAAATATTCTGTATCAGATGGGAATTGACGCGAATGTAAAAGTGGTTCCGCTGGAAAAAGAGCTGGTATACTCGGGCTGGGCGGAAACGGTCCGCAGCGTAATGGCCCGGGTGCGCAACAAAGATGAACTGCTGAAGACGCATGGAGCGGAAGTGGATCAGATTCTGAAAAAATATTTTCATCCGATGGCAGACGGAACATACCGGTACCGCCTGCATTACAGGGGAACGCTGGTATACTGGGAGCCGGAAAAATCTGCCTGACGGCGGTATGACCTGTCCCAAACGGGACGGAACCCTTGGACGGATCCGGTACGGTGTTTTTGCGGACGGTGACGTATCTCCGGCGGGGAAAATTGTCCGGCGCTGCTTTAAGAGGCCGGACGATTTTGCCGTTGACCGGCGATCCGGTTTTCCATATGCTTAGTGATCAAAGCCTATTTGACAGGTGACAGGGCGGAGGTGAAAAACATGTGTATCACGGAATACAATGAAGCTGAGATCATGCGGATGTTTAAAGAGGAAGGCTGGAAAGAAGGCCGGAGAGAAGGCGAGGATAAGTTTGGGAAGCTGATGGAAATCCTTCTGGGAGCCGGACGCACATCGGATGCCAAAAAGGCAGCGACGGACAGAAGTGAGCGGATGCGGCTTTATAAGGAATTTGGGATAGACTGATGCATAATGCCGGATATACATCAGTTCTCTGTTAATTCGCTTAAAAGATGTCTTTGACAAAAGGAACGGATTAACAGATCAGGAACAGATCAAACTGTTTTGCGGCGGATTGACTATTATAAAGGATTCTGCTATAATATCCCCAATAGTTTCAAATCTGGTTTCAATTCAGATACAGTTTATAAGAGTTACCACAGTGTCATTTGCTTTTCAGCAGGTGGCACTTTTTTTGTCTCAAAATATCCCCCGAAATGCGCCAATAACGTATTTTGAGGGATTTCTAGCCATTTTATGGGCATAAGCCGGCAGTCTTTCGGGGTTGCCGGTTTTTGTTATATACGCGGGGGAAACTTCTCCTCGCGCAGTTGCGGTAATGCGGGAAAACCCGCCAAAAACAAGAAAGGAGCATAAAAAATGCAAAGAACATGTCTAGATGCTTATTGTAACACCTTCAATTCCTATGGGGCAATGCTGGGCTATCATGAGGAGCAGTCTAAGCGCAGCCTGTGGGTCCGCAGCAAAGTGAATGATCTGCAGGTCGAGCCGCTGGGAAAAACTTCCCCTTTGTTCTCTGATTTGTCCGCATTCGCGGTCGGGACCACAAGGGAGGCCGTGGATGACACAGCGGACAATCTTGGCCTGGCCATACGGGTGGACGGGAACCTCTACCCTGCGCGCACGACGGCTTATAAGAGCCTGCTTGAGCGGGCGAGGATCGGGGGGACTTCCCTCTCAAAACTGAGTAAGGAGGTGCTGGCGGAGGTGGTCAACGCATGCCTGGGGCTGTATTCGGCGGACGCGCTGCTTCTGGTCCGTGATGAAAAGGTCAGCGCGGTCCATTCCGGGGCTGAGACGGATTATTCGGTTTTGCCGGTCGATGAGCTGCTTACGGTTTTAAAGGAAAAACTGGATGCCCGTTTTCCGGGCCATGAATTTGGCCAGGGATACTGTGACCACTCCCTGGTCAGCGCCTCATGGACGATGCCGGCCCAGAAGGAGGATCTGCTGGGAACGTATATCAGGCTTTTAGATTCCCAGGGGAGGTCGGCCATGGCCTCTAAACTGATGCCGGGAATCCGTTTCACCAGTTCCGATACCGGCGTCGCGTCGGCAAAAGTTTCCGCGCTTCTAACCGGAGGGCGGTATTCCATCCATATCGGGAACTGTATCTCCATCGACCACCGTCATCAGTCCACGGTTTCGGATTTTGCCGGGAGCCTTGACCAGCTGTTCGCCCAGTTTGGGGACAGCGTGGCTAAGCTGAAAAAAATGGCGGAGGTTTACCTGGATTATCCGGTAAACGCGATGACACGGGTGTGCAAAAAACTATGCATGCCGAAAAAAGCGGCGTTGGAGGCGATTGCGATGTTTGAGATGTCCTATGGCGACGGGCCTGCCACGGCCCACGACGTATTCCTTGCCATGCAGGAGATCCCGTTCATACTGAAAAGCGAGAAGGCCCCGGAGAGCAAGCTGCTGGCGCTGGAAGAAAACATGGCCAGGGCGGTCAGCCTGAAATGGAACGACTATGATCTGGCGAAGGCGGTGGGCTACTGATGGCGTCGCCGAAAATTCTCTGTGATACGGCGGGCATGAGCAATGAACGATGGCTGGAATGCCGTATGCACGGGCCGATGGGGGATATCCCGTATACTGTCGGGGGCAGTGACGTGGCGGCGATTTTTGGCGTTTCTCCATGGGTGACGCCGATGGAGCTGTGGATGATCAAAAAAGGGCGCATGAAACCGGCAATGAAAGCGAATGCCGGCCAGCTGATGATGGGGCATCTTTTGGAGCCTGTAGCGGCATATTGGTATGGGGAGAAAACCGGAAACAAGGTTGAGGAGGATACGAATCTGTACCAGCACGCCGACCATCCGTATGCCCTCGCGAATTTTGACCGCAGGTTTGTCCGGGCGTCAGACAATGAGCCGGGGATACTGGAATGCAAAAGCTGCACATACCATAAGGCTGATGAGTGGGCCGACGGGGCGGTGCCTTTGCACTATGAACTGCAGCTGCGCTTTTATCTTGCGGTGGCGGATGTGGATATCGGCGCCTTTTCAGCCGTATGGGGAAATAATCCGGATATCGACCTTGCTATGCCGGAGATTGTCCGGGACAGGGCCAAGGAGGATATGATCTTTGAACGGCTTGATGAGTGGATCTGGAGCCTTGAGAATGACAGGCCGCCCACAATGGCGGATGTGGCCCCGAAACTGGCTTTGGAGTCCCTGGCAAAGATTTACGGCCCAAGCCAGAAAAATCTTCCGACAATCGCCTTTTCCGGAAAATATGAGCCGGCCCTTAGAAAGATCGCCATGCTTCAGGAAAAAGTGTCAGAATGCAGCGCAGAGATAAAAAAATATGAGAAGGAGATAGAAGCACACAGCGTGCGGATAGCAGAAGTAATGAAAGCGCATGAACATGGTATTTTGGAGACGGCCACGGACAAGCTTTTGATTGATTTTGTAACAAAAACAACCAGGAGGCCCGATTCTAAAGCCTTAAAAGAAAGGTATCCGACGGTTTATTCGGATGTGGTGAAAATGTCGGAGAGCCGCAAGATTAAGGTTTCGGTCCGGCCGGTTTGAGATGAGACAGCGGCAGTCCTCCCAGATATTATGAGGCCGGGAGGACAAATCAGAACTGGAATAGGAGAAAAATATGTTATGTCAGTTTGAACGTCCGGTTTATCCAAAGGATATTACGGGGCTTGACGCGGACAGCTATATGGTCATGTTGTACAGACCCTGTGAAAAGCTGGTGGACAGTTCCGGGAACGTGGTCACACAGGTAAAGGCTGTGGGATACGGGCTCCCGGTATCCAAGAACCTGTGTTATGAAATGCGGGGCCGATGGAGTAAAGACGGAAAGCATGGCGTCCAGTTTGAGGTGGACAGTTATGAGGAGGTGATTGTCCCAACAAAGGAAGGGATAATCGCCTACCTCTCCTCCGGCCAGATCAAAGGCATAGGCATTAAGATGGCGGAGCGGATATTTGCTGCTTTCGGGATGGAATCCCTGGAAGTGCTGGACAGGGAGCCGGAAAGGCTCCTGTCCATACCCAGGATCAGCAAAGGGAAACTGGAAAAGATATGTGAGTCTTATATGGCCAACCGCGGCGCGCGTGACGCAGTGGCGTTTCTTGCGCCTTACGGGGTTACGCCTAAACGCGCCGTCGGGCTGTATAAAATCTATAAGGAGCGCACGATGGATGTGGTAAGGAACCATCCGTATCAGCTGTGTGAGGCGGCCGGCATCGGCTTTAAAACGGCGGACAGCATCGCCACGCGCATGGGGCTGGACCGTATGTCCCCGGAGCGTGTGGATGAAGGGATGCTGTACACGCTGGCCGATGCGGAGGGAAAAGGAAATCTCTGCATGGAGAAGCATGCTTTTGTGAAAGCGTGCCTGCAAATACTGGATACGCCCGGCCTGACGGAAGAAATGGTTGCGGGCCGGGCCGTCAGGCTGCTTGGCAGTGGCAAGCTCGTTTCCTATCAGGGAAATGTATACCGCAGAAAAACGGCGGATGCGGAAGGACGCCTGGCATGGTCGGTCCATGAATTGCTGGCAGCCCAAAAGATTCCCCGGTATGGAAATCTGGATCATGAGCTGGACGTCGCGGAAGGAAGGCTGAAAGTAAGATTCGCCCCGGCACAACGCAAGGCGGTCAAAATGGCCCTGACCAGCGGGATGTCGATTATCACCGGGGGTCCCGGCACAGGTAAAACCATGATTCAGCACGCATTGTTGGATATATACCGCCGCAATAATCCGGAGAACAGGATATGCTGCTGCGCTCCGACTGGCCGGGCGGCCAGAAGGATGGAGCAGGCCACCGGATTTACGGCCTCGACAGTGCATAAAGCTTTGGGCCTGGTATCAGGTGAGGACGGCGCTCATGGCGATTCGGAGATACTCCATGCTGGATATTTATCTGGCGGGATGCTTGTTTCACGCCGCCGGGGCCGGCACACAGATTATATTGGTCGGGGACGCTGACCAGCTGCCTTCCGTTGGGCCAGGGGCGGTATTGAGTGAATTGATTGCCAGCGGCCGTATTCCGGTAGCCAGGCTGGACCAAGTGTTCCGTCAGGATACGGGCAGCCTGATCGCAGCGAACGCGAAACGGATCCGCCATGGCTGCTCAAGCCTGGAATACGGGGAGGATTTCCAATTTATAGATTCCCCCGTGATTTCGGATTCCGCCGGTTTGATCGCCCGTCTTTACATGGAAGAAATCAGGAAATACGGCGTGGACAATGTGGCTTTGTTGTCACCGTACCGACAGAAAACGGAAACCGGCGTCAACGCATTGAACCAGATGCTGCGGGAAATGGTCAATCCGGATGCCGGAGGAAAAGCGGAGGCCCTATGCGGCAGGCGGAAATTCAGGACCGGCGACAAGGTCATGCAGGTGAAAAACCTCGACGATGTGAGTAATGGCGATGTCGGATATATCAAGAAGATCAGACACGAGGGAAACGACACGGCAGTTTTTGTGGATTTTGGGGAAGGGCGGGTAAAACGGTATGATTCAAGTGAGCTTGACATGCTGGATCTGGGCTACGCTTCCACGATCCATAAATCCCAGGGCTCCGAGTACCAGTCTGTTATTATCAACCTGCAGTGCGCCCATTTTGTCATGCTGACAAGGCCATTGGTCTATACGGCTATTACAAGGGGAAAAAGCAGGGTCATCATTGTCGGGGAGCGGAAGGCGCTCCATATTGCCATTGGGAAAACAGATACGGAGAAACGGGGCACCTGCTTGGCCAGCCGGCTGCGGGATTTGGGATGATTCCGGCCAGCAGCGGGCCAGACGGACATAGGAAGCGGCCTGTGGGCATATGTGTCCATATGTGGAACAGAATATAGTAAATGTGGCATGTCCTGCCGCCTGGGCAGCGGGGCATGCCATTATCTTAGGAGGTTTATATGAGCCAGAACAATTTCAGTGATAAAGCGGCCATGCTGGCCATCATAGGGAATATTAATAAAGTGGACGGGTTTGACCCTGCGCCTTTTGCCATAGACTACGCGGATCTGAATACCGGCGAAGTCCGGAAGCGGCTTCCGGTAATGATACAGATGGCGTGGTTCCGTCTGAAATATCCGGAAGGCCGGATCGCGGTACAGGTGGTTCCGGCCAGGGATTGCTTTGTGGCGACGGCGAGGATCTACCCCAGTTATAAGGACCCAGCAGATGCCTATCTGGCGGAAGCTACTGCCTCCAGGGGATACTGTGAGGACAAGCCGTCCGTTTCCCCGAGGGAATGGGCGCAGACGGCCGCTGTGGGCATCGCGCTGCGCAATGCCGGCTTTGGCCTGCAGTTTTCCATGGCGGGTGAGGATTTCGAGTCTGTCGCGCCGGATGAGCTGGGAGCTTTTGCCGGGGACCCTGGGGATGGGAGCGCCATACCGGCTCGGGCACCAGCAGGGGGCATCATGCCAACGCTGATGTCTGAGCCGGGAGGCACCCCCACGGCACAAAGCGTTCCGGAAGAGGAGTATACTGTGGAAGAACCAAAACAGCGTGAACTGACACCGGAAGAAAAGATGGAGCAGGCGATGCGGGTAATGTGCCCGATCTCAAAGTACAAAGGCAGAACCCTGGGTGAGGTTGTCGCCCTAGACCCTAAAGCAGTCGTCTGGGTCGCTACAAAATTCATGGGAAATGAGGAAGTCAGGGAAGCGGCAAAGCTGATCTGCGACCTGTCGCTTCAGCAGGCAACCGCATGATTTGTGAAAATATTATTAAATTTGATGGAAAATGGTAATAAAACAGAAATTCTTGCGTTTAGTGTATAGAAGTAATTTTTCCGCAAAATAAACGGATAATACACATAAAATCCAAAAAAATTTTTGCACATCACACTTATGGTGCGTATAGCGGAATTATGCTTTCTTCAATTCCACTATAAATTGGATTACAATACTATAGGCGTAAGGAGATTGAGAATTGGACTACATGGTTTTAGGTAGCAACATCAGAAAGTACCGTATGACGCTCGGAATGCGTCAGGAAGATCTGGCGGAGATATGCGGATGCAGTAGCAGCCATATCGGCCAGATCGAGAATGCCAGAGGGGTTCCCAGCCTGGAGATGACGGTGAGGATTTCTAATGCGCTCTCAGTGACAGTGGATCAGCTGATCAGGGCAGATTACGTGAATCCGGAAAGAGCCTACCTGCAGGAGATTGCGGAACGTATTGAGCGGTATCCGCAAAAGCAGAAGATCCAGGCTTGTGAAGGGTTCCTGAACTATCTGGATTCCCTGGAAAGGTTCAGCAGATAGACTGTATTTGGCGGCCATCCTTTTATGGACGGCTGTGCGGCTGGCCATATTGAGAAGCCGAAACTTTTACGGTATGGTGTAACTATTACGCAGTGTCCGGCAAAATGTGCCAGCGCATAAAGTATACTCAGGGGTGCTCATGATTGCATACCTATCCGGGCAGGCGGACTCCGTTTGTCAGAGTATGTGTGATGACATGTTTTGACGGATTATCTTTCCGCTTAAATCAGGCGGAACGGGATACACAGACCGTATCCTTAGTTAGTAAGCCGGCTGGTCAGGCCGGCTGAGTAGTTAGTCATTTATGCTTTGAAGAACGGCTGTACTGTGCAAGTAAGCACGGTATGGTCGTTTTTTGTTGCGAAATATCCGGGAAAATATGTCATATCGAAAGCGTACTTTGTGCGGTGACGCATTTTACCGGATTTTTATATTTCATGGGCAGTGAGCCAGGTGATGCCAACCTACGCAAGCGTTCAGCAAATGCTTCGCAGGCTGGATACCTGGAGCATCTTACTTGCGGAAAGGAGGTGATTCCGTTGTTTTGAGACAAGTGTTCCATGTGATGTAAGGTAACAGAGAAACAGTATTATTCAGGCATGCCATCATGGTATGTCTGAATCCTGCCCTGGTGGTGTGTCTGCGAAAAGGAGGCACAAAATGAACCACCGGCAGGATTCCGCGCGTGATGAGCTGCGGGCAAGATTTACGAAATGGCTTGATACATTGGTTTACAGGGCAAAGCTGAATTATCTTTATAAGACCAGGAAGAAGGTGGAGACAGTTCCTATTGAGGAGGTAGAGGAGGATTGTCTAAGCTGCCCGGGATTTGAGGATGAATGTATCAGGGGATTATCAGGAACGGATGAAATCTGGTTTGAAGAGGAAGAATTGGGGAAGGCATTTAAAGTACTTTCACCCGCAAGGCAGCAGATTCTGCTTATGCTGTTTGTTGAGGAAAAGAAGCCCTGCGAGATCGCCAGGGAATTGAACTGCTCCGTGCAGCATGTATACAATCAAAGGTCGCTGGCTTTGAAAAAGCTGCGTCAGGCGCTGGGGAAAGGAGGAGAAAGCCTTGGATGAGAGGGAATTTCGTGAAGTTCTGAAGGGCGCCGTGGCAGGCATCCATGAGGATTTGGAGGAATTGTTGCGGATGTATATGCCGATGATTAATAAGTACAGCATGAGGAATGGGCAGCTGGACGAGGATTTGAGGCAGTATATTATGATACATGTGGCGTTGAATATATCGAAGTTTGGGATTTAAGGGGAAGACTTATAAAAATTTCAATACATGAAAGGATTAGTCCTTAATGTGATTTTGTATACATGATGTTGGGGCTAAAAGGTATTTGCTTGAAGAATTGTATTAATTGTTTCTGAATTATGTATCATATTGCCATGTTTTGAGCGAATATTAAAAATATTTATTCAATTAATTCTGCTACATTTAGGACAACTTTGATTTACCTACCTTTTAATTTCAACATCTGTATATTAATGTAAAAAAAGAACACAATATATAGGCGTAAAAAAAAGAGTACATACAATATATTACTATAAATGAGAAAGATACTATTGAAAAAAGTAGAAAAAGTGTTATAATTTAAGAAAATTATATAGAATAAATTGTTCGACAAATCAATCGATTTAAAGTATTATTCTTCGTACTTGCACCTTGCTACGAAAATAGATTTAATCACGCGGTCCCTGGAGGGTCAATATTGCGTGTTTAGATATGGCTGTGGAGAAAGGCCCACAGCACTGAACCTTGACAAAAAAATTGTTGACGAATCATGAAAGCGCACCAAATAGACAGTGTGGGCACTGCCTGAAAAATGTAAGAGGAGCATGCCATTATGCGGGAAGTTCTATGCGAAAACCGAGTTTTTCCAATTCGCGTATATAGTGGGATGTCCGGTTCTGCTCATGCATTTTACGTCTGGTTTCAAAAAAGGATTCATCAAAGTTTGTGCCATATTTCAGCATGGTGTATATGATGACAAGAAACTTTCGGGCAAGGGCAATGATGGCCTTTTTGGCGCCTTTTTTCTGCTTGAGTTTCCAGTACCAGGCAGACAGGTAACAGTTACGTTTGCCTGCAATGACCCACGCAACCTCACAGAGCATACTTTTGACATAAGGGTTACCCTTGGTGACGGAAGTACTTTTGCGTTTGCCTGCGCTCTCATTGTTGCCGGGAGAGAGCCCTGCCCAGGAGCAGATATGTTCGGCGGTTTTAAAGGAACCCATATCCGTCCCAATTTCAGCGATAATGGAGATGGAGGCAGTGGCACTGATGCCGGGGATGGTGATGAGCTGCTCTACCTGGGAGCATTTCGGGGAAGCCTCATTGAGGATGGAAGTCTCCACTTCGGCAAGGTGGAAGCGCAGCGTGTCATAGTGCTCCAGCATAAGGTTCAGAAAATCCCGTTGGTGTGCTGACAAGGTTCCGTTCAAGGCGGCCAGTATTTCGTCCAGGCGATGCCGGGTTTTCGTTTTAAGACATTTATTGAGGGAGTTCCGATCAATAGAACCATATTTGATCAAGTGGAGGATGATCCCCCTGCCGGTAACACCAAAAATGTCGGAGACAAAGGAGGAAAGCCGGAAACCGGAACTTTGGAGAAATTTTTCAATGCGGTTTTTCTGGGAAGTGATGTCATGGACAATGCTTTTACGGTAGCGTGTGAGATGCCGGGGTTCGCGGATGGATTTTTCAGGGATGAAGCTGGCATTGAGAAGTCCTGCGCGCAAGAGGGTGGCAATCCACTCGGCGTCTCGCATATCGGTTTTTTTACCGGGGACATTTTTCATATGCCTGGCATTTACAACAAGGAGCGTAAGGTTCTCAGGCGCGGCTTCAAGGACCTCATATAAGGCAATCCAGTAGATACCGGTGCTTTCCATGGCAACATGGGAACAACCACTTGCTGTTATCCAGTCACGGAGTTCTGTAAGTCCGGAAGCGAGAGTGGAAAATTCACGGATTTCGGAAACGGTGGTTTTGCCAATAGGACCGGAGAGGATACAGGCGACGATGATGTCTTTATGCACATCCAACCCGCAGCATTTTTCGAGAAGGTCTTTCATAAGGTAAAACTCCTTTAAGAATATAGTCAGGCAGGAGATTTGCCCGAGATGATAGGAACTTTGCTACCCGTGCTACCAAAAGGTGCGACAATATGCTGTACTCGAAGGCAAAAAGTTTACGTTGAGAATTTAATATATTATCTTCGGTGATAATCGGAGTATTCTCCGGGGAATATTTTCACCGTATTGACAGGTTGATTACTTTCAGGCTGCTAGTGTAAAATTAAGAATCTAATATGATCAGCAAGTTATTCGATCAGTACTTTTGTATTTGTTTTGCTAATATTAAAATAAAAGGGTGGTTTAGTTTTGGGTTGGGATTTTATCCATATAGTGCCTGTTTTGAGGTATAGCTAGAACTGTCTATATTTTGTTTTAAATATAGGTTTGCTTTTGAATCATAGGGAGGGTACAATCCCTGTTGCTTGTAGCGTGCAAACTTATATCGGACGAAATGAGGTCGGGGCACGATATTTTGTGGCTTGCTGTAAGAAATTGGTTTTCGTTTCATCTGTCGTGGTGTCATTACTATTTTTCTTAAGACGTTATTCTTCTGGGACAACGTATGTGTGTTCTTTTTGGTGATATTGTATATAATTAGAGATCGTTTTTACAGATATCTATGGAAAAAAGACTTTGATTTGTAGTATTTCTCCATAAATGATGGTTTGAGGTTTATAATTATTGGATATGTATATTTTAATAATTTTATGCTACTTTTATCGTATTCAAAATCTATTTGATACCCGCTGATTTTTAAACTTTTGAGTTTTGTAGTTGTCAATGTTAGATTATTGTCTCCGGTAAGTAGAATATTTTTCGTTTCACGGTGTTCACTATATTTATGTGATGTACCCTTGACGTTCGAATTTATTATTTCTGATATGTTTGAAGGATTGAAGATGACTTTTATGATACAATAGTTCTATGGTTACCATTTACTCATATAAATGACATCTAGTATTACAAGTATATGATTGTCTGGCAGTAAATTTTTTGAATCAGTCGTATAAAAAACACTGATAATAGATGTTGCGCAAAAAGGAATTTATGATTTTACGATTTCTTTATTTGTAAGTTAAAATATTTTTAGTATTAGCGCATTGGTGGTTACGGGCAGCAGTATGACATGTTTGAACAGGTGATTATTTTGGAAAAGGTGTTGCTATATATTTTTTCTAATAAAGATTACAATGATTTTATTTTTTTTGATAGTGTACGTAGATGGTAAAGCAAGTGTTGATATTGAGTCTATATCACTTTAGAATATAAAATGGTTGAAAGATCATTCGGAATTAAAAAGATTTTACATTCAAGAAATATTATTTAATGTATATTACAAAGTTGAGAGTGGATGAATATGAAGGACATACCGGAAAAGGTACTAAAAAATGTAGAGGGAACTATTAGGAAATACTCATTGTTTGATGGTAATAGAATATATGTAGCATATTCCGGAGGCAAAGATTCTTTGTTCTTGTGTCTGGTTTTAAAACAATTAGGTTATCGAGTATATCCGATTACAATTGATGTGGGTTATAATTCGGATTGGAATTTAGCATTAAATAATATCAGACAAATTGGTATAAATGATGGAGCGTTAATTGGAATGGAGGAAGCTAATCATATAATGCCGGAAATAGTAGCTGAATTGATGAAAAATTTAGAGAGTATTAAAGAAATAAGAAGAGGATGTTTTAAGAAAGCTACTATATGTACTCCTTGTCATAACTCTAAAATGCTCATTTTGCAAAGGTGGGCAGAAATTAACAATATACACTTTGTTGTAAATGGGCACCATGCAATAGATGCCATATCATCGCTATTAAAGTCTTTTTATATGTATATAGATCGTTGGAAATATTATCATGAAGAATTTGTGTATGATAATTTTTATGAATTGATTTTATCACAGAAAAAGTTGTATTCTCTTGAGAAAAATGAGTTTCAAAAACTATCGTTATATGATGAAATAATAAAACAGATAAATGCAAATAATGTTGGGACAGATGAGCCAATAGTACAATATATCGGAAATACATCTATTCGGATTTGTAGACCGCTTTTTGGAGTGCTTGAAAACGAAATTGTTGATTACTTTAAAAAACAGAGTATTGAATTATTCAATGAAAGTGAATGTTTTGTGACTGATTTCAGAAGTAAAAAAAAGTTAACACCGAGAGAAATTATTCAATACGAATTGCTTAGAAATGCACCATATTCTTTATTGGAATGCCTATTGGAACTGGTAAAAATGAGTTTAGATGAGAAAGGGTTTTTGAAATTTAATGTTAGAAATAATAGAACAAAAATTTTGGGTAATTCTTATAAAAATGAAAATGTAAATATTATAAAAAAATAAAGGAGATTAATGTGTTATGGCTATTATTACAGCATGTGGCAGCGGAAGAAACAAAGAGTTCATACATTCTGTGTGTAAAAAATTGGAGGAAAAAGGACATATTGTATTGATACCACCATTACATAATATTGGTCAATATGCTGACGATATGAATCTAGAAGGAGAGACATTATTATGGAAAGGAGCAACGTTTGCGCATCTGAATAGAATAAAAACAGCTAATGTTTGTGTTATAGTAAATCCAGAAGGTTATTTGGGGGTCGGGAGTACATTAGAATTGGGTTATGCTGTTGCTATGGGAAAATTAATTATTTCTTTACAACATGATAATGAATTGGCTAGAGAATCTTTATTTGATTTGGTATTAGAATGTGAAGATGTTGAAATGATAGCTGAAAGGATAGACACATTGTTGAAAAAATAAAATGAATGAGAATGCAGGTATTTTTCGAGTAACGACAAGTGATAATTTTTATGAAAACATTACATTAGGTACCGCTTTTGCAATAAAAACATCATTTGTAGAGAATAATAAATATTATTTGCTTACAGCATATCATGTGATTTCTGAATTGGAAGCAAAAGGTCATCCAATAATTATTAAGGACGAGAATGATTATTCCTATAGCGCAATAAAAATATTTCCAAAGAATTTGTCCATAGAATATAGGGCCTTTTGTCAGGATTATGCTTTGCTAGAGATGTATTCTGATATAAAATATGAAACATATGAAATAGCAATCGCAAGTAAACGTTCAAGTTGTTTTGTGAGAGGGGCTATTTCGCATTATAGTACTGTATATACAAGTATTGATGGAAAGATTTTGGGAGAAGAATGCATACGTGACATAGGGAATCGAAAGAAGGTATTGCAAATTTCGTTAAATACGAAATTGATTTTTGATGAACAAAATGGTTTTATACCAGGGCAAAAGATATTATGTGGATTGTCAGGCGCTCCAGTATTTGTGGAAATGAAAGAAGAAATAGTTTGTGTAGGGGTGTTAGGTAATCTCGAAAGAGATCGAAGGGGATCTGTCCAATATGCTGTTCCAATAAAAACTATTGTAAAAGATTGTTTAGAACAGTTACATATTACATATAGGCTGTATAATGAAAAAGAAACAAATAATATAATGTTTTGCCATGAAGCGTTGATAGAATCTGTTATTGGAGATGCAGAAGATTTTTTGTTTTCAGAGGAAAAATTAGAACAGGAGGCCTGGAATAAACTATCAAATCTGTTTTATAAAGGAATGCCAGTGGATATTTTATTATATAACATAATTGAAAGTGATTTAATAACAAAATATAGTACAGAAGTGCAATGTGCCATTATGTATTTTTATGCTAGATTACTATTTAAGCGTAATATGAAAATATTTGCGTTTAAGACCTTCCAAAAGATTTCTAGTATGCTTTATGCGGTAAGTACGGGTACAAGAATCAAGTTAGAGGCGCTCATAAATAGTCGAAGTGCAATTGAAAGAAAAGTAGAGATTCCAAATGAAACGCTTAAGGCAATAAGATATGCGGGTGATAAAATTATTAATTTGTCTAGTATTTCAGAGGATTATAGGGCTTATGAGCTGGCATCTATGTATGGACGGGGGCTTACTAATTTTTTTGCTGTTAATGTAGACTATTCGTGTCAAGAGAGAGCGGAAATCCTTAATATTTTCAATGAACACAAACAATTATTGAAAAAGAATCCAGTAAAATTGCAGAAACAGGATGTGGTAAATACTTCTTTACAATGGTATATAGGGTTTTGGGGAATAAATAAGCAATTTGATTTTCAAAGTTTGAATGATGCAATTTATAATGGGTTTTATCAGAGCAAAAACAGGAAAAATAGTATATTTTATATTCAATGCATATTATCCTATTCCATATTATGTATTTTGAATAATGATAAGATACAGGCTGTTAGATTTTTGTTATTAAGCGTAAAGCTTATGCTTAAAGAAAAAGTACAGTTGAATCATGAGGGAATTAGTCAGTTATTATTTGTTTTGAAAGAAAAGTGCATATCGTTGTATGCGGTTGTTGAATTGGCATATGCAACTCAGATGGGAACTATGTTTACTAATAAAGCTTCAATTTTTGATGTGAATTTGGGAAAACTGTCATGGAAAGGTATATTGGATCAAATTGACGAATTATATATGATTCAGTTTGATAGCAGAAAGATTTATAATGTGAATGTGGATGATATTAAGATTTTTTTTTAAAGGAGGTAATTGAAAATGGAACAAGTCGATAGATATATTAGTAAAATGTGGAATGAAATAAATACATCTACGTATATGGTAGAGGAAAATTTTTGGGACATGTGTAGAATATTAGAAAAAGAAGGGTTTTTAGTTGCAGATGATGCGGCAGTAAGTACTATTTCTATAGGCCCTTTTAGGATTGCGTCCACGATAGATATTAAAAGGAGGGACATTTTTATCTATTTTTTAAAGGTAATTGTACCAATTATATTTTCAAAAGCAAACGGTTTACCATTTGATCAAGTCTATAGTTTGTACATATTGCCCGCAGTTGAACTTTTAATTAATTTGGCAGATAACTGTTGTTGGATTAAAGACTTATTACAATGGGATGTGCTCATGTATGTTAAAAAGGATAATCAACGTGGTATATACCCAACTGTCAATGATATAAAAAAATCAAAAGAATTTATAGGGTTTGAGGAGTGGCAAATTGAAGAAGCAATTAAGCAATTGAAAAGCGTCGGGAATGTATTGGGTGATCATCATGAACTTATCGGAATGGATTTTGAGGGAAGAATTGAGTGTTTGGTTTAACTTAGTGATAAATAAATATTATGCAAGTAGAATTGATAAGGGATAATTGAAGGTGTGTTGAATAAAGGAATAAGGAAAGATAGTCCAAAAAAAGTGTAGCTTGTTTAATCCATCTCCATTTTTTCCTTAGAAATCATGTAAGAGAGTGTGAAGAATCATTTTTTATAAATGAAGACTTCTCTCAGATCTGAATCATAGAAGGGTATATTCTCTGCTGCTTGTAGCATATAAACTTATACCGAACGAAGTGAGGTCGGGGTAAGATACCTCATAGCTTGTTGGTGGAAGTCGGTATCCATTTTTTTCTATAAAAACTTGATAATTTATCTGAATAAAATCTCTGTGCAGACTTATTAATGAAAAATGTGGATGCATATATTTTTGCACTCAAGAGGATTTGCGGGTATTGAAATGTAACTTTGGTAAAGTCAAATCGCAGACAGGACATAAGAGTTACACTGTTTTGCCGGCCTGATATGAATGGAGGAATACATGGAAAGAGTATGGGTATATTGTAGAGTAGCATATCCGGAAGCAGATATGCTGGAAATACAGAAAAGCAGTTTGATGGCGTTTGCTTATGGCCACAATTACACTGTATCAGGTGTTACCGTAGAACAAAGCAGTGGTCTCGATCTTTCCCGCTAGGGGTTTATTGAGGTCTCTGAAGTTGTAATAGCTGGAAAAATGGACATTCTTTTAGTGAAAAATATGGCTTGTCTGGGTAGAGAATTGGAAAAAGTATATCAATACCTAGTGTAGTGACCGCATTATATCTGGTGAAACTCCGCAGGATAATTTTTCATCGGCAAGGCGGCTGAATGAGGCGATGCCCTCGCTTCGCTGTGGCAGACCATGCGGTGGTATCGTCGATTGAAGCCAACGCAGTCTGATGGAAAATTATCCTGCGGAGTTTTACCAGATATAAGTGTGTCAGCACACTAGACTGGTTGAAAGAGTATCATGTAAAAATGATTTGTACAGATGGCTCGATACCAGAAACAGGCATGGAAATCATGCATCGGTTGATAGCAGATAATATATTTCCTGATAGAAAGGCTGGCGCTAATTTCATTTGAGTTTTATTTACACATATAAAGCGGAGGTGGTTAGCAAAAGCTAGTTCCAGTGTCATGTCGTAAACAGAAAATCATTTGGAAAACTGATATATTCTTGAGTATGAATCCGGAAAATGTACCTCAAAAATACATTCTCCGGTTTTTTTATCCCATCACATTAGATTCCTCCCTTTCTCCCGTAAACGGTAGATAGTGCGTACCTCGACTGTGAGGAAAACATATGTGACAATAG
>CAOKOL010000036.1 GCA_948470335.1 uncultured Lachnospiraceae bacterium | reverse complement strand
CTGTTCCCCACCGTCGCTTTCCACTCATGGCCCAACTCACACTGCCACCAGACACTCCTGTCACTTCCATAAGTAACCATCTCCGGCGTTAATGTACCGTTTTTTACGGGATGCCACTGCGCCGCCAGCCCAGGATTCGTGCTGGCCAGGTCGTTGTAGCCCTTCCAGGCCTTCCGATTCGTGCAGTAAGGACAGCCCGCGTCCTTTTTCACCCGGTCACTGATCATCGCCTGCCATTTATGGCCTTTTTCACAAACCCACCAGATTTTTTTATGGCTGGCAAATCCGGTTTTTAAAGGGTCAAACTCCCGATTCTCAGGAACAGACCACTGACGGATCAGATTCGTTTTGCCCTTTTGTTCACAATAATTCAGCAAACTTACCTCTTCCATACCAGGCCTCCGTTTTTCCAAACGAGTACAAAATTGATATGAAACTGAATCATGATGCCGAAATCATGATTATTTACGATTTCGCAGATATTTCCCTTCTGCGAAATAATTCCTGAATATCTGATAAATAAAGGATTTTTTACAATTGGATGACCACAAAAATGACCACAAACAGGATGTGAATGACATGACAGAATTGTGAAAAAGCGTCTCTATAACAGGCGTTTTGACCACAACCTTCCTGACCACTTTTGACCACAAATAAAATGATTTCAGATCAGAATATATGAATTTTTAATCGAATTTCAGATAATACCGCTCCACTTTCTCCGGAAATCGCAGGAAATTTGAATATTTTATTGACAATCATTTGAGATGGAAGTAAAATAAATGCCATGTGAACTGCAAAAGAACAATTTTATTACAGTATTTTCTATATTTTGGTTTCGCAGAAGGGAAATATCTGCGAAAAATACCGGAATACCTGATAAAATACATTGACCGTTTTGCCATGCTCGCCTTTTGGCGGGTTATTTTTTTCCTCATCTCCTAATCGAGCACTTTCCTAATGATACAAAAAAATCCCAGGATTTCTAAATCTCCGGGATTTCTTTTCCTTAAAATGCGTATGGAATACTCAAAAACTCTGTGGTATAATCACTTTGTTGTCCTACCGATACCTGGCAACGGGAGGAGGTGTTTGGATGGAAGTTGCTATTTCCTTTTTTGTTACTGTTATGGCAGGCGTGGTTTGCCACTTCGTTTGCAAATGGCTTGACAGGAACGACAAGGACAACAAATAGCCTGGTGGGTGCTTTGCCACCGTAAAAAGAAAAGAAGAGGCCTCGAACTGTGCTGGAACACGGTTCGAGACCTCATTCTTTGTCCAGATGGACTTGCTATTTCCTTTTTGCCTACTGGCATTATAGCATATGCCATTCTGATTTGCAATATTCTTCTTTAGATTCTTTTTCGATTCTCTTAATTCACTTAACAAAAGTTCAAATCCGGTGTCATTTGATAAACATCGCGTCCCCAAAACTAAAAAACCGATACCGCTCTCTCACGGCCTCTTCATAGGCCTCCATCACATGCTCTCTGCCGGCCAGAGCCGACACCAGCATCATCAGCGTAGATTTCGGCAGATGGAAATTGGTAATCAGTCCTTTCACCACTCTAAAGGAATAACCGGGATAAATAAAAATATCGGTCCAGCCGCTCAGCTTTGTAATCTGTCCGCTCTCGGCGGCGGCGGATTCCAGCGTGCGGCAGCTAGTGGTTCCCACGGCGATGATGCGCCGGCCGGCTTCCTGGGCTTTGTTCAGAATGTCCGCTTCTTTTTCGCCGATCTGATAAAACTCCGCATGCATATGGTGATCTTCCACCCGCTCCGCTTTCACCGGACGGAAGGTTCCAAGCCCCACATGAAGCGTAACCGGAACAATTGTCACACCTTTTTCTTCCAGACGCCCCAGCAGCTCCTGTGTAAAATGAAGTCCCGCCGTAGGCGCCGCCGCGGAGCCGTCATGCCTGGCATAGACGGTCTGATAACGGTTCCTGTCTTTTAACTGATGGGTGATATAGGGCGGCAGCGGCATCTGCCCCAGCCGGTCCAAAATCTCCTCAAAAATACCCTCATAACGGAAGCGGATCAGACGGTTGCCCTCCTCGGCCACCTCCAGCACCTGGCCGGTCAGCAGCCCGTTTCCAAAAGAAAGCTCCGCGCCCGGCCGGGCCTTTTTCCCAGGCTTTACCAGCGTCTCCCAGACATCGTCTCCTCTGCGCTTTAGCAGCAATACTTCGATCCTGGCTCCGGTTCCTGTCTTTTCGCCCATCAGACGGGCCGGTATCACCTTCGTGTCATTGATGACCAGACAGTCTCCCGGCCCCAGCATCTCGCAGATTTCATAAAAATGTCTGTGTTCTACGGCTCCCGTCGCCCGGTCCAGGGTCAGCAGCCGGGAAGAACTCCTATCTTCCAGAGGATCCTGGGCAATCAGTTCCTCCGGAAGATCATAATCAAATAAATTTACATCCATGTTCCCTGCGTTTTATCTTAAAAATTCGCTTGCCACGTAACAGGTTTCACCCTCATACTCGATCCGGCTCCACTGCTCGCTGTAACCGGTTCTGTGAACTTCGGTGCCGCCGTCCAGCGTGCCGATGATCTCGCCTTCCGTGGAAGGAGACTTTCTCATTCTCACATTCTGTAACGCCTCTACGTACTGGTCCACGGCTTCAAAACCGTCATCGGCCGTCTGGGTCTGCTCCGCGGTCAGGAATTCGGACTTAATGTAGCATTCCTCGCCGTCGAAGATTACCTTACTCCAGTCGCCCTCCGTTCCGATCCGCTGAATCGACTCTCCGGCATAAAGCTGTCCGGCCATCTCGCCGTCGGCGGAAGGAGATTTTCTCACGTTTACGGTCTGGGACGCATAAACGGTTTCTTCGGTCTGCGGTGTCTGCTGTTCTTCACCGTCATTGTTTTCCTCAGGCTGTGATTCTTCGGTTTCTGCCTGCGTCTCCTCGGTCTGCGGCTCTGTCTCCTCCGGAACCGTAGGATCGGCGCCTTCCCGCAGCTTCGTTACAAACTGGGCCAGCGTTTCGTCCTGCTCCATGGCCGCCGCAAAAGAGCTTTCCACACCTTCTACCAACTGCTTCGCTTCCTCGCTGTTGCACACCTCGTCGATATAGGCCGCAACCTCGCCGTCAAAGGTACTCTTATTGATATACAGAGAACCGTCTTCATTGGTGCAGACATACAGCCAGATCATACTGGGCGCCAGCGTGTCCACATTCAGAAACTTAATATCGTAATAAGGGAACACAATATAGGTGCCCTCCACGATACCTTCTCTGGTGTAGCACTTGATATTGCGGTAATCCTCAATATATTCGCCTTCCTTGCGGATCTTCTCCTCGTCGATCTCACCGTTGGTTTCCATAATATTCGACAGTGTTTCCACGTCCTGGTCTCTTAAAGCGGTGAAATAGGTATTAATCAACTGATTGATCTCCGGATAAGCGTCCTCCTTCAAAGCGTTCGGGTTCTCCGTCGTCTCGGTTTCCTTGGCATCGGGAAGGCCGATCACCTCCGTGTTTACACCGGTCGTCGTCGCCCCGCCGTCGTCCTGTTTTTTTCCTGAAAAGACAATAATTATAATTAAGATCAGAGCAACCGCAATCACTCCGATATATTTTCCATAACGTTTCAAGAAATCATTGGAATTCTGATTATCTGAAGATTTTCCCATATTCGGCATTGAATCTTTTCCCTCCTTGCAGTATTCTTCGCTGAGTAACCTTTATTTTCTAATCATAACAAACTACCGTTAAAAAAGCAATAACCATATTCTTGCATTTGTGTAACAACTTTATGAAGATATTTTTAAGAAAATTTTTCATAAAAAAATCAAAAATCACTTGCAGTCTATAAAAAACTGATGTATAATAATGAAGTCATGCACCTGTAGCTCAGTGGATAGAGCAGTGCCCTCCGGAGGCATGTGCGTAGGTTCGACTCCTATCAGGTGCATATTTTTATCACTATATATTTCCAAAATTTGTATATTCGTTTCATTTCTTCCATATATCAGCACCATTTCATTTTATTCATAAAGGAGGCATTTCACATGCAGTACAATCAGTTTTTATCCCGTATCCGATCAGATATCCAGAACCGTGTGGGACCTGATGTCAGAGTTTCTCTGCACCGGACGCTGAAAAACAACAGTCACTATCTGGACGGTTTGACGATCCTGCCCGCCGGCGAAAGCATCTCTCCCACCATCTACTTAAACACCTACTATCAGGATTTCCGGGAGGGTATGCCCCTTGACGACATTATCCGGGACATCCTGAAACTCTACGAACAGTTCCCCCGCCTGCAGCTCGCCAGTCCGGAACAGTTTCCGGATTTTGAAAAAGCCCGCTCTCACATCGCCTACCGGCTGATCAATTTCGCTTCCAACCGCCTTTTTCTGTCCCACTGTCCTCACATCCCCAAACTGGATCTTGCCGTTACTTTTTTTCTCCTGATAGAAGCCTGCGATCCTGATAAGGAAATGACGATTTCCATCACCTGGGAACATATGAAAGCATGGGGGATCTCCGAACAGCTTCTCTATGAGACAGCGGCCCGCAACACACCCCTTCTGTATCCCTGCCGCTGCATATCCCTGGAGCAGATGATTGCGGAACTGCACGTTCAGGAGACAGGCGGCTCTGGTAGCCCGGAGCCGCCTCTGTGGGAAAACCGCTCCCCGCTTCCCATGTACGTTTTGACCAACCAGAAGCGGTTAAACGGCGCCGCCTGCATACTCTATGACCATGTACTGGAAGAATTTGCCCGGCAGGCCGGAGGAGATTTCTTCATCCTGCCCAGCAGCATCCACGAAACAATCCTGCTCCCCTGCCGGAAAACGATGGAGACTGACGTTCTGAACGCCATGGTCAGAGAAATCAACGACACCGAGGTTTCCCCTCCGGACTGGCTCTCCGACCATGTCTACCGCTACGGCGCCGAAACCGGGCAGATCACCATGGACTGAATGATATCCTGTCCGGTTCTGTTTTTACTGACGCTGTTCCTTATCTTTTTCCTGATACCGTTTTACATCCTTCATACTGAAGCTGATCCGGCCCATTCTGTCTTTTCCAAGGCAAACCACAGTCACCACATCGCCCAGTTTCAGAACATCCTCCACTTTGTCCACCCGGTCTCTGGAAAGCTTGGAGATATGAACCATCCCTTCTTTTCCGGGAGCAAACTCCAGGAATGCGCCGAACTCTTTGATGCTGACTACCTTGCCCTCAAAGAACTGACCCTCCTCAAATTCCGTAACAATCAGGCGGATCATGCGGATCGCTTCATCAATCATCGCCTGGTCGGTTCCGCACACAGACACGCTTCCGTCTTCGCTGATGTCGATCTTCACACCGGTTTCTTCAATAATCTTGTTGATTACCTTACCCTGTTTGCCCACCACATCGCCGATCTTCTGAGGATCAATGGAAATCTGGACGATCTTAGGCGCCCACTTGGAGATCTCTGCTCTCGGCGCGTCGATTACCGGATCCATCACCTCGTCCAGAATATACATTCTGGCTTCCCTGGTGCGGGCAATGGCTTCCTCAATAATGGATTTTGTCAGGCCGTGAATCTTGATATCCATCTGAATGGCCGTGATGCCGTCTCTGGTTCCCGCCACCTTGAAATCCATGTCGCCGAAAAAGTCTTCCAGCCCCTGAATATCGGTCAGCACAATATAGTCCTCGTCGGTTTCTCCGGTTACCAGTCCTGCGGAGATACCTGCCACCGGTTTTTTGATCGGTACGCCCGCCGCCATCAGCGACAGGGAGGAAGCGCACACGCTGGCCTGAGATGTGGAGCCGTTGGACTCGAATGTTTCCGATACGGTACGGATCGCATAGGGGAATTCCTCTTCGTCCGGCAGTACCGGAACCAGTGCCCGTTCTGCCAGTGCGCCGTGTCCGATCTCCCTTCTTCCCGGTCCTCTGGAGGGTCTGGTCTCTCCTACGGAATAGGAAGGGAAATTATAGTGGTGCATATACCGCTTTGAGGTAATCGCCTCATCCAGTCCGTCCAGTCTCTGAGCCTCTCCCAAAGGCGCCAGCGTAGTTACCGTACAGATCTGGGTCTGTCCTCTGGTAAACATGGCGGAGCCGTGGGCTCTGGGCAGAAGATCAATCTCCGCCGCCAGCGGACGGATCTGTTTGATATCTCTGCCATCCGGACGCTTGTGGTCTTTCAGAATCATTTTCCGGACCGTTTTCTTCTGATATTTATATACGGCCTCGTCGATCATGGGAACCCAGTCGGGGTTCGTTTCCTCATAGCGGGCTGCCAGCTTGTCTTTCAACTGACGGATATTTTCCTCCCGCACCTGTTTTTCGTCGGTAAACACCGCTTCCTCCATCTCTTCGGAGGAGATAAAAGCGGTCATATCATTCCAGAGGGCTTCGTCCACATCATAATGGTCATAGTCATGCTTCGGCTTGCCGCACTCTGCCACAATTGTATCAATAAACTGAATAATCTCCTGATTTACCTCATGAGCCGCAAATATCGCTTCCAGCATCTTTGCCTCAGGAACTTCTTTCGCTCCCGCCTCAATCATAATCACTTTGTCCCGGGTAGACGCAACGGTCAGCGCCAGGTCAGATACTGCTTTCTGCTCTGCCGTGGGATTGAACACCAGCGTTCCGTCCACCAGACCCACCTGAGTGGTCGCCGTAGGGCCGTCAAAAGGAATATCCGAAATCGCCGTCGCGATCGCCGAGCCCAGCATGGCGGTCAGCTCCGGACTGCAGTCCGGATCCACGGACATGACCAGATTGTTCAATGTCACATCGTTCCGGTAATCCTTGGGAAACAGCGGACGCATGGGACGGTCGATCACTCTTGCGGTCAGCACCGCATTCTCGGAGGCCTTTCCCTCTCTTTTATTAAACCCGCCGGGAATCTTTCCCACGGAATACATTTTTTCTTCAAATTCAACGCTCAGAGGAAAGAAATCAATTCCCTCTCTCGGTTTTTCCGATGCGGTAGCGGTGGACAGTACCACCGTGTCCCCATAATGCATAAATGCGGCGCCATTGGCCTGAGCGGCCACCCGGCCCACCTCAACCGTCAGCGGTCTGCCCGCCAGCTCCATCGTAAAGCTTTTAAACATATTCATTTCTCCTTTTTATTTACAGTTCTGCAGAAGATGCCGAAACTACTGAAAAAGGCGCCAGTGCCGCAGGCTGCCGCGTTTTTCAGTGGTCTCGGAAAATTCTTCTGCCGTTGTTTGGGTTCTGCCGAATCCGGTCCGGGAATATTCCTTATTCCCTAAAAGGACCACAGAAGCCTCTGTGGTCCCCCTTTACTTATTTTCTTTCTTACTTTCTGATGCCCAGACGCTCAATCAGGGAACGGTATCCCTCGATATCCGTTTTCTTCAGGTAATCCAGCAGTCCACGTCTCTGTCCAACCATTTTCAGCAGACCGCGTCTGGAATGATGATCTTTCTGATGCGTCTTCAGATGCTCGGTCAGCTCAGTGATTCTCTCTGTCAGAATCGCGATCTGAACTTCCGGTGAACCGGTATCGGCAGGTGTTCTGCCATATGCGGCAACAATCTCAGCTTTCTTTTCCTTTGAAATCATTGTAATTCCTCCTTTTTCTTCGCACACCTGACACCAAGCAGTGGATGGAGAACCCATATGCTGAGTACAGGCG
Source organism: uncultured Lachnospiraceae bacterium (assembly GCA_948470335.1). Classification (GTDB taxonomy): domain Bacteria; phylum Bacillota; class Clostridia; order Lachnospirales; family Lachnospiraceae; genus Paralachnospira_A. The sequence continues at coordinate 30,437 of CAOKOL010000036.1, read as the reverse complement.
TTTTTTCATACCGCTTTAATATATCACATACAGTCAAAGTTGTCTATATTATTTTTTTCTCACAGCACTTTCGACAAAAAATCCTTCAGCCGGTCGTTCTTTGGATTGGAAAAAAATTCCTCAGGCGTATTTTCTTCTTTTACCACGCCCTCGTCGATAAACAGCACACGGGTGGCCACCTCTCTGGCAAAGCCCATTTCATGGGTCACCACCACCATCGTCATGCCCTCATTGGCCAGCTCCTTCATCAGTTCCAGCACCTCTCCCACCATCTCCGGGTCAAGAGCCGAGGTGGGCTCGTCAAAAAGCATCACCTTCGGATTCATGGCCAGGGCTCTGGCAATGGCGATTCTCTGCTGCTGTCCGCCGGATAACTGTCCGGGATATACGTCCGCCTTGTCGGGAAGGCCCACCCGCTCCAAAAGCTTCCGGGCAAGCGCGTCCGCCTCATCCGCCGCCATCTTCTTTACCTTAACAGGTGCCAGCGTAATATTTTCCAGCACCGTTTTATGGGGAAACAAATTAAACTGCTGAAATACCATGCCCATCTGCTGACGCAGCTCATTGATATCGCAGGCGGGGTCCGTAATCGTCGTTCCCTCAAAAATCACTTCGCCCCCCGTAGGCTCCTCCAGCAGATTCAGGCATCTTAAAAAAGTGGACTTTCCGGATCCGGAAGGGCCGATCACCACCACCTTTTCCCCTTTTTTAATATGCTGATCGATTCCCCGCAGCACATGATGTTCTCCAAAGGTTTTCTGCAGATTCTTAGTGATGATCACCCTGGCTCATCCTCCTTTCAAAGTGGCCCAGCACCGCGGTCAGACACATGGTAATCAGCAGATAGATCACCGCCGCGATGATATAGGGCGGCAGAATATCCCATGTCCTTGAGCCGATGAAGCTTGCCATTTTCGTCAGATCATTTACCGCAATCACGCTGATCACGGAGGTTTCCTTTACCAGAACGATAAATTCATTTCCCAGGGCAGGAAGAATATTTTTGATGGCCTGGGGAAGAATGATATAGCGCATCGTCTGAATATGGGTAAAGCCCAGAGAACGGCCGGCCTCCGTCTGTCCCCTGGCCACCGATTCGATACCCGCCCGGATAATCTCCGACACATAAGCCCCGGAATTGATTCCGAAACAGACGGTTCCGATAATAATCTCGTTGCTGTCCCTGGCCGTAAAAATCAGATTATAGATAATCATAATCTGTACGATCAGCGGTGTTCCTCTGATCACCGTGGTATAGAAGTTGCAGAAAGCCGCCAACGGCTTTATAACGGGATTTTTACTGCTCTTTGCACTCACCTTTACCACCGCCACCAGAATGCCGATCAGTACTCCCAGAAAAACAGCAAACAGCGCCACCATAAGCGTAATCTTAACGCCGCTGATATATGCCAGGTAACGCTTTTCGGGAATCAATGCGTTGTAAAAGCTCGTATATAGCGTATTCAACCATTCCATCAGGTCTGATCCTTTCATAAAGTATACGTCGGCGGACACAATCCGCCTGCCCCGGCGGGCATATCATCAGGAATCCTCTCTGTGTAAAAATCCGGCAGAATGAAAGTTTCTTCCACCCTGCCGGAAACACGCGTCGTTTACTGCGCACTGTGGCCTGCGATAATCTCGTCCATCTTTCCGCTGTTTTTCAGCTCAGCAATCACCTCATTGATCACTTCCAGCATCTCCGTATTGCCTTTCTGTACGGCAATGGCATACTGATCTACGAACAGGGGATCGCCTTCCAGAACTTCCAGGGCGCCCTCAGAGGATGCCACCAGCTCTTTGCCCGGCAGCTCGTCCATAACGATGCAGTCGATCTTTCCGTTTTTCAGATCCTCTGCCGCCTGGGCAAACTTGGTGTAACGCTTTACTTCCTTCGGCTCCGTATTATCCGGATTGGAAACCCACAGGTCGGCGATATTGCCCTGCTGTACGCCTACCACCTTGCCGTTCAACTGCTCGGCCGTAGGCGCTGTCACCGCTTTTTCCTGGGCGTTTACGATTACCACTTCCGTAGAATCCACATAATTATCAGAGAAGTCCATTACCTTCGCCCGGTCTTCGTCCACGGACACGCCTGCCGCCACAAAGTCTACCTTGCCCTGCTGTACGGCCAGCAGCGCGCCGTCAAAGTCCATGTTCTGAATCTCCAGCTCACGGCCCATCTTATCGGCGATGGCCTGGGCGATATCCATATCAATACCCACTACCTGGTCGCCTACCATATACTCATAAGGGGCAAACCCTGCCTCGGTACCTACGATCAGTTTTTCACCGCTGGCAGCGGCCGCTGTGGTACCTGCTGCCTCTGTCTCATTTTCCGCTCCGGCAGCCGTTGTTCCGGCTTCCGTGCCCGCTGTCGTTCCCGCAGCTTCCGTAGGAGTCGTCGTCTTGTCTTCTTTGCTGCCGCATGCGGTCAGGGATAATACCATCGCACCGGCCAGTGCCATTGCCAATAATTTTTTCATGTTTTTCTCCTCCATTCCAATTCCGCAACGCCCCTGCCAAACCCTCTGGGGCTTGTACGGTCCGCTGCTGTTTTTTCATAATATCTGATCAGCCTTCAAATCAACTTCCATTCGAAGGACTGCTGATCACATCGGTAAGCAGATCCAGTTCAAACACAGACCAGTTGTTTTCCACATCCGGCCCGCACGCTCCCACTTCCAGCTTCACAAACGCACATTCTACGGGTGCGAACAGATAGGTCTCCGGATCTACGGCCTCGGCCCCCGCATCTGTCCAGTTTTCCCCGTCCATAGATACCCACACCGTAAGATTTCTCGGATAATCGGCACCGCAGTTTCCGGTATCCGCATGGACGCCGCGGATCACAAACGGTCCTGTCAGGTCAAACTGTGCGTATATTCCCTGCTCCTGCAAGCCGCTGGTCCATCGGGTTTCTTCCTCACCGTCCACCATATGCACCGCTTCCCAGGGCGTACGCTCCGACCAGGCACGCTTCACCACACGAAGCTGCGAGGTAGCCGCCTCGCCGACCTGGTCCCTGTGCTTCAATACCGTACAATGCAAATTCGGATGAGTACCCAGGGGAACTGCCAGCCGAATGCCGCTGACTGCCTGGGGCGTAAAGTATCCGCTGCCGTCACTTTTCAGCACGGAATATTCCGGTGCCATACTTACCTGCTCATACTGCCCCTGCTCCGTCCGAATCCACACCTCCACATCAGACACATCCTGCCCGTCCGGGTCCTGAATCCATATCTTATCAGCCGCCACAAGGGCCGGATAACTTCCGTCAAGGATCAGTTTTCCATCCTGTTCTTGGGCAGTCCACGACATGCCGTTGATATTATAAAAGAGCTCTCCCTGACCCAAACGGTAAAACGCGGTCCGGGAACTTATATCATAAGCCCGTCCGAATAAAGAGCTGAGCTTAATCCCGTCAACCACAACCGATTTCAGTTCATCGTAAAGATAATATTGCGCCACACGTTCATTTTCATAATAATCCGTATATGCGGTCACAATATAATCTGCCAGCTCCTGCCGCTCCTCATGTACCACCCTGGCACGGTCCTCCGGCCGCAGCAGGCTGGATGTCGTCTCAAAAGGCAGCATCCATACCTTGATTGTTTCCCTCTTATCCAGGTCGCAGGCATTTTGCAGCAAATCATAATGGCTGACATTCCAGTAATCTTTCTGAAAGTAATGATTGACAAAAGGCAGCGTGGGCCGATTGAAAAACGCATATTCATAAGGATGGTTCAGACCGATCCAGATGACCAAAAACAACAGGCAGCCTCCCACGGCGCCGCAGAAACCATATCGAAGCCATTTCTTCCCCGCCGCAAAAGCCCGGCCTCCCAGCCAGAGAAGCCCGTCCAGCGCATACAGTACAAGCAGCGGATATACAAAGAAAAAATGCCTCCAACTGTTATACAGCACCGGATGACTGATTAACACATACGCAAACGGAATCAGCAGATTCACTGCCAGAGCAATTTTCAGCCAGCCGTTATCTGTCATCGAAGCGCCGCGCCGCAGCACCCGAACCGCCTGGCCGCCCTGATGAACCATCCCCGCCGCCATTCCCGCAAGATGCAGAAGCGGCGTGGTGGTAGCGATACAGACAAACAGATAATACCAGGGCAATTCCGTGGACAAAATATACCGCCCCATAAAAAAGGTATAGGCATACCATACGATATAATTGGAAAAAGTATTCAGCAGATTTCCGATTTCGGCAACGGTGTCTTCCCAGATAATGGGCGTCATCACAAAGTAAAAACCAAAACACATCGCCGCTGCGGCGATGCATTTCCAAAATGCCGGTTTCCATCGTTTCTCCCGGATACTGCGAATAAACAAAAGCACCAGGCAGACCGCAATGGTCATGGCACCCACCACCCGCACATTGGTACACAGCGCTCCGAAAAACGCCAGCCCCGTAAGCCGCGGCCAGGAGGGCTTCTCCACACAGGCCGCGCCGAAATAAAAGCTGACCGCAAAGGTGGAGAGGAACATCATATCCTTAATATTATAATAAGCGTTCGCCAGGATCATAGGCGAAAGCAGGAACAGAAACGTGCCAAACAGTGAGGCATATTTTGCTTCCCTCTCCGGACGATCTTTCATAAACAGCCTGCATGTTTTATAAAAAAAGCAGGTCGCCGCGAAAAAGGCAAGAAAATTCGCCAGATGCCGCATCAGAAACACCTTTCGGATATCCAGCCGGAATCCGAATAAATGCTCTACAAATACCATGGGAAGCTGCACCGCCACGCCATAATACCGGTAGACATACTCTTTTAACGGCGGCACCTGTGTAAAATCCACACTGTCCGTCACCACATGTTCCACCGAGGGCATGATATACTTATAGGCAGCCAGACTGCTGTCCCGCTCAATCACCTCATCCGTGGACACACCGTAATCCTTTACCGTCGCCAGACCATAAAGCAAAAAGAGGGTAAAAAACAGAAGCACAACGGCATTTTCTCTGAAAAATGTCTTTATTCTGCTTTTTCGAGTTCTTTTTTCCATTCTGTTATCCCGTTACAGCATAGCCTCCAGCGTTTCCCGGATCGCCCTGATAAAGCCTTCGCTGGTTTCCGTCACCGGATTCGCAAGCGTCGTCATCAGCGCCAGATCCTTTGTCATCCGGCCGCTTTCAATGGTAGCGACCGTGGCCTTCTCCAGCAGACCGGCAAACCGTACCAGCCCATCATTGTGATCCAGCTCTCCCCGCTTGCGCAGCGCGCCCGTCCAGGCAAAAATCGTCGCCACGGAATTGGTGGAAGTCGTTTCCCCTTTCAGATGATTATAGTAATGCCGCTGTACGGTTCCATGGGCGGCTTCATATTCATAATATCCTTCGGGCGATACCAGCACCGAAGTCATCATCGCCAGAGAACCAAAGGCCGTGGCAATCATATCGCTCATCACATCGCCGTCATAATTCTTGCAGGCCCAGATGTAGCCGCCCTCGGAACGGATTACGCGGGCCACCGCATCGTCAATCAGCGTATAGAAATATGTAATGTCCGCCTCCTCAAAACGCGCCTTATATTCTTTATCGAAAATATCCTGGAAAATATCTTTAAAGGTATGGTCATATTTCTTCGATATGGTATCCTTCGAAGAAAACCACAGATCCTGCTTCATATCCAGGGCAAACTGAAAGCAGCTTCTGGCAAAGCTCTCAATGGAAGCTTCCAGATTATGCATACCCTGTACGATACCCGGTCCGTCAAACCGGTGAATCAGCTCCCGGCTTTCCTGTCCCGCCGCATCCGTATATACCAGCTCGCATGTTCCGGCTCCGGGAATCTTCATCTCCGCAGCCTTGTAGACATCTCCGTAAGCGTGACGGGCGATGGTAATGGGCTTCTTCCAGTTTTTCACCACCGGCTCGATCCCCTTTACCACAATCGGCATCCGGAACACGGTTCCGTCCAGAATCGCCCGGATCGTCCCGTTGGGGCTTTTCCACATTTCTTTCAGGTTATATTCCGTCATACGGGCCGCGTTCGGCGTAATCGTGGCGCATTTTACCGCCACACCGTATTTTTTCGTGGCCATGGCCGCATCCACAGTTACCTGGTCATTCGTCTCGTTCCTGTATTCCAGACCCAGGTCATAGTACTCCGTATTCAGATCAATATAAGGAAACAGCAGCTCCTCCTTGATCATCTTCCAGAGGATTCGGGTCATCTCGTCGCCGTCCATCTCCACCAGAGGGACGGACATCTTTATTTTCTCCATATGGTCTTATTCCTCCTCATTTGCTCGCGTCCGCAGACACGCTCTACCATTATATGCCCTCTTAATTATATTTGTCAACAGAAATGCATAAAAATGCATCCCCTATCCATTTCAGCCCACAATTTTGTTCTCCCGACAGTTGTCCTTGCGTTTCACAAAAGAATGCCGTATAATAGCCATATTCTTAAACGATAAATTCGAACGGAGCAACTACCATGCAGCAAATCACACTGAACCATAAAACCATACTCGTAACCGGCGCTGCCGGTTTTATCGGCGCCGGCCTGACCCTAAGACTTCTGCGGGACTGGCCGGACTGCACCGTAATCGGCATCGACAATATGAACGACTACTACGACGTCAGCCTGAAAGAATACCGGCTGAAACAGAGCGAGACACTGGCCGGTCAGAAAGATGCCGGCTCCTTCACCTTTGTCAGAGGCTCGATCGCCGACAAAGGGCTGATCGACAGTCTGTTTGACCGGTACCGGCCTTCCGTCGTCGTCAATCTTGCGGCGCAGGCTGGCGTCAGATACTCCATCGATCATCCGGATGTGTATATCGAGTCGAATATTGTCGGTTTTTATAATATTCTGGAGGCCTGCCGCCATTCATACGATCACGGCGCCGCCGGCGTGGAGCATCTGGTCTATGCTTCCAGTTCTTCCGTTTACGGCGGAAATAAAAAAGTGCCTTTTTCCACGGAAGATCAGGTGGACAACCCGGTTTCTCTTTACGCCGCCACCAAAAAATCCAATGAACTGCTGGCCCACGCCTATTCGAAGCTGTATGATATTCCTTCTACCGGCCTGCGGTTTTTCACGGTTTACGGACCTGCCGGACGCCCTGACATGTTCTATTTTTCCGCCACCCAGAAGCTGATCCGGGGGGAAACCATCCAGATTTTCAATTACGGAAACTGCCGGCGGGATTTTACCTATATTGATGATATTGTGGAAGGAGTGGCCAGAGTGATGCAGGGCGCCCCCGACCGGGCCACCGGCAGCGACGGACTGCCGCTGCCGCCTTACGCCGTCTACAATATCGGCGGCGGCACACCGGAAAATCTGCTGGATTATATCACCGTCCTGCAGGAAGAACTGCTTCGGGCAGGGGTACTGCCAAAGGATTACGATTTTGACGCCCACAAAGAACTGGTTCCCATGCAGCCCGGAGACGTGCCGGTTACTTACGCCGACTCTGCCGCCCTGGCCCATGATTTCGGATTTACGCCGGCGGTGGATATCCGCACCGGCCTGCGCAGCTTTGCACAGTGGTACAGAGAATACTATCAGATTGAACGATAGGCGAAATTTCAGCTATCACCAGGAGGATAAATATTATTATGAACAAAAATATTGCCGTAGCCGGGACCGGATACGTAGGGCTTTCCCTGGCCGTCCTGCTTTCCCAGCATAACCATGTAACCGCCGTGGACATCGTTCCGGAAAAAGTCGAAAAAATCAACCGGCATATCAGTCCGATTCAGGACGAATACATTGAACGTTTTTTAAAAGAAGCAGAAAAGGGCACACGCCGGCTGGACCTTACGGCCACCACAGACGGCGCTTCGGCCTATGCCGATGCTGAATTTGTTATTATCGCGGCTCCCACCAACTATGACCCCGCCAGAAATTTTTTTGACACCAGCGCCGTGGAAGCCGTAATCGAACTGGTGATGGAAGCAAATCCCCAGGCTTTTATGATGATCAAATCCACGGTTCCCGTCGGCTATACGGAATCGGTCCGCCAAAAGTATCAGACAGATAAAATTTTATTCAGCCCGGAATTTTTAAGGGAATCCAAGGCCCTGTACGATAACCTCTATCCCAGCCGCATCATCGTCGGCTGTGATTCCGAGACAGAGGAAGCCGCCCGCAGCTTTTCCGTTCTGCTGAAAGAAGGCGCCGAGAAAGAAGACATCGACACCCTTTTTATGGGCTATACGGAAGCGGAGGCCGTGAAGCTGTTCGCCAACACGTACCTGGCCCTTCGGGTTTCCTATTTTAATGAGCTGGATACCTACGCCGAAATGAAAGGGCTGGACACCCAGGCCATTATCGACGGCGTATGCCTCGATCCGAGAATCGGAACCCATTACAACAACCCTTCCTTCGGATACGGCGGCTACTGTCTGCCGAAAGACACCAAGCAGCTTCTGGCCAACTATCAGGATGTGCCGGAAAATCTGATTCAGGCCATCGTGGAGAGCAACCGGACCCGCAAAGACTTTATCGCCGACCGGGTGCTGGAAAAGGCAAAATATTACACATCTTCTTCCATGTGGAACGCACAGAAGGAACGTCCCGTCACGGTGGGCGTCTACCGGCTGACCATGAAAAGCAACAGCGATAATTTCCGCCAAAGCTCCATCCAGGGCGTTATGAAGCGGATCAAGGCCAAAGGCGCCACCGTCATTGTCTATGAGCCCACCCTGGAAGACCACACGACCTTCTTCGGTTCTCTGGTGGTAAACGATATCGAGAAATTCAAAAACGGCTCCGACGCCATTATCGCCAACCGGTACGAAAGCGTTCTGGACGACGTGGCGGACAAAGTGTATACGAGAGATTTGTTCCGGAGAGATTAAAATCCGCATACCTGTACCGGATAAGAATCCTGCTTCGCAAAGATTCTTATCCGGCGGCGGACCGCTCCTCTCTCAGCGGCATTCTACCGTCTATTGCCCGATCATAAATACCGCTTCCTGATTTCCCGCAAAAACCCGTCCTCCAGATAGGCTTCGATCTTCCGAAATGTATCCCCGTTCCGAATCAGCCGTTCTTCCTTCTGATACCCTACCCATGCCATCGCGCACCAGGTAATCCCCCGCAGGCACGTAACCGGTACAAAAAGCCTCAGCCGTTCTTCCAGTCCTTTCGTATCAAATCTTTCTCTCACAGCTTTCCGATAGGTTTTCACAAACCCTTCCATCTGATCCTGCCCAAGAATGACATCTGTTTTCCAGAATGTGGTGGTGGGCGCAAGGAAATGTCCCAGATCCTGCGCCGGGTCGCCGTACAGCGGCTTCTCCCAGTCCACCAGGTAGCCGGGCCTGCCCGCCCCATTCATCAGAAAATTCCCGGAGTTCAGCTCCGTATTGATACAGCAGCGGTATCCCTGATACCCCTTTGCATCTTCCGCTTTCTTCCGCCCCAGAAGAAGCATCTTTTCAATCTCCTTCTTGTTCCCCGGCGTTCCAAGCTCCGAATGAAAATAGACCTCCGCCATTTCACCGCACTCGTCAACAATCGCCTGCAGCGGATTTTCCGGGCAGATCAGGCCGTTTTGCCGGGAAACCGGAACGCTGTGAATATCCGCCAGGCATTCTGCCGCCTGCTCTAAGTCTTTTCCGTAATCAAGGGAGATTCCTTCCAGAAACTCCATCACCATGACTCCGTAGTCCAGACGCTCCCTGCTGCCGTCCACATAGAAAGGCGCCGGTGTCCGTCCGGAGCCTTCCAGCAGCTTCAGCGCACCATACTCATAATCAATCTGGCGCTCTAAATGCATCTGACTTCCGGTATTCACCCGCAGCACCAGCTTCTTTCCTGTTTTTGGATGCCGGAACACATAGTTAATATTATATTCCCCCTGGGCCAGCGGCCGGCAGAAAACCGGCGCCCCCGCCGGAATCCCCATCCCCTCTCTGAACGGCCGGCTCTCCACATATTCCCTGAGTCCTTTTATTCTGTCCATATTCCCTCATCTCCACCTTCATCCAGGTATCATAAATATTCCGTTTAAACGCCTGCTCCTTTCTGATCTGAGGCAGATTGCACTGCCACCGGCCCTTTGCGTCCTTCCTCAAATATCCGTCACGCAGATCTTCCTCTGAAAAATCAAACCGGTCCCGGCAGTCCCTGAACAGCTCCGGATGCATCAGATATACGGCCGCCGTCACATCCCAGTTATAAAAACCTTCGATACCGTAATCTTCCTTATTATAACCGAACCAGTAATCGGTACGCTCTCTGATATAAGCCGCAACCGGTTCGTTTCTGGTAAACAACTCCCTTTTATACTCATCCTTTGTAAACAGCACGTTCAGGCAGTTGTTCCCCGTAATCACCGACAGACGCCTTCCATATTTCAGTACATTACAGGAGGCATGGGGATCACAGGAAAAATTCAGCTCCTTCATCACGTTTCCGGGAAAGATCAGCGGCGACGTGATACCTCCCATCAGCACAATTTCTTTTACCTTTTCAAAAAAGAGGGGATCACGAACATAAGCGCCCTGGAGATTGGTCAGAGAACCGGTAGCCAGAACCGACAGCTCCCCCGGATACCGGTCCGCCATCCCGGCCAGATAGTCTGCGGCTTCGCTGTCATACTGTCCCGGCCTGCTGCCGCCCCGCTTCACCGGGATATCGCTCCGGGAAAGATCTGCCAGCATGCCGCAGACTGTCTCATACACGGTTTCCAGCCGGCTGTTGCCGTAAGTTGCGGTAATCCCGTGAAGCTGTGCTTCCTCACAGCCCAGCAGATATAAAAGAGCCAGGCCGTCGTCCACATCACAGCCCTCCACCCCAAACGTATTGTCACAGTCAAATATAATATGCTTCATATTTTCCTCTTTCCTAACCTGTCTGCCGCTTTATCACGGTACACGAACTGACAGTCTGCTGCCGGATTTCATCTCCATCCCCACTCTGCTGCCGGGCACCAGGCCCAATTCTTCCAGCGTTCCGCTGACTGCGGTGCAGAAGATCTCCCCTTTCGGCGTGTCCAGAATCACCTCCGCAGTCTCCCCCATAAAAGAAATCTTTTTTACCATGCAGTCCTCTCCCTCCGGCAGAATGCGGATATCAAAAGGACGGACACCGATCACTTCCTCTCCGCTTTGTATATAATTCATCCTGCCGAAAAACTCTGCGGCTTCCCGGTTCACCGGATGGCGGAAGATCTCTCTGGGTGAATCCTGCTGTAAGATACGTCCGCCGCTCATCAGAACAATCCGGTCAGAAAACTTAAGAGCCTCCTGTTTATCGTGGGTGACAAGCACTGTTGTCAATCCGTTCTCCCTGTGCAGCTTTCTCACCAGCTCCCCCATTTCTGCCCGCAGATTTTCGTCCAGTCCGGAAAAAGGCTCATCTAAAAGAAGCAGCTTCGGCTCCGCCGCAAGGGCTCTGGCCAGCGCCACACGCTGCATCTGTCCCCCTGACATTTCCCTGATTTTCCGGTTTTCATAGCCAGGCAGCCGAACAGCCTCCAAAAGTCGTCGGACCTGTTCCCGCTGCCGCTCTTTCGGCACGTTCTTAATACGCATGGGAAAGGCAATATTTTTCCCCGCCGTCATATGCGGAAACAGCCGCAGGTCCTGAAATACAATCACCGCTCCCCGTTTTTCCGGAGGGACACCGTTCATCTCTTTCCCGTCAATCCGGATACTGCCCTTTTCAGCCTCCAAAAGCCCGGCAATGCATTTCAGCAGTGTGCTCTTTCCGCATCCGGAGGCTCCAAGCAGGGAAACAAAAGCGCCGTCCGCAATATCCAGGCTGATTTCCTGTAAAATGTTCTCTTTTTGCAGTTTTACTTCCAGATTCTCGATTTTTAAACTCATATCCGCATCCTCTGACCAAACCCCTTTTGGGGACAGTCCGCTTCTGTTTTTATGCTCCTTGCTCTCCCAGACCATTTCCGGTCCGCCGCTCGGGATGCGGTTCAGGCATAAAATTCCGCATCCGTATTCCTGCTCCATATTTCCGCCGTTTTTTCAAAGACCGCAAAAACCGCCAGGGTGATTCCCAAAAAAATCCCGCTGTACACGCAGGCGATATTCCGGTTTCCGCTTTGCAGATAGGGCACCATAACGATGGTAAAGGTTTTCACCTGCCCGCCCCCGATCAGCAGCGTCAGAAAATATTGGCTGAACGATACGATATAGGCCATGCTGAAAGAGGACAGAAGCACCGGTACAAGAAAGGGAAGCGTCACCTGAAAAAAAGCCTGCCCCGCCGACGCCCCCAGCACCCGCGCCTGTTCTTCCAGCCTGTCTCCCACCGCAGCCGTCCCGTCCGTTATCAGCCTGACCGCATAAGGGAGGGAACAGATCAGATGAGCCAGAATCACGCCTGTTATCCTGTTGTTCAGCCCCATTTTGATAAAAGTAATCTGGACGCCCATGGCAAACACCGTCGCCGGAACCATAAAGGGCAGAATCGTCAGAAACGAAATCAGACCCTTTCCCCTAAATTCATACAGCACAAGCGCCCTTGCCGTCATCGTCCCGATCACCACGGAAAGCAGGGCTACCGCGGAGGAAATAACCATGCTGGAAAGCAACAGCCGAAGAAGGGCCTCACATCTTCCGAATATTTCCTTTACGGCCCGCAGAGAGAATACCTGGGGCATAAGCGCCGGCCAGGCCCACCGTTCCGTAAATACCCAGACCGCCATAACCACAGCGGGAACAACGATCAGCAGCACAAACACTGCCAGAATCACATCCGTAACCTTTCCTTTTTTCTTCATCTTTCCTGATTCCGCTCCCCTTTCCTTCGCGCTTTTTACATCAACTGTCTGTTTTTGACAGATCTTTCAGGTTTTTTCTGATTAAAATAAAATAAACGGCCGCACTGAGCAGAGATATCACGATAATGATCCCGTTCAGCGCCATCGCATAAGGCCGGTTCTGAAGATCCGGATGGGTATACTGGATATAAGCCTGCACCGGCAGCGCTTTCGGAACCGTCGCTCCCAGCAGAAAGGGCAGCTCATAGGCGCCCAGAGCAAAAACGAAAATAATCAGAAAGCCGCTGCATATGGTATTGGCACAGAGCGGAAGGGTTACACAGAAAAACGCCCGAATCCTATCCGCCCCCAGATTTACCGCCGCCTCCCCCAGCTTTCTGTCGATGTTCGCCATCAGCGAAATGACAAAATAAATGATAAAAGGAATTTCTTTCCATAGATAGGCCAGAATAATGCCCACTCCATACCTGTCATAGATCAGCATGGGAAATTCCTGCTGCTCCCCGATCAGCCCAAGCCCAAAGGCAATCCTTGCGAGAAGCCCGTTCTGTGAACAGAGATTCACGACAAAAAGAGCCACAACTACATGGGGGACGATAATCGGAAGCTGAATGATCCGCATAATTTTTCCCTTTGTCCGATGGCCGGCCACAAGCACCGCACATAAGAAAACACCGGCCGCCGCAGATAACAGGGCCGAGACAAAGGCAATCCACAGGCTGTAGCAGACCGACCTGACCAGATCCGGTTTTGTCAGTACTTCCCTGTAGTACCGAAATGTGGGCTCCGTTAATCCAAAAGCCGGAATCACCCCAAAACTCTGGGTAATTCCGGTAATCAGTCCGATCAGAAGCAGGACTGTCAGGAACATCTGAGGAACCAGCAGCAGATATGGCGTCCGTTTTCTCCCCATTATTTTCCTACCACTTCTTCTAACCAGATTTCTTCAATAATCGGCACAAGCTCCGCCGGCATTTCCGGAAGCCGTTTAGATAACAGCTCATCCTGGGGAATATTCCCTGTTCCCGGCTCTACCTGATCGAAGGCCGCCTTCTGTTCTTCCGAAAGCTTCTCATAGTCCACAACGGGCAGCACCTTCATCGTCTGATATCTGTCCGCCTGAATTTCCGGAGACATCATTTCATTAATTGCCACCATGGCCCCCGCTTTATTCCGGGCGTTTGCCGCAATGGCCATAAAATTGGTATTTCCGATTGTTCCTTTGTCAAACTGGAAAGACTGGGTGGTCGGCGTATATGTGCCGTTATCAATCTTGATGGAAGTGCCGAAAGCGTCATAGGTCATATTGAAAACCACCTCTCCGTCGGCAAACATATTGTCCAGGGTGGTGGAAGATTCCGGGAAGGTTTTCCCCTCATTCCACAGATAGGGGTTCAGCCGGCGCAGATATTCCATGGCCGGTTCCACCGCCTCCCTTACCGTTTCCTTGTCCGCCTCCATATCCAGAAACTGTTCATAGCCACAGATTTCATAGATGATGTTTCTGACAAACACACTTCCCGTAAAATCCGGAAGGGCAGGATACGTTACTTTTCCCTTATTGTTTTTCACAAACTCCATCAGTTCCTCTGCGCTGCCCGGAAGTTCCGGCGTCACCGCCGTATCGGCAATCATTACCATCTGCGCTTTTCCGTAAGGCGCTTCATATCCTTCGACGGGGTAGGCAAAATCAAGCGTCACATCCTCTGATTCCCCGTCGATGTAGTTTTGGAAATTGGGGAGTCTGTCCGTAAAAGGGCCATAAAGCATATGATTTTCTTTCGCAGACCGAAAATTTTCACCGTTAATCCAGATCATATCAATGCTCCCCTGTTCTTTCCCTGCCTGAATCTCCCCGGAAAGCTGGCTCAGAATCTGATCGATATCCATCGGGACGCGCTCCATCGTAATATCATATTTTTCCTTCATGGTCGGCGCAAACACCTCATCTAGCCACCGGTTCAGCAGCTCGTCTCCGCCCCAGCCATAGAACGTGACCGTGCTGCCCTTTGCACGCTCCAGAAGCTCATCAAAGCTCATGCCCTCCGTATCGTCCGCGCCGGCTCCTTCTGTTCCGCCGGAAATTTCCGTTTCACCGGCGGCTTTCGTCTCATCCGCAGCTTCCGTTTCACCGACACTTTTCTGTCCTTCCGTCAGAACCTTGCCGTTCCCGGTTTCTGTTTTTGCTTTCCCGTCACCGTTTCCGCATGCGGCAAGCCCTGAAACCATCACCGCCGCAAGCAGAAGCGCAGTTATCTTTCTTCTCATGTTCATTTCTCCTAATTTAGTTCCGCAGCTCCCCTCCCAATCCCCTTTGCTCTGGGAGAATTTCCAGCCACTAAAGTGTCTGTAAATCCTCCCGGGGCTTGTCCGGTCCGCTGCTGTTCTACTCTAATTTAGTTCCGCAGCTCCCCTCCCCCCTGAATCTGGGAGAATTTGCAGCCGTCTTCAATGATTACCTGATATCCCGGTACAGCCCGGATATTTCCTCGATATCCACGCCCTTTCTGTACATGGCCCGCAGGCGGTTCATTTTCCACATTACCCGCAGCCGCCCGCCCTCGGCGAACCTTCTGTCCGAAGTATAAATCCTCTTTTTTGCAATCCCTATTTTTACCCCCATCTCTTTTAACGTCAGGGAGAACTGATAATCCTCCATAATCGGAAGCTCCGGAAAACCGCCTATCTCAAAAAACAGGCTACGCCGGATAAAAATTCCCTGATCCCCAAACATCACCTTCCGGTCTTTGATCCGGTGGTTGGAGATGGCCTGACAGCATTTCATCCAGATGTTTTTAGAATGGAACGCGATGCCAAAACAGCCCACGGAATACCGTTCCATAACCGTTTCAATCTGTTCTATGGCATCTTCGGGAAGCTCGCTGTCACAGTGCAGGAAAAACAATACGGAACCGCCGCTGTTCGCCGCCCCCAGATTCATCTGTTTCGCCCGTCCCTTAGGGCCGTGCAGAACCGTATAGGTCTCCGGAATCAGGGCAAGGGTTCTGTCGCTGCTTCCGCCGTCCACAAAGATCAGCTCTGCTTTTTCCTTCACCGGTTCCAGCGTTTTTAAAAAAGCTTCAATCGTTTTTTCTTCATTATAAATCGGAATAATAATCGAAATCTTCATTTACCACAGTTTTTTTCCGGCACGGTTCAAAAAAGGCTGGATGCCAAGAGGCACCTTTTCTTCAATTCCAAGAATCAGCGGCAGAAGATGACAGACCTCCTTCATGCCTTTTCTTCTGAAACTGCTGACACAGGAGGCACAGTAAGTATAAAGCGTTCCGCCCTGTTCCTTTGCCGTATCTGCCATCCGCTGTGCAAGCTCCGGCTCCCGGACCCCGGCGCAGCCCCCCAAGCCGCAGCACTGGACATGATAAAAGGGTTCTTCCACCTTTCCTTCCAGATATATACCCAGCTCCCCGAACATTTCTTTCTCCTCTCTGTCAGGACAGGGCACATAAACCGGTATCCGTTCGTTTCGAAACATCTGCCCTTCGCCAAGCTCTTTGAGCTTCCGGTAAACCGTCGTCATCGGAATGTCCAGCCTGCCTTTCAGAAAATGATAGCAGTTGGGGCACAAAAGAATCAGTTCTTCCACCCCCCGGCTTTTCAGACGGGCAGCCATCTGTTCCAGATTCTCCTCCGCTTCTGCCCGAAGCCCCAGCTCATAGACCGGCTTCTGACAACAGTCATAAACCGTTCCGATGCCATGGTCTTTCATCAGCCGCTCCAGATATCCGGTGGTTTTCGGATAAAAAGAGGGGAAATTGCAGCCCGGAAACAAAACGGACTTTTTTCTGCCTTTTCCGTAAGCGGCAAACTTATAGGGATTCTTTTCCCACAGAAGCCCTTTATAGGAAGCCCCGGACCTGTCCGCCCGCATCTGCCGCATCAAAACGGCGATACGCCCTCCGTCGATTTCTTCCGGGCACACAGCTTTGCATCTGCCGCATAAAAAGCAGGAGTAGGCCAGTTCAGGCCGTTCGGACAATTCTGCCAGATTGATGCCATACTTTTGAAGAAACAGGCAGTTTTCCGTACATGCCCCGCAGCGGATGCAGCGGTCTGTTCCGTACCAGACGACCAGATCTTCCGGCGTGTCGATATCCATAAGGCGCTGTCCCACCGCTACGCGCAATCCGGCTTTTTCCATCCGGCAGAGCGTATCCCGGAACACCGTGCCCGTTCCGTAAGAGGGCACGTCCCAGATATCGTCTCTGGCTTCTTTCAGTCCGATCAGATAGTATCCGCCGTCCTCCGTGGGATTCATCACCGCATCATGCCCGGATAAATCCCGAAATCCTTCCTGCAGAATCTCCGCCGAAATCTGCAGAAGATCGGTTCCGATCAGCAGCACCCTCTCATATCCCAGCCGAAAAGCCTGGACAAATGCCCGGGACATCCGCTCCCCCAGACCCTCTCCCTTCTGCGGGAAAAATCCTTTCGCCTCTTTCAGCAGTCCTCTCAGGCTGCCGCCTGAATCCTCCGGCGTAAAGAAAACCAGAATATCTCCGTCCACGCCCCGGCACGCCTGATATACCCTGCGGATCATCTCCCTGTGGAGGCCCGCACAGTCTTCCCCCGATAAAAGGGGCATAAGCCGCGTCTTCGTATGACCCGGCACCGGAACTCTGGTAAAAATAATAACTGCCTGTTTCAATTAATCTTCCTCTGCATGTTCTTCCACATTGTCCAGAAACTTTTTCCGTATCATCATTCCTGCCGCCGTCACCGCCGCCGCAAGAATCCCTGCAAAGAGAAAATAAATCCATTTTCCCTTTTCTGCCGTAAGCCCTGCGGAACCGATGGTAAAAAAAGACACGCCCGGCAGCATAAACACAAAGGTAAAAAGAGAGTATTTCCAAAATCCGATATCTGTGATTCCGTAGGCAAAATTCTGCAGGTTATAGGGAAAAAGGGGAACCATCCTTGTAATCATCAGCACGATCATATCACTTTTTCCGTCCGCTGAAAAGAGAAGTTTGTTCAGCAGCCTGTTTTTTTCCAGCATCGGCTTTATTCCCTCTTTCAGAAAAAATCTTCCCACAAGAAAAGCGGCCATAGCGCCCAGCGTAGTTGCGGACAGACAGGCCAGTATCCCGGCAAAAGGCCCGAACAGCATACCGGCCGCCACTGCAAACGTCACCCCTGGCAGCGCCAGCACCACACAGCCGATAACCGTAAACAGAATATACAGGCACAGCGCCCACAGGTAATTTTTTTCCACCGTTTCTTTCAGCCGCATCAGATAATCCGGATCCGCCAGATATGCCGACCATCCAAACCGCCGGTTCAGTACCAGTACAAGCCCGATGACTGCGGCAAATACGGCAATTTTGCCAATCCCTTTTTTTGTCATCGCCTAAGCATCCCCCGACGTCCGTCAACCGGATTTTTTCTTCTGTCTTTCCACATAAAGCTGCCTGAGCAGCACCACCAGAGCCGACAGGGCAAACAGCAGCAAAAGCGCCGTCACCAGAAGCTTCGCTCCGCCTGTCAGCATACCGCCCACATAGGAATAGATGATCGTCGCCGGCAGTTGCCCGATGCCTGTGGCCGCGAAAAATCCCCAGAAAGACATGGACGTAAGACCCGCCGCATAGCTGACGATATCGAAGGAGATAAAAGGAAGCAGCCTGGCTATCAGGATACTCTGTCTCCCGTGTTTCTCAAAAAAATCATCAATCTGTCTTAATCCGGCCCTGCCGGTCAGTTTCTCCGCCGCATCCCGGCCCAGAATCCTTGCGATAAAAAAACAGACCGCCGCCCCTGCCATGGCGCTGGTCCAGGACAGAACGGCCCCCTGCCACCAGCCGAACAGATTGGCATTGGCAAAGGTAATCAGAAAGGCCGGAAGGGGCGCCGCAACCGACTGTAAAATCATCAGTCCGAAAGACACTGCCGCCGCATATGCGCCGTAAGACTCCACAAATTCCCGCACAACTGTAAAATCACCGCTGGCAAACATGCGGGCGATCCGGTTATACCCGTCATGCACCGGCGGCACAAAAAAATAGGCCAGCACCGCCGCCGCCAGCAGCAGGACTACGATGGCTTTGCCTAACCAGCCTGTTTTCTTTTGTTTTTGTTCCATATCACTTTCTTTTCTCCTGCTTTACTCAGCGCTTCTGCGGCCGGTCCTCCCTGCATACAGGCCGAGATTTGCCTTAATCCCCTGCACCAGCGCCGCCGCCGCAAACATTCCGTCAATAAAATAATACGCCCGCAGGCGGTCGGTCCCACTCATAAGAGTGAAACCGATAAAGAGGACGGCAAGAAAAACCGTAACGAGAACCATCCCTTTCATCCTGATGGACGGTTTCCGGTGAAGCCGCACATATCCTGCCACAGCCAGCACGGTCAGAATCAGCACCGCCGCCATGGCCGCATACTGCAAAAGCTCCATCGGATATTTTGCTTCCCACCCACGATTTTTGTAGACGACATACCTTGCCATTCCCATTTTCCTGCGGGTAAAATACTGAATGACGTAAGCTCCGATTAACAGTGCCGCCTCAAGCCCTGAGGCAATCATATATAATGCTTTTTTCATAACCGCCATTCTTTTATTCTGATTTTATTTTGCCGCTTTATCCGCAGACAGCTCGCCCACTGTCGTATGCACACAATCCTCGCTGTTCGGATCGCCTACCTGTACCGGAAGCGCACTGTCCATCTGCCACTGGAACCATCCGCCGTCGTACAAAGACACATTTGTATATCCTTCCTCATAACAGATTAAGAAGGGAATACAGGCTCTCCAGCCAGTTCCGCAGTAGAAGGAAAGCTCATTGTCCATAGAGGCGTCAGACTCCGCCAGATAACCCTCCAGTGTATCTGCATTCACCGTGGTTCCGTCTGCGTTATTATAAGAACCGTCATCCGTGTCATGGCCCCAGATTGCGCCTTCCGGCTCGCCTGCCCTGTCAATGTATCCGTAGCCGCTTGTCTCGCCGGTAAATTCTGCTTCGCTTCTGATGCTTACCAGTTTAAAATTATCGTCGCTTTCCAGCTTCGTCCGCACTTCGTCGATGGAAAGAACATACTCCGGATGGGCAGGAACCGTCACGCCAAAGGCTTCTTCCGTGGCCGTCGGTTCGTTCACGCCTGTCTCTGTCTCATAGCCCGCCTTTGTCCACGCCTCAAAACCGCCGTCCAGACATTTTACATTCTCAACACCTGCCCACAGAAAGACAAAAGCCACACGGTCGTCGGCAGAATTTTTTCCGCTGTCACCATAGCAGATCACCGTGGTATCTTTCGTAATACCGTACTGAGCCGCCAGCGCCTCGATTTCCTCCGGCGTACGGATATTCCAGTATTCTTCTTCCTCCACAGAATCGGTATTCATATGAAAAGCGCCCTTAATATGCCCTTCCTGATATGCCGGATCATCTGCGGCTTCGCCCCATGCACATTCCAGAATGACATAGTTTTCAGATTCTTTCTGCTCACCGTCAATCACGCTTTTTACCCATTCCGGGGTTACGAAAACGGTTTTCTGATCCGCTGCCTCAGCCCCCGCATTTTCACCGGCAGCTTCCGTGCCCGGCTGTGCCGTCCCGTCAAACACATACTCTACTTCTTTTGCCCCGTCCAGACAGTTGTATACGTTCGTATACCCCATATCCACCAGCGCCTGCGCGGCCACTGCGGATCTGTTGCCGGAATAGCAGTGGGTCACGATCATCGCGTTTTTGTCCGCCGGAAGCTGTGCTTCTACCCCACTCATTTCTTCCGCAACCGCATTGACAGCGGTTTTAAAATGTCCCGCCTCATAATCCGCAGCATCTCTCAGATCCACGATCAGCACCTGGCCCTCATCCCCGATCTTCTGAAGCTCGGTCCCGCGGATATTTCCCCATGTAACCAGATTGTATCCGCCGTCCTTCACACCTTCTGCATTTGTCACGTCCGTAAATCCGTTCTCCACAAGAATATCTGCCGCCTCGCCGCTTTTTTTGCCGGAATTGCACACGAGGACAACCGGTTTATCTTTCCAGTCCTCAATTGCGGAAAGGTTGTCCCCAATTGTTTCAACAGGCATATGAATCGCAAATTTCACATGGCCTGCCTTATATTCTTCCTCTGATCTCACATCGATCACAAGATATCCTTCTTTTTTCTCCTTGTCATCCTGAATCTTCTGAAGGGTCGCGCTGTCCATCGTCTTTACGGCAGACGCGCCTCCTTCCGATCCGGCCTCTGTCGTCTCTTTCGGCGTCCCGTTACTGCTGCAGGCTGTCACGGAAAACAGCATGGCTGCCGCCAGCAGTGAAGCAAAAATCTTGTTTACCTTCCTCATTACCCTTTTCCTCCATGGCATCATTTTACATGCGTATTTTTCCGGTTCGACAAACTATGGCAAAACCGGCATATTTTGTAAAAATGATTAAAAAATACGCATTCTTTCTCCAATATTAGCATGGATTGTTCTGGCTGTCTAATTCATAAAAATGATGGATGCGGCCATATATAGATTTTTTCGATAGGGAGACAGACATGAAAAAAGCAGGCCGCAAACCCTTTATCACCGCCCGTCTGCCGCCTGCTTTTTTCATAATCATTACTATATTACAACAACCCTTCTCTGGGTTTTCATTGCTCCGTCCGCAGATACTCCAGCGCCGCAGTAAGCTGAGTATCCTCCTCACTGTCATCGTCCATCTCCACTTCAATATCCGGCATAATCCCTTTTCCGTGAATATTTTCGCCGCTGGGCGTATAATAATCGGAAGTGGTGATTTTTACCGCCGAGCCGTCCTCCAGCGGAAAGAGCGACTGGGCAATTCCTTTTCCAAAGGTATTTGTGCCGATCAGAGTCCCCGTCCCCCGATCTCTCACCGCGCCGGCGAGAATCTCGGCGGCGCTGGCGGACTCTCCGTTTACCAGCACAACCAGCGGAAGATCCAGCCAGGTTTCATCGGCGGAATATTCCGTTTTCACGCCCATACTGTTCTCCATATAAACAATCAGTCCCTCCGGAACCAGCTCATCCACAATCTCCACCACGCTGTCTACCAGCCCTCCCGGATTGTTCCGCACGTCCACAATCAGCGATTTCATTCCCTGTTTTTTCAGATCTTCCAGCGCATCCTTAAACTGCTTTGCGGTGGGCTCGTCAAACTCCAGAATCTCAATATATCCTGCCTGATCGTCCATCATCCGGTACAGCACCGTATCCACTTCCACCTGGCGGCGCTCCACCTGAAACTCCAGATATTCTCCGGTTTCCGGACGGTAGAACGTAATCGGAATATCGGTGCCTTCCTGTCCCTTGATTCTGGACACCACCGCGCTCAGATCCTGCCCCGTCACTTCATCTCCGTCTACCATATAGATCACATCTCCGTCCCGCACGCCCGCTTCCATGGCCGGACTGTTCTGGAATACTCTGACAATCGTGATGACTCCTGTCTGGATATCCTGACTGACCAGAATTCCGATCCCGTAGTAGCTTCCCTCCTGGCTCTCCATCATGCTGTCAAATTCTTCCTTCGTATAGTAAACCGTGTAGGGATCCCCCAGGGCGTTCATATAACCCTTGTAGATGCCTTCGGCCAGGTCTGACTCATCATAGTCAAAGAGATAAGTCTGATTCACATACAGCCCCAGAAGGTTCAGCTTATCCAGCACGGCATCCTCGTCAAAGGTCTCCGATTCCCCGGTGATCTGAGGCGTCTGGGGATAAACGCCCAGCATCAGATCCGATTTATATAAGAGCATCAGACCGGCTATAAGCACCGTGGAAAATGCCACAAATGTCAGCAGTAAGCCGCAGATAAACCCTTTCGCAAAGCTGTGCCGCTTCGGCGGCTTCACATCATAAAAATCGCTGTAATCCGATACCTCGTAATCGTCCCTGTAGTCGTCCATTCTTTCCTCCCATAACTAAACTGACATGTCTGCTGACACAGGCATCATTAATATGAACAAAAATAAATGTATCCCCGGAATCTGCGTATCCGGTTTCGCAAGGTGATGTCTTCTGATGCACATCAGCCGCGAAAGCAGATACGGAAAGCTTCCGAGAATACACATAACTCACTGAATATAATTCAAAGGATTCACATACGTTCCGTTTACTCTCACGCCGTAATGCAGATGATAGCCGTTGGTCTTGCCTGTCAGTCCCACTTTCGCAATCGTCTGGCCCTGAGAAACCTGCTCTCCCTCTGAAACCAGAATCGTAGAACAGTGACAATATGCGGTGGCTACGCCGTCCCCGTGATAAATCATCACATAATTTCCGTTAATGGATGTATATCCCACTGTCATTACCGTTCCAGATGCTGACGCCATAATCGGCGTGCCATTGGGCGCCGCAATATCTATTCCGCTGTGATGGGCATTCTGCTTTCCGGTAATCGGGTCCGTACGGCTTCCAAAATAGGAAGTAACGTTCCGGGAGCTGATTGGCCAGATATGTCCGGAACTGCTGACCGGCGGCGCCTGGGTAGTCGTCTCCTCCGGCGCTTCAGTTTGAGCACTGCTCTCGTCTGATTCCTCCTCGTCGATGCTGTCCCCCGGTTCTTCGCCCCACATGCTGGCATCGGCCGCCTTGCTGCTCTCCGCCGCCTTACTGCTCTCCGCAGCCTTTCTGCTTTCCTCCGCCGCCCTGCTGCTGGCCTCCGCTGCTCTCCGGCTGCTCTCCGCGGCTCTGCTGCTGGCTTCCGCAGCGGCTCTCCGGCTTTCCTCCATCTGTATTTCAATCTGACGGATAATCTCCTGCTGCTCGGCAATATCTTCCTCAAAATCCTCAAGCTGCAGTTCGGCATCGCCGATCTCCGCCTCATACTTATCCAGTTCCTCCTGCTTTGCCGCAAGAACTGTCTCAAGCGCCGCCTGTTTTGCCTCATTTTCCGTCTTCAAATTTTCCAGCTCCGCGTATTCCGCTTCCAGCCTGGCCTCTTTATCCTGAATTTCTTCTTTTACGGCCACATAAACATCCAGCATATCTCTATCATATTCAGAAATCTGGGAAATATACTCCACACTGTTTAACAGATCCGAAAGGTTTTCGGCGGAAAACAGAATATCCACGTACTCCGTATCCCCTTTTTCATACATATACTGAATCCGGATCTTCATCGCCTCATACTGCCGGCGCTCATCCTCCCTGGCCGCCTCCAGTTCCTCTTTCGTAACCTGGATTTCTTCCTGCTTATCGGCCATCTGCTGTTCTAATTGCAGCAGTTCATCAGAGAGGCTCACCAGCTCATTGTCCAGTTCCATGATATATTGTTCCACATTTGACCGCAGTGAATCCAGCTCTTTCAGCCTGGCCCTGGTTTTGTCCACCTCCTGCTGAATCCGGTTGATCTCCTGCTGTGCGCCGCCAATCGTCGCCGCGAATACGCTGACGCCGGCAGTCAGCAGAAAAAACAGTGCAATAACAACGCCGATTTCCTTTTTTTTCATGTTGTTCCCCCTGATTCGGTGCCGCCTGCGGCCCGGCCTTCTTGCGCGCTCCGTTCCGCTTCGGCTTTTCCTATGCCCGCAGATGCTTTCTCACCGAGAAGATGCTTCCGAAAAATCCGATTCCAACGCCCAGCGCCAGAGCCGCCGGAATCAGAATGCTCATAATCTGATGAACCGGCAGAAACACAATCAGTCCGGACAGCAGCTTCAGCCGCTCAACCACATAAGACACCACATTCATATAAATATAATAAATCACTGCCAGCGGAATCCCGGCGCCAATCAGACCGATCAGAATTCCCTCCACGATAAAGGGCTGCCGGATAAAAAATTTCGTCGCGCCGATCAGCCGCATAATCCGGATTTCTTCCCGCCGCACGGAAATGGACAGGCCGATGGTATTCGTAATCAGGAAAATAGCCACGAAAATCAATACCGTCACGATCACCGCGGACACATAAGTGATAATTTTATTCACACTGACCAGCCCTCTGACCGCCATCTCTGAATAATTAATCCTGCGGATTCCCGGAATTTCTTTCAGATATTCCACAAACGCCGTCTGATCTTCCACATTGTTCAGATATATCTCATAGGAAGCCGAAGCCGCCAGCGGATTATCCTGGGCAAACCCCTCCGCCATCTCCGGCCTGCCTTCAAAATACTTGTCCTTATAGTGCTCCCATGCCTGCTCGGCGGAGATAAACACCATGCTCTGCACTTCGATCCGTTTTTCAATCTGCGCCGCGATCTCCTCCATCCGCGCCTGGTCATAGGATATGTCCTTATCAAAAAATATGGTGATCCCGACTTTTGTCTCCGCTTCCCGGATAATATTATTGAAATTGACCACAATCGAATAGAAAATGCCCAACAGAAAAACGCTGGCGCAAATGGTTCCGATCGAAGCCAGCGAAAACAGCTTGTTTCTTATGATATTCTGCATGCCCTGTCTGATACAGTAAAAAAACGTACTAATCCTCATTCGCGTAACCGCCTTCTTCTTCGTCGCTGACGATCCTGCCCGATTTCATGGCGATCACCCGCTTCTTCATCTGATCCACGATCTCCCGGTTATGAGTCACCACCACCACCGTGGTCCCCTGCCGGTTCACCTCGTCCAGCAGGTTCATAATCTCCCAGGAATTGCTCGGATCCAGGTTTCCCGTAGGCTCATCCGCCAGAAGAATCCCCGGCCGGTTCACCAGCGCCCTGGCAATGGCCACCCGCTGCTGCTCTCCTCCGGAAAGCTGCCGGGGATAGCTTTTATACTTTCCGGCCAGTCCCACCATATTCAGAATCTCCGGCACCCGCCTTTTGATCTCTCTGCCGGGAGCGGCGATCACCCGCTGGGCGAAGGCCACGTTTTCATAGATGCTGCGGTCCTTTAACAGCCTGAAATCCTGAAACACCACGCCGATCTTCCGGCGGTACATGGGAATCTTCCGCCGCTTCATCCGCGTGATGTCCAGTCCGTCCACGACAATGGAACCGGAGGTAGGCTCCAGTTCCTTCAAAAGCAGCTTAATCAGCGTAGATTTGCCCGATCCGCTGTTTCCTACGATAAATACGAATTCTCCGGCTTCAATATGCAGATTAAGATCCCTGACCGCCTTCGATCCGGTTTCATATGTTTTGCTTACATTTTCCAAGTGTATCATAAATGATTATCCCTTTACAATGACGATCGGCAGCCGGCAGATGCTAATTATTCAGGCTCTCCATATAATTCATATATTTCACAACCATCAGCGCAATCTTAAAGGTGATGGCATCCTCAAATACCCGCAGGTCCAGTCCCGTGCTTTTCTGCAGCTTATCCAGACGGTACACCAGCGTATTTCTGTGAATGTACAACTGCCTGGATGTCTCGGACACATTCAGGTTATTCTCAAAAAATTTATTGATCGTAATCAGCGTTTCCTCGTCCAGATCATCGGGCGATTTCCCGTCAAAAATTTCCTTGATAAACATCCGGCACAGCGACATGGGAAGCTGATAGATCAGACGGCCGATGCCCAGATTATTGTAAGCCACCACATGCTTGTCGCTGTAGAAAATCTTGCCCACGTCCAGAGCCATCTTCGCTTCTTTATAAGATCTGGAAACCTCTTTGATCTCATTGACGATGGTGCCAAAGGATACGTGTACTTTGGTCATGGCTTCGGTGTTCAGCATATCCAGAATCACCCTGGCCGTTTTGTCCATATCCTCATAATTCTCGTTCGGCTTCAGTTCCTTCACCAGAATAATATTCTTCTCATCCACCGCGGTGATGAAATCTTTGTTTCTGGCGGCAAAAAGGCTCTTTACCGTCTCCAGCGCCGCGCTGTCGTTCTCATTCCTCGTCTCGATCACAAACACAACCCTGCGCACGCTGATGTCGATATGTAGCTTTTTGGCGCGATTGTAAATATCTACCAGCAGCAGGTTATCCAGCAGCAGATTTTTGATAAAATTATCTTTGTCAAACCGTTCTTTATAGGCAACCAGAAGGTTTTGAATCTGGAATACCACAACCTTCCCTACCATATATACGTCATCGCCGCTTCCCCTGGCCAGCAGGATATATTCAAGCTGATGTTCGTCAAAAATTTTAAAAAACTGATATCCGTGAATTACCTGGCTGTCTGCAGGTGAGTCCACAAACGCCATAATCGTCACTTCATGATCCTCGGCATCGGGAAAAGTAGTCGCTAAAGCTTTGCCTTCCGTATCACAGACGCACAGATCCACCCGGGTAATCCCTTTCAGCCCGTCGATGGTACTTTGAAGAATTTGATTCGAAATCATGCCACACACTCCTTATCCTGAATATTTCGATTCCCCCAAATACGCTACTCTACTATTCTATACGAAAACCACAAAAAAAAAAAGAGGAAATGTTTAAAATTTCTCATTTCCTCACAAAATTTACTAATTCGTAATAATCCGCTCCGTCGCAGGATCAAAGAGATAAAACCTGGAAGCATCCGGACAAACCCGGATCCTGTCGCCGGGATGGTCATCGATCCCTTTTCCGTTTCTTGCGACAAATCCGATCTCGTCCACCTGAAAATAAAGGAACATCTCGTCTCCCACCGCCTCCTGCACCTGAATCACCGCTTCCACACTGCCGCCCTCTCCGATTTTACACGCTTTTCCGATTCGAAAATCTTCGGGTCTGATGCCGCAGACAATGGTCTTTCCCGCATAGCCGCCATTCAGAAGGGGCGCGGATTTCTCCTCCGTCAGTGTAATCCGATGCTCGCCAAACACCAGCACGGCACAGGTTTTGTCCTGTTCGACGGTCACGTCAAAGAGATTCATCCGGGGCGAACCGATAAAACCGGCTACAAATTTATTGCAGGGATTCCGGTATAGTTCCTCCGGCGTTCCGATCTGCTGAATCTCGCCGTCGTTCATCACCACAATCCGGCTCCCCAGCGCCATCGCCTCCGTCTGATCCTGGGTTACGTAGATCACCGTGCTCTTTAATTCTTCCTGGATACGCTTTAACTCCCTGCGGGTCTGCAGCCGAAGCTCCTCATCCAGATTGGACAGCGGCTCGTCCATCAGAAATACCTTCGGTCTGCGCACAACCGCCCGGCCGACCGCCACACGCTGCCGCTGCCCGTCGGACAGCATCCTCGGCATATGGTCAAGCAGCGGCTCCAGATGCAGAAGACGGGCGGCCCATCTGACCTCCCGGTCGATCTTTTCTTCCGGCATATGCCGCATTTTCAGTCCAAAGGCCATGTTTTCATATACGGTCATATCCGGATACAGGGCATAATTCTGGAACACCATCGCAACGTCCCGGTCTTTTGTCTCCACATCGTTCACTTTATGACCGCCGATCAGAATCTCTCCGGCAGTGATATCCTCCAGTCCGGCAATCATACGCAGGGTCGTAGATTTCCCGCATCCGGACGGCCCTGCCAGAACGATAAACTCTCCGTCCTCAACCTCGATATTAAACTCCTTTACAGCCGCAAAGCCATTGGCAAAAGACTTGCTGACGTTTTTCATCGATAACCCGGCCATATGCCCTCCTCCTCATTGTTCCCATCATACATTACGGATATCAAAAAAGCTATATGGCAATTCCATAAATTTTTCACAAACAATTGTAGAGTTTTACCACGTTTTCTTCACCGTTTTTTCCCTCATATGGGATATTACTAAAGTTATCCCTTTTTTTACAAAGAATACTATGAAAACTGCCGTGCATGCCAAAGGGCCGCCGCAGCGGCCCCCGAAGGACTACTGCGACAGTTCCACGAATCCTTCCCCCAGCACTTCCCTTACGTCGGAGACGATCACAAAGGCTTTCGGATCCATCTCCCCGATCAGTTCTTTCAGCCGCACAATCTCTTTTTTGGAAACCACGCAGAATAAAACCTGCCGCTCCTGTTTTGAGTACATGCCCCTGGCATACAGGCTTGTAACGCCCCTGTCCAGATCGCTCAGCAGTCTTGCCGCAATTTCTTCGGTTTTGTCGGTAATAATGAACGCCTGCTTCGAAAATTTCCAGCCCTCAATAATCATATCCGAAACCTTGCTGACAAAAAATACGGCCACCATCGCATACAGCGCATAATTCAGTCCGAATACGGCCGCACCGCCCAGCACGATCAGCCCGTCCAGCACCTGTAAAAGCTGCGCCACGGAATACTGTTTCATCCGCCTTCTGATCAGCGCCGCCAGAAGATCCGTGCCCCCGGTCGTGGCCTGTCCGCCCAGCACCAGGCCGAAGCCGACGCCGGACAGAAGGCCGCCAAACACAGCCGCCAGAAACAGATCATTTTCCACCACCGTAAAGGACGGCACAATGGCGAGAAACAGAGACAGGGAGGCCGTCGCGAACAGGGTTTTAAAAACCGGCTTCAACCCCTGGATGTATATGGCGGCCAGAAACAGCGGAATATTCAGCACAGTGGTAGTCAGCCACAGCGGAATCTCCTGTCCCGTCAAAGCCTTTCCCATATTCTTCACAATAATCGCAAGTCCTGAAACACCCCCGGTCACAAGCCCCACCGGGTCGTAAATACACTTTATGGCAAAAGCCATAATCGCCGTTCCCAACAGAATCCGCAGATAACCTTTATACATATTTTTTCCGAACAAAACAGTACCTCCCTGTAGATCTTCATGTACCCCCCAGGCCGCGGCAGACCTTTCCGCAGTCCTGCCGGAAAATTTTCAGTGCTTTACAGCAGTATATCCTCCGGATGAAACATTCCGCCCACGCGGCACATCAGCACATAAAGAATCCCGTCATTTTGCCGATCGACATAGTGGCAGTTGTAATAAATACCCTCCGCTTCCAGACGAAGCAGTTTACGTGCAGTTATTGTATCAAAATACACGTGGGTATTGCAAGGCCCAACTACATACATAAAATCTTTTCGCTGCACTGTTTTTTTCACAACCCTCAGTTTTCTCCCCGGCTCATAACCCGGCCAGTCCGCATCAATTTTTCCTCCCAGAGTCAGAAAAAAATACTCCTGCGCAAATTTTTTCGACATTTTCTTACCTCCTTCGAGCTTTCATCTCTTTTTATCATGTTTAACTAGTTATATTTAGACACTATTTAAACGTTAAAGTACCTGTTCACTTACAAATTTTTTGAAGGAATTCGTCAGTAAGACAATGCTGAAATACATGACATTAGGAGATACTATAAAAGAATATAGAACTGCAAATGGCCTTAATATGGATGCTTTTTCAGGAAAATCGAATGAGATGTCACTTTAGATAATTTCGCTACTGAAAACCCCCTCACCACAAAAGTCACCTGTGACATAGAAAAAATCCTTGACCAGATTCCAAAGCCAAGTCTTATCAGATAAGACAGATTAGAAATTTCCTAAAACAGCATAATATAACCTGCGGAGGTATGTAAAATGGCAAAATATGAAATCATTACCTGGTGGAGTAAAGAAGATAACTGTTATTTGGCCGAAGTGCCTGAACTGCCCGGATGTATGGCCGACGGTAAAACCCTGGCTGAGCTTATCGAAAATGTTCAGGTGATCATTCAGAAATGGATAGACCGGGCTGAGGAATTGGGATGGGAAATACCGGAACCAAAAGGTCGATTAATGTACGCCTGAATATATGTAACACAAAAAAACCAGCATTTCTGCTGGTTTTTTTATGCCGGCGACCGGAATCGAACCGGTACGGACGATTAGGTCCGCAGGATTTTAAGTCCTGTGCGTCTGCCAGTTCCGCCACGCCGGCTTCCTGGGGCCTATAGGGCTCGAACCTATGACCCTCTGCTTGTAAGGCAGATGCTCTCC
>CAOKOL010000035.1 GCA_948470335.1 uncultured Lachnospiraceae bacterium | reverse complement strand
AAGACTAAACGCAATCATGCGCTAAAAGAGTAGCGTTTAAAAATACATTTCAGGAGCGGTAAATTTTTGCCGTAAAACCATTGACAGACTATTCCATTAATGTTAAGATATCTTCGTGTGCCGCACAACGAGGTATAAGTGCCGTTTTCAAACGGACGCCACAGTTGGCGAGTATTGAATTAAGGAGGTTGCCATATGTACGCAATTATAGCAACAGGTGGTAAACAGTACAAAGTAGCTGAAGGAGATGTCATCAGAGTAGAGAAGCTGGACGTGGAAGCAGGTTCTACGTATAACTTTGACCAGGTACTTGCTGTAAGCGGTGAGACGTTTACCGTCGGAACCCCTACGGTGGCAGGTGCTTCCGTGACAGCCACGGTAGTCGGCAATGGAAAAGCGAAAAAGGTAATTGTTTACAAGTATAAGAGAAAAACCGGCTATCATAAGAAAAACGGCCACAGACAGCTCTATACGGAATTAAAGATTGAAAAAATCAACCAGTAATGATTCGTGTAAAGTTTTATCTTGACGCTGACAAACGGTATAAAGGCTTTGCGATTCAAGGACATGCCGGCTATGCCGCCTATGGTTCCGATATCGTATGCGCCGCCGTATCAGCCCTTTCCACCAATACTGTGAACAGTTTGGAAGCATTTTCTTCCGACCAGATTGAAACGCGGACGGAGGAAGAACGCGGAGCGATGTATCTGCGGCTGGAAACCAGAAGGGACGACACATCCCAGCTTTTAGTCAAAAGCCTGGCTTTGGGCCTGGAAAGCATACGCAGCGCGTATGGTAGTAAGTACATTAAGATCCTGTATAAGGAGGCGTAAAGTGATGTTGAAAATGAATCTTCAGTTATTTGCCCATAAAAAAGGTGTTGGTTCTACTAAGAACGGCAGAGATTCCGAGTCAAAAAGACTGGGTGCAAAGAGAGCGGACGGACAGTTTGTAAAAGCCGGAAACATTCTCTACAGACAGCGTGGCACCAAAATCCATCCCGGCAACAACGTAGGCCGCGGCGGAGACGACACGTTATTCGCGCTGGTTGACGGTGTGGTAAAGTTTGAGAGAAAAGGCAGAGACAAAAAGCAGGTTTCTGTATATCCGAAGGTTGTAAACGAATAATCATCGTTCGTATTCCGACAGGATGCGTTATCGGCGCATTCTGCCGGGTATTTTGTAAGTATCAAAGCCGACACCAGGAATGGGTCGGCTTTTTGTGACATGGCGCCATATCACGGGGAAAGATCCATGCCGGAAAGTCTGTCCCGTGGTATCAGATATGGAGGAGTTTATGTTTGCAGACAGTGCAAAAATATTTATAAAGTCTGGCAAGGGCGGAGACGGCCATGTCAGCTTCCGCAGGGAACTCTATGTACCCAATGGCGGCCCTGACGGCGGAGACGGAGGCCGGGGCGGCGACATCATCATTCAGGTAGACGAAGGTCTGAACACCCTTTCTGATTTTCGGCATGTCCGCAAATATGTGGCTCAAAGCGGCGAGGAAGGAAAAAAACGCAAGTGCCACGGCGCTGACGGAAAAGATCTGGTGATCAAAGTCCCTGCCGGAACCGTTATTAAAGATGATGAAACGGGCAAAGTCATTATTGATATGTCAGGAGAGCACAAGCGGGAGGTCCTTTTAAAAGGCGGCCGGGGCGGACAGGGGAATATGCATTATGCCACTGCCACCATGCAGGTTCCGAAATATGCCCAGCCCGGACAGCCGGGCCGGGAGCTGTGGGTGCGGCTGGAGTTAAAGGTGATCGCGGATGTGGGACTGGTCGGTTTCCCCAATGTGGGAAAGTCCACCTTTCTCTCCCGTGTGACCAATGCCCGTCCCAAAATCGCCAATTATCATTTTACCACGCTGAATCCTGTGCTGGGCGTGGTAGACATGGGAGAGGGCAGCGGATTTGTCATCGCCGATATTCCAGGGCTGATCGAGGGTGCCTCCAAGGGCGTGGGACTGGGACATGCCTTTTTGAAGCATATCGAACGGACCAAGGTGATGATCCATATGGTAGATGCCGCTTCCGTGGAAGGACGGGACCCCATTGCGGATATCAATGCCATCAACAAAGAGCTTGAGGCTTATAATCCGGAACTGCTGAAACGCCCCCAGGTAATCGCCGCCAACAAAATGGACGCCGTTTTTCAGGCACCGGGAGAGCCAGATCCTCTGGAACGGATCAGAAATGAATTTGAACCGAAGGGAATCCATGTATTTCCCATTTCGGCAGTCAGCGGCCGGGGACTCCAGGAATTGCTGTATTATGTGGCGGAACTTCTAAAAACCATGGATACCGCCCCCGTAATCTTCGAGCCTGAATTCGACCTGGATTTTCCCGACAATGAGAGCCTGCCCTTCACAGTGGAAAAACTGGAAGAGGGTGTATACGGTGTGGAAGGCCCCAGAATCGATAAAATGCTGGGCTACACCAATCTGGATTCCGAAAAAGGATTCGCCTTTTTCCAGAAGTTCCTGAAAACCTCCGGTATCTTAAAAGAACTGGAAGATCAGGGAATTCAGGAAGGGGATACCGTGAAAATATACAATTTACAGTTCGATTATTATAAATAATCTTTAAAGGAGATATCCATGATATCAATAAACAGCAGACAACGGGCTTATCTGAAAAGCGCAGCCATGACCATGGATGCGATCTTTCAGGTGGGCAAATCCGGCATTACCCCAGAATTAACCAAAGCAGTGGACGAAGCGCTGGAAGCAAGAGAACTGATTAAACTCAATATGTTAAAAAGCTGCCCTGACGATCCGAAAACAGCGGCCGTTACATTGTCAGAACGGACAAGATCCCTGGTCGTCCAGGTGATCGGCAGAAAAGTCGTACTGTTCAGACAGGCAAAAGAAAAAAGCCGTTTTGAACTGAAGAATCTGTAGCATGGGGCCGGATAGCACCGAAACCACTGGGAGGCTTCTATGGCTGGTAAAAAGATAGGAATCATGGGAGGAACCTTTGATCCGATTCATATCGCGCATCTTCGCCTGGCAGAAACCGCATATGATTTCTTTCATCTGGATCAGGTGGTTTTTCTCCCTTCCTCCGATCCGCCTCATAAAGCGGGCCGCAGGATCACCTGCTATGAACAGAGGGCCGAAATGGTAAAGGCCGCCATTGAAAACAATCCTCATTTTATCTGTTCCGATCTGGAACGGATGAGAACCGGATATTCCTATACTTCCGAAACACTGGAATGGTTTTGCAGGGAGAATCCGGAAAACACCTACTATTTTATAGTGGGAGCGGATTCCCTGTATTATATGGAAGACTGGCATGAACCGGAAAAAATATTTCGGCTGGCTACTATTTTAGCCGCAAACCGGGGCGAGGGATCCGAAGGACTGCTGGCGGAAAAAATAGCTTTTTTAACGGAACGGTATCACGGCAGAATTTATCCGCTGCAATATGTGAATCTGGATATTTCCAGCAGTATGATTCGGAAATTGGTGGCTGACAGACATTCCATCCGGTATTATGTGCCGGATAAAGTGATCAAATATATTCAGGAAAACAGGCTTTATATACCTATTCGCTAAATCCGATAAAGCGTGCGTACAACAATAATGAAAGTGAATGACAAAAAGTATGACAGATATTTTTGAAATCCGCAGTCAGTTACAAAAACGGTTAAAGCCTCATCGCTACGAACATACCCTCGGCGTTTCCTATACGGCTGTCTGCCTGGCCATGCGGTATGGCGGTAATCTGAAACAGGCGGAGCTGGCAGGGCTGCTTCACGACTGTGCCAGACAGTACAAGGCCGGTGAGATGATAACGCAATGCGAAAAATATAAGATCGAAATTTCGGAAGCCGAGCACCAAAATCCTCTGCTGCTTCATGCGAAGCTGGGAGCAGAGATGGCTGTTTCGGAATATCATGTGGGGGATCAGGAAATTGCCTCCGCCATCCGATACCACACTACCGGAAGGCCCGGCATGACGCTTCTGGAGAAAATAATCTATCTAGCGGATTATATTGAACCCAGGAGAGATCAGGCCCCGAATCTGGACGATATCCGCCGGCTGGCTTTTCAGGATTTGGACAACTGTATTTATCAGGTAATGAAACAGATTCTGGAATATCTGGAACGCAGCGGCGGTATCATTGACGATACCACAAAACAGGCATATCTATATTATAAAGAAAAGGAGACGAACCGATAATGTCAAAATCAATGGACATGGTGAAAACGGCATATCAGGCACTGGATAAAAAGCTGGCGGAAGATATCCGGGTAATCGACATATCCGAGGTGTCCGTGCTGGCAGACTATTTTATTATCGCCAACGGTGCAAATATCAATCAGGTACAGGCCATCGCCGACGAAGTGCTGGAAAAAATGGGACAGGCCGGATATCAGCTCAGACAGATCGAAGGCTATCAGTCGGCAATCTGGATCCTGATGGATTTTTCCGACGTGGTTATCCATGTCTTTTCCAGGGACGACAGAAGGTTCTATGATCTGGAACGAATCTGGAGGGACGGAAAAGTCGTGGAAATGAATGAAAATCAAACGGACGGAACAGGAGACAGCGAGTCATAAAATGGCTGTGGAATACTCCGAAAAGTATCCGATTCGGGATTTTTCAAAAAATTTTGTGATATTACAGAGCGCACTGCAGTTCCCAGGTCAGGCATGACCGGAGAGAGACAAGCAGTGCGTTCTGTCCGTATATACCTTTAAAAATATATATACATTTAAGAAATATTCATGCGCAGCAACCCGACGACTTTTCCCTGAATCGTCACTTCCGGAACAATAATCGGTTCCATCGCATCATTTTCCGGCTGTAAACGGTAATAGTCATTCTCTTTGTAAAAACGTTTTACCGTAGCGGAATCATCTACCAATGCTACCACCACTTCTCCGTTTTCAGCGGTATCGGCCTGGGCCACGATCACAAAATCCCCGTTCAGAATCCCCATGTTAATCATACTGTCGCCTTTTACACGCAGAATAAACAGGTCTTTATCCGGAACCATGCTGGCAGGCATGGGAAAATAGTCTTCGATATTTTCCACTGCCAGAATGGGTGTTCCGGCGGCCACATTTCCGATAATGGGAATCTGAATCATCTCTTTCCGGTTCATATAAAATTCTTCGTCAAGAATCTCAATAGCTCTGGGTTTCGTAGGATCGCGACGGATATATCCGTTTTTCTCCAGAGTTTCCAGATGGGAGTGGACAGATGAGGTTGACTTCAAACGCACTGCCTGGCAGATATCCCGAACGGCCGGCGGGTACCCTTTCTGCAAAATTTCTTTCTTTATAAAATCAAGAATCTCCTGTTGCTTTGGCGTAATTTTTCCATTTGGCATATGTAATTCCTCCCTTGTGAATGCCGCAGTTCATTCTGTTACTATACTAACACACGTTCGATAAAAAAGCAAATGTTTTTGAAACATTTGTTCGAAAAAGATTGACAAACATCTGTTCGTGCCATATAATAAGTGCAAACATTTGTTCGTGCACGCCGCATCCATCGTCATTTACTGTCAGGAGGGGTCTTATGAATTACATCAGAACAATCATTGAAAGCAAAATCCGGAATATTGACATTTTGAGAATCCGTAAACAGGACGGACAAAAATCGGTATTTCTGGCCGGCCTGGTATTTCTGATTCTCCTGATTCTGTTCACCATCATTTTCAGGGGAATCAAAGCGAGAGGACAGGAGCAGACCAGATACAAATATTATACCAGCATAGAGATTCAGAACGGAGATACGCTGTGGAGCATCGCCAGCGAGATTGCCGATGCATATGATCTGGATACCAGGGCATGTGTGAAAGAACTGAAATTTATGAATAACCTGAAAGATGACACCATCCATGCCGGCAATTATCTGACTGTATTTTATTATGATGATGAATATAGATAATGCTTTTATCAGAACGGAACATATGCTCTAAAAACGTATCATTTACGCTGTGACTGATCTGATTTCCATGTTATCTGTTTTCTTTATATTCTTTCTGGGAGCTGTGCTCTGGCTGTGTATTTTTCTTGCAAAAAGAGATTTACATCAGATTATAATTTTAATATAATAATATCTGAGTGAATACCCGAATCCGGCAGAATGCGTCGCTTTCGTATTCTGTCCGGGTACTTTATTATAAAAATTTGCAAGTGCAGTGCAGCTAAGGAGGATGGGCATGGCCAGAAAACAGGTCAAAAAAATGCAGGTGCAGGCAGACCGCATTATTTTTGCTTTGGACATCGGAACAAGAAGTATTATCGGAATGGTGGGAACCGTTGAGAACGATAAAGTGAAAATCATCGCCGTTGAAAAGGAAAACCATACGGAACGGGCTATGATCGACGGACAAATTGAAAATATAGAAAAAGTTTCAGCACTGGCTAATAAAATAAAAAAACGTCTGGAAGATAAGATACAATGTAAATTGACCCGCGTCTGCGTCGCGGCGGCAGGAAGGGCCCTGCAGACCAAGCGGGCTGATTTTGAATTAAATCTTCCGGGGACACAGTTAATCGACGATGAGATTATCAGCCGTCTGGAAGCCGGCGCCATTACAAAAGCAGAAGACGCTTTTGACGCAGACAATGAAGCGATAAATGACACCCGCCGTTTTTATCTCGTAGGATATACCGTATGCCAGTATTTTCTCGATCAGTATATGATATCCAGCTTAAAAGACCATCGGGGAAAGCATGTAAAAGTTGATCTGATCGCAACCTTTCTTCCCAGCGAGGTGGTGGAGAGTTTATATACAACCATGAATAAAATCGGTCTGGAGGTAGCCAGCATTACCCTGGAGCCCATCGCCGCTATTAATGCCGCTATTCCGGAGAATCTCAGACTTCTGAACCTGGTTATGGTGGATATCGGCGCCGGAACATCGGATATTGCCGCCTGTACCGACGGAAGCGTGACAGGCTACACGATGGCGACCGTAGCCGGAGACGAAATCACGGAGACGATCATGAAGGAATATCTGGTGGATTTCGGCACTGCTGAGAAAGTGAAATCGCAGATCGGGCTGAGCAAGGAGATCACTTTTACGGACATTCTCGGATTTGAACGGACCGCTGCTCAGGAGGAACTTCTGCGCTGTATCCAGGGAACAACCGAGCTTTTATGCCGAGAGATCGCCGGCAAGATCCTGGATGTAAACGGCGGCCCTCCCTCCGCATTGTTTCTGGCAGGCGGAGGCAGCAAACTGTCAGGGCTGAAAGAAGGACTGACTGCCGCGCTTCAAATGGATGCCAACCGGGTGGCAATCGCCGGAAACAATTTTCAGACAAATGCGTTTTCCAATGAATATGATCTGAATAACCCGGAATATGCCACACCTTTGGGAATCGTTATTTCCTCCGGTTTAAATCTGATCAATGACAGTTTCCGGGTAATTCTGAATAATAAACCGGCCAAACTATTCCGGAGCGGCAGCTTTACGGTTTTAAATCTGCTGATGATGAACGGATATAACTTTCAGGATATTCTTGGGCGTCACGGCATGAACCTGACCGTGACGGTGAACGGAAAGCGAAAAGTATTTTACGGTATGTCTTCTCAGCCGGCTTCCCTTTTGATTAATAAGAAAGAAGGAAAGCTGTCGGATGTGGTCCGGGCCGGCGATAATATTGATTTTATTCCTGCCGTTACGGGCGGAGACGCAAAGGCATGTCTGGGCGATATCGAAGGGGCCGCCACCTGTCTGGAAATCACGCTGAACGGAAAATATATGCCGCTGGAAACGCCTTTGAAAACCGGAGATATCATTGTAATGATACGCCCGGAGATACAAAAACCGGCGGAAGAAGAAGTTTCGGCCGAAAACACCGATGACAGAACGGATAAAGACACACCGGACATTATAAAAGATACTGTGTCAGACGCTGCAATAAACGATGCACAGAGTACTGCAACAGATACGATGCAGGATGTACAGGACACCGCCGCAATGGTTCCTCCGGCGGCAGTGACGGCGGGAGAGCAGACGTTCCACGAAACCGCTCCGTTGGTTTCCGATCCTCCGGCACCGAATATTCCACTGCCTGATCCGTCGGCTTCTGCGGATCAAACGCCGGAATCTTTCGCCCCGGCACCGGGAATTCCGGCGCCAAGAAATGTTTCCGCCGCATCTGCGGCAGCTTCCGAACCTGCTGCGGAAACCAGGCAGGAGTCCGTTCAGGTTAAACCCGAACCTGCGCCTGTTCCCGCCCCCGCCCCCAGAGCAACGCCGTCAACCAAACCGCTCCTGTTTTATTTGAATGATTCTCCCATTCGTCTTCCCCGTAAAGGAGACGGGATGCCTTACTATCTGATGGACATGATCGAGTATTCCGGTATTGATTTGAAAAATCCGAGAGGAAAGGTGAATCTGAGTGTAAACGGAATGCCGGGAATGTTCCAGCAGGAGCTGAGAGAAGGGGATATTATTAAAATAGAGGAAGAACTGTAGTTCTTCCTCCGATCCTCCGATTTTACGGATTTTCTCCAGGGACATGGCTTATTCCTGTTTCGTGCGTTTTTCTCTAAGCTGCACCTTATTCCGGGCATATCTGCGGTTTTGATCTTCGATAGCCGCATAATGCTTTCTGGTGGTATTGACATCAGAGTGTCCCAGAACGTCCGCCACCAGATAAATGTCGCCGGTTTCCTGATACAGATTGGTTCCATATGTACTTCTCAGTTTATGTGGTGTGATATTTTTCAGCGTCGTGATGGAGCGCGTATATTTTTTGACCATATTTTCCACACTCCGCACGCTGATTCTTTTTTTCTGCAAGGAGAGAAAAAGGGCGTTTTCATGTCCGTCCACAGCTATGATCCGCTTGCGTTCCTCCATGTAATCTTTCAGTACTTCCTCCACCTCATCGCTGAAATAGACGATAACCTCTGTTCCGCCTTTTCGATGAATTTTAATGCCGTCATTTTTAAAGTCCACGTCAGACAGATCTAAACCGACACATTCTGACACACGGATTCCGGTACCCAAAAGAAGGGAGATCAGTGCCAGATCTCGAACCTTTGTCTTTTTATGGAATGCCTTCTGCGATTTGGTCAGCTCATCGCCATCCTCGATATGGTCCAGCAGCATGGCTACCTCGTCGATATCCAGACGGATAATGGCTTTTTCTGATGTTTTGGGAAGGGTAAGCAATGCCGCAGGGTTATTTTTTAACAGTTCGTGACGGTAAAAATAATTATAAAACGTTTTCAGGGAAGCGGTTTTACGCATAATTCCCCGTTCTTTATTGATATGTTCGGAGGCATCCTTACTGTAATATTTTAAATATTCCATATATTCCATCAGATCTGAAGCTGTCAACTGATCCAGCAGCTCCAGCGGAATACTTTTTTTGTCCATTTTCTGCAATTCGGGATTGCTTTTCTGTAAGAAATCAAAAAAAACATTCAAATCATAGGCATAGGCAATTCTGGTTCTGGAAGATGTAACAGGCTCAATCCCACGGAAAAATTCTTTGACAAAGGGTGGGAGAGCGGCGATCAGTCCCCGCAGTTTTTGTATGTTTTCGATATCAACCTGTTCATGATAGGGGCGATTATTCATTGGAAACCGAACCTCCTTTGCCGGTCTGCGGCTGTCTCTGCGGCCAGCCTTTGATGTTTCCGTTGAGAATGGCAGAGAACATTCGTTCTTTTACTCCCGGATTTTCCTGATTCAACTGCCGAAGCAGATCTTTGGCATATTCCCGGCGGGTGTGGCCGTCGGCCGGACAGGGGCTTTTACAAACCGGAAGCTTCATCAGATTCTGAAATCCGATTACCTCGGCCTCCGGAATATACAGCATCGGACGGATCACTGTCAGATCCATACGATCCAGATACGTGTAAGGAGAGAACGAATAAAAACGCCCTTCATAAATCAGAGACAGAAGCATGGTTTCCACCACGTCATCCTGATGATGGGCATATGCAATTTTATTGCACCCCAATTCTTTTGCCTTTTCATTCAGCGCCCCTTTGCGCATCTTTGCGCAGAGAGAGCAGGGGTTTGTTTCTTTCCGCTCCTGAAAGATAATCTGACCGATTTCACTTTTTACAATTGTATAGGGAACCTCCAACTGTTCACAAAGCGCCTGAATCCGGCTCAGATCAAAATCGGGAAACCCAAGGTCTACGGTAATCGCCTGCAGCTCAAAAGCACTGGGATAAAAGCGTTTCAGGCCATGCAGCGCATAGAGCAGTGTCAGACTGTCCTTCCCGCCGGATATGCCTACGGCGATGCGGTCGCCGGGCAGGATCATCCGGTAGTCATCTACGGCACGTCTTGTATAGCTGAGTAATCTTTGTAATTTCATAAATGGTTTTCCTCTGCAAGCTGTTTGGTTTTCTTACCTAATTATATCAGGTTTCACCCACGGCCACAAATGTTTTTTTTGAATCGAAACCACTGTCAGAAACCGATGGACAAAACAAAAAATCAATGTTACAATGACCGAAAGCTGATTTTTGCATCAAAAAATCACTTTCAATGAACGGGCATATACCTTTTAAACAGTACTGAAAACATAATGAAATAAAATTCCGAAATGGAAAGGAATACAAATGAACGCCATCTACATAATCATTATTCTTGTTGTTTTACTTGTTTTAAATATCATAGGTAAATTATCAAAAAAGAAGCGGCGGATTCAAGAGGAAGTCAATCGTCCGGATTTTGATTTTAAACCATGTGAGATATATCCTTATGAAAAAAGAATGCTTCTGACAAAGACAGAATATAAATTTTATATGATTTTGAAGAAAAAATGTGATGATAAAAATCTGCTCATATGTCCCAAGGTACGAATGGAAGATTTCCTCACGGTGACTGACAGGCAAAATTATTATAAATATCGGGGTTATATTAAATCAAGACATATTGATTTTTTGATTTGTAACAGTAAATTATATTTACTGGCAGGTCTGGAACTGGACGATTATTCACATCAGCAGGAAAAAGCAAGGAAGATTGACGAATTTAAAGACAATGTATTTCAGACGATCAATCTGCCTTTGTATCGAATCAAAGTGGCAGATGAAGAGTATGAAAAACAGATCGATCATATGCTGAGAGACTTGCAGGTATAAAGAATCTGATGATATGATAGGAGAGTATTTAGGGGAGAGTATTGCTCCTTAATCGCTCCTTAATTGAAAATTGCATATTGAAATGGGTTCTGGGTTATGCTATAATAGGCACAGGCAAAAAGAAGCAATCAGTCCATATAGGACAAAGCGAAAAACCCCCGGAGGCCAGTCCGGGGGTTTTTCTATTCCGTTTTGGCAATGGCGGCTTAAACCATAGGTCAGTTACCGCTTTTTTTACTGTCTAACCATTTGCAGATGAGGTGGCAAACAACACCTGCCATAACAGTAAGGATAAAAGAAGCAATCACTTCCACATAGAACACCCCCTTCCTTTGCCTGTCTGGGAGTGGCAACGTTGTAATTATAGCATATTTCGCCAAAAGAAGGAACTTTTTTCCTGATTTTAAAAAGGTTTTAAAAAGTTTTAAAAATTTGTGTAGAATCCGGTCAAGAAATATCTTATTATTAGAGACTGGAATAAAGTCTAAAATTTATATTCTGGTAAAATATTCTGATAAAGTAAGCACCCAATAAATGTTTTTACCTTTTGTAACTGTAACATTTACCTTCTGTAGTTACAGCAACGAGGTTTTTCAAACATACTTCGCGATCAACATATGAGAGACTGATTGCGCCGCCTTTTACAAATCCGAGAGAGTAACAATACTTTTTAAGGCATTTAAGAAATTTTGAATTAGCAATATAAAATAGAATTTTGATACAAAAATGCCTTTATGCCTTTTTCAAAAGAAAAGCCCTACAACTATTCGTTAAAGTTGAGTTTTGCGAATAGTTGTAGATTGCCATCCATACCCATCTTCCGTAAACACTTGACCTTTTTTTCATATAATGTTATTATAATTGCGTTTGCAGTAAGGAGGCTGTAATCAAAAAATTGAATATCGGGATTAACAATTAAATATTAAAAAGCGCCAGCGCCTTTTTTAACGGACGGTCAGCAAGAATAAAAAAGGATGACGAGGTGGGGAGCAATCGAAAATTCGGCGGATACTCCCCCGTGCGGATTTCCAGGTACGAGATATATTGACAAATATGCAGGTAACTGCAAAACAAATACAATATAACTGGAATGATATGAAATGCGGTAAAATACATTGCCGAACATAATTTTACGAAATCATGCGATTTCATAATGAAAATCATTTTGCGTACTTTGAAAATTTGATAC
Source organism: uncultured Lachnospiraceae bacterium (assembly GCA_948470335.1). Classification (GTDB taxonomy): domain Bacteria; phylum Bacillota; class Clostridia; order Lachnospirales; family Lachnospiraceae; genus Paralachnospira_A. Next base: position 27,677 of record CAOKOL010000035.1, on the reverse strand, counting down.
TTTAATCATCGTATAAAGGAGACAGAACATATATGTGTGGAATTATTGGATATACCGGTAATCTGGATGCGAAGGAAGTTTTGCTGAAAGGACTTCTCCAATTGGAATACAGAGGCTATGACAGCGCAGGAATTGCCCTGGAGAACGGAAATGGCGGCGTTTCCTTATATAAGCAGGTAGGCCAGGTGGCAAATCTGCAGGAAATCTGCCAGAATACGGGCATTCCTCTCTCCCACTGCGGAATCGGTCACACCAGATGGGCGACCCACGGCGGCGTTACGGAACAAAATGCTCACCCGCATCAGGCCGGAAAGGTAACGCTGATTCATAACGGAATTATCGAAAATTATCATGAGCTTACGGATACCTTTCACCTGCAGGGGCATCTTGTGTCAGAAACCGACACCGAGGTTGCGGCACAGGTCATCAATCACTTTTACGATGGAGATCCGTTAAAAGCGATTCACAGCGCGCTTGAGGTTCTGAAAGGCTCTTTTGCTTTCTGCATTTTATTTGCGGATATCCCGGAACGGATTTACTGTGTCAGAAATGTCAGTCCCCTTGTGGCGGCCATGTCAGACCAGGGCGCTTTCGTCGCCTCTGATCTGACGGCGCTGATCTCCTACTCCAACAGCTATTTTATTGTTCCGGAATATCATATTATGGTACTGGATAAAGACCGAATTACCCTGCTGGATGAGCAGGATCAGCCTGTAGCGCCGGAGATGCTGGAAGTCAACTGGGATGTGGAGTCGGCCCAGAAAGGCGGCTATCCCTTCTTTATGTTAAAAGAAATCCACGAACAGCCCGAGGCGATCCGGAAAACGGTACTGCCCAGGATTCAAGAAGGCCTGCCGGATTTTCAAAATGAGCAGATTCCTGACAGTTTATTCACAAACTGTGAAAACATCGCGATTGTCGCCTGCGGCACCGCCATGTATGCGGGTATGGTAGGAAAAGCGCTGATGGAACCTATGCTCAGAATTCCCGTTTCCGTGAATATCGCTTCGGAATTCAGATATGAACAGCCGCTGGCAGATGAAAAAACGCTGGTGATCGTGATCAGCCAGTCCGGAGAAACCATTGACACCCTGGCCGCTCTGCGTCTGGCCAAAAGCCTGGGAGCCCCGGTTTTATCAGTAGTAAACGTGAAAGGCTCCACCATCGCCAGGGAAAGTGATTATGTTCTCTACACCCATGCCGGTCCGGAAATCGCCGTGGCCAGCACAAAGGCCTATGCCGTACAGCTTGCTTCCATGTATCTGATCGCCTGCCGGATGTCTCTGGTCAGAGGCAGATATACGGTTCAGGAGGGAAAGACCTTTATGGAAAACCTGCTGTCCTGTGTTCCGGCTATCGAAGAAATTCTGGAACAGACGGATGAGATTGAAAAAGCGGCTCATCATATCAAGACAGCAGACGATACCTATTTTATCGGCCGGGGACTGGACTATGCCTACTCACTGGAGGGCGCGCTGAAACTGAAAGAGATTTCCTATATCCATGCAGAAGCCTATGCGGCCGGAGAACTGAAACACGGCACCATCGCTCTGATTGAGGAAAATACGCCGGTGGTTGCCTTTGCCACCCAAAGCCATGTGTTCCAGAAAACAATTTCCAACATTCGGGAGGTACGGGCCAGAGGGGCTTATGTCATTCTGATTACCAAAAAATCTGCTGAAATTCCGGAGGGAATCTGCGATATTCATTTCACAGTGGACGCACAGAACGATCAGTTTACCGGTCTGCCCACCGTTGTCATTTTACAGTTGCTGGCTTACTACACTTCCCTTTCAAAAGGGCTTGACGTAGATAAACCCCGTAATCTGGCAAAATCGGTAACAGTGGAATAAATCATCCGGCAAGATACGTTACTGCCATATTTTATCGGATACTTCATCAAAAATGTCGGTATCGCCCATTTTTTTCGGGCTTTGCCGGCATTTTTACGTGTGCGGCGGAAAAGTAGAATGCCGCCAAAGCGGCCCGCTGACCAAAAACTTTTATCTACATTAAATAATTAATGATTAACATTAAAATTTTATTGACATAATAGAATTCATCTGCTATTCTAAAATAGAGGTGATCTAATATGAAACAAATACGGAAACTGATTAACAAACGCTATGCAAAACTTGCCGCCAGGTTTATGACATTCGCCTGCTATCTCGCCATACTGATTCTTTTGCTGACTCTGGCTCTGAGTCTGATGGGGCGGCAGACTTTTTATCTTCATACAAGTACTGCGTCTTATAGTTCTGCAATCTATGCGGAAAAAAATCATAACCCGTCTTCCCGCTCTCTGACTGTGTACACCAATGACGATATTCACGTGTGGGCAGATGCTGACGATCAAATCGATCTGACCATTCAGATCGGGATTTCCCTTATGTTTGCAGTCAGTGTGGTTCCTCTGATCTTTGCCTTCTGGTTTTTAAGCCGCGTATTTATCAACATCAGCAACGGACAGATTTTCACGGAACAAAATGCATTTTATTTACTTTATTATGGACTGCTGCAGTTATCCGCGGCTCTTTTTGCTCCTCTTGCCAAATTGCTGATTGCTGCTCTTGTCAATCTGATCTGCGACGGACGAATTGCAGTCGCCACGGGAAAAGATATATTAAGCGGCATCATTCCGAATGTTGCTTTTCTTGTAGCCGCCTATATCATTCATTATGGAATATATTTACAGGATGAGGTGGATCATACGCTATGATTATTATTCGTCTTGACAGGGTGTTGGCGGACAGAAAAATGCGGTTAAACGACCTTGCGGCCCAGGTTGGAATATCAAATGTCAATCTTTCCTACCTGAAAACAGGAAAAGTAAAAGCCGTTCGCTTCAGCACACTAAACGCAATCTGCAAAGCTTTGAACTGCCAGCCCGGCGATATTCTCGAATATGCCGAGGATGAAGAGGAAACGGACGAGAATGAATTGTAAATAAAAAGAAATAAAATATTAAACGGATACTGAAAGCGGCGTTCCCCCTCTCCCTCCAAATCAGGGATCAGGGAACGCCGCTTTCCGCGTTTTATGACTGTTTATCGCCGGATCATTTACTGAAATCTTCTCTTAATCAGCTCTACCAGGAAATCCGCGGTGCCTTCATGTCCCAGCATACTGCTGTTGATACAGATATCATAGCTCTTTGAACTGCCCCATCTCTTGTCAGCATAGTAATTATAATAGCTGGCACGGCTCTTATCCGTCTTCACCATAAATTCCTTTGCCTTGTTTAACGGCAGCTTATAATATTCCATGAGATAATTCAGCTTATCTTCCAGCTCACCGTGAATAAATACGGTGGTCACGCCGGGGTGATCTGCCAGCGCATAATCGGCACACCGTCCCACGATCACACAGGACTCCTCTTCCGCGATCTTTTTAATCGCGTCAAACTGAGCCAGGAATACTTTCTGGTTCAGAGGCATATCCAGAAAACTGGTGTTATTATACCCCATGGAGTATGTGTCGGTTACTAGGGAATATAAAAAGGAATTTGTCGGCTTTTCATCATGAAATTCAAAAATTTCCTCACACAAACCGCTGTTTTTCGCGGCCACAGCCAACAGTTCCTTATCATAAAATTTAATGTCCAGCTTTTGTGCAATCAGTTCGCCGATATGCTTCCCGCCACTGCCGCTCTCACGTCCTATCGTTATAACTACTTTTTTATCCATACGAACAACCTCCTCCGCAGCATACCAAAGATGTTTGCTGTACTTTGCATATAGTATAGCACACTTTTTTGATAATTCCCATATTTTTTGTCAAATTTATAAAGCAATTTCAAAATGTCCGCTTCACTGCTGTTCGTCTGAAACCTGCCTTAACCTTCGCCTGATGCCGCCCCCAGCCGCTCTGCGGCCGCCGCAAAATACTCCGGCAGCGGCGCCTCAAACTCCAAATATTTTTTGCTTGACGGATGGACAAAGCCGAATACCTGTGCATGCAGCGCCTGCCCTGACAGCGTAATGCCTTTGCATTTCACGGGATTCGGATCGGGGCCATACACATAATCTCCTAACAGCGGGTGGTTCCGATAGGACATATGGACGCGGATCTGATGGGTGCGCCCGGTTTCCAGCCGGCATTCCACCAGGGCATATCTCTCCCACTGCCGCAGCACTTTGTAATGGGTGACAGCCTCTTTGCCGTTGGTTCTGTTCACGGCCATTTTCATTCTGTCATGGGGATTCCGGCCCACAGGGGCGTTAATCGTTCCCGTTTCCTCCTGGAAACGTCCGTGTACAATCGCCTGATACCGCCGGGTAATGGAATGAACTTTCAGTTGTTCTGCGATACAGGCATGGGCCTGGTCATTTTTACAGACAATCAGAAGCCCTGAGGTATCCTTATCAATCCGGTGGACGATTCCCGGACGCATTACACCGTTGATTCCTGACAGACTGTCCCGGCAATGATACATCAGACCATTTACCAGCGTACCGGAATAATGGCCTGCCGCCGGATGCACTACCATCCCTTTCGGCTTATTCACCAGAATCACATCCTGATCCTCATATACGATATCCAGCGGAATGTCCTCCGGCAATATTTCCGGAACAATGGCATCCGGTACCGAAAATGAAACCTCATCCCGGTCCGCCAGCCGATAACTGCTCTTTGCGGGCCGGCCGTTTACCAGTACATGTCCTTCCTTCAACAGCTTCTGAATATATGACCTGGACAGATCCCCGCACTGCTTTGCCAGATATTTGTCCAGCCGTTCCGACTCCCAGGCATCATCTGCCTTAAAATAAAGCTGCTTCAACCCCTGCTCCACTCCTCTCAAAAAACTGGCTTGTAAAAAATCCGAATATCCGGCGCCCTGCCAATTCAGTGTATCACAGGTAAAAAGGATACGTTCCACAGGGCTTTTTAGGGCAGGTTTGCCGACAGGCTCATAACTAAATTTACAATACAAAAAAGCGGATAAGGGGAATCGAACCCCCCTTTCCAGCTTGGGAAGCTGGCGTTCTACCGATGAACCATATCCGCATAAAAAATATATATTTAGAAAACAGCAGCTTTTCCTGCCGCTTTCTATAGTATATCACTTTTTTTTCAATAGTCAAGCGCAGAATCCGAAAAATCTGCATATACTGAAGTAATCTGAACACAAAAGGACTTTTCTATGAGTAAACATCCTCTGTCTGCCTCGCAGCTTACCGGTACCGGACAGCTCCGGGTCAATGTGGTTTCGGCTGCCAATAACTATCCCGTGTCTGACGCTGTCGTATCCGTTTCCTATGGAATGGACCCTGAAAATATTCTGGAGGAGGTCTCCACGGATCTGTCCGGACAGACCGATACCATCGATCTGTCCGCGCCGCCTATTGAATACAGTCTGGAGCCTTCAGAGCAGAAACCCTATGCCGATTATACCGTCACCGTCCGGGCACCCGGCTTTGAGCCTCTTGTCATCTCCGGTTCCGAGGTCCTGCCCGGTTCGCTGTCCATACAGCCTGCCCGGCTGATCCCATTGGAGCCGGACATACAGGAGGAAGATATCAATATTCCCGATCATACGCTATATGGAGATTATCCGCAGAAAATCCCGGAGGACGAAATCAAACCTGTAAATCAGAGCGGCGAGATCGTCTTAAGCCGGGTCGTTATTCCTGAGACCATTATCGTTCATGACGGCGTTCCCTCTGACTCTTCCGCGCCGAACTATTATGTTCCGTATATTGATTACATTAAAAATGTGGCTTCCAGCGAAATCTATGCCACCTGGGCGCCCAATACCATAATTGCCAATATCCTGGCGATTCAGTCCATTGCACTGAACAGGGTTTACACCGAATGGTACAGAAATCGCGGATACGAATTCACCATCACGTCCTCCACCGCTTACGACCAGAAGTGGATCTACGGCCGAAATATTTTCGAAAGCATCAGCCTGGCCGTGGACGAAATTTTCAGCAGCTATCTGTCAAGACCGGATGTAAAACAGCCGATTTTCACACAGTATTGTGACGGCCGGCGGGTTACCTGCCCGGACTGGATGTCTCAGTGGGGCAGTCAGTCGCTGGGGGAACAGGGATATGACCCCATAGATATTATCAGATATTATTATGGAGACGACATGTATATCAATTCCGCCGAGCAGATCAGCGGTATCCCCTCCTCCTGGCCCGGATATGAGCTGACCATCGGTTCAAGCGGTCCGAAGGTGCGGCAGATGCAGGAACAGTTAAACGCCATTGCCGCCGTATACACCGCCATTCCCTCTCTGGTACCCGACGGGATATTCGGAGAAAATACCCGGCGGGCCGTAGAGGAATTTCAGTCGGTATTCGGCCTTCCTGTCACGGGGGTCGTAGATTATCGGACATGGTATAAAATTTCCCAGATTTTTGTAGCCGTCACGAGAATCGCGGAACAGATCTAGGAAAATCCCCCCGGCAGCTTCCGTCGGGGGGAACTTTTACCACCATTTCTTCTTTTTCTTCTTCTGGTTATGAACGATTCTTATGATGATTCCCAGAACCAGCGCAGCGGCAGCAGCAGCCACAATGCCCAGCAAAATGCGGGTTTTTCCGTTTGCCAGAAGTCTCCGGACCGAGAAATCTTTCAGAGAAAACCGTTCCTGTTCTTCCGCTTGAACCAATCGAAGCAGCGGCTTTTGTTCCTGTGTCCCGCCGGCATCCTCTTCCGCGGTTTTTTCCTGTAGACTTTCCGCGTCCGCTCCGGCTGTTCCTCCCGTTTCTCCCTCCCGTTTTTCTGTCCCGTTTTCTGCGGCTTCCTCTCCCGCTTGGCTGTTTTTTTCCGTCTGTTTTACGTCTGCCGTCACCTGCACCATCTCCGGCGCGGTAAAGGGCTGTTCCTGCAGCTCAAAGGCGTCGTTCACCGTTTTCAAACTGTTTTCCGCCACACGAATGCTGGCCGTCACATCAGAATTTCCTGTCGATTCCACCACAATGCGCCCCAGCGTAATGCCGCTGCCCGCATACAAATCCTGTTCCCCCGACAGATAAATTTGCAGAAGCCCGGTCTCCTCCTGATAGCTGAACTGTTTTACACTGCTGGTAATCTCATTGTCAAATACGAAAGAGAGACGATACTTCTCTCCTTCGCCGCGAAGGATGTTTACCTGAAAGCCCAACTGCAGAGATTTTGTCTCATCATAATTCGACTGTCCTTCCTGTGCTTCCGAAGGCAGTTCAAGAGCCACTTTAACCTCGTTTCCCTCTACGGTCAGCGTCACCGCCGCCGTTTTGGCAGCGGCGATAACCGGATTTGCCGGTATTCCCCCCCGCAAAGCACATACCATAAAGGCAATCAGAACCGCCGGCAATGCTGAGCCGACTCTTTTCTTTTCTGTTTTTTTCCGCATTCTTTCAACCATTTTCCACTCTGTCACAGGCCGTTTCTACTGTTCTAGCCGCACTGTGGGCAGCTCCTTCGGCAGTTTTGTAAAAGGCGTATCACTGACTACCCATCGTTTCCGCCCGGTAATATCCGCTTCGTTTTCGCCTGCGTCGTTTTCTGTTTCGGTCCAATACAGCTCTGCGCGCACTTGCTCAGGAAGATCGATTGCCGAACGCCCTTTGTCGGAATCCAGCCAGTAAAGCCAAATCCCCTTTGACATTTCCCCCTCCGCAATTTCCTCCCCGTCCTTCGACGGTTCGGGGGCAAGGATCGTCTGTCCGGCTTTCGGACTGCCATCCTCATTGACGCCTCCCAGGATTTCCCCCTGTTCGTCATACAGGATTACCTCTGCGCCGGCCGGATTTCGGCCCTGCCATTCTCCGATCAGAACCAGTGCGCCGGCCGGCACCTGATCTTCCGGATTCGGTCCGTATATATAGGTTTCCTGCAGAATCCCGGCGCTGATCTGATTTTCCTGATCCGCCTGGAAAGACACATTGTCTCCGGACGATCCGTACAGTTCCAGTTCCGTACAGGAAAGATCCGTTCCTTTCTGTCCAACCGCTGTCAGTTTTATATAGGAAGCTTCATAAACCGCAGCCTGTTCACCGCCCAAATGAATCATGGCCGCTCCCTCTGTCAGTTCCAGCGTTCCTTTCGCTGCCTGAACATACTGTTCCCCGTCTGTGCTGACTTCAATCCGGTAATCGGAAACAGGCGTCAGTGGCCTGCCGTTGTCCGCCGCCAGCGTATACCGGAGGGCAGAAACAGGCATATTTCGTCCCAGCTTTAAGATCCAGTAAGGATCTTCATCGTCAGACCGCCCGGTAAATGTGGTGTCGGACCGTCCGTCCCCGATCCGCTCTGCCGCCGTCATCGTACTGCTTTTACAGGGATGTTCCTGATTTGCGGCGATTTTATAATCAGCCTCGGAAATCATATTGGTTTCCACAGTCCAAAAGCTGTGGTCCAGACGGCCGTCTCCTTCCGCTTCCATCGCTTCCGTGCGGAAAACGGCGGAACGATTCATCCACCTGTCAATGGCTGTCACCTCATAAGACAGGGTTCTGCAGGTTATGCCGGACAGTGAATCGACAAAGGTTCCGTCCCTGGTAAACCCGATAGTCTCTCTTTTCTCCTGGCCCTGCTCCGTAACAACACGGACAATTTCATATCCCTGCACAAGACGCTCTCCGGCATTGGCAGTCTCTGCCGTCTCCGGCGTAAACGTGGTTGTCAGCGTGACGGTTCCGTCTGAACCGGCAGCCTGAACCGTCACGCACTCCTGTCCTGATATGCTGGCATTTTCTGTTTCCTGCTCCAGTGTATAAGCCCAGGCGGCATCATCCAGATAATAAATAGCCCGCTCTTCCGGAGCATACTGCTCCATATAGGCACTGGTTTCCTCATCCGGCACAAGTCCCCAGCGGGTAAAAAATTCCGTCAGATTACGCTGGGCGGCACTGCTGGCAAGCCGCATAAATACCTGGTTCGGATCTCCTGACAGATTCAGTTCGATTCCTGTGGGCGCCAAAGCCGGATTTCTCGCATAGCTGCTCAGCCGGGCAAAGAACAGGTTTTCGCAGATCTCCTGATAATTCCGGTACTGCTTATATTGATCGTTCCGGTCATAGGCCAGATGAAGCTGCCAGTACATGGCGGATCTGCTTAACCGGTTTTCCATTCCCCAGGCGGTTCCGGAAGTAACACGGTCAAACACCTGGTCATACGAAACTCCCCCATTGTCGTTCCGGTCAGCCGGCTGAGCCAGGGCCGCGAAATAATCGGCGGTCACTTCTTCCTCTCCCCAGGTTTCCGCTCCAAGCTGATGACCGATCACATGGGCCAATCCCCGTCCCAAATCCGATAAAATACGCTGCCGGCTCTTTTTATCGGATGCCTCGTAATCAGCGCCGCTTTCATATTTTCCCTCCGCATCAACCGCCAGACATGTTCCGTCCAGCAGACTTCCGGACTCATTCCAGTCCATTCCGATATGATTTTCCGACGCATAGAAAAAAGCGCCGGACGGAATCTCCATGTAACGGATATTCAGGTACTGATCGGGCAAATGGTTTTTCACCGCGGTTTCCAGATCGGTGCCCGCCGCAAAGGAGGAAGCCAGTCCTTTATGCTGATAAAACAATTCCAGCAGTTCGCCCATGGCTTCCGTCGAATCAGCCAGCTTTTTCTCCTGGTCACTGTTTCCCAGTCCCAGAAGCACCTGACTGGCAGGGAGAGAAAACATCATATGATCCGTTAGAATATCCGTCATATTTAAGATACATTCGGCCCTGCGGTACTCATACCGCACTGCGTCCGAAGCCGTCTCCCCATGGGCGCCGTTATGGCTTTCTTCCAGTCCGTCCACATAATCTTCCAGTTCGCGAACATATGTCCGAATACGGTTTTCCCGTTCTTCTTCCGGTACCTGGTACAGATTCAGCACAGGATATCTGTCGCCCCCATTGACCCGCACCCGGTACTGATCCTTCTCATCCTTCCCGTTATACTGAATATACAAAGCTCCGCCTTTTTCCTTGTTAATGTCAGAAATCTGCGGCACCGTAATTTCATTTCTGCCGATCCGCAGCGGCTGCGCCCGGCTGTACGCCTCCTGCTCTCCGTGATGCTGCGTAAAATAAAGCTGTAACTTTGCTTCCTCTCCCGGTTCCATGTCCGGATGGCTGACATAGACCGTCAGCCTTTCACCTGCCGCCGCCGTCACGCCCAGCGGCTGCCAGCCGATCAGTCCCTTTACCTGAAGCTCTTTGTCATATTCCGCGGAAATGACAGGGTTGACTGCCATAATGTCCTCCGGCTTTTCTCCGTTCAGAATATCCTGCGCCTCATCCAACTGATCCAGCAGCTCCTGCCGCCGGGGATAATAGACGCCGCTGACCGCATCTTCCGTATCCAACTGCTGACGCAGCTCCTGAATGTCCTCTTCGTCCACGTCTGCTTTCAATTCCGTATGCAGCGCGTCGGCAAATAAATTTGTTATATCCTGTTCGATACTGTCATATGTATACAGCCTGATTTCCGATATGGATATATGCTCCGGGCCGTCCGCGCCCCGGCTTACGCCGATCTGAAGCCGGGAAGTCCGCACCCCATCCATCCGGATCAGATAATAATGGGCCCCTTCTTTCCCCTGTTCCGTCAACGTAACCTGCTTCGCCTCATGCCTCTGGTTCTGCCCGTCCCAGTACCAGACTCTGGCATCCGTATAAGGCGCCGTATCCCCGGCAGGCACAAATGCGATCATACCGACCTCATACACCTGATCCAGCCGGACCGTTACCCCCTCGTCCGGTCCGGCAGAGGCCGACACGCCGAAATCACGGCCTTCATACCGCATACGGGAGGTCTGACTGTTGTCAAATAATCCCAGGCCGCTGCCTTTCTCCTGATCCAGAGGACTGTCCGCCATTACGGCGGCTTCGCCGATGCTGACCGACCAGATATGGCGGCTTGGTTCCCCCGTACCCTCAGAACGATTAATTAGGTTGTATTCGGGCAGGGTGACGCTGGCTTCCAACATGGTTCTGGCCGCGGATGTCAGAGACGGCTGGCTTTCGCCCATACTGCTCACCGCCGTCACATAAACCTGATACCGTTCTCCTTCCGCCAGTTCTTTCAGCTCATAGGTCGTGTTCCGGATGCCAGTTTTTTTCTCATATGTATCGTTTGACGCCGATTTGTAGAAGAGATTATAAGAGTCCGCGTCTTCACAGGGCTTCCATGCCACGGCGAGACTGCCGACTCCGGCTTCCAGAGATACGTGTCCGGGTGCTTCCGGCACACGGCCGGGCTTCATGGCAATGGCCACCGGCTGGGAATAGCCGCTTTTCCATGCGCCGTTAACTGCCTGTACCTGTACCTCATACTCCTCGTTTTCTTTTAAAGCTTCCCCGTTAAACTGATAAACCTCCAGCCGGTTTCCTCCGGTTTTATAATTCTCCACCGCCTCGCCGAAAGAAACATTTACCTCATAGCCGGTTACATTGGCTCCCTTTTCCCAACTAACCGTGAAAAAGCTGCCGTTTGGCGTTATGGAGATGCCGCTTGGCACAGCCGGCTCCGGCTCCGGCATCCGGCTGTTTTTATTGCTGATAAACTCAATGCCTGTAAGCGCCGCCTGACTGCCTGTTCCGCCGGCGGCCTGCGTAATCCATACCACGGCTTTTCTGACCTCCAGCCGATCACCGAAATCCGCCCGCAGTTCGCCCCCGGCTGTCCGGACAACGGGAAACCGCTTTGTTTTGGTTCTGCCGTTTTTGACATATGTAACGTCCACGGCTCCGGCATCAATACTCTGACTGCCTGTCCCGGGAGATGCCAAACGGATCTCCTCTACTGTTGCAGTCTTAAGCGTACGTGAAAAATCCAGCTCCACTCCCAGCGGATTTTCCTCGGAAATCGCATTGCCGGAAACCGTTCCCAGCACCGCCTGGCCTTCTTTGTCCAGCGCGCTGTCCAGACTGCCCTCCTGTACCTGGGTATCGTTCACAGTGCGGCTTATCACCGATTCGCTGGGAATAAAGGTTTCCACCGTGGCTTGCTGCCACTGATAGTTCTCCGAAAATTCCGTAAAGTAATTCAGATCCAGCAGATCTACCCTGCCATCTTTGTTTAAATCGCAGCTTCCGCCCTCCTGTCCTGCTTCTATGGCGGCGACAATCTCGGCGGCATCCGCTTCGTTCAACTGCCCGTCCTCATTCACATCTCCGTAAACCAGCAGACCGGGCCGGGCTTCTTTCGAAAAGCCTGCCGTCTTTCCGGTATACAGAGAAACTCTGACGCCCTGTTTCTTCACTTCGAGATCCTGAATATATGTAATGTATCCGTCCCCGGCGACCACCAACTGATAAGAGCCCTCGGACAGCGCCGAAAAACGGATCCGGTCTGTCGCCGGCGTTCCTCCGCTCTGAGACTCCAGCGTCAGCTCGCCCCGTTCCGTATCGTTCCTGCTCTTTAGCAGCACCTGAAAGGTCTGATCCGCTTTGACCCGGATTCCGGCGGTAAGCGTTACCTCCACCGCCCCCATATCTGCTTCAATCATCTCTGGTTCCGGGGACGCCTCTTCCGTTTCTTCCTCTGTTTCATCTGTCGTTTCCGCCTCTCCGTTTTCATCCTGTTCGGGGGTATCGGAATTTTGTTCGCCGGATTCCTCCTGATTGTCTTCTCCGCTGTTTTCTCCGTCTGTGTTCTCTCCGGAAGACTCCTGGGCGGCGTCGCTTTCTCTGTCCGCAAACACACTGAAATCCGCAGAACCTATCATCAACATTGCAGCCAATATACATGCGGCTGCCCTGACTGTTTTCATTCTGACAATTCTTTTTTTCACTGTCTCCTCCTGTTTGTTTCGCTGTTTTATTTATTATAAACGCTGACAGAACTTCTGACAACTAAAATCATTTGGGATTTCATGGTTTGGGGATTCCCGGATAGCGGAAAAGACGAAAAAATCCGACGAAAGGGACTTCTGCAAAAATGGTGGCATTTTCATAAATCTTCTGTTATGATATTATAGAAATCCGGCATTTTCCCATAGGACTCTCAGACCTTCTGACACCTGAATCCCCATAGGGAAAAAACGCACTGACCGGCAGAATCGGAGAAAGAATTATTATGGCGGAAAAAGATTTGAAAAACGAACGGCTGATGAAAGCAATCAGGGCGGTTCACACGATGATCGAGCGAGATGATCTGGAAAAATACCGGCATTCTCAGGAAAATCTGGGAAAACTTTTCGGTATGGAAAAACATGTGCTTTATCAGAGCTTTACCATCGACACCATCCCGGCAGAATGGGTCAGCGTCAACCGGCGGCATATGAAAAAATACATTATTCTTTACTGTCACGGCGGCGGCTATTTTACCGGCAGTCTTCAGTATGCCCGAACGCTGACTACGAAGCTGGCCATGTCCACCTCCATGGATGTGCTGAGTTTTAACTATAGGCTGGCGCCGGAACATCCCTGGCCTGCGGCCCTCGAAGATGCCGAAACCGTCTGGGATTATCTGATGTATCAGGGATACGGCAGCCGGGATATTATTGTAGCCGGAGACTCTGCCGGCGGCAATCTTGCCCTGGCCCTTACATTGAAATTAAAATATGAAGAAAGGCTTCTGCCAAGAGGTCTGGCGCTTATGTCCCCATGGGCGGATCTGACTTTAAGCGGAAAATCCCATCAAAACAAGGCTGACGTGGATCCGGTGCTGAACCAGACCTACCTGGAAAAAGCCATTTCCTATTATGCCGCCGGACAGGATCTGAAAAATCCGCTGATCTCCCCGCTGTTCGGAGATTTCGCCGGCTTCCCCCCTGTTTATATCCAGTGCGGCCGCAATGAAGTCCTGCTTGATGATTCGCTTACGCTGTGCCGGCGGCTGTGTGCGGCCAATGTTTTATGCCGGCTGGATACCTACAGAGGGATGTGGCATGTATTTCAAATGTCTCCCTTTAAAAATGCTTATGATGCCATGGACCAGATTGCGGAGTATGTGTTTGATTTGTGTCGGTGAGACTTGTCTGATTACTTCAATCTGCCTCTTTTCTCCACACCATCAGATTCACGATCTGGGTATAAGACTGGATGATCTTTACCACTTTGCCGCTGAAATTCCTGTCTGTGTAGTCCGGAACCGGCGACGCCGGCTCTTTGGCTTCCTTCATCTCCACCGCCAACTCTACCGACTGCAAAAGTCCTGCGGACGTGATCCCCGATATGATAAAATTCCCCTTATCCATCGCCTCCGGACGTTCCGTGGACGTTCGGATACAAACGGCAGGGAAAGAACGGCCGACAGCGCCGTAATAAGCGCTTTCCTCCGGCAGTGTCCCGGAATCAGAAACGGTGCAGAAGCTGTTTATCTGCAGACAATTATAATCATGGAAGCCCAGCGGCTCATGAGCGATAACACGGTGGTCCAGCTCAAAACCGCTGGCTTCCAGACGTTTCCGGCTTCTGGGGTGGCAGGAGTATAAAATGGGCATATCATATTTTTTTGCCAGCGCATTAACCGCCTGAAACAGGGAACGGAAATTTTTTTCCGTGTCAATATTTTCTTCTCGGTGAGCCGATAAGAGAATATATCTGCTTTTCTCAATCTTTATGCCCGTCTCACAGCTCAGACGGGCATGAATGTCGGATGTCTGAATTTCAGAAAAGTTGTCGGATAATACCTCGGCCATGGGACTACCCACCACATAGGTTCTTTCGGGCGGCAGTCCTGTCTCTTTTAACCATCGTCTGGCGTGCTCGGAGTAACACAGGTTCACATCGGAGATAATATCCACGATTCTCCGGTTTGTTTCTTCCGGCAGACACTCGTCCCTGCACCGGTTTCCGGCTTCCAAATGAAAAATAGGGATGTGAAGACGTTTTGCACTTATAGCACTTAAACAACTGTTGGTATCGCCCAGAATTAACAGAGCATCCGGTTTAAGGACGTTCATCAGCCGGTAGGAAGCGGTAATGATATTCCCCATCGTCGCGCCCAGGTCGTCTCCCACGGCATTCAGATAAACATTAGGCGGTGCCAGACGCAGATCTCTGAAAAATATGTCGTTCAGGCTGTAGTCCCAGTTCTGTCCCGTATGAGCCAGAAGTGTGTCAAAATATCGGCGGCACTTTGTAATGGTAGGCGCCAGCCGGATAATTTCGGGACGGGTGCCGACGATAATCAGAAGTTTCAGTTTACCAGATTCTTTCCAAGTGACATTTGTATAATCTTTCATTATTTCATTTTCTCCATAAAAAAATGGCGTACCGATGTGTTTACTTTTTCGCAAACATATCGGCACACCTGTTCTGCCTGCTGAAAACACCTTAAATGTCAGCTTTTTTATTCGACCATTTCATAAAACGTATCCGGATGCTCCGGATCAAAAGGCTCGTTAGCCCACATTACCGTAACCAGATCTTTATCAGCGCTGAGATTAACGATATTATGGGTATATCCCGGCAGCATTCTGACAGCCTGTATCCGTTCTCCTGACACTTCAAAGGAACGGACCGGATACGGTCTGCCGGTTAACGGGTTGGTTCCGATTTTTCGTTCCTGAATCAGTCCGCGGCCCGATACCACAATAAAGATTTCCCACTTGGAATTGTGCCAGTGCTGCCCTTTCGTAACGCCCGGCTTTGCGATATTGACTGAAACCTGGCCGCAGTTTATGGTTTTAATCAGCTCTGTAAAGCTGCCTCGCTCATCTGTGCTGGAGTGAAGGCCATAAGCGATTTTTTCTTCCGGCAGATAAGACAGCCAGGTGCTGTAAAGCTTCTTCACAAAAGAATCCGCCGGCAGTTCCGGCAGCAGCAGCGTGTTTTGTGTTTGCTTGAAAGACTCCAGCAGGTCCGCAATTTCTCCCAGCGCCGCATGGTGAATCGTCGGCACATAACAATACATCCCCTGGGAATCCGGTATGGGTTTCAAGTCTGGTTCCGTACTATAATACCCGCAGTGGTGCTCCCGCCCTTCCAGCGCATCCATCAGTTCTTCCACCAGATCATCGATATAAAGCAGCTCCAGCTCCGTGTTACGGTCATTGATCGTATACGGCTTGTCATTGGCTGTGGCATGACAGAAGGTGGCAACCGCGGAATTGTAATTTGGACGGCACCATTTTCCAAACAGGTTTGGAAAACGATAGACCAGAACCCTGGCCCCGGTTTCTTTTGCGTAATCAAAAAACAGGCGCTCCCCTTCCAGCTTCGACCGCCCATATTCCGAATGGGCAAAGCGGCCGGTAAGGGACGCCTGTGTGGAACTTGCCAGCATCACCGGGCAGGTGTTGCCGCCGGCTTTCAGACTGTCCAGAAGACGGTTTGCAAATCCAAAGTTTCCGGCCATAAATTCCGACCGGTCTTTTGGGCGGTTCACGCCTGCTAGGTTAAAGACAAAATCGCAGGTTCTGCAATATTCGTCCAGCATGGACGCATCCGAGTCCATATCATATTCGTAAATTTCTCCGATTGTAAGGCCGGGGCGTGTACGGTTTTTTCCGTCCCGGATATTTTTCAGATTTTCAGCCAGGTTCCGGCCTACGAAGCCTGCGCTGCCTGTTATCAGGATGTTCAATGTTTCACCGCCTTTTTAAAGGTATTTATGATTCAATAATTATGACAGAGTTCATAGAATTTAAAATATCATTCACAAATCCAATCAATAAAATCTCGAACAGCGCCATCACCTCCTCTATGAGTAGACACAAAATCTGCTATTTGCTTTACTGTTTCAACAGCATCAAAAGGACATCCAACAATTCCATTTGCTTCCTTTATCAATTTCATACACGGAAGATCATTATTATCATCTCCGATATATGCCACCATAGACAGATCGTCTGTCACTTTTTTTAACCTTTTTACTTTATCACTTACCCCTTGAAATATCCTTTCAATACCCAATTCCTTACAACGATTAAAAACAATGTCTGAATTCTTTCCTGTAATAATTATAGGAATAATTCCGGCAGGAATCAGTATATCATGAATGCCATAACCATCTTTAATATTAAATGCTTTCATAGACTCTCCGGATGGTGACATATAAATCTTCCCATCTGTAAGAGTTCCGTCAACATCCATAATTAAATATTTAACCATTAGCTTATCCTTATTCATATTTAGATGGAGTAATAAATTCTATATTTATTCCTGTTTCAACAGTTCTTGCTATTAAATTACTATAATATTTATTCCTTCGCTCTGCTTGTTCAAAACTAACAGGATGACGCATTGTAGAATCATAATAATTCTCGTTAATGTTTATTGAAAATCCATCAAATCCTGCCATAAGAACATTTTTAACTCCACATGTCTGTAACAACTTTAATGCAATTACAGCAGACGAATCATGTGTTCTGTCATCTACCTCAATCCAATTTTTATAATCAAGAACTCTGACATTTCCTCGTCCACCCTTCGCTATATTAGAAGGCACAATAATTTTTTTGCCATCGGAAACTGCCTGCGCAAATATTTCAATACGAGTTGTTAAGATATAGTCAAATCCTAAATCCATGTTCAATCCAATAGATATTAAATCTTTTTGCTCCAAAAGTTCTTTTATCATATCCAGGTATATTGATATACTTTTACCAGGCGCAACAAGTAAAACTCTCTTATCATGAAACTCCAGCTTTAGCTCATCTACAACCGCACTGTCATCAACAGTTTTACCCTTGTTGTATTGCCTATATAATTCTTCTGCATAATTTTTATCAAATGAAATCTTTTTTTCTTCACTAATCAATCCCAGTAACTCGCCCACCTGATCAATAGGAAGCATATGTTTATTGTAAAAATAGCTCGCATATGATGGCGTGCAATGATTCGCAGAAGATAGATAATACTCAGGTGCATATCCCCAATAAAACTCATCATGAATCTGATTTATTACTTTGTCAATCACTTCCAGTAAAGGAGCTACTTTATATTTTTTTCCATAAAATAAGTTCAGATGCTCAATAAGTATTTCTGTGTTTAAATTACCTGCTCCCTTTCCCATTCCCATAATTGAACAATCTAACATTAAATCACGCACAGTTGGAAATTGAAGCATGGACATTACATTCGAATATGACAGTTGAAGATTATTATGAGAATGAAAACCGAGCGCCATTGTCGGGATCAAATTATGATCTATAATATTTAACATTCTGCTCATATCATTTGGCCTCATTTCGCCAAAACTGTCAACAATATAGAAACCGGATGCTTCCGGAAGCTCTTTATTAACCACTTCAATTAATTCCAGCAATTCTGCATCGGAATATCTAAGTGTAATCATGGGCTGTATATAAAATTTATACCCCTTATCAATCAGTTTCCGCCCTAATGGTATTATATCCAGAAAATTCTTTTTATGGAATGCCATTCTTATGCCGTCAATCCCATTCTCTGCTTTGAAATGAATCTTATCTATATCAAATTTTCCATAATCTATCATTGCAACATACGTTACTCCAGGTTTTTTATTTTTTAGAATACATTGTGGAATAACCGTCTCATCAATATACTGAGTGCGTCCGGACTTTGACCCTTTATTCTCATCAATATATCCCATCTCTATGATATCTACCCCAGATGCTTCTTGTGCTGCAAGAATTTTTTCCATGTATATTTGCCCGAAATTAAAGTCATTTACACATCCTCCATCGCGCAATGTTACATCGAGAACTTTTAAATTATTCATTACTTTGGTTCCTTTCAGAAATCTATATCTACTAAGATCTCAGCAAGAGCAAAATCCTCTGGATCATCTATATCTACTGCTTCTTTAAAAGAAACCTCTTTTATAAAAGGATGGTTTCCTACCCTTCTTCTATACCTTTTAAATACCTCTTTGGTATAAACATATATACCAGAGGTTTCCTGAAAAATTGGTTTTAAATCTTGTGTTCTTGGAATATTAGATGCATTAAAGTTTAATGGTTCTCCATCCTGCCATAAATAATCCTGCAGTTTAATCGCACAAAAAGCAGAATCATACATGCCAGATTGTACTGCTTTAATACAGCACTTCATTGTTTCAATAGTAATGAACGGTGCCGTTGCATGAGCGTATATATATATGTCAGCATCACATTCTTTCATAAAACATTCAAAAATATGAGTAAAATTAGATGTGGGCAAATCTAAATAAGCTGGGCGTTGTATAAACTTCACACCATCCATAAGAAAAGGTAAAATATCTTTTGATGAACAATATACATTAATGCTATCACATAACCCTGTCAATTTGAGGTTATTCAGTTCCCATTGAAGTAAAGGCTTTCCACCAAGCTGCTTTAAATTTTTTCCGGGACAACGCTCATTGATAAGTTTTATTGGCATAACTGCAACAATAGACATAATACTTCTTTAACCCTTCTTTAGTGCATCTTTTACGTAATCAGTCGTCAGAATCTTATTAACAACACCCTCTACATCAAGAAGTGTTGTATTGTGTGATGTATAACTTTCTTCAGCTTCAGTCATTACTTGTCCCCTTAAAAAGTACTTATCATAATTCAAGTCACGATTGTCAGCAGCTACTCTGAAATACTGTCCCATATCTTCGCTTCTTAAACTTTCCTCTTTAGTCATAAGAGTCTCATATAGCTTTTCACCATGCCTTGTGCCTATAATATTCACGCCTGTATATCCAAATAGTTTTTGTATACCCTTTGCAAGATTCCCTATTGTAGATGCGTCCGCTTTTTGGATAAACAAATCTCCAAAAGTTGCATGAGCAAAAGCAAAACATACAAGTTCAACTGCTTCATCAAGATTCATTAAAAATCTTGTCATTTCCGGATTTGTAATTGTTATAGGATTGCCTAATTTGATTTGCTCGATAAACAGTGGAATGACAGAACCTCGTGAACACATAACATTTCCATATCGGGTACAACAAATTACTGTACCGTCACGCTCTGCGGCCACACGGGCATTGGCATAAATAATGTGCTCCATCATAGCTTTGCTAATGCCCATTGCATTAATTGGATACGCTGCTTTGTCTGTAGAAAGACATACCACTTTTTTAACTTTTGCCTCTATAGCAGCTCTAAGGATATTATCTGTTCCCTCTATATTTGTCTTAACTGCCTGCATAGGAAAAAACTCACATGATGGTACCTGTTTTAAAGCCGCTGCATGAAAAATATAGTCTACACCAGATATTACATCTGAAATTGATCTCGGATCTCTAACGTCTCCAACAAAAAACTTTACTTTTCCCGCATATTCCGGATATTTTGCCTGTAACTCATGCCGCATGTCATCCTGCTTCTTCTCATCACGAGAAAAAATCCTAATTTGTCCAATATCTGATTTCAGAAAATGCTTCAAAACTGTATTTCCAAATGATCCTGTTCCACCGGTAATCAGTAAAGTGGCCCCATTAAATTCAGACATATTCGTTATTCTCCTTTTTTATCACTTGCGCTAATGTCATTCTTGGTATCATATCAAGAACAGTTGTTGAGGAACAATTTATCAGAGATATGTTATTATATAAACATGCCTGATATAAATATTCAAAACCTTTCAAGGTCATATAATAACTATATGCATAATCGATTATCCTTGATTTGGCAACCATCTTTTCCATTCTATGTTTTTCATTATCTGTAACTATATATCCATATTCATTATTATCAACTCTCATAGATGCATTTAAAGTATTAACAATCCCTGTGGAATCACAACCAAGAAGGAAAATTTCCTTAAATCCCATATAAATAGAAACAATAATTGCATTTTGAACTACCGTTCCCATACTATATGTTATACCAGAAATATCCGAATTAAAATGCCGGTACCCATCTATATGAAATAGTGGATTGAGAAAAAATGTTCTATTTTCTATAAACAGGCCATATTTTTTTATAAAATCATACTGTTCAATAGGATAAAAACAACAGATTTCTTCCGAACTTAAAGCACTCTGTCTCATACACTCCAATAGTTCTAAATCTTCTGGTCGATTTTCATTTATTTCAAAGAAATTTTTATCCACCCATAGATGATAAATTGGTGAGAGCATTCTTAAAGATATATTTCTATATGCCTGATTAACTGTAAATATAATTTCTCCTTTAAGCAAATTCAAGTCGTCATTCTTCAAAGAAGGACCATTTCCTAAAATAAAACATCTTTTTCCGTCATGAATCCGCGATAATCTTTTATTATTTAACAGGATTTCTTTTTGAAATTTAGGTGTTGATGTCAAATTTCTTATTCGAAAAGCGCCATTATATAATCGATCAATTAAAGTATGTAAATCCATAAACAGCCTCATTGATAATAGTAATAATTTCCATAACTTTTGCATTCTATAATAAAAAAAATTCCGCATAGTGTATATATCATTGCACTTAACATAATTTTTTGCATCCCTTTAAATCTATTTAATACTTTTGGAAGTAACAATAATATAAATGGTGAAAAATAACATGCAAATCGCGATATATACTCCGAAGACAACATAGTAATTTTTAGAAGTCCCCAAAATATTGTTCCTGAAACTAGAACAATGTTTTTCATATCATTTAATTCATTTTTTGCGGCTGTTGTATAATAAATTATCAATGTAAACATTACAATAACTACAGGTACAATAACATTTATGGGATTAGCCTGTCTTCTATGTAAAAGTTCAAGTACGCTTTCACTGTTGGCGGCTATAAGAAAAAGACTGTTATATAATTGAGCTAAATTTTCCATGCAAAAAACAAATACAAATGTTCCTCCCACATAAAGGAATATTTTTCCGATAGTTGGTTTAAAACGCAATACAAAAAAAACTGGAATCATAACAAGAACTGATAAATGTATAGTTGACGCAAGCAAAACAACAACTAAATATTTTCTAAACTCACCTGTAAATACATATTTTAATCCAAGAATATAAATACTTGCAGCCATAATATTTCGAACTGTATTTAAACTCTCTATATATGGTCCTATTGCTAAAAACAAACATAAACTTAATCCTACATCATCGGATTCAAGACACCATTTAGCAATAGGAATATAAGTTATAATTGCAACTACAATTTGCAACCATATAAACTTATCCGTAAACAATCCAACAATAAAATTTATAAAAATATATCCTATTTCTGTCATATTGAAATGGTAATGGAGGCTAAACGCTGATATAAAGGCATTAAATCCTCCCTCTGAGAATGTGCGAAAAATCTTCTGATAACTATATGAATCAGCAGTAAAAGATCCTCTCATTCCAGAAACAAAAATCATTCCAAAAAGCCAAATAAAAAGACAAGTTTTAATTTTATTACTATTCTTTTTTTTATTCCCAAGAAACACTCTTGTAAGTGGAAATGTAAAAAGTAATATTGATATATATTCTATCATTTGTTACCTTCTCCAATATTAATTGTTAAAAGATTTAATAATTTTTTTGTCTGATATTTGCTGTTCTTATTGATAGCCACAAATTTTTTTCCTTTTAATCCGGTATTATTAAGAATATCTGCATCCAATCCTGAAACCATATCCATCACTTCTATTAAATCATCGGAATCGTTAAAATGATAAAAAAGATCCGCATATCTGTCATCCATCCCATCTAACTTTTTTGCGATCACAGGCTTTCCCGATGCCAAATACTCCATTGTTTTTGACGGAAAACTATATTTCGTAATTTCACTATCTTGTCTTGGATTAACAAGACAGGATGCAAGATGCTGCATTTTTATACATTCATCCTGAGGTAAAACTCCCATATAATGTATTCTGCTTTCGGTTTTGCAAATATTAAGCAATGCTTTCAAATACGGACCATCTCCACAAATCCATAATTCAGTGTCTTTATTTTTCATTTTCAAAAAGCAATTAACCAGCATATCTGTACCATAAGAGGAACTCAGTCCTCCTGTGTAAAGAAATGAAAATTGGGTATTTTCATTATTATTTTGTATAATATTTTGAATACTCAGCCCTGTAAATTCTATCATTCCATCTATCACTACATATTTATCAGTAGGAATATTTAAACTCTCCCCCATTTGTTTGGTAATTACGGAAAAACAGTCTATATGATTTCTATATCTATCGAAAATATTTTGAATACGATATAAGAGAATTTTTCTTAGTACTGATAAGTCTCTATTTAAACTCATGTATTGAGGTAAATCTGGTATGATAAGACATGTCGTAATATTACTATATTTTTTTACATATGATAATAATTTAATATTTTGTTCAAAAAATCCATACGCGATAACATAAATTTCTTTTTTTTTATTATATCGTAACCACTTTTTAATACTTCTTTTTAAAGCAAAATATTTTATATTCTCTGCAATTACTGGCAAATTAACAAATCCTACATCAGTAATATAACGATCATCATCAATATATTCTCCGCACCCTTTTACAAAAATTTTATTAAAATATTTAGGAAAAGTTCCAACAAATACAGCATTAAGCAGGTCAATTTTATTCAACAGGTTATTTTCAATTCCATGAATATAATTCCATTGCAATGAATTCGCTGCATATTGAATTGCCCCTTTGGAATTTTTATTAATATACTCTTTTTGTTTATCAAGAAAAACGCCGCCTACAAAAAGAATTTTATATTCTGCTTCCATTATACAAAAGCTCTCCTAACAATTATAAATTATTACTGAAATTCCTTTAGTGCATTCATTAAATATGAATATGAAGCCTCTCTCCATTCTGACAGCTTTTCATCGACCTGACTGTAATTAATATCATCATTACAAAGTACTTCAATATCCTGAATACTTGAAATAGAATCAACAATATGTGACTTATCTATTCCTAATTTATCAAATAATCCATCTATCCTGTAATCCAACTTTTCTGATCTTGTTTTGCTAAATCTACGTAATGCAATAATATTTTTATGAAATAAGATTGAAAATATAGTTGCGTGAAATGTATCGGTAATTACTAATTTTGAATTTTTAATTAAATATAATATCTCTAATGGACCAGCACTATTGACTTTTATTGTCCCGATCTTATGATCATATTTATTATAAAATCCCGTTCCAAAAGGGATAGTAACAACATCTATTTTGCTTTTTTTACCAACTTTATTTATAAAATTACACTTTTCATTAGTATTACCATAAATCAAGGCAAAAATATAGTCTCCTTTTATATCAACATTAGCATTAACAGATATGTTGCACCATTCATCTGCACTAATCAACAAAGTTGGATCCATTGCATGAAATACTTTTCTCTCTGTCAGACTTTCAATCAGATGACATCCAATCAATTCCCTACAAGACAAATAATCCAGTCGTTTTATTAGAGGAATCATTTTTCTTTCTTCAGCATCTGATAACTCATCCGTGCTCATACCAGGTGCATACGCAATTTTTCTTATTTCATCCGGAACAAAGTCCAAAATAAAAGAAGTGTCTAATAAATTTTTATTCCATATATTATCACTTCCGCAAATAAATACATTATAATTTTTTATTGTATCTTTAACATTTTTTCTCTTATATTTCTTGCTGCTTTGAAGAATATTATTGTTTATAAAGTTTCTAAATATCAGTTTCTTTCTGCATACATGAAACACAAATACAGGATGCACTATGCTAGTTCTTACAGTACTCAAAAGTCTTTTTATTCTATCACTTATTTTTATTGGTTTACATTCACGTTGATATTTAATATTTTCACATTCATATCCATTTTTTCTCAGGACATATTGGAGTGCATATGCTTGTGAAGCAGCACCAAAGTTATTATTAGAATAAAGCGTTATTATTCCGATTTTTTTCATAATATTTCCTCTGTAATAAATGACAGAAGCTGTCTTTATTGATTTAGGATTATTTTAATCAGTTTTATTAATCGTTTATGAAAAAACCACATTAATGCGACGATTGTGATTACAATCAAAATTCTGGCCACAAAAAAATTATATAATAAGACAACAGACAATGAACATACCATGAAAACCACTGAGATCAATAACATGACAGTTCCTTTATATAATGGATACTCAATTGTATTTTCTACACATATCTTTCTATAAAAAATATAATGAATCAAACAAAGAAATACGTGAGCTATTAACGTCGAATATCCTGCTCCTGTATAACCCATTCGTGGAATCCACAAAAAGTTTAAAGACACATTCAAAAGCGTTGCTCCAAATGTTGCAATCACCGTATAAATTTTCTTTTCATAATACAACTCAACTCTCGCAAATATCTGATACATATAGTTGAAGAATACACTTATTCCCAAAATGGGAACCAACTTAACAGCCCCCATGTATGATTCTCCGGCCAGAATCTTTATTATCTCAGGAGAAAACAAAATCAATATAATTAATATTGCTCCCACTGATGATAATACTACATAAGAAATCTTCCCAAGTTTTGAATATTCTTTATCCTTGATCTTCTGATATTGCCAGGGCACAAAAGCAGTATTAAGTGCGGAAGAAAAAATCAAAACCAATGATGCCGCCGAATATGAAACACTATAGACTCCTGCCTCGCTTGTACCAACAATACTTCCTATCATTATTTTGTCAGACTGATTCAAAATAGTCTCAGACAAAAAATGAGGAATTAACGGAACATTAAAAAACAAGGCATATGTCCATAATTTTTTATCAAAAAACACATGTCCCGATTTATAATTTATAAAATAAAATACAAATCCAGGAATAATAATATTTACGATAAGAAAAGATATTACTCTTGCTTCACCGCGAAATTCACTAAAAACCAGAATTGTAATAATGCTAATAACTGGTGTGATAATTGAGATTATAACAGATGTAATTACTGGTTTTTTATAATCATATTCATACCGTTTATATATCAGCCAATCATTATATGGCTCATAAAACATAAATCCCAAAAACATGAAAACAATAATAATTCGCGGCAGATTCATCCACTTGGATAAATAATCAGAAAAAATTAAAGCAATTATGAAAAATCCGCCAGAAACTATTAATGATACACTTTGAAATGCGGCTATGATTTTATTTTTTTCAGAAGGCATTTTTGTTAATGTATTATTTATCGCCCCCATATGAATATTCAATGTACATACTATAACAAGCACATAAAACCAGGCCGAAAACACACTAAATAATCCATATTCATCTGTAGTTAATACTCTTGTGAATATAGGGGTCGTAATTATACTGATTCCTCTTTGCAAAAACCCAGCAAATGCAAACCAAAACACCACTCTAAGCTGAACATTTAATGATCTAAATTTAGCATAAAGTGAATTTATCAAGTTCATTTATTTTTCACCTGTATTTTAAATTTTCTCATGTATTTTGCAATCACACAATTCATTAATAAACCTTTCTCGGTTTTCTCGAAAGTCTCCTAAACTATTATATTTTTCTATCGATTTGATTTCATAATCCTCTCTCATTTTTTTGTTGTCAATAATTTTTTGTAATATATTCATTAAATCATCAGTATTATATACACAAACTGCCACGTTTTCCAAAAATTCCATCGAACCAATATTTTTAGGTCCGACTGCAAGAATTAATTTTCCGACAGATAAGTATTCTGGAATTTTCGTTGACAAAGACAGTCTGGTTTTCTCTATTTGTTCAATATCAAAAGACTCTGCAAATATTAATACATCTGCTTCATTTAGTTTATTAACCATCAGTTTCCTTGATAAAGACCCACCATATAATGAGGTTCCCGGAATTGTTAAATAATTGATTATTTTCTCTGACGGCTCCTGGTTTGAAAAAACCTGTAATTTAGCTTTATTTTCAATTGTAGAATTTATTTTTTCCAGACATCTTGCTATCTTTATTAAAATTTCATCTCTTCCATAATATAAACTTCCTGCATAAACAAAAACAACATTGTCATTATTTTCTATATATTCACTTTCCCTATATAATCTTTCAGATATATTAAAAACCGGAATACTATCTTTTCCAAATATATTATAATATTCACATTTCATCTTTTCAGAAATAGTAAAAAATGTTTTTGCCCTGCTCAATATATTTTTCAAACGATTATATATAAGTTTTCGCTTTAATATATCAAAAAAATTTTCGCAGTTTTTTTTTAGGATATAGTCATCTGTTACATATACATTAATGCTGGCTTTGGTTTTTTTTGCAATGTATCTGCATATTGCATATGAGAATAAAGTGTCTCCCGCAACAAAAAAAATAATATCTGGATTGACTTTTTTTAACCAAATATCCAATTGTTTTGACTTCCACCCACCTGCCCATAATAATTCCCTCATCAAACAGCTAAATGATGTTCTTTTTATAATTGATGTCTTATTTTTATATGCCAGATTCTGTTCTTCACTAGAGACAATATCAACACATTTTCCACAATATTCTCTGAACAGTTTTCCTTTAAAAACATCTTTATCTGTTATCCTGAAATAACTATTAATATTTATACTGGGAAGCTCATTTCGGGTAAATAACTGGAACAACTTATCTCTGTGATAATCTTCAAATAATGACCAAATAGTTTTACCATTATTACTTGTAAGACTTAATACATTATTACTTAAAATTAATATACGTTTAGATATATTCATTTCTAAACTCCCCTGATTTAGTTAAATATTGATATAATAGTATTATAAAGTCTTTTTGTAGAATACACAGATTCCAGTATGGTGAATTCTTCATTTTGATCATAATTACAACTAAAAATATCTATCATTTTTTTTCTGAACATATCAACATTATTACTCTCACACCACCATCCAAACCCGCCCTCCGTTATCGCCTTCCCAATATCCGTA
>CAOKOL010000034.1 GCA_948470335.1 uncultured Lachnospiraceae bacterium | reverse complement strand
CGGCCGCAAGCGTCCGTAAATCCTTCCGGGGCTTATTCGGGCTTTTGCTGTTTATCGTTCCGCTGCACCCCTCCTAAGCCCCTTCACCTGGAAGAATTTCCGGCCGCAAGCGTCCGTAAATCCTTCCGGGGCTTATTCGGGCTTTTGCTGTTTATTGTTCCGCCGCACCCTGTTTTACGCGTTCTTTGTCGCTACAATATTTACGCCGGTTCCCGCCACGTCGGCCAGAATTACGTCGCCGATGTGAACAGGCGCGTTGACCGTAATATCTTTCAGCGCCTTCACGCAGTCGAAAATCTTTGCTTTCGGGATATCCTCCGCCGTCTTGACGGAAACCATCTCCGCCATGCCGCCCAGAACCCGGACCGTGCTGGTAACGATTCTGGTGGGATTGGTCACTTCCTTCTCAGCGTAAGTCGCGCCGCGCTTGCAGGTGTGTCCCGCCACGCTTACCACTTCCGCTCCGTTCATCTCCACTGTCAGCGGACAGCCCATCGGACAGCCGATGCAGATTAATTCTCTCTTTTCCATCCTGCTATTCCTCCTCTATCCGAATGGTAATGGTTTCCAGGTCTTTCACGGCCAGCAGCTTTTCCCGCTCCAGCTTCACTTCTTCCATCTCTCCCGGCGCCATTACCTGACGTTTTTTATGAAGAATCCGCTCATCGTTTAAATAAACGCCGATATAACAGTTTTTATACACATTTCCTACCCGGAACCGGACAATCTGTGTCTCGTCCATACGCTCCGGACAGATGGTAACGGGCACCGTATAGCGGACGCCGTTCTCCGGTTTCAGATGAACCGTCTTTTTGCTGTCCTTCTGCCGTTTCCCCTGCACATAGTTCGCGGCGTTCCGGCCCGCGGCCGCAGCCTCCTCGGACACGAAATCCACCAGATCATGTACATGGAGTACGTTTCCGCAGGCGAATACGCCCTCCAGGCTGGTTTCCAGACTTTCATTTACACTGGGGCCGGAGGTAACGGGATTCATCTCCACGCCCATTCCTCTTGACAGCTCATTTTCCGGAATCAGTCCCACGGACAGAAGGAGTGTATCGCACTCGTAATCTTCCTCGGTGCCGGGGATGGGCTTGCCGCGCTCGTCAACCTGTGCCAGCGTGATTCCTTCCACTCTCTCTTTTCCCCGAATCTCCACCACGGTATGGCTCAGTTTCAGCGGGATTCCAAAATCATCCAGACACTGGACAATATTTCGTTTCAGGCCGCCGGAGTAAGGCATCAGCTCTGCCACCACCTTGACTTCCGCGCCTTCCAGCGTCATACGTCTCGCCATAATCAGGCCGATATCGCCGGAGCCCAGGATCACCACCTTGCGGCCGGGCATATAGCCTTCCATATTCACAAGCCGCTGGGCCGTACCCGCGGAAAAGATGCCTGCGGGACGGTAGCCGGGGATATTCAGCGCGCCTCTGGAGCGCTCTCTGCATCCCATAGCCAGAATCACGGCTTTCGCCTGAATCCGGAACATGCCTTCTTCCCGGTTCATGGCCGTAACCACCTTTTCATGACTGATATCCATCACCATGGTATTCAGCCTGTATTCGATGCCCAGCTCCTTTACCTGGTCGATAAACCGCCCGGCGTACTCCGGTCCGGTCAGTTCTTCCTTAAAGGTATGAAGTCCGAAGCCATTGTGGATACACTGGTTTAAAATGCCGCCCAGCTCCCTGTCCCTCTCCAGAATCAGAATGCTGTCCGTGCCGTTTCTTTTCGCGGAAGCTGCCGCCGCCAGACCTGCGGGGCCGCCGCCGATGATTACAATATCATATGCTTTCATAAATTCCCGCCCCTCCTTATATCCGGTCTTTGTTGGTGCCTACCACGATCTGAGAGCCGCCGCCGGACTTGGTAATGTCAAACATAGGGCTGTTAAGCTCCCTTGCCAGAATCTCCATGGTTCTGGGCGAACAGAATCCGGCCTGGCACCGTCCCATACCGGCTCTGGTCCGCCGCTTCACGCCGTCTAAGGAACGGGCGCCCAGCGGCCGCCTGATGGCGTCTAAAATCTCGCCCTCCGAAATCATTTCGCAGCGGCAGATAATATTTCCGTAAGCAGGATTTTTGCGGATCAGTTCGTTGCGTTCTTCCAAAGACAGGGTTTCGGGATTCAGAATCCCTTTTCTCGTGCCGTTGAATGCCGGATTCTCCTGGGCGTTCAGCTTCTCCTTCACGATAGAAGCCACCATTACGCCGATGGCCGGACCGCTGCTGAGTCCCGGAGACTCAATGCCCGCGCAGTCGATAAAGCCCGGTGCGTCCTTCACTTCTTCAATAATAAATTCATGGCCTTCCTCATGGGCGCGCAGACCCGCAAAGGAAGTGATTACCTGACGCAGCGGCAGATCTTTTACCGTAATCCTTGATTTTTCGGACACTTCGTCCAGTCCGGCTCTGGTGGTATTCACACCTTCTTTATTTTCAATATCCGTGGCGGTAGGTCCTACCAGCAGGTTTCCGTGAACCGTGGGAGATACCAGAACTCCTTTGCCGTATTTGCCGGGCAGGGCGAAAATCGTATGGCTCACATGGCTTCCGGCGCTTTTATCTAACAGGAAGTACTCTCCCTTTCTGGGAATGATCTTCATCTTCTTTTCACTGACCATGTTGTGAATCAGATCGGCGCAGACGCCTGCCGCATTTACCACGCAGCGGCCCGTATAAGTTCCCTTATTGGTAGACAGTTCATATCCGTTTTCCACGGGGCGAATCTGCTCCACCTTTGTGTCAAAGAAAAACTCAGCGCCATTGGCCGCGGCGTTTTCTGCCAGAGCGATATTCAGCCCGAACGGACACACAATGCCGCCCGTAGGGGCATACAATGCCGCCACCGCCTCGTCCGCTATGTTGGGCTCCATCTGTTTCAGCTCATCCCTGTCAATAATCCGCAGACCTTCCACCCCGTTTTTCACGCCGTTCTCGTACAGATTTTTCAGGCCTTCCATCTGGGTTTCGTCCGTGCAGACCACCAGGGAACCGTTGCGGGTGAAGGGAAAGTCCAGCTCTTTGGACAATGCCTCCATCATCTGATTTCCCTCTACGTTCAGCTTCGCCATCAGAGAACCATGAGCAGCGTCATATCCGGCATGGACGATGGCGCTGTTGGCCTTTGTGGTTCCGCAGCAGACGTCTTCCTCTTTTTCCAGCACACACACTGAAAGCTTATAACGGGTCAGTTCCCTGGCCGCTGCCGCACCGGACACGCCAGCCCCGATTATAATCACATCATACATCTGACATTTCTCCTTCTACACTAAGTTTACCTGCGTTTATCCGCATTTGCGTGTCTGCCGCAGCAGACGTCGGCACAGTCGGCCGAATGCCGACGGCCTCGTACCGGCGGCATTTTTTCCGCCGTGGGCCGCTCTTTTTTAGACGGAACACCCCATAGGAAAAACTATGGGGTGTCCAATCTCTGCCCTTTTTTATTCAGGTAGGGTTCAAAAGCCATTCCGAACTTGCTACCATATTATCAAAGACGCATGGTTTATGCAACACATATGCTTTTCCTCTGTTGGCATATACAGGAACAAATCCCTATTTTACCACGGAATCGCACCGTACAGCAGTACTGCCACAAGCGCGCCCACCACGGGTCCGACGATTACTACCGGCGCATATCCCCAGTTGGAGCTGCCTTTTCCCTTAATCGGAAGCACCGCATGAGCGATTCTGGGACCAAGGTCACGGGCAGGGTTCAGAGCGTAACCGGTCAGGCCGCCTAAAGACATACCGATGGAAACGATGATTCCGAATACAAAGAAGTTGCTCAGTCCGGGCGCACAGTCAGCCACATTTGCGATACCTTTAATTGCGAATACCAAAATAAAGGTTGCCACGGCTTCGCTTAAAATATTCAGAGGCATATTGGGAACGGAAGGGCCGGTGCTGAATACGCCCAGCTTTGTTCCCGCATTGTCGGTGGCGTCAAACTGATCCTTGAATAACAGGTACACGATACAGCCGCCCAAAAAGCCGCCTGCCATCTGGGCCACGATATAACCGGGCACCAGGTTCCAGCCCATGCTGCCGTCAGCCGCCAGGGCGATGGTCAGCGCCGGATTAAAATGCGCACCGGAAGCGGCGCCGAAGATAAAAGCAGGCACCATAACCGCAAGACCCCAGGCAAGGGTGATCTGGATGGAACCGGCTCCCTTCATGCCTGACTTATTCAGAGTTACGTTGGCAACAACGCCGTCGCCCAGGATAATCAACATCATTGTTCCTAAAAATTCCGCTATATATGGCAACATACTATATTCCCCCATTCATTCTTATTCGTATCCGAATCCGTGAATCTTCCATATATCTTCAAATCCACGAACTCCATACCGGTCAATACTTCCCTTAATTTCTCACAGCTTCCCCGAAACCCGCCGATCCGTTCCGGCTTTTCCGGGAGGCTTCCGCCCTTTTCGGTTTCTTCGGGATTTTTCTTAGTCTTCTTTCGCCCATCCGAACGAATACTTCACGGCCTTGTTCCAGCCCGCAACCTTGGCAGCTCTCTCCTCTGCGCCGATGGACGGCTCAAAGGTTCTGTCAATCGCCCAGTTCTTGATAACGTCTTCCTTGCTGCTCCAGTAGCCCACTGCCAGACCTGCCAGGTACGCAGCACCCATAGCCGTGGTTTCCACGCACTGAGGACGGTTCACCGGCGCGTTGATAATATCGGACTGGATCTGCATCAGCAGGTTGTTTGCGCTGGCGCCGCCGTCTACTTTCAGCGTAGCCAGCTCAATGCCGGAGTCCGCTTTCATAGCCTGCAGCACGTCGTTTGTCTGATAAGCCAGAGATTCCAGCGTAGCACGAACGATATGGCACTTGTTTACGCCTCTGGTAATGCCTACGATTGTTCCTCTCGCATACTGATCCCAGTGAGGAGCGCCCAGTCCCGTGAAGGCGGGAACCACGTAGCAGCCGTTGGTATCCTTTACCTTGCCGGCCATGTATTCGGAATCCGGTGAGGAGTCAATGATTCTCAGCTCGTCACGCAGCCACTGAATGGCGGCGCCTGCCACGAAGATGGAACCTTCCAGCGCATAATTCACTTTTCCGTCCAGTCCCCATGCGATGGTAGTAACCAGTCCGTTCTTGGAGAATACCGGCTTCTCGCCTGTGTTCATCAGCAGGAAGCAGCCTGTTCCGTATGTATTCTTCGCCTCGCCGGGGGTGAAGCAGGTCTGTCCGAACAGCGCCGCCTGCTGGTCGCCCGCAGCGCCGCCGATGGGAATCGGAGCACCGAAGAAAGAGGAATCCGCCTCGCCGTATACGCAGCTTGAGGGCTTTGCTTCGGGAAGCATGCACTTGGGAATATTCAGCTCCGCCAGAATATCGTCGTCCCATTTCAGCTCCTGAATGTTGTACAGCAGGGTACGGGACGCATTGGAATAATCCGTCACATGCACTTTGCCTTTGGTCAGCTTCCAGATCAGCCATGTCTCTACCGTGCCGAATAACAGCTCGCCTTTTTCCGCACGCTCTCTCACGCCTTCCACGTTGTCCAGAATCCATTTCAGCTTCGTTCCGGAGAAATAAGCGTCGATTACCAGACCCGTTTTCTGACGGAAGGTGTCAACCAGCCCTTTGTCCTTCAGGGTATCGCAGTACTCGGAAGTTCTGCGGCACTGCCATACGATGGCATGGTAAACCGGCTCGCCCGTATTTTTATCCCATACGATTGTGGTTTCACGCTGATTGGTAATACCGATGGCAGCGATATCCGCCGCCGTCGCGCCAATCTTCTGCATAGCCTCCACAGCCACCCCAAGCTGTGTGGACCAGATTTCATTGGCGTCATGCTCTACCCAGCCCGGCTGCGGGAAGTACTGAGTAAACTCCTTCTGCGCCACGCTGCACATTTCCCCCTTCTCATTAAAGAGAATACATCTGTTACTGGTCGTCCCCGCATCCAGCGCCATTACATACTTTGCCATAAAAAACCTCCTTAAAAATGTGTTTGGTTACGTATTACATTTTATTCAAAAACCGCCGGGACTTTCCAGCGATTATAGAATCCGTTATCACTGACCGCCTGCCGTTTTGTCTGTCCGCGGTGCCGTTTTGCCGCTCCCTCGCTGATCTTCCCCGGCAGCATTACATCGCCCAGGTTCCCTGATTGCTGGAAGATACGGCCATCGCCCCGGCCGACAGGACCGCCATAATGTCTTCTTTGTCGGTAATCAGTCCCCCCGCAATCACCGGAACTTTTACCAGACCGCAGATTTTCCTGATTATTTTGGGCATCACGCCCGGAAGGATCTCAATCACATCCGGCCTGAGCATCCCAAGCTGCCGCTCCAGGTTCTCCAGCGCCATGGAATCCAGAAGGAAAAAGCGCATCACCGTATACAGTTCCAGTTCCTTTGCCCGTTTAATCATCATCGGTTTTGTGGATATGATTCCATCTGCCTTTGTATACTGTTTGATGAAATCTACGGCAATTTCTTTGGAACTGAGTCCCTGAACCAGATCCATATGCACCATAGCCACCTTATCGGCCGCTTTCACCTGCTCCACAATTGCGCCGATACTGCAAAGATCGCCAAACAGAATAAAAACCACCCTGATTTCCTCAGTCTGGCAGCACTGCCCCAGACCTTCCATATCTTTCACCGCAGCAATTACCGGATTCGCCTCCAGCATATCATAAAACAATCCCTGCATAACTCCTCCACACAGAACCACATTCATGAAAACCATTTCCGGAATAAGAAAAGAGCATAGTAATACACAACATCTCTGTGCTGCTTTCCTCTATGCTCTCACTCTCAGCGCTCTTTATTTTTATTACAATTACTATAGCATAATATCCATAAATGCGCAATAATTTTTGATATTTTCTACAAATCCGACTTTTTCTGCACAAAAAAGTGTCTTATTCCCGGTTTCAATTGTGCATATTTCCTATATCCGATCACACAGACATCCGTTTCATTTGACTCCCGACAGCTCCGGATCAGCCGAGCATCCCCGTCAGCTCCTCTATCGTCCTGGGCCCCGTAAAGGTGGTTTCATCATTGAGAATCACGAAAGGCACACGGGTAATCCCATACCGCTCCACCAGCGCCGGATACAGGTTTGCGTCCAGCATCTGGGCCTTCACCAGCGGATTCAGAATGGCAATCCGCTGACTGGCGGCCACTACCGCCGGACAGTGGTGACAGGCCAGGGAAACACACACTTTGATATTCGCCGGTTTTTTTATCTTCTGAATTTTTTTCACCAGTCCCCTGCCGATTTCCTGACCGGGACCGGACAGATTGTAAATGGCCAGCACAAAGGAATTGATTTCTCTGCCGCCTGGCACGCCATGGAAAGAGACGCCGGAATATATGCCATCTTTATACAGGCCCGTGGCGGGAAGGTACTCCGTATCAAACTCCAGCGCCTCCGCTTCTAAAGGCGTATACAGCTCCAGTGTCAGCAGATCGCTTAACGATGCCGCCGTTTTTAAAAACAGCGCCATCTCTTTGGACTTTTCCTCCTCCATGTCCACCACGGCTTTCAGCGTCACCGCCGTTTCCATTTTTCCGAAAATTCCTTTCAGCTCCCCCTGCAGTTTCTCATCCAGCAATGGGCTGGTTCCTTCGAACTGATTGCAGTCAATCATTTTCTCACCCCCGTATTCTTTCTGATACTACAGAATTCCCACCAGATCCAGGCTGGGCGTCAGCGTCTCCTCGCCCGGTTTCCATTTGGCGGGGCAGACCTGATCTCCATGCTCCTCCACATACTGAGCGGCCTGCACTTTGCGCAGAAGCTCCTGGGCATTGCGGCCGATTCCCATGTCATGAATCTCATAGGCTCTGATCTTTCCTTCCGGATTTACGATAAAAGTCCCCCGCACTGCCTGTCCTTCTTCTTCCGCCAGCACATCAAAAAAGGAAGCAAGACGGCCCGCCGGGTCTGCCAGCATGGGATATTCAATCTTTCCGATTGTCTCGGAAGCGTCCGCCCAGGCCTTATGCACAAAATGGGTATCCTCGGACACGGAATAAATCTCGCAGCCGATCTCCCGGAATTCCTCATAAAAATCCGCCAGATCTCCCAGTTCCGTCGGGCATACAAAAGTAAAGTCCGCCGGATAAAAAAAGAAAACCGACCAGTGACCGAGAACCGATTCTTTCGTCACCGTCTCAAAGGTTCCCTTATGATACGCCTGCACGGTAAAATCCGTTATTTCTTTTCCAATAAAACCTGCCATTTCACACTCTCCTAACTTCAATTCCCATCATTCATTTCCACCCTGCATAGGCAGTCCGCCGTTTGGGCCTATCTGCCCCGCCTTCGCCGGTCCGGGCAGACAGACCCTGCCGGCACACACCGGCCAATATCACGGACAGCCGCCTTTGCCCGGTACGCCGGATTTCTCAGACGTATCGGACAAACGGCGGCTGCTCTCCATAACTCCCTGCTATTTGCACATTTCTGTTTCAGTTTGTACTGAATTGATATCCCCTGTTCCTGAGGAATATTCTATTATTCCCCAAACACAGCTTTATAATCCGCCTGAAACTTTGCAATCCCCGCATCGGTCAGCGGATGCTTGGTCATCTGCTCGATTACCTTATAGGGAACCGTGGCGATATCGGCGCCTGCCCTCGCACAGTCGATCACATGGATCGGATGGCGGATGCTGGCCGCAATAATCTCGGTCCGGATATCATGGGTCATGAAAATCTCGGTGATATCTTCAATCAGGTCAATGCCCGGCATGGAAATATCGTCCAGACGTCCCAGGAACGGAGAAACGTAGGTTGCCCCCGCTCTGGCTGCCAGAAGGGCCTGCGCCGCCGTAAAAATCAGGGTTACATTGGTCTTGATTCCTTCGGAAGACAGCACTTTCGTGGCTTTTAAGCCTTCTACCGTCATGGGGATTTTCACTACCATATTGGGATGGATAGCGGCAATCTCCCGTCCTTCTTTAATCATGCCTTCCGCGTCGGTGGTGGTTGCTTTTACCTCGCCGCTGATGGGGCCGTCGACGATAGAAGCGATCTCGGCGATCACTTGATTAAAGTCCCGTCCCTCTTTCGCGATCAGAGACGGATTTGTGGTCACGCCGCAGATTACGCCCATATCATTCGCTTTTCTGATATCCTCAACATTCGCTGTGTCAATAAAAAATTTCATCATTGCCTCCATATATATGATTCATGAATACAAATCCCGTTATCCCCGGGAGCATGCTGATTCGCCAAATAGATTCCGTGTCTTCCCTGAAACAGCATAAATATATCGGCAAACCATTTCTTCTACGGGTTTCAACAGGATTCCGCCCTGTGCACCGGCCGCATTCCGCAAAGTATTGTGGTTTATGCGGCCGCATACGGGCTCACTTCAAGTAACAACATATTTTTTCTGCCGCCGGCTTTGCTTACAGAATGCTTTTTACGGTTTTCACCACGTTTTCCACGGTAAATCCGAATTTCTCAAACAACTGATCCGCAGGCGCAGACGCGCCGAAGCCATGCATCGTAACATATGCGCCGTCCAGACCCACATATCTGCCCCAGCCGAAATCGCTTAAAGCCTCCACGGCCACACGACTGCGCACCTGCTTCGGCAGTACGGAATCTTTATACGCCTGGCTCTGCTGCTCAAATACGTCCATAGAGGGCATACTTACCACACGCACGTCGATTCCCTCTCCTGCCAGCGCCTTTTTCGCCTCCACGGCCAGAGAAACCTCCGAACCGCTGGCAATCAGAATCGCGTCCGGAACCTCTTTTTTGCTGTCCTCCAGCACATAGCCGCCTTTTAAGGCTTCCTTTCCGGAACCAGCCAACTGAGGCAGGTTCTGACGGCTTAACACCAGCGCCGTAGGCGCGTCCTGGGAAACAGCCGCGTAATACCAGGCCGCCGCCGTCTCCGTGGCATCTGCCGGACGGAACACATTCAGATTCGGCATCGCCCGCAGCATGGCCAACTGCTCAATAGGCTCATGGGTAGGGCCGTCCTCGCCCACACCGATGCTGTCATGGGTAAACACATAGGTTACCGGCAGCTTCATCAGAGCCGACAGCCGTGCCATAGGCTTCGTATAATCGCTGAATACGAAGAAGGTGGACACGAAAGAACGCAGGCCGTGCAGAGCCAGGCCGTTGCCGATGGCCGCCATTGCCAGCTCCCTTACGCCGAAATGGAGATTGCGGCCCTTGTAGTTGTCCTTTCCAAAGTCACCCGCATCGCTCATATAAGTCTTGGTGGAGGGCGCCAGGTCCGCGGCACCACCGATCAGGCCGGGCACCGCCGTTTTCAGCCGGTTCAGCATCAGGCCGGACAGGCTTCTGGTAGCCTGAGGCTTGTCCTCATAAGCCCAGTAGCTCTCATCCTCATACAGCTTTTCGGCGATTTTCCCGTCATGGTATGCATCCCACAGCTCCTTCATCTCCGGATAAGCCTTTGCGTAGGCAGCGAACAGTTCCTCCCAGACTTTCTGGGTCTTTGCCTGCTCCGCTGCCAGGCTGCGGTAATTCTCATATATTTCTTCCGGCACAAAGAAAGGCTCCTGGCTCTCCCAGCCCAGATTTTCTTTCAGCGCTTTCACATTGTCCGCTCCCAGCGGTTCTCCGTGCGCGCTGGCTTTGCCCTGCTTTTCGGGACAGCCGTAGCCAATCTGCGTCTTTACCGTGATAAAGGATGGATGGGCGGTGTCCGCCTTGGCCGCTTCAATGGCCTTGCCAATCTCCACCGT
The DNA here is from genome assembly GCA_948470335.1 of uncultured Lachnospiraceae bacterium. Lineage (GTDB taxonomy): Bacteria > Bacillota > Clostridia > Lachnospirales > Lachnospiraceae > Paralachnospira_A. The sequence continues at coordinate 29,479 of CAOKOL010000034.1, read as the reverse complement.
GTCATTGCCGTCCTCTACCGTCAGCGTCTGGAAGCCGAACGCCTCCATTCGTTTCTGCACGTCCTCGGTAAAGGCGATGTCCGTGCTTCCCTCGATGGAAATCTGATTGGAATCATAGAGCACAATCAGCTTGCCCAGTCCCAGCGTGCCTGCCAGAGAAAAGGCTTCCGAGGAAATGCCCTCCATCATGCAGCCGTCTCCGCCCAGCACAAAGGTATAATGGTCAACCACGGGAAATTCCGGCTTGTTAAATACGGCGGCCAGATGGGCCTCCGCCATGGCCATGCCCACTGCCATGCCCATGCCTGCGCCCAGAGGGCCTGTGGTGGCCTCTACGCCTGTCGTATGGCCATACTCCGGATGGCCCGGCGTCAGAGAGTCAAGCTGCCGGAAATTCTGTAAATCCTCCACTTTCAGCCCATAGCCGAACAGATGAAGCAGAGAATATAAAAGGGTGGAACCGTGGCCGCCGGACAGGATAAAACGGTCCCTGTTCTCCCAGTTCGGGTCGGCGGGGTTATGGTTCATATGGCGGGCCCACAGCTCATAGGCCATGGCCGCAGCCCCCAGCGGCAGCCCCGGATGGCCGGAGTTTGCTTTCTGCACGGCATCCGCCGCCAGAATCCGTATCGCGTTGACACAACTTTTTTCTAAATCCAGATTCATACATTCCTCCGATTTTAAATTCCGCTTTGCCCCTTCCGCTGCCGCAAACACCTGGGAACCGTTTTTCAGATCCTTACACGCTTTCCCATCTGCCGTTTCCGCCGTGCATGTCCGGGGCTTTGCTGTTTTTATTTCTTTTATATACCTGAACGGTATTTATTTTTGTCCGTAATAGGCATTCGGCCCGTGCTTCCTCATAAAATGCTTGTCCTGCATACACTGAGGCGTCCGGTTGTCGGCGCCGGGATTTAACAGCTCCGTCATCCAGGCCATCTTCGCCACTTCTTCCAGGACCACCGCATTGTGTACGGCCTGGGCAGCGTCTTTGCCCCAGGTAAACGGGCCGTGGTTTTTGCACAGAACCGCCGGTACATGGACAGGGTTCTTTCCCGCGAAAGTCTCGATGATTACCATGCCGGTATTCTTCTCATAGCCTTCCTCGATCTCCTGTTCCGTCAGGGTTCTGGCACAGGGAATCTGACCATAGAAATAATCGGCATGGGTGGTGCCGTAGCAGGGAATGCCCCTGCCGGCCTGGGCCCAGGCCGTAGCGTGAGGAGAATGGGTGTGAACCACGCCGCCGATCTCCTGAAAAGCTCTGTAAAGCTCCAGATGGGTGGGCGTGTCGGAAGAAGGCCGCAGAGAACCCTCCGCCTGATTTCCATCCAGATCCATCACCACCATATCCTCCGGTTTCAGCATATCATAGTCTACGCCGCTGGGCTTGATCACAAACAGGCCCGCCGACCGGTCGATCCCGCTGACATTTCCCCAGGTATAGGTAATCAGCCCCCGTCTGGGCAGCTCCATATTCGCCTCGTATACCTGCTGTTTTAAATCTTCTAACATCTCTTAAACCTCTATTTACAGTTCCGCTGCCGCCCTGCCGAATCACCGACTCTAGAAGGCTTTCCGGCCGTCTGCAACGTCCGTAAACCCTTCTGTGCTTCGTCCGGGCTTCTGCTGTTACAGTTCCGCTGCCTTCCGCAGCCACAGCCCAATATTACATTCTTCCACTGTAATCATACCGCAGCCGTCTCTATTGCGCAACTGTTTTCTCATAAACTTTGTCCGGCCGGCGCCAGACGGTTTTTTCGTCTGTCCCCGGCCAGGCTGATCTGTCATTTCTTGGTTTTATTCAGTTCAGTGTTTCCACGGCGGCATGCTCAATGGCAAATCCGCCATGATAACGTTTCATAAACGCGTCGAATCCTGCCGCGTCTTCGGCATCCGGCTCCACCAGATTTCCTTCCTGTCCGGCGAACACCTTGTCTGCCAGATAGGCGGCCAGCGTTTCCCCTTCTTCCTTCCGCAGCATATAGGCTGCCAGAAGGGCACAGCCCCAGGCGCCGCCTTCTCCCGCCGTTTCCATTACCGATACGGGAACGCCTGCCGCGGCGGCCATGATTTTCTGGCCCACCACCGGCGTTTTAAACAGGCCTCCGTGGCCCAGCAGCACATCCAGCTTCACCTGTTCTTTTTTAAACAGGATATCCAGCCCGGTTTTCAAAGCGCCCAGGGAGGTATACAGATGGGTCCGCATGAAATTGGCCAGGTTAAACTGGCTGTCCGGCTTTCTCACGAACAGGGGACGGCCCTCCTCAAAGCCGGTGATATGCTCCCCGGAAAAATAATTGTAAGCCAGCAGACCGCCGCAGTCTTTGTCTCCCTCCAGCGCCTTATTGTAAAGAGCGCCGAACAGCCGGTTCATATCCACTTCCACGCCCATCGTGTCGGCAAATTCTTTAAACAAGCCTACCCAGGCATTCAGGTCGGAAGTACAGTTATTGCAGTGTACCATACCCACCAGTTCTCCCGAAGGGGTCGTAACCAGGTCTATTTCCGGATGGACCTCTTTCAGATTGTCCTCCAGTACAACCATGGCAAAGACGCTGGTTCCCGCGGACACATTGCCGGTGCGCACGGCCACGCTGTTGGTAGCAGCCATGCCGGTGCCTGCGTCGCCCTCCGGCGGACACAGCGGAATGCCCGGTTTCAGCGTTTTGCTCACATCCAGAAGGGCCGCCCCTTCCTCTGTCAGAGCGCCCGCATCCTCCCCGGCCAGCAGCGCCTTGGGCAGAATATCACGCAGCTTCCAGGGCAGATTTTCCCCTGCCACCAGCTCGTCAAACTGCGTAATCCTTTCGCTGTCAAAATCCTTCGCATGGATATCCACCGGGAACATGCCGGCCACGTCGCCGATGCCCAGCACCTTCTGTCCCGTCAGTTTCCAGTGTACGTATCCTTCCAGCGTAATCATATAATCAATCTGCGGAACATGCGGTTCCTTATTTAAAATCGCCTGATACAGATGAGCGATGCTCCACCGCTGGGGAACAGGATACCGGAATACATCCGTCAGCTTCTCTGCCGCCTGACCGGTAATCGTATTCCGCCAGGTGCGGAAAGGCACCAGCAGTTCTCCTTCTTTGTCGAACACCATATAACCGTGCATCATAGCGCTGATCCCGATTGCCCCGATGGTGGCCAGCGTTTCCCCATACTGATTTTTTACATCCCTCGCCAGATCCTGATAGGCATCCTGGAGTCCGGTCCAGACAGCATCCAGCGAATATGTCCAGATGCCGTCTGACAACTGGTTTTCCCACTCATGGCTGCCGGAAGCCACAGGACTGTGATCTTCCCCCACCAGCACGGCTTTGATCCGGGTGGAACCCAGTTCGATGCCCAGGGCCGTTCTGCCCTCCCGGATCATCCTTTTGATATCTTCTTTATTTAAAATACTCATACCTGCCTCCACCAGTCAGATCACACGGATATGCTCCGGATTGATCTGACCTTTTTCCAATATCGAAAGCTTTTCCAAAAATCTTCATGCCAGCTATTCAACAAGCATCATAAGCCTGGCATAACATATTTATGACAGGTTTCCACAACTTTTGCGAAAGAAACAGATTTCCTGCTGAAAAGCCGTTAAATTCTACCGATATGCCGCCTGATTCCAGCGCATCTCGTTTTTCAGCCCCCGGATCGTAGTATCATTGTCGATATAGACCGCTTCAATTCCCATAGCTTCCGCCCAGTCGCCCATCTGCTCCGCGGTCAGGTCATAGGTAAAGGCGGTGTGGTGTGCCCCGCCGGCCAGAATCCAGCTCTCCGCTCCCGTGGTCAGGTTGGGACGGGGAGTCCAGAACGCGGTAGCCACCGGCAGCTTCGGCATCGGCTTCTCCACTTTCTTGCAGTCCACTTCATTGATAATCAGACGGAACCGGTGGCCCAGATCAATCAGAGATGTGGCGATGGCCGGTCCGGTCTTGGAGGTGAATACCAGTCTGGCCGGATCCTCCCGTTCTCCCATGGACAAAGGGCAGACCTTGATGCCGATGGGACCGTCGGATACGGTGGGGCAGACCTCCAGCATATGGGCCTGGAGAATGCCCTCTTTGCCGGGCACCAGATTATAGGTATAGTCTTCCATAAAGGAAGTTCCCTTTGCGTCTTTGACGCCGGCCGTCATCAGCTTCATCAGGCGCACCATGGCCGCCGTCTTCCAGTCTCCCTCGGCGCCAAAGCCGTAGCCTTTTTCCATCAGCCGCTGAATCGCCAGTCCCGGAAGCTGCTTCAAAGCGCCCAGATCGCCGAAATGGGTGACAATGGCATGGTAATCATGATCTTTCAGGAATTTCTCAAAGCCGATCTCAATGCCTGCCTGAACCGCCACATGGGCACGAAACTCCTTTTCATCCCTGCCTTCCGTCAGAAGCTCATATTTGCCGTAATATTCGTCCACCAAAGCATCAATCTCCCCGACAGACACAGCGTCCACATAAGCCGCGATCTCATTGACCGGATAGGCGTCGATCTCCCAGCCGAATTTCATCTGGGCTTCTACCTTGTCGCCCTCGGTCACGGCCACATTGCGCATATTGTCGGCCACCCGGACCACTCGGATATGACTGCTTTCCATAATGCCTACGGCGGTGCGCATCCAGTCTGCCATCCGCTTCTGCACCACAGGATCATTCCAGTGGCCCGCCACGACTTTCCGCTCGATTCCCATGCGAGTCACCAGATGGCCATACTCTCTGCCGCCGTGGGCCGACTGGTTCTCATTCATGAAATCCATGTCGATGGTGTCATAAGGAATCTCCTGGTTAAACTGGGTGTGCAGATGCATCAGCGGTTTTCTGTACTCCTGCAGTCCCAAAATCCAGGATTTGGCCGGGGAAAAGGTATGCATCCACGTGATAACGCCGGCACAGTCAGGATCTCCGTTGGCCTCATTAAACAGCCGGCGGATTGATGCATTGTCGATCAATGTGGGCTTCCATACCAGTTCATAGGGAAGCACCCCGGATTCATTTAATCTGCCCACAATGATTTTCGAGTGCTCCGCCACTTTTGCCAGACACTCGTCCCCATATAAATCCTGAGAACCGGTGGCAAACCAGAACTGATACGGTTTTGCGCAAAGAACGCCGTTGTTTTCTCTATTACTCATTATTTTTTTCTCCTACCATTCAAGTTCCGCAACTCCCCTGCCAAGTCCCCCGGATCCGGGAGAATTTCCAGCCGCTTGCCAGTGCGCTGACACACTAGTTTGCTGTCCGGTTCGTTGCTGTTTTTTAGTTCCCCTGTCAGTCAAATATTTGTTTCACCGTCCCCAGCTCCACCAGACGGGCATCAAACAGGTAATTGCCGTCAAACAGCGGGTCTTCGATCATCCGTATCATATTTTCCGCCGCTTTCCGTCCCAGCGCCTCCTTGGGATGCTGGAAGGAGGTAATTTTCCGCTGCCCGCCGAATGCCTGTTCCAGATGGTCGATTCCCACCAGAGACAGATCCTCAGGAACCCGGATTCCTCGCTGTTCGCAAAGTCCGGCCACCCGGTAGGCCACCTGGTCATTGTAGCAGACCACGGCGGTACAGCCTTCCAGCCGGTGAAAGAGATAATCGGCCCACAGTTCCATCTCCGCCATGGATACGGTGTCCATCCAGACCACCTCTTTCCCTTTCAGTTTAATCCCCGCCTCTTTCAGCGCCTGCCCGAAACCCTGATACCGCAGATGGCCCTGGCTGTCGTCGGACTTAAAGATACCGCCGATTTTCTTATGCCCTGCCTGGAGCAGACAGGATGCGGCCTGTTCGCCAACCCGCCGGTCATCCATGGCCACACAGGGAAAATCCATCTCCCAGTTGGAACAGTGAAAACACAAAATCGGGATATGCCGTCCGGCCAGCGTCTGATACAGGTTCATATTCGCATTGGGCAGCGCACTTTGAGCCGGCTCCAGAATCAGACCGTCAATACAGTTTTTCTCGATCAGATTAACCAGAGCCTCCCGTTCCCTGGATACCCGGTTTCTCGTAAATGCGATCTGCATCGTATAGTGATTTTTCGAGAGGGTCCGCTCAATGCCCTGGATCACCGAAGGGAAAATATAGTCATCCGCATAGGTGCTGATCACCGCCACATTCTGATACCGTTTGGGCGAATTTTCCTTAGGGCCGGCGCTTTTTCGCCGTTCCTTCGCTTCTTCATTTTCCCCCGGCTCTCCGTATTCCAGATAGGTGCCGCTGCCCCTGACCCGCTTCACCACATCCTTCTGCTCCAGAAGACCGATGGCATGGCGGACGGTCTGCCTGCTGATGCCGAACATCTCCGCCAGTTCATTTTCCGAGGGAATCTTGCTCCCCCGCTTCATTTTTCCGCTCTCGGCATTTTCCATCACCCAGTCCAGAAGAATCTGGTATTTCGGTGTCCCAGTTCCCATCATTCAGCCTCGCTCACCGTTCTGCATTTAATTTCTTTTATCATAGTATCTCAGACGGCCCGTTTTTATTTATTCCGCTCTTTTACCTTTGCAAACACCGCCTGCAATAAGATAAAGAAGCAGAGCAGAATCGCCGTCACGATATTTGCCCAGGAGCTGATCAGCTTTCCGTTGGTCTGTACCAATGAAGAAATCGTACCGTTAATCAGCACGCCGAACAGAGAGCCGAACACATTCCCCACACCGCCGGTCAGCAGCGTGCCGCCGATTACCGCCGAAGAAATGGCCGACATTTCCAGGCCCGTCGCCTGTCCTACCGTGCCGTTCATCGTATTCAGACAGAAGCAGATGCCGCCGATGGAAGTCAGGAAGCTGCAAAGGATATAAGTTTTCAGCTGTGTTTTTTTCACATCCAGGCCCATCAGCGCAGCGGACTGCTGATTGCCGCCCACCGCATAGATGCTTCTGCCGAATCTGGTATAATTCAGCAGGAAAAAGGTGGCCAGCACCACAAGCAGCGCCACCACAACGGTCACTCGGATATAGGGTACCTGCAAGATGCCTTTCGTATTCACATAGCCGCCGAAAGGAAATTCGATTTTTGTGCCGGCCAGCTTGGTAAACAGCGCGTCGCTGGTAATGCTGATCTGCTGGGTGGAGAGAACCGCCGTCATGCCCCTGGCAAAGAACATGCCGGCCATCGTAACGATAAAGGGCTGAATCTCCAGATAGGCGATGCAGAATCCCTGAACTGCACCGAACACCACGCCCACGATCAGAATAAACACCATCAGCACCGGGCTTCCCATGCCCATTTTCTCCACGCCCACTGCCATCATCATACAGTCAAGGGCCACCAGAGAGCCGACGGAAATATCAATACCGCCGGTCAGCATCACGCAGGTCATGCCGCAGGTAACGCTGATCAGTCCCGCATTGCCGATCAGTATGTTCAGAAAGGTCTGCAGACGGGTAAAGCCTTTTCCCGCGTAGACAATACATCCTGCCAGATACATCGCCGCGAACAGAACGATTGTAATCAGCAGAAGTACATTATTATTGTTTAATTTCGCTTTTTTCATGCCTGTACCCCTCCTTCAACCGCTTTCTTCGCAGACCGTTTTTTGAAATATTCTTTCACGGGTTCCGCCTGGATCACCACAATCAGGATTACTACAATCGCCTTGAATACCGGCGCCTGGGCAGAGGAAACGCCCAGCGCGTACAGGGTTGTGGTGATAGCCTGGATCGTATAAGCGCCGATAATAGAGCCGGCCAGATTAAACTTGCCGCCGCCTAAGCTGTTGCCGCCCAGGGCTACGGACAGAATCGCGTCCAGTTCCATATTCAGGCCGATATTATTGGTATCCGCGGAATAGATCCGGGAGGTAGCCACGATACCGGCGATACCGGCGCAGAGGCCGCAGATCACATAACACAGCAGGATAATCTTCGCGGAGCTTAACCCGGCGATTCGGGAAGCTTTCTTATTAATCCCCACACTCTGGATATATGTGCCAAGAGCCGTAAACCGCAGCACCAGCGCCGCAATCGCCACCACGGCCGCCGCGATCAGAATCGGCGTAGGGATGGCTCCCACATAAGCGCCGATCTTCTGGAACGACGCAACACGGACATATACAATCTGGCTGTTGCAAAGCAGAAGACCGACGGCCCGCCCCGCCGACCAGAGAATCAGCGTCGCCACCATGGGCTGAATATTCATATAAGCCACCAGAAACCCGTTGAACAGGCCGCAGACACAGGCAATCAGAACGCCCGCGCCGATGCCCGCCCACAGGGGCATGGCATACTCGGATACGTTGGTCACGCCGTATCCGGCCAGCAGCATACAGCACATGCCGCCGGTCAGACTCATAACGGAGCCTACGGAAATATCCGTTCCGGCAGAGGCGGAAACCACCAGCGTCATGCCCACCGCAAGAATCGCCACCTCGCTGCCCCGGTTTAAGACGTCGATCAGACGGCCGTAAAGCACGCCGTTATTCAGGGAAATCGTAAAAAAGTTAAACGGCGCGTTGCCGCTTGCGATGTCATAGACCACATTGATGGCCATGACGAGAATCATACTGAAAACCGGCAGAAACAGCCGCATTTTCGTCAGCTTTTTCAAATTACTCATTGCTATCACCTCCGGCTATGGCGTGCATTACGCCCTCCTGCGTCATCTCATCCCCTGAAATCTCCCCGACTTTGGCGCCGTCTCTTAACACTGCCATCCGGTTGCAGGTTCTTAACATCTCCTCAATCTCGGAGGAAATGAAAATCACGCTCTTTCCCTCTCCCGCCAGCTTCACCACCAGCTTCTGAATCTCTGTCTTCGTTCCGATGTCGATTCCTCTGGTGGGTTCGTCCAGAATCAGGAAATCCGGGTTGGTGGCCAGCCACCGGGCCAGGATCACTTTCTGCTGATTGCCGCCGGAAAGCTGTCTGATCATGGTTTCCCGGCTGGCAGTCTTAATCTGCAGCATCTCGATAAACTGATCGGCCAGCTCGATCTGCTTCGCCATGGGGATTTTATGTAAAGCGCCCAGCTTGGCCTGCATGGCCAGAATAATATTCTCCCGCACCGACAGATCGCCGATGATTCCTTCCGCCTTTCTGTCATCCGGCAAAAGGCCCATACCCAGATTCATGGCGTCGATGGGTTCTTTGATATGCGCTTCTTTTCCTTTAACTTTCAATGTTCCGGTCTGGCTCCGGTCGGCCCCGTAGATGGCGCGGGCCAGCTCGCTCCGCCCGCTTCCCAGAAGTCCGGTAAGCCCTACCACCTCGCCTTCCCGAATTTCCAGATCGAAGGGCTTGATGGTTCCGGCATGGCTCAGTCCCTTGGCGTCGATTACCAGCGGGGCGTCTTTCCCAATCTCTCCGCCTTCCGGCTTGATGGAAGCCAGATCGTCAAAATCCTTGCCCATCATGGCCGCTACCAACTGTACCCTGGGCAGCTCCTCCACCGTGTACTCTCCCACAAGCTGGCCGTTTCTCAGCACCGTGATCCCGTCGCACACCGCGTAAACCTGTTCCAGAAAATGGGTGACAAAGATAATGCCCACGCCCTTTTTTTTCAGATTCAGCATCACCTGAAATAATTTTTCCACTTCCCGGTCGTCCAAAGAAGAAGTGGGCTCATCCAGAATCAGTACTTTACAGTCCATGTCAATGGCACGGGCAATGGCGATCATCTGCTGCAAAGCCAGAGAATAATTCTCCAGATTCGCGGTCACGTCGATATTCAGGTCCAGTTCTTCCATCAGCTTTTTCGCCCTGGCATTCATCTGTTTTCTGTCAACCGTCCTGAACTTCGTCAGCGGCGCCCGTCCGATATAAATGTTTTCCGCCACCGACAGGTTGGGACACAGGTTTACCTCCTGATATACGGTGGAAATACCTTTGGACTGGGCGTCCATCGTATCTCTGTTGGTAATCGGCCCCTCAAACCCGTCCAGATAAATCTCGCCGGCCTCGAACTTGTTGACGCCGGTCAGGCACTTGATAATGGTGGATTTTCCCGCTCCGTTCTCCCCCATCAGCGCTCTGATCTCCCCTTTTTTCAGCGTCAGTCCCGCATGGTCCAGCGCCTTGACGCCGGGGAATGTCATGCAAATCCCCTGCATTTTCAATACAACGTCATTCTCCATACTTTCCTCTTTCTTTTCCTCAAATGAAAAGGGGGGAGAATCCCTTTGGGACTCCCTCCCCTTCCCTTTTCCCTATACTTTGTATCAAACAGGTCGGTGATGTCTGTCAGGCAGACAATCCTTTTTAATAAAATACTCCGCAGGAATTAATATGCGCGGCCGTCCAGAATCTCCTGAGTCATGGTCGTTGCATACTCACTGGTGATGCCAGGGGCAACAAATGCCTGATCCTCTACCAGAGTAGTCTTCTCATAGCTGCCGCCGGTAGCCATAGCCTGAATTACGCCTGCAACCGTTTCCGCCTGAATCGGGTTACACTCTACGTTACAGTTGATCGCGCCGTCCAGCGTATACTGCAGACCGTCATGAGTCGCGTCATAGGAAATCAGGATTACGTCGCCGTCTACGCCGTAGGTAATATTGGCTGCCTTCATGGCATCCATTGCACCGTAAGCTTCGTTATCGTTCTGGCAAACCACTACGTTAAACTGGCCTTCATAAGACTTGATAAAGGACTCCATAACTTCCTGGCCGCCTGCCTGTGTGAAGTCGCCGGACTGAGAATCCAGAATCTTCCACTCGCTATGCTCCGCGGCTACTTCGTTAAAGCCTTCGGTACGTCCCAGCGTTGCGGATGCGCCTACGGAACCTTCGATTACCAGAATGTTGGCTTCTTTGCCGTCCAGGTACTCAGCCAGCCAGTTGGCTGCGGTGATACCTTCGTTCTTGGTGTTGGTGCCTACCCATGCGTCATACAGGGTGTCGGGAGCGTCGATCTCACGGTCAGCAATGATAACCGGAATGCCTGCGTCCTGTGCTTCCTGAAGAACGGTATCCCAGCCTGCGGTCTCAATCGGAGCGATTACGATGTAATCCAGTTCCTGCTGAATGAAGCCGCGAACTGCTTCTAACTGCGCCGCATTGTCATTATCACAGTCAACAAAGGAAAGCGCATATCCGTTTGCTGCGCTGAATACGTCCTGATAGTTCTTGGTGTTGGCGGTACGCCAGTCAGACTCATGTCCTACCTGTGCATAACCAACTTTGATGGTCTCGCCTGTGGTGTTTCCGGCGGCGGCTGCTGCCGTCGTGGTGTCTTCACCTTCTGCGGGCGCTGCGGTGGTGCCGGCAGCCTCGGTCTCATCGCCTGCAGCCGCTGTCGTTGTGTCGCCTGCGGGCGCTGCCGTCGTGGTCTTTCCGTCGTCCTTGGCGCCGCAGCCTGCAAGCAGGCTCATAGCCAGTGCCGCAACAAGTACCAGGCTTAAAAGTTTCTTGTTCATGTTACCATACCTCCCTAAAAATAATGATAAGTTGTATTTACAAATTGCGCAGGGCGCAAACTTGTACATGTTCAGAAAATCTTCTCCTGTCTGTTTTTCTGCCAGTCACACATAATTATCTAGTTATTTTTCAGGAATGATTTTGAATCTCAAAACTTATATCTGTGATTACTATACAACTTTATACCAGGCTTGTCAACTGTTTTGGGGAATTTATTCAAAAATCTTTCCGACATAATTCCGTCGTCTTCCCCAAATATGTACGTACAACTTTAAAAATCTGCCGGATATATGTATCACACGAAAACAGACCGACATCATCTTACTGCCTGATGCCGGTCTGTCTGAAACAGAGCGTTACTGATCCCTGCCAATCTTCGCCTCATAGGCGGCAAATGTTCTGTCATCAAATAATACCCACTCCACCAGGTCGATTTTTCCCGGAAACTGATCAAGAAACCGCTTCACCGTCTCCACGGCCGTTTTAGCCGCCTGTGTTACAGGATAGCGGAAAACGCCTGTGGATATGGAAGGAAAGGCTATGGTGCGGATGCCGTGATCCACCGCGATTTTCAGAGAATTGGAATAACAGGAGGCAAGCAGCGCCTCCTCCCCCTGCTCTCCCCCGCGCCACACCGGGCCCACCGTATGGATCACATAGTCACAGGGAAGACAATAGCCTTTCGTCAGCTTTGCCTCTCCGGTTCTGCATCCGCGAAGCGTACGGCATTCCTCCAGAAGCCGGGGACCGGCCGCCCGGTGAATCGCGCCGTCCACTCCTCTGCCTCCAAGCAGCGTTTCATTTGCCGCATTGACAATCGCGGCCACATCCGTTATTTTCGTGATATCTCCTCTGACTGCCCTGATCATTTTTCCACTCCTTTCAGATATTTTGCCGGCACGGATTTTGTCAGCCACACGCCGTTTACGGAGCGGTAAAAAACAAAACCGTCTTTCTCCATCCGCCCGCTCATCACTTCATACAGAAAAGGAACCCCGTGTCTCTGCCCCACCTTCCATGCCGTTTCCTTGTCGCCGGATAAATGAACATAAAGCCTGCTTTTGGGGATCAGACCTTTTTGTTCTATGGAATCCACATATTTTTTTCCGGTTCCATGGTACAGAATCTCCGGCGGGGACATTACCGGCAGCTCCACATCCACAGGAACGGAATGTCCCTGGTTCGCGCGGATCAGTGTTTTATCCTCATTAAAAGAATAACGCTGTTTTCCGTCCGTGCGGACAATCTCCTCCAGCATTTCCATCGTACAGGGACGGCTCCGGCCAATCCCCCGAATCAGACCGTCCACATCGGCCCATCCGTGTTCGTCAAGGGAAATTCCTATGACTTCCGGTTTGTGCCGTAAGATCAGACTGATAAACTTACTTGTACTTTTCAGGTCCAACGGGCATCACCTCCTGTGTCAGATTCGTTGTTTTTTGTTTTTTATATTGTTATGTATGTGAGATTGATGGAAATAAGCGTTTCCCGCCATCCAGAATCGTTTCCCGGCCTTCGGACAGCACAAACAGAGAATCGGCGTCGCCACCGCGTAAAGATCTGTCAAAACAGCCCACATCATACGGCGTAAATTCCAGTTCAATCCTTTTTGTTCCCGCTTTCGCCATGGAAGATAAAAGCCCTGGCAGATCATTTCTTTCATCTCTTTTATCGCAGTAGACATCATAGCACCTGAGACTGTTATGATCCTGTTCCGCTATCACCACCGCATCATACTCCGGGGAATAGTAAACCCAGTCTTTCATAAAAGAGCAGCAGTAAAACATCAGCAAACCATAATTGTCAATCACCTGTATTTCGGAAAAAGGATTCGTTTTTTTGTAATAATGCGCAAGCATCTGCCGGTCATGCAGGGAATCCATATTCAACTTCCTGCATAAACCCGGAGACGGCACCGCTTTCGTTTCAAACTGATATTGTTCTTTCCGTTCAAACCCAAACTTCGGATAAAAATCCAAAACACTTTCGTTCGCAAACAAAAATATAAAATCGTATCTCTTTTCCCAGTCTTCTTTCACCTGTTCCATAATATAGCGGGAAAGCCCCTGATTGCGGTACGCCTCATCCGTCATTACCGTGCCTAACTGAATCCCATTGTAAACCTTTCCCTGACAGAGAATTTTTAACTGATTGACAGACACATTTGCAACCGCCCTGTCTCCATCGAAAATTGTATAGGGTGTATTGAATTCACTCCAATATCCTTTTTGATACCAATCCTCAAAAGAAAGCCCGAATGTTTTAACCGCAAGGGTGTTGAAAGCCCGCCTCAGACTGTCATTTCGCATTACTTTTTTGGATAAATAAAGGCTCATCCCTCGATTCCCCCGTATTTTTACACTGAATAGACTCTATTTTTCCTCCGGATAAGATACCCCCCATCCTCTCCGAAGCTCCGTCATAATCCTCATTACATCGCAGCTATAATCCAGGCGCATCTCATTGGTCTTTCCTGCCACGGCGTTTTCCATATCCCTGATCTCATATCTGAGGGCATCCGCCCTGTTTCCCAGTTCCACCACTTCCTGACCTCCGTCCTCCGTGTAAATGATCACGGCCCTGTCCGCCCGTGGATATTCATAAATCTCGATATAGCCTTTGTCGAAAGCCACCGTCCCCCGCTTGGGCTGCTTCGCATGAAGGGTCAGAGCAATCGCCGCCATCTCCCCCGCGCCGTTCATCAGCAGGATTCCCGCCTGCTCGTCCACCCCGCTGGGCGCCGGCTTCATCTGGGACGTTATCTGGTCAGGCGCCTCGCTCATAAACCATCTGGCAAAGGAGAGAGCGTACACCCCAATGTCCAGAAGCGCCCCTCCCGCCAGGGAAGGATTGAAAAAACGGTTTGTCATGTCGTAAGGTTTATAGCTCCCGAAATTCAATTGAACCATCCGCAGCGGCCCCAGCAGTCCCTCGTCGGCGATTTCCCGCAGCTTCTTATATAGTGGCATATGGTAAATGGTCATTGCCTCGGCCAGAACCCTGCCATGGTCTTTGGCCAGCGCCACGGCCCGTTCCAGCTCCCCGGCATTCAGGGTAATGGATTTTTCGCATAAGACATGCTTCCCATGGGCCAGAGCCTGATTGATATAATCGCTGTGAGTATTATGAGGCGTGGAAATATAGACGATATCCACATGGTCATCAGTAAAAACATCGCCGATACTCCGGTAAACCTTCGGAATGCCGTATTTTTCCCCGAATCTGACCGCGTTTTCATAAGTCCTGTTGGCCACCCCGTAAAGCCTGCGCCCCTCTTTCTCCATCGCCTGCGCCAATTCGCTGGCGATGGCGCCGCAGCCTACAATTACCCAGTTGTACTGTTTCATCCCTTTACCTCCCGGCATGATATCCGAATCTGATCTACATTGGTCCCAGTCATCCGTCACTTTTTTAAAGTTAATATATCATTTCGGATAATAAAATACAATCTGAAATCTCTTTGTTGAAAAACAGTGTGACATGAAGTATACTCATATCATCCCATTTTCCAAGCTGAATTTATTATATTTAGGAAAGAAACCCTCATACATGCAGATCGGTCCGGTTTAAACACCATACATTTAACCAAAGAACCGCCTCAGGAAGAACCGGCCCGGCAGTATTACTTCATGGAAAAGTGCCGGGAACGGGCCCGGAGAGTCGAGCAGGAAAACAGCCTGCCCCCAGCCGTCTGCATCCGGACTTTCGGCTGCCAGACTTATCATTAAATTTATTCCGGAGGAAGTTCCGGAACCGGATGAAATAGAGGCCATTCTGGAGGGGAGAAAAGACCGGGCAAAAAACGGGACAATTTCCCATGATGCAATAAATTGGGATTAAGAAAGTAAGAAACAATCAATAAAAAGATGAAAGATGGATTCTTATATTGATTTAAAAAATATTGCGACAGAAAAATGTTATAAGACATGCGGTGAATAAGAAATTGTATCTATATGATATTATAAACATAAAAAAAGAAACGAGCACCCCGCTTGATCTTTAAAGCTGTACGGTAAAAAACGCTTCTTTTTAGATATTGTATGTTTAGAGAGGAAAAAGTCAAGAG
The DNA here is from genome assembly GCA_948470335.1 of uncultured Lachnospiraceae bacterium. Classification (GTDB taxonomy): domain Bacteria; phylum Bacillota; class Clostridia; order Lachnospirales; family Lachnospiraceae; genus Paralachnospira_A. Next base: position 14,072 of record CAOKOL010000034.1, on the reverse strand, counting down.
AAATGTATAATGAAATTGATTTTGCTAAAATAGATCTAAATGCAGAACCGCCCACCAAGGAACCGGCCAGGCAATACTATTTCATGGCAAAATGCCGGGAATGGACCCGGAGATTTGAAAAGGAAAACAGCCGTCCCCCGTCCGCCTGCATCCGGACCTTCGGCTGTCAGATGAACGCCAAGGACTCGGAAAAACTGATGGGCATCCTGGAACAGATCGGCTTTGGCATCTCGGAAAAGGAGGAAGCCGACCTGGTTATCTATAATACCTGCACCGTCAGGGACAATGCCAATCAGCGTGTTTACGGCCGTCTGGGCTATCTCCACGCCCTGAAAAAAAAGAATCCCCATATGCTGATCGGCCTGTGCGGCTGTATGATCCAGGAACCATCGGCAGTGGAAAAAATCCGCAAAAGCTACGGCTTCGTGGATCTGCTGTTCGGCACCCACAATATTTTCCGGCTGGCGGAGCTTCTGTACCGCCGCGCAGCGGAAAAAAATATGGTGGTTGATATCTGGGAAAGCACCGACGCCATCGTGGAGGATCTGCCCGCCCTGCGGAAATACCCTTTTAAATCCGGCGTGAACATCATGTATGGCTGCAACAATTTCTGCAGCTACTGCATCGTTCCTTATGTGCGTGGCCGGGAACGAAGCCGGGAACCGGAGGAGATCCTCCGGGAAATCAGAGATCTGGCCGCGGACGGGGTACGCGAAGTGATGCTGCTGGGACAGAATGTAAATTCTTACGGAAAAACCCTGGCGCATCCCATTTCTTTCGCCCAGTTGTTAAAACAGGCGGAAGCGGTGGAGGGCATCCGGCGAATCCGCTTTATGACCTCCCACCCGAAAGATCTGTCCGACGAGCTGATCCGGGTGATGAAAGAATCCCGGAAAATCTGCCGCCATCTTCACCTGCCTCTCCAGTCGGGCAGCAGCCGGATTTTAAAGATTATGAACCGAAAGTATGATAAAGAGCAGTATCTGGCACTGGCAAAGAAAATCCGGCGGGAAATCCCCGATATCTCCCTGACCACTGATATCATCGTAGGATTCCCGGGGGAAACGGAAGAAGATTTTCTGGAAACCATGGACGTGGTACGGCAGGTCCGTTTTGACAGCGCCTTTACCTTTATCTATTCCAAACGGACAGGAACCCCTGCGGCTGCCATGAAAAACCAGGTGCCGGAAGCAGTCGTAAAAGACCGGTTTGACCGTCTGCTGAAAGAAGTCCAGGACATTGCCGCCGGACAGTGCGGAAAGGATACGGGAACCGTGCAGGAAGCGCTGGTGGAGGACATTGACCATAAACAGCCCGGCATGATTACCGGCCGGTTAAGCAACAACCTGATGGTACATTTTGAAGGACCGAAGGAACTGGTGGGAAGCATCGTAACCGTCCGGCTGAAAGAAGCAAAAGGGTTTTATTATATCGGAGAGATGATATAAAATCATTAAAATATTAGCAAAACTTTAATCAGCGGAAGCCCGATCATTCCCCGGAAGGATTTCCGGACGCATCAGCGGCCAGAAATTCTTCCGGATTCAGGGAGGCATGGAAGGGCTGCAGCGGAACTTTTAATAGGAGGATTTTATTTATGAACAACAAATTCCGTCGTGAAACCATCTGTGTACAGGGCGGCTACACCCCGAAAAGCGGGGAAGCCAGAGTGGTGCCCATCTACCAGAGCACCACATTCAAATACGGGGACAGCAGCCAGATGGGGCGGCTGTTCGATCTGGAGGAAGACGGCTACTTTTATTCCCGGCTGGCAAACCCCACCTGCGACGCGGTAGCCGCGAAAATCTGTGAGCTGGAGGGAGGACATGCCGCCATGCTGACAGCTTCCGGCCAGGCCGCCACTTTTTACGCGGTCTTCAACATTGCCGGCGCCGGAGACCATATCATCAGTTCCGCCACCATTTACGGCGGATCTTCCAACCTGTTTACCGTCACCATGAAAAAAATGGGGGTGGAAGTCACCCTGGTAGATCCCGACGCGCCGGAAGAAGAACTGGCAAAGGCTTTCCGTCCCAACACCAAGGCCGTATTCGGCGAAACCGTCTCCAACCCCGCCCTGGTGGTGCTGGACATCGAAAAATTTGCCCGGCTGGCCCACTCCCACGGCGTACCCCTGATTGTGGACAATACCTTTGCCACCCCCATCAACTGCCGTCCCTTTGAATGGGGCGCGGATATCGTCACCCATTCCACTTCCAAATATATGGACGGACACGCCGTCTCTCTGGGCGGCTGTATCGTGGACAGCGGAAACTTTGACTGGGAGGCCCACAAAGAGAAATTCCCCGGCCTTACCACGCCTGACGAATCCTATCACGGCCTGATTTATACGAAAGCATTTGGAAAGAACGCGTTTATCACAAAAGCCACCGCCCAGATGATGCGCGACCTGGGCTCCTCCCAGTCCCCTCACGACGCGTTCCTGCTGAACCTGGGACTTGAGACACTGCATCTGCGCATGCCCCGCCACTGTGAAAACGCCAGGAAAGTCGCCGAATTTTTACAGAAAAATGAAAACGTCAGTTGGGTCTGCTATCCCGGTCTGCCCGGCGATCCTTATCACGAACTGGCTCAGAAATATATGCCCGACGGTTCCTGCGGCGTGGTTGTATTCGGCCTGAAAGGCGGGCGGGAAACCTGTGTGAAGTTTATGGACAGTTTAAAGCTGGGCGCCATCGTCACCCATGTGGCCGACGCCCGCACCTCCGTTCTCCACCCCGCCAGCCACACTCACCGGCAGTTAAATGACGAACAACTGGTGGAGGCAGGGGTAAAGCCGGATCTGATCCGGTTCTCGGTGGGAATTGAGAATGCGGAAGATATTATTGAGGATATTGTGCAGGCGATGGAGGCCGCTAAAAAGTAGATTTATGCCAGTGTTCTGTCCTATCTTGCCGCACGTGAGATCGGTGCAGCGCAGGGCGGTAAGGATAAAGCCGGAAAAAATATGCCCTGCGATTGAAAGGCAAATCAGGAGAAAACGCCAATGATCCGGGCAGGATACCTGCGGTTGAAATGAGATATGAAAAAACAAAAGGACATGCCTGTAAAGCGGAAGAACTGAGCAGCTATGGCGGGAGGAATTGTGCATGAAACTGGGTGCGTATACGGATATCATAAAACATGAAAAAAATTTCCGGTACATGATTCTGGCAAATCTGATCAGCCGGTTCGGGGATTCTGTGGATGCGATCGCCTACAGCTGGATGGTTTACCAGCTGACAGGCTCCACGGCCTGGCTGTCTGTAATCCTGGGCGTCAATATGGTTCCAACCGTTCTGTTTCAGCCGTTTAGCGGCGCCCTGACGGAATATTTCCGTAAAAAAAGAGTTATTGTCATCTGCGATATTGCCCGGGGAGCGGTGGTCTTTCTCACCGGCCTGTGCATGCTGTTTGGCGTGTTGAAGCCGTGGCATCTGCTTGTCCTTACATTCCTGAATTCCTCTATTGAGGCACTGCGGATTCCAAACGGGCTGGCCATCCTTCCCCAGATCTTAAAAAAGGAAAACTATAAGGCGGCCATTTCCATGGATCAGGGAGTGCGGAGAGCTTCGGAGCTGGTCGGAATGGGCTGCGCCGGCATCATCATCGGCAGCATTGGAATCGGCGGCGCATTGTTTGTGGATGCGGTGACGTTTCTGGCTTCCGGCCTGCTGCTTTTATTGCTGAAGGTGAACGAGGAGAACAATGAAAAACAACGGTTTCGGATGAAAGGATATGCGGACTCTCTCAAAGAAGGATTCACTTATTTTAAAACCAGCCGGCTGGCGATGATGGTATGCGCAATCTGTGTGGCGCAAAATTTATGTACGCTGCCCATCGAGAATCTCCAGGCCGCCTATATCAGCGAATACCTGCGGCTGGATGTATTCGCGATGTCGGTGGGCGGGACAGCGATTACCGTCGGCATGATAGCAGGAGCCCTGCTTTTCCCAGTTATCACACGGCGGATTTCAGAAAAACAGGTATTGATTTGGGGAGGCATCCTGATCGGCCTGCTGTATTTTGTTTATCTTCTGATTGGAACGATTCCTTCGGACGAAGGAAAATATCTCGGTTTGTTTTTGGCGGCATTTGCTTTTGGAGTGGTAAATTCCGTGATCGGAGTCATGGTACAGGTCATCTTTGTGAGCAGGATTCCGGCAGATTTTGTGGGAAGAATCAGCGGAATATTCAATGCGCTGGCCTGTGCGTCTCTTCCGGTGGGGTCATTTTTGCTGGCAGGTTTGTCCGCGGTATTCGCGATCCGGGAATTGTATCTGCTGACGGGGATTTTGTCCATCGGCCTTTTTTTAATAATAAACCGGCCAAAAGGAAAATAGTGTACTATCTCACTCTTCAGAATGTGACAGGAAATGGAAACACAGAAGATGAGTATTTATCAGGGAAACTTTCAGTCTTAAGAAATAGAAATCTTGCAAATGTATTTTACAGGCTGGGGTTTGTCGAAATATTCGGTACAGGAATTACACGGATAAAGCAGCTCTATGAAGAAGGATTGAAGCAGCCGGATTTTGAAGTGTCGGAAAATGCAATTAAGATTGTACTTCCAGTTTTTGAGAAAAATTTGAATTTAACGGAAGACGAAAGAAAAATATATAAAATTTTAAGTAAAACAATGCTGAAATCAATTAGCGAAATTGCTCCTTACGCCCCGTTTGGTAAATCAAAGACAACACAATTACTGAAAGAGATGGGTAAAAAAGGTGTTGTGAAAATTGAAAGCAGAGGAAGGGGCACTAAATATGTGATAAAGTAATCATCATGACAATGTCAACCCTGCAATAGAAAAGAGGCACATATGAAAAAAACCCTAATCCTATTCGGCTCCGCCCGAAAAAAAGGCCATACCATGTCCATGGTAAAACTGCTGACAGAACAGCTTGCCGGAAAATCGGAGGTCGAGCTGATCGACTGCTACCGGCTGAAAAACATTTCCCCCTGCATGGACTGCCGCCACTGCTGGGAAGTAAAGGAATGCGCCATTCACGACGATATGGACGACATTTACAAAAAGCTGGAGGAAGCGGACTCCATCATTATGGCCGCCCCTTCCTACTTCCATTCTGTTCCGGCCCCGATGAAGCTGGTGCTGGACCGGTGTCAGGTCTACTGGGCGAAAGCGGTCCGCCGGGATATGACCGACCAGAAGCAGCGCACCGGCGCCATCCTGCTGACAGGAGGGGCTCCCGCTTTTCCCGAACAGTTTGTCTCCGAGATCGCGCCGCTGAAATGCCTGCTGGACGATCTGAACGCCCAATGTCTGGATGTCATCACCATATCCGACAGCGACCACAAAACCCTCTCGGATTACCCCGATGCCATGGAACGCATCCGGACACTGGCAGAAAAGCTCTGACCTGCCGAAAATGCTGTTTCTCCAACCCTCCGAACGGCCGGTCCGAAAGGGATACCCCGTCCCATGTCAGCCGTGCTGTGAAACGGGGAGATTTTCACCAAAAAATAGTGAATTTCACGATAGACGAACAATTTGATTTATGAGAAAATAGAAACGAACCCTGTTTCCGTCACGGCTGTAAACACACCCGTGATGATATACATACCCGGCGTACTGACTGCCTTTTTGTCAGCATACCGGTACGCCAGACCAGCGGCGGCAAAAAGCGCGCCCCTCCCCGGATTACGGACATACCACGGCCGGCGGCGGGGACAGCGCAGATCGAAAAAGCTGTCATGGAATTTAACAGACATCACCATTGATGAAAGGAGTTTTACAATGATTTATTCTCATGAAGTAGAAAAAATGTGCACTGTGGCACAGGGCGTAGCCCATGGCGCGGCTCCGATCCCGGAAGAAGCGAAATGGGTAAAGGCGAAAGAGGTAAAGGATATCTCCGGCTTAACCCACGGCATCGGCTGGTGCGCTCCCCAGCAGGGTGCATGCAAGCTGACTCTGAACGTAAAAGAAGGGATCATCCAGGAAGCGCTGGTGGAAACCATCGGATGTTCCGGTATGACCCACTCCGCCGCCATGGCCTCTGAAATCCTGCCGGGCAGAACCATCCTGGAAGCATTGAACACCGACCTGGTATGCGACGCTATCAATACTGCCATGAGAGAATTGTTTTTACAGATCGTATACGGAAGAAGCCAGAGCGCCTTTTCTGAGGACGGCCTGCCCATCGGCGCCGGCCTGGAAGATCTGGGCAAGGGGCTGCGCTCCCAGGTGGGAACCATGTACGGAACCCTGAAAAAAGGCCCCCGCTATCTGGAGATGGCCGAAGGCTATGTAACCGGCATCGCCCTGGACGAAGAAGACATGATTATCGGCTACCAGTTCGTAAGCCTTGGAAAGATGACCGACTTTATCAAGAAGGGCGACGACCCCAACACCGCCTGGGAAAAGGCAAAGGGCCAGTACGGACGTGTGGACGACGCGGCGAAGATCATTGACCCCAGAACAGATGAAGTGATTAAATAATCAGGGAGGATAGACAGATGGCTTTATTTGAATCATATGAGAGAAGAATTGACAAAATCAATGCCGTGTTAAGCAGCTACGGCATTGCATCCATAGAAGAAGCGGAAAAAATCACAAAGGATGCCGGTCTGAACGTATACGACCAGGTAAAAGGCATCCAGCCCATCTGCTTTGAAAACGCGTGCTGGGCCTACACCGTAGGCGCCGCCATCGCCATCAAAAAAGGCTGCAAAAGAGCTGCGGACGCCGCTGCCGCCATCGGCGAGGGCTTACAGGCATTCTGTATCCCCGGCTCCGTAGCAGATCAGAGAAAGGTAGGCCTGGGCCACGGCAACCTGGGCAAGATGCTTCTGGAGGAAGAAACCGAGTGCTTCTGCTTCCTGGCAGGCCATGAATCTTTTGCCGCAGCGGAAGGCGCCATCGGTATCGCCGAGAAGGCAAACAAAGTGCGTCAGAAACCGCTTCGGGTCATCCTGAACGGCCTTGGAAAAGATGCCGCGCAGATTATTTCCAGAATCAACGGCTTTACCTATGTGGAAACCGAGATGGACTACTACACCGGCCAGGTGAAGGAACTGTTCAGAAAACCTTACTCCACCGGCCTGCGCGCCAAAGTAAACTGCTACGGCGCCAATGACGTAACAGAGGGCGTGGCCATTATGCACAAGGAAGGCGTGGACGTATCCATCACCGGAAATTCCACCAACCCCACCCGGTTCCAGCATCCCGTGGCAGGCACCTATAAAAAGGAATGCATCGAGCAGGGCAAAAAATATTTCTCCGTGGCCTCCGGCGGCGGCACCGGCCGTACCCTTCACCCGGACAACATGGCCGCAGGCCCCGCTTCCTACGGCATGACCGACACCATGGGCCGGATGCACTCCGACGCCCAGTTCGCAGGATCATCTTCCGTTCCCGCCCATGTGGAAATGATGGGGCTGATCGGCATGGGAAATAATCCGATGGTAGGGGCTACGGTAGCCGTAGCGGTTTCGATTGAGGAAGCGGCGAAGGCCGGGAAGTTCTGAGAAATGTCTATTTTATAAGAGTTTCAGAAGTTCTGAATTGTGCGGAAATGGTGTGAAAATCAATATATAGCACACAAGCAGCGCACACGTAGCACATTTACGTAGCTCACAAATAAAACGATAGATAAGAGATGTTTCCTTGAGGTTTTCTGAGTGAAACATCTCTTATTTTGTTATCTTGCATATTTCTTTCTGATTTTTTAACAACATCCCGATATCCGCTATCCACCGGTTCCTTTTCAGAAATCCGGTATGATACATTATTCCGTTTTCTTTTTCTTACTTTTTTCCATCTGTTTTATCTCCGGAAACACCGTCACAGCCATCGTGATAAAACACGCCAGTCCGCCGATTACATTTGAAATCGGCTCCGCAATAAACACGCCGTCCGTCCCCATATGGAACGCATATGGCAGCAGATAGGTCAGCGGCACAACCATAATTACCTTCCGGAATAAACTGAAAAAGATCGCCTGCCTCTTTTTATTCAGTGCCTTAAAGGTAGTCTGCCCGGAATACTGAAAAGCCTGAAAGGCAAAAGCAAAAAAATACAGGTGAAGGGGATGGAGGGCCATCTGCTGCAAAACAGGGTCGTCACTGAAAATTCTGATAAACAGCAGCGGAAACCACTCGATCACCAGCCACATAAAACAGGTATACACAATCGCCGTTACCGCCATTAAGGCGATTGCTTTCCGCGCCTTTTGAGGTCTCCCGGCGCCGTAATTATAGGAAATAGTAGGCGACGCTCCTTCCGTTACCGCCATAATCGGCGTATCAAGAATCTGTCTGACCGAAGAAATAATGGTCATCACGGACACATAAAGCGTTCCGCCGGTCTTCATCAGCACACTGTTGCAGGCCACGGATACCAGAGCGTTCGTACACTGCATAACGAAAGGCGACAGGCCAAGACCGACAATTTCCTTTGCATAGGGAAATGAAAAAAACTGCGAAAACGAAAGCGTAAACTCATTCCCGGCGCTCAGCAAAAACTTCATCACGAACAACATTGAGAAAAGCTGCGAAAGGACCGTCGCGATAGCCGCTCCATTTACCCCTAATCCCAGTGTAAAAATAAAAATCGGGTCCAGTATCAAATTCGCGACAGCTCCGACTAATACGGATTTCATGCCGACCATGGCATATCCCTGGGCATTGATATACGGATTCATACCGGTAGAAACCATCAGGAATATGGTTCCGATCAGATAGATTCTTATGTAAGGAACAGAAAAAGAAAGCTCCTCCGCGGTCGCGCCGAACACCGCCAGAAACCGCGACGCGAACAGTTCGCAGACAATCATTAAAACAGCGCCTGTGACCACCTCAAGCCGAAACGCCGTATTCAGCACATCGCCGGCCTTTTTCCTGTTATTTTTTCCAAGCTGAATGGAAAATAACGGAGCGCCTCCCAGGCCGAACATATTGGTAAAACCGCCGATTAATATGACAATAGGGAAACACAGACCGATCGCGCCAAGGGCCTGAGGGCCGTGTCCTTCGATTCTTCCTATATAAATCCGGTCCACAATGCTGTACAAAAGACTGATTACCTGCGCTACCAGCATCGGCAGTGCTGTCCGGATGATATTTTTTGTGATCGGGTCATTGTCAAAGTCAATTTTTTGCATAGTTGTCCTTTACTCCGTTATACGGAAACACGACAGCCCTCTATGTTTTTATTTTTGTTCTTTTACATGAAATCATCCATGCCACGCACAAATTCATCCAGTCCGGGTAAATGCTTCATACGCTTCAGCCGAATCCCGCACACTTCACAGATCTGGTCCAGCACCGCTTCCACAAGCACATTGGAAACCCGGATTTCTTTCGGAGCGCCATACCGAAAAATATACTCTATCACCATTTCCGCCAGGTTCAGCATCGGGTCTTCCTCTGGTTCGGACATCCTATAACCGATAACCATGCCCGTTTTCTCATCGCCCAGCAAAGACATAACGGGATTAGCCGGACGATCATACTGCCGGTCCCGGACTGTTATACCCATCACCAAAACGTCAGCCTCCAGCACCCCTTACCCTCTGGGTGCTTCTTTCAGCGCAACCACCAGATTATCATCCGTTATAGCCAGCGCGTTGATTTGATAGGACAGAAACGGCAGCGGCGCTTCTTTCATGCTCCAGGTTGTCCGGTCCTTTGAAAATTCAAGAAAAAGCATATTTCCCTTTTCAAAATCCACCTCCGGGCCGTTTTTCTGACAGCAACACAGCGCCAGCTCCAAATCCTGCAGATATCCGCACATGCGCAGCACTTCATCCTCATCCATATTATATTGCCAATACCCCGGCTCAAATGACACAAAATACAGCCACTGATTTTTCCCCCGATATTTGTAGCCCAGATCCTTAATGATTTTCCTCTGCTTATCCGTCAGCTCATTGCGGCTTCCCCAGTAGCAGGTCAGATTTCTCACTTGAGCCATCGCATATTCCGCAGACACATTCATTGTTTCATGAGTGGCCAACAGCATAAAGCCGTTCAGCGCTTCATAACCTTCATAAACCGTTATACCATAACAACTCCCGCCGCTTCCTATAATATTGAAAAATACCGGTTCTTCCCCGCCATACCCAATTCCAATCAGATCCAGATCGCCAAATTCCTCCCACGGATGCAGCTCTTTTATTTTTGTGCCGATTTCATACAATGCTCCCCACTGTTCCAATGTCGCTTCTTTTCTCATACCCTTCTCCTATTCCTCGCCCCTGTTTGCTTCCTCAGGTTTATACAAGCATCATTCTGACAGCCCCTGTTTGTATCTTTCATTTTACCATGTTCTAATCCCACTGGCCACCCCAAAATACAAAATACGGCAGCCTGGGTTTGATCCTGTTCCGCGACTGATTTCCCCGCTTCAGTCACAATTCCCCTGTGCCAGAATTCCCTGCGGAGTCCATAACCAAAATCTTGATTTTCTTCCATGCTGACATTGACTTTGGACCCATAGATACCGGCCGCCGGAACAACGGTTTTTTCATTATCCTGCCAGGCCGGTGATAATTATTTTTCTGCTGACAAAGATTGCATAAGAGCAAAAAAATGTTGCGCTTCACCTGTACTGAAATATGCATACCACGCATCCAGTGTATCCGGCTGAAAGATGTTCAATCGTTCAATAATCTGCTTTGCCCACAGTAGAGCCCCCGTAGAACTTGCGGTAATCAGGTTGCGTTCCGCAACGGATGGCTCGTCAACATAGAAGTTCTGCCCTCTGTAGCAGGGCGAAACCATTTCAAGATAACCTGCTCCGTTACTGGTATGCGGCCTCTGATCCAACAGGCCCGCGTTTGCCAGCGCGGCAGTCGCGCCACAGATGGCACATACCATGGCACCCGCGGAAAGAAATTCACCTGCTTTCTCAATTATGATACTATGCTCAGGACTATCCCAGGTATTAGCCCCCGGCAACAGCAGTACGCTTTTCTCGTTCACTGTGATATCGTCAATGACACAATCCGGAATGATGGTCAACCCGCCCATTGATTTGACCGGCCTCTTTGAAATACCGACTGTTTTGACTGATACACCCGGCGCGCCCTTTTTGAAAAAACGTCCGGAATTTAATTCCGCCGTAACATACCCCAGCTCCCAGTCAGCCAAAGTTTCCAAAACGTATACATAAACTGTGAACATAGTCTCCTCCATTTTCTTTCATGTTTGGTTTGCTTATATCCCTATCATACCATTCAATTGTTGACAACAGCATGGCAGCAATCTATAATTTTACCGTAAAAGATCATGGAAAGGCGGTTACCAAATGAAAGTTGACAGGCTTGTCAGCATTATTATGATACTCCTGGATAAAAAGCGTATAGGCGCGCAGGCGTTAGCGGATACGTTTGAAGTTTCGCCTCGCACAATTTACCGTGATATTGAAGCAATCAATATGGCAGGTATCCCTATCCGTTCAATATCAGGAGTCGGCGGCGGCTTTGAAATTATGCCGGAATACAAACTTGATAAAAAGGTTTTTTCGACGGCTGATCTTTCCGCAATCCTGATGGGGCTTTCCAGTCTCGCAAATGTGATACGAGGTGATGAACTGGTAAATGCCTTTGAAAAAGTTAAAAGTTTTATCCCTGCCGAAAAAGCGAAAGACATTGAAATAACGACAAATCAAATCTGTATAGATTTAAGTCCATGGATAGGCAATCGAACGATACAATCATATTTAAAAATTATAAAAACCGCTTTGCAGGATCATAAGCTACTATTCTTTGAATATACGTCTCACCATGGAAATAAGACCGTACGGACGGTTGAGCCGTATCAGTTGGTATTGAAAGGCATGCACTGGTATTTTCAAGGTTATTGTTATATCAGAAATGATTATCGCCTATTTAGACTGTCCCGTATAGCAGCGCTGAAAATAAAGCAGGAAACGTTTATTCCGCGGAATTTTCAAAAACCGATTCTGGATTTTGAGGAGATAGTCAAAACAATGCAAATAGAAATCAAAATCCGCGTTCATAAATCTGTTCTGGACAGGGTACTTGAATATTGTACTTATGACCACTTTATACCGGATGATGATGAATATTACATTGTAAATTTTCCATTTATTGAAAACGACTATCACTATGATATTCTTCTTGGCTTTGGAGATCAATGTGAATGTCTTGAACCACTGCATATCCGCGCGGAGATAAAGCGCAAAATACAGCATATGGCAGCGATATACGATAACGAGAAACCGGGGGCAAAATAAAAACGCGGTTGGTTTTCCGCGGGAATTTCCGTGGAAACATGTTAACGGTAAGTAAGGCAGGTGTATGGCCTCATATACAGTGCCACACAGTACTTTCTGCATTTCAAACGAGAAAATTATCACCCGGCGCAATTTTGCGCTCACATTTGAAATGTGACCTATTTTCCGATTTCAAATCGGGGAACTGCTGCACTATGATAACATAATATGCTTACCAGGGGAGCTGGGGGACGTGTTCTCACCCAATCCGAGACCTTACGGAAGGTGGTGATTATTATGAGTACATATGAGGAATTAAGTCTGATCGTAAGCGTTGCTTTACTGATTGTGGCCATTCTGAATCTGGAAAATAAGAAATAGCCGTCCTGCTCTCGACAAAGTTTAGGAACGGCTATTTCTTTAGCTTAGTATGAAATTTCGCCGGGTCGGGTGAATCACACTCACCTTCCGGCTCCCTTGTTAAGTATATTATATGCCATGTGCGCCAATTTTTCAACCATAATTTGAAAATGCCCCGGTACGCCAATACCAGAGCATTTCAGATAGATACCATAAAGGATTATGATATACATCCCTTTTCAAAGCCAGTATATCACAGTCCTTTATAAAATGCACCCATTTTTCACGAAAGGACTGATATTTTATGCCAGTTTACTATGACGAAAAGACAAAATCCTGGTACTGCAAATTCTATTACACCGATTACACCGGAACCAAAAAGCAGAAAAAGAAACGCGGCTTCAAGCTGCAGAGGGACGCAAAGGAATGGGAGCGGAACTGCCTGGAGCGGCTACAAGGTACCCCAGACATGACTTTCCAAGCCCTCTATGACCTCTATATTGAGGATATGAGCCACAGACTAAGACAGAACAGCATTGACGGCAAAAAGAACGTATTCAAAAACCGCATACTGCCATATTTTAAGGATAAAGCAATAAATTCTATCACACCCACGGACATCAGATCATGGCAGAATGAACAGATTGACATGGGATATTCGGATGCTTACCTTGACCGCATCCAAAATATGATGACCACTATCCTAAACTATGCCGTCACATATTACAGTCTACCCTCAAATCCATGCAATAAAGCTGGACACATAGGAAAACGCACCCGATCAATGAACTTTTGGACGATTGAACAGTACAACCAATTTATCCAGCATATAGAGAATATCAGCGCGCACACAGCCTTACAGCTTCTTTTCTATTCCGGTATGCGCTTTGGCGAACTTCTCGCCCTTACACTGGAAGACTTCAACTTTGAGGATAATACCATAAATATTACCAAATCCTTGCAACACAAAACAAGCGGCAATATTGTAACACCGCCCAAAACTGATAACGGCATACGCACCATTACCATGCCAGAAGCCATTATGCAGGAAATAGAAGACTATACCCATAAGATATACGATATAAAACCGTCAGACAGGGTATTCACCTTTACTAAGAGCCTTATCCGCGGTAATATGAAGCGTGGGGCAGAAAAAGCCGGCATCCCTTTTATACGCATCCATGATATGAGGCACTCTCATGTATCGCTATTGATTAATATGGGGTTCTCGCCCCATCTGATAGCCGAACGCATAGGCGATACAGTGCAGATGGTAAACAGTACATACGGACACCTTTACCCCAGCAAACATAATGAAGTTGCTGAAAAGCTTAATCAAATAATAGTACCAAAATAGTTCCGTAAGACATGAAATAAGGGCGCACCCACAACGGGAACGCCCTATTTTACTGCATTCTTTAATTACTCAATAATCGTAGCCACACGGCCAGATCCAACGTAAACGGTAGATAGTGCGTACCTCGACTGTGAGGAAAACATATGTGACAAT
>CAOKOL010000033.1 GCA_948470335.1 uncultured Lachnospiraceae bacterium | reverse complement strand
GACCGTACAGGCCCCGGGAGGATTTACAGACGCTTCAGCGGCTGAAAATTCTCCCGGATTAAGGGGCTTGGGAGGGTAGTTGCGGAACTATAAAAACAGCAACGGACCGTACAGGCCCCGGGAGGATTTACAGACGCTTCAGCGGCTGAAAATTCTCCCAGATTAAGGGGCTTGGGAGGGTAGTTGCGGAACTATAATTAGGAGAATATAAGATGAAATGCCCGTATTGCGGAGAGGACAACACCCGGGTAATTGATTCCCGGCCGGCGGAGGAAAACAGCGCCATCAGGCGCCGCCGTCAGTGCGACGCCTGCAACCGCAGGTTTACCACTTACGAGAAGGTGGAGACACTGCCTTTGATGGTAGTGAAGAAGGATAACAGCAGAGAGGCTTACAGCCGCTCCAAAATCGAAAACGGGATTATAAGCGCCTGCCATAAGCGGCCTGTCTCCGTCGATCAGATAAACGGCATGATTGACGAAATCGAAGCCCGGGTGTTTGGCATGGAGGAAAAAGAAGTCAGAAGCTCCGTGATCGGCGAGTGGGTGATGGAGAAGTTAAAAGACGTGGACGAGGTGGCCTATGTCCGTTTTGCCTCCGTGTACAGAGAATTTAAGGACGTTAATACCTTCTTACAGGAACTGGAAAAAATATACAGAAAGAAATAGGAACAGAGGCGGATATGTTTTTACGGCGTTTTTACCCGGATCACCGGGCGGAGTCCGTCTATCGGATGGATTTCGGGGAATTATATAAGAAGGGCGTCAGAGGGGTGCTGTTTGATATTGACAATACGCTGGTGCCCCACGGCGCTCCGGCCGACCAGGCGGCGGTGCGTCTGTTTGCGGCTTTGCGGGAAACCGGATTTCAGACCTGTCTGATTTCCAATAATAAACCGCCCCGGATTCTTCCTTTTGCCCGGGCGGTGGGGTCTGACTGCATCTGCGACGCCCACAAGCCTTCCCGGACAGGCTATCTGGAGGCGATGAAGCGGATGGGAACGACTGCGGCGGATACCATTTTTGTGGGCGACCAGTTGTTTACCGACGTATACGGCGCAAAGCGGGCGGGGATTCCCTCCTGGCTGGTGCGGCCCATCCACCCGAAGGAAGAAATCCAGATTGTGCTGAAACGGTATCCGGAGCGGATCGTTCTTTATTTTTATGAGAGAGAACGGAGAAAGAAGGGGAGAAAGCGAAAAAAAGGTTGAAATCACGGCCTATTTATTATAAAATAAAAAAGCGTATAAAATGATTTATGACGAATGTTTCAGGCAGCGGAGGTCCGGCCCCTATGGCGTGTGAAAGGCCCTTACGCGAAATTAAAATCAGGAGGAGTTAGAACATGATATCAGCAGGTGATTTCAGAAACGGCGTTACCATCGAATATGATAACAACGTATATCAGATCATTGAATTTCAGCATGTAAAGCCCGGCAAGGGCGCAGCGTTCGTGAGGACGAAACTGAAAAATATAAAGAGCGGCGGCGTGGTGGAGAAAACCTTCCGTCCCACCGAGAAGTGCCCGACGGCCCATATTGACAGAGCGGACATGCAGTATTTATATTCCGACGGCGATCTGTTCCATTTTATGGACGTGAATACTTATGATCAGGTGGCGCTGAGTGCAGACCAGATCGGCGATTCCCTGAAATTTGTCAAAGAAAATGAGATGGTAAAGATCTGCTCTCACAAGGGCGAAGTATTTTCCGTTGAGCCGCCTCTGTTTGTGGAACTGGAGATTACGGAGACGGAGCCCGGTTTCAAGGGCGATACGGCTACGGGCGCTACGAAGCCGGCCGTTGTGGAGACAGGTGCTACCGTTTATGTGCCGCTGTTCGTTGACCGGGGAGACAGAATCAAGATTGATACGAGAACCGGAGAGTACCTGTCCAGAGCGTAAGGGTATTCGTAAGTATGTAAATATATTGAGACAGACATAACATATCCCCGCAGCAGGCTGCGGGGGTATGTTATATGGTGCGCCTGCATAAAATATGGCCGGATGCGTGCTGTGCGGGCAGGGGACGAACCGGAGAAAGGTTTCCCGTTCGTCCTGAAAATTGGGATGAAATTCTGAAAATAAAGAGGAATGAGGCTGAATTCAATTGTAACATCTGTCGAAGGGCTGCCAAAACGGCAGAGGGCATATGGCCGTCCATACCGTGGAAACAGGCGTTTCTTCCTGTGGGTCACAGTGATCTGTCTGGTTCTGCTGCTGTCAGGATGCCGGGAAGAAGCGCTTTCTGCCAGAGAGATTTTGGAACAGGTCTGTGCTAACATGGACGGGGTGTCGGAGTGTGCCTTTACGGCCAGGGTGGAGATGGTGATGTCCGTATACGAGGAGACGATGCAGATTGAGGCAAGAAGCCGGGTGCGGGCGTCTTTTCTGACAGGGCGCGCATCGGAATCTGTGGAGCTGTACGGAAACCGGGAGCGTGCGGAAGCTTTTACATACCGGTGGGAGGAGCGTAAGATGCCGGAGGCCTTCCGGGATGCGGCGGACATCGGACGGTTTTTGAAAGATACGGAGGTTTTCTTTGTAGAGGGTGAAGAAGACGCCGAGACGATATATACGATAGAGGGCCTGGTGAACAGCGATTCGCTGGGCGGCATGGAGGATATGGAGAGAATGGCGGCGCTGCTGCCGGTGCTGGAGCCGGGGGACTGGCAGGAATGGGCACGGGGGTATTCTTTTCCCGTGCGGATTAAAGTGGACCGGGAAACCCTGCTGCCGGTGCAGGTGGCGGTCAATGTCAGCGAAGCGGTGGAAGCACCGGTTCTGGAGGGAATCTGTGCGCTGGGAATTTCCGAAGACCAGGTGCAGGCGGGAAGCTGCGTGATCACCTACGATTATGAGGAATTTGAAAGAGAAAAATAAGAGAAGGCTATGAAGAAAATTAAGATGATCGGTATCGACCACAGCAAGGCCGGCGTTGCCTACAGGGAGCTGTTTTCCTTTACGAAAGCCAGCGGGACGGCCGCGATGGAAGAACTGAAAAAAGAAAAAGGGGTGAACGGATGCATTATTCTGTCCACCTGTAACCGGATGGAGCTCTGGGTCAGTGCGGGAGAAGAACTGGACAGCTCTCTCTATCAGTTGTTATGCCGTCTGAAAGGCGTGGACCCTGCCTTTTATGAGGCATATTTTATTCAGCGGGAAGGGATGGAGGCGGTGTGGCATCTGTTTGAGATGTCCTGCGGCTTAAAGTCCAAAATCATCGGCGAGGACCAGATTATCACCCAGGTGAAGGACGCTCTGAATCTGGCCAGAGAGGCTTTCTGCACGGACAAGGTGCTGGAAATGCTGTTCCGCACCGCAGTGACGGCGGGCAAACGGGTAAAGACCGACGTGAAGATTTCCCATAAGGATATGTCTGCTATCGACGGTGCCGTCTTGGCATTGAAACGGATCGGCTTTTCTCTGGAGGGAAAAACCTGCATGGTAATCGGCAACGGGGAGATGGGCCGTCTGACCGCCCTGGCCCTGGAAGCGGAAAAAGCCGATGTGACGGTGACGGTGCGCCAGTACCGCAGCGGCCAGGTCAGCATACCGGTGGGGTGTTCCAGAATCAATTACGGGGACCGGCTGGAATTTATGGAAAACTGCGATCTGGTGGTCAGCGCCACCGCCAGCCCTAATTTTACATTAAAGACAGAGGATGTGGCCGGGGCGAAGCGAAAAGACCGGCTGATTCTGATTGACCTGGCTGTGCCCAGAGATATCGAGCCGGGGGTGGGAGAGCTTCCGGGCATTACCCTGTACGACATTGACAGCTTTGAACTGCATGAGGAAAATGAGGAACTGCGGGCGGGCGTGGAGCAGGCCCGAAAGATTCTCAAAGAATATATTCAGGAATTTACCACCTGGTATGACTGCCGGGACCTGATTCCCGTGATTCAGGAGATCTGCACCAATGCGGCGAAGGACGTGGGACTGAGAATCCATAAGGAAGTCAGCCATCTGCAGATTGACACCCAGGAGAAGGACAGGCTGGAGAAAACCATTGACAAGGCGGCCTCGAAGGTGGTCAATAAGCTGATGTTTGATCTGCGGGAAAATCTGAGTATGGATACCTGGCGGGAGTGCGTGGAGGCAATTGCCAAAATCTATCCGTAAATTGTTTTGCACTCAATGGAAAATTATGTAAATATTTTTTGGAGAATATAGGCATTGTTGCGGCGGGTCAGGACAGGCAGTCAGAAAAGGTATGAAAAAAGATATGACAGAAAAACAAGAGAGAAATCCCTGTGATTTCCCGATTTTTATCTCCGTCGCCGGGAAACAGATTGCCGTATACGGCGGCGGCAATATTGCCCTGCGCCGGGTCAGGACGCTGCTTTCCTTCGGAGCGGCGGTGCGGGTAATTGCGCCGGAGGCAAAGGAGGATTTGCTGGCGCTGGCCGGGGAAGGAAAGATCACATATGAGAAGCGTCCTTTTTCTGCCGGAGAGCTTTCCGGCTGCGGGGAGCCGCCCTTTTTTGTGCTGGCGGCGACGGACAGCCCGGAGGTAAACGGACAGATTGCCGGCGAATGCCGGGAGAGAGGCATTCCCGTCAATCACGGAGGGGACAAAAGCCAGTGTGATTTTTATTTTCCCGCCGTGGTCCGGGAGGATGAGCTGGTGATCGGGCTGACGGCCGGCGGTGCGGATCACAAAAAGGTGAAGCGTGCGGCGGCCTGGCTGCGGAATCATATCAGGGAGTTTTTTGCGTAGTTTATTCGGAACAAAATTGAAAAATATGAATGATGACAGATCAGCCGGCTTTGAAGGAAACATTCGAATCCGGCCTGAACATGTGGCAGATATGTCAGGAAAGAGAGACACTATGACAAAATCAGAACAGTTATTTCAGCAGGCCTGCGGCCTGATTCCGGGAGGGGTAAACAGTCCTGTCAGGGCCTTTGGCTCCGTGGGGGAGACGCCCCGTTTTATTAAAAAGGCAGACGGTCCGTATATGATTGATGCGGACGGAAATCAGTATCTGGATTTTATCTGTTCCTGGGGGCCCATGATCCTGGGGCATAATCATCCGCTGGTGCGGGAGAAGGTGATGGAAGCCTGTATGAACGGCCTAAGTTACGGTGCGCCTACCGAGGCGGAGGTTCGTATGGCGGAGCTGATCTGTCAGATCGTTCCTTCGGTGGAGATGGTGCGGATGGTAAATTCCGGCACCGAGGCCGTGATGAGTGCTATCCGGGCCGCCAGAGGGTTTACCGGAAGAAATAAGATTGTCAAATTCGCAGGCTGTTATCACGGACATTCGGATGCCCTGCTGGTAAAAGCCGGTTCCGGCGTGATGACGGCTGGGGTTCCCGACAGCCTGGGCGTTCCGGCAGGCTGCACCCAGGATACGCTGACGGCTGTTTACAACGATCTGGACAGTGTGGAAGCGCTGTTTGACGGCAATCAGGACCAGATTGCAGCCGTGATCGTAGAGCCGGTGGCGGCCAATATGGGCGTGGTGCCGCCAAAAGAAGGATTTCTTGAGGGCCTGCGGGCTTTGTGCGACCGGCATCAGAGTCTTCTGATTTTTGATGAGGTGATTACCGGCTTCCGGTTAGGCATTGACGGCGCGCAGGGTTACTATGGAATCCGGGCCGATCTGGTGACTTACGGAAAAATTATCGGCGGCGGCATGCCGGTGGGCGCTTACGGCGGAAGAAAAGACGTGATGGAGACAGTGGCTCCGGTGGGAGCGGTATACCAGGCCGGAACTTTAAGCGGCAACCCCGTGGCCATGGCGGCCGGCATCGCCCAACTGACCATTTTAAAGGACAGGCCGGAGATTTATCAGAGAATCAATGAGCTGGGAGAAACACTGTATACAGGTATGGAGCGGATCGTAAAAGAAGCCGGAGCGCCCTGCACGGTGAACCATGTGGGTTCTCTGGGCTGTATGTTTTTCACGGAACAGAAAGTGGAGAATTACGCCCAGGCCAAGACGGCGGATACGGAACGGTTTGCCCGTTACTTCCGCTTTATGCTCTCTCACGGCGTACATCTGGCGCCGTCCCAGTTTGAAGCCATGTTTTTGTCAAACGCCCATACGGAGGACCATGTGGAGCTGACGCTTGATTTGGTAAAGCAGGCACTGGCGTAAGTTTCGGTACGCATGTTCGGCGTTTTGGGGCGTGAAATTTCCACTGAAAAGGGGGGAGCCTCCCTGAAAATATAATTGATTTCTCCGGGGAAAATCAGTATAATATTGGCATAAAGATGAACGGTTTCCAAGGGATTTCACGGGGAAAGGAAGGTGAGTATATGGCATTGGCGCAGGAAGAATATAGAAAACAGGAAAAGATGAACGGCGTAATCTATGATATGTCGCCATCGGCGAATTTCAGACATGGCATTGTCAACGGAAATATTTATCATATTATAAAAAATGGACTGAAAAACAGTCTGTGCCTGGTATTTATCGAAAATTTGGATTTTAAATATCATCCGGAAGAAAATGATGATTATGTGGTTCCTGACATTATGATTATCTGTGACAGGAAACAGTTGAAAGGCGGCTGCTACAGCGGCGTTCCGAAATTCATCGTCGAGACTCTGAGCCCGTCAACCGGGCTGCGGGATAAAAAGGAGAAAAAGGATGCCTATGAAAAGGCAGGCGTAGAGGAATACTGGATTGTGTCCCCCCAGGGCTCCGTGGAAATCTATTATCTGGAAGATGGGAAGTATGTTCTGGTATCCAATTATATCCTGCAGAATGATAAGGAAGAGGAGCATTATAACGGGGAGGATGTGATCAGCCTGAGGGCATTTCCTCATATCCGTATGGAACTGCGGGAGATTTTTGAAGGAATTGATTAAGCCGGTTATGGTCGCCCATTACAAACGGGCGACCATAGCTTTATTCAAACAATGAATTATCCCTTCTCCCGGATCTGCCCTTCCTTATAAGCCTGCAGAAGTTTTTCCAGATCTCCGATGGTTTCCTTGATCCGTTTGCCGTTGTCCGTATCCGCTACGGTCCGGCGCTTGATCCACTGTTCCACGTCGATGGTGACGGAGTTTACGTCGCTTTCGTTTCGGATGGCTTCCTCGGCGGATTTAAAAGGTCTGTGGGATACCAGGGTGATGCCGTAGGAGTTGTATACCAGCGTATAGCCTGCGGTTCCGGTTTCCTTCTGGTATGCCTTGGAAAAGCCGCCGTCGATAATCAGCAGTTTGCCGTCGCACTTGATGGGGGATTCGCCCCGGCTGCTTTTGACCGGCACGTGTCCGTTGACGATATGGCCGGTATTGGGGTCCAGACCAAATTCCGTTAATATTTTATCAATTACATCCTCCCGGTCCAGCAGGCTGTAATAAGGATTTTTATGCTCGGCGTGCAGTTCCTTGTCACTGACAAAATACCGCTCGAAGGTGGCCATCTTATCCTTTCCGAACAGCGGTGAATTTTTGTTGCACCAGATAAACCACATCAGATCCTGGCCCAGTTGCTTTTCCGGGCCGCTTTCCTGATAGTAGGCCTTTCTCGCATAGCTTTCCAGCACGTCGTAAAGCGCCCGTCCGCTGTAAGTCTTTCCGGCCACCTTTACCTTACAGAAATTCCCGTTTTCGTCAAGGGGAATGCAGCCGTGATACAGCAGATTGTTATTGTATACCAGGTACAGGCTGCCGTTGGTATACAGGAAGCGGATATGTTCCTGAAGCCGCTGGCTGTTGATAAAGGCGGACTGAAGCCGTTCCATGATGGCTTCTTCCTCCGGCGATAATGCGTAGGGATTTTTGGGGTCCACCGTGGGGAAATCCGTATCCGTCAGCGGATAAGTTTTGCCCTCGATGGTGATGGTGCCTTTCTCATGGTCGATTTTGTCTAACAGAAGCCGGTTCTGCATCTGGAATTCCGGCCGTCTTTTGATAATCTGGCCCTCCAGCTTAAACTGGATAATGGCGATGGCCTTCTGCATCTTTTTATCCATGTCGAAATCCTGCATATTGTAGCTGTCACTGTCGTAATGGATATTGAAATGCTCGCAGGGTGTCTTCTGGTAGGTTTCCACCACGAAGCGGAGCAGAGGGATCAGGTTAATGCCGTAGGCATCCTCGATAATGTCCAGTTCTCCGTAACGGGCGGCGATCCGGATAACGTTGGCGATACAGGCCATGTGGCCGCTGGCGGCCGCCATCCAGGCAATGTCATGGTTGCCCCACTGGATATCCACCGAATGATAGTCCGCCAGCGTATCCATAATAATATGGGGGCCGGGACCCCGGTCGTAAATATCGCCCAGCACATGGAGATGGTCCACCACCAGATTCTGAATCATATTGCAGAAAGCGATAATGCAGGCCGGCGCCCGGCCGATGCGGATAATGGTCTGAATAATCTCGTTGTAGTAGTCGTCCTTGTCATGGAGATCATCCTTCTCATGAATCAGTTCTTCAAATACGTAGGCGAACTCGTCGGGCAGTGCCTTGCGCACTTTGGAACGGGTGTATTTAAAGGATACCCGGCGCCCCATCTTAATCAGCCGGTGGAGGGTGATCTTATACCAGTCTTCCAGGCATTCCTCCTCCTTCATAATCAGCTCCAGCTTCTGTTCCGGGTAGTAGATCAGCGTGGCCAGCGCCCGTTTGTCTTTCATGCTCAGGGAATTTTCGAATTCCTCCTCTATCTTCCGCTTGACAGAGCCGGAACCGTTTTTCAGCACGTGAAGAAACTGCTCGTTTTCCCCGTGCAGGTCCGATACGAAATGCTCTGTCCCTTTGGGCAGATTCAGAATCGAGGACAGGTTGATGATCTCAGTGGACGCTTTCGCAATATTGGGAAACTGCTTGGCCAACTGAGCCAGATACTTTTTTTCCATGGTGCCTCCTTGTGGTTATGTAGATCATGATATATCGTTCAGAATATCAGACAGAATGGTCTGCCGCAGCAGAACCTTATGTCTGATAAAAACGGTTTTGGATAACAATTATACTGACTACATAAGTATATCATAAAAAAACTGATATGCCCACAGGGATTGCAGGTTTTCTTTCGAAACCTTTTTTCGGAAAAAATAATTTTCGAAAAGATTTATTTGATTCGAAACTTTTCAATGACGGCATTCAGCATCCGCATATAGTATTCCGCTCCTTCTTCGGCTTTGCCGGGCAGTCTGTAAACGGGCTGATAGTCTTTTAACAAACCGTAGAACAGATGAACCTGCAGGTCGCTCAGCATTTCTGCGTTATCATAGGAAAAATATCCTGCCACGGCCGCCCGGTGGACGATCATATAATTTCTCGACTTGATTTCACTGTTGAAAAACACGCTGGTAAACAGTCCGTCCAGTTTTTTCATTTCATCCGGGAAAATCTGATAGTACTCAAAGATGGTATCTCCCAGCCGTTCCTTATACTTTCCCCAGAACAGAAGTTCGAAGATGTCGACGGTCTGAAACGCATATTTGGCAAAATGCTTCCACATGGCCACCAGCATCTCCAGAGGGTCCGATTTTTCGTTCACGATGGTTTGCAGATCAATAATATAATTTTCCAGGAATTTTACGGACGCAAATAAAATCAGGTGATCCAAATCGTCAAAATGTTTATAAATCACGGTGGTGGTGCAGTGACATTCGGCGGCGATTGTCCGGATTTTAATATCAGCCGGGCTGGTGGTTTTTAATAACTCATAGGTTTTTATGATTAATTCGTTTTTCTTGCTCATAACAGTTCTCCTCGATGCTTCCCCTGCTGATTCTGCCGTATGGCCGTGACGCAAGACAGCATTATCATTCTAATATAAAAACCGTTTAAAAATCAAGTATTTTGTCAAAAATATGCTGTTGTGTATGGGTCAGAGAAACATTCGGAGAACTTCTGACGGCAGGAAATGAAGCGGCAGGCGCCGGGAAAAACCCGCCGGCGCCTGCCGCCCTGTGATTGTTATAACTGGCATGGGTGTGTCATTTTAGATGTTTTCCATATATTTTTTCAGCGCCGCGTCAATATCGGCGGGCAGAGCAGGTTCCTCATAGGAGGCAAGAAGCTCTTTCCATTTTCTGTTGGCAACTTTCTCAATCGGCTCGGCGCCGTTTGCAGTCCACTGCTCAAAGGTGTTTCTGTCGCTCAGCGTAGGACGGTAGAATTCGCTCCGGAAGTGCTCCAGCGTATGATCTTCTACCAGGAATACGCCTTTGGGTCCGACTTCTTCGATAACATCATAAGCCAGCGTTTCTTCATTTACCACAACGCCCTGGTCGAGACGTCTCATCATGCCGAGCACTTCATTGTCAATGACCAGTTTTTCATAGGAGGTCGTGTTGTATGTATCAATAATGCCTGCGGCATGCAGAATAAAGTTGCCGCCTGCCATCTGCGCCATGGCGATGGTGACGGTGGACTCATAAGCCGCCTGGGAATCCATCATCTTGGCGTCGGACAATGCGCCGCTGATCCGGCAGGGAATCTCATAATATTTGCAGAGCTGACCGTTCACCAGAGACACAACCGCGTCTTCGGGAGAACCGATGGTCAGGCTGCCGCTACTCATCTCCGTGCTGGAGCCGGATGCGGAATATACGACCGGAGTACCGGGATTTACGCACTGTGCAAGCACGATGCCGGCCAGCACCTCCGCGTTCTGAACGGATACCAGCCCTGCGATGGTGGCGGGGGTGGTGGTGCCTGCCATGGACAGAGAGTTGATTAACTGGGGCTGGCCGTATTCCGCATAGGCGATGATGGCGCCTAACTGGGCGCTGTCATAGTTCAGAGGCGTCAGCGTGCAGGGGATGGAGGCCATAACAGGATTTTTCTTAATTTCTTCCCTGCCGCCGAATACGATCGCTGCCATCTCCAGACAGTCTTTCGCGTTTTTGTAGCCGTATACGCTGCCCATCAGCGGTTTGTCGCTGTATTTCATCGTGTTATAAACCATGGTGGTGGGGCGTTTCTTCACGTCCACATCCGTGGGCTCACAGGAAATATGGCTTTGGATGTGGATGTTTTTCAGACAATGGCAGATTTTTACGATGTTGTTGAAATCTTCCAGCGTTCCCTTTCTGCGGCCTCTGTCCAGATCTGTGACAAAATCATGCTGTGTGCAACGCTGGTGAAAGAGTTCAGGAAAATTTAAGTTTATACGGTGCCTTGTGCGGTTGTCTTTCAGGCACTTTTTGTATCATAGGATTCCCTGTGATACAAAATGCTCCGCTTAGGATGCGCGCGCAAACGCAGAGGAAATGGTCGCTTGAAGGCGACGCGTTTGCGGCGCAGAATCCGGCAGAGCAGGATTCTTATTCGCTTTTTGGTTTGTGTTTTTCCTGCGGTATGGTACAATAAGCGGCAGGGAGAATATATGTTGAGAGATTTCGAGCGTACAAGAAGAGAGAACGGGAGGAACCATGCATTTAAAACTGATTGCCTGTAAAGTGCTGCAAAGAGAGATTTCCAGTCTTTTATATAACTGTCCGCACACAATTGATGTGACGACTATGAGCCAGTGGTACCATGAGACGCCGGTGATTCTGAAACATATGCTTCAGGAAGAAATTGACCGGATCGACGCCCATGAGGACCCTCACACCAATAATCTGGAACAGCGGGAGCTGGACGCCATTCTTCTGGGCTATGGTCTCTGCTCCAATGCGGTTGTGGGGTTAAAAAGCAGCCGCTATAAACTGGTGATTCCCCGTGCGCACGACTGCGCCACGCTGGTAATGGGGAGCAAAGAGCGGTATCAGGACTATTTTAACAGCAGCAAAGGCTCTTATTTTTACACCAGGGGCTGGATAGAGCTGGGACCGGCTTTGGAAAGCGAGGAGGAACAGTTGGAGCGAAAGCGCAGGGAGTATATGGAAAAGTATGACGATGAGGATACGGTTGCGTATCTGATCGGCATTGACCGGGAGATGCTGAAAAACTACGGCTGTGTCACCTACGTGGAATGGCCCCGGCTGGCTGATGCCGAATCCGAAATACGAAGCAGAGAGATGGCGGCGCGCAGGGGATGGAGCTATCACTATATGGAAGGCAGCGACAGCCTGCTGTATGATTTTCTGAACGGGAACTGGGATGAAGAACGGTTTCTGGTATTGGAGCCGGGGGAGATGCCGGCGCCTTCCTATGATGGAGATGTGATGAGAAAGGAGAATGAACGGATAGGATGATAAACCAAAGAAAAACCAATGCAGACCAGAAGAAAAAAAGAAACAAAAGCGCCAGACTGGCGGCGTTTGCGCTGGCAGTCTGTCTGCTGTGCACAGGCTGCGCGGGAAACGCTTCGGCCTCCGTGATGCGGCTGATCAGAACGGAAGGGACGGTGGGCGTTTCGGATGAGGGCGGAGAAGCCGTATCCCTGGCGGAAAACCTGAGCCTTTACAGCGGTTATCACATGGGAACCGAGACGAAAAGCTATGCCTGGATCAATCTGGACAGCGTAAAGCTGACAAAGATGGATGAGGAAAGTGAAGTGGAGATTCAGAAAGAGGGAAAAGCGCTGGAGATTGTCGTGAATTCCGGCGAGCTGTTTTTCAATGTCACGGAACCTCTTGAGGAAGACGAAACACTGGATATCCGCACTTCCACAATGACAGTGGGCATTCGGGGCACCTGCGGCTGGGTGCGGGCCGTCGACGAGAAACATATGATGGTTTATGTTCTGGAAGGGACCGTGCAGTGTACCGTGACAGACCCGGAATCGGGGAAAAACGTAACGGATGCGATTTCGGGAGGAGAGAAAGCAGAGCTGATTCTCTGTCCGGAAAAAGAGGAGAAATGTGAGATCGTGAAAGAAAAGCTGGAGCTTTATGAGATTCCTCTGTTTGTCCTGACGGAGCTGTTTGAGGATGACCGGTTGTGTGAAAAGATCAATGAAGCTTCGGGACTGGACGTCTCCAGGGAGGGCCTGCCGGAGCGATGTCTTGACAAGGGCCGGGAAGAAATGGAGCAGGAGAACTGGGAGGTATCCGCAGGCTATCTGACAATGGCGGCAGAACTTGCCCCTGAGCTTACGGAAGCTTATGTTCTGCGTGGAAACGTATCTGTATTCAGCGGTGAAACCGAGGAAAATCTGAATCTGGCACAGGCAGATTATGAGACGGCCCTTGAACAGGACGAGACGGATGCGAAGGCCTGGCTTGGTCTGGCAGATATCAGCATCAGGCGGGGAGCGTATGATGAGGCGCTTGACATCTTGCAGGAAGGTCTGGATAAAACAGGGAACGACAGTGAGATTGCAGAGAAGATCGAGGAGCTCAGAAGCGGAACAGTCACGGATTCCCAGCATAAAACCAGGCGGATGTCTTCTTATGACGAAGGCGGCGGTCTGATGTGGTATCATGAGTATTTTTACGATGAGCAGGGGCGAGCGGCCCGTGTGGAGGCTTATGACGGTGCGGGCGGACAGACCGGCGTCGGTGCGTTTTCATATGATGAGGAGGGCAGAAGGCTGCAGTCTTGGGGATGGATGAACGAGACAGGGGTGCTGGTAAAAAGTATTTCGGAGTATGATGAGGCCGGAAATCAGGTGCGGGTTGAGCATTACGACGTGGATGGAAGCTTTGTTTTATATTATGTGAATGAGTTTGACAGTGTTGGAAATCTGATTCGGGAGACTGCGTATGGCCCGGATGGAATGACCCAGGGGTATACGGAGCGGAAATATGACGGAAATCGAAATGAGATCAGAAGCGACTCATATGGTCCGGACGGAACATTATATTCCTATTGTATTAACGAGTATGGTGAGAATGGAAAGAAGAAAAGCGCAACCCACTATAATGCCGATGGAACGATGACTTTATCCCAAATTTACGAATATGATGCCGACGGGAACCAGGTGGCGGTACGGCAGATCAGCGGTGAGACGGAATAGAAGGAAAAACGTTGTTCGTTCTCCTTATCATGCCCTGTCATTGACATTTTCCCGCAAAACCATTACTATATTCATTACATAAAGAAAAAACGAGGGGGTGCTTTCGATGAACTTTTTCAGGAAAACACTGGAAATCATCTCAGATTCCTACGCCAATCCGGTTCTGTCGACAAAAGTGATTCTGTCAGTTTTGCTGGTGGTGCTGATTTTATGCGCCTATGAGTTTGCCGTATACAGACTGGTGTCTCACCGGGCATTTTATAATAAGTCGTTTAATATCTGTATATCCGTGCTGCCGTTTTTTGTGTCTACAATCATCTTATGCCTGCAGTCGAATATTGTGATTACGCTGGGCACCATCGGGGCGCTGGCAATTATCCGGTTCCGGACGGCGATTAAAGATCCGGTGGACATGCTGTATCTGCTCTGGTCCATACACATCGGTATCGTATGCGGATGTCAGTTGTATGAGGTGGCCGTTTTGACCTCAATTGCCGTAACGATTGTACTGCTGGTGATGGAGAATGTCAGTTTCGGGAAGCTGCCGCTGATTCTGGTGATCCACTGTGATGAAAAACAGGAGGCGGAGCTTTTTCAGGTGATCGGCGCCCACACGAAAAAATACCGGGTGAAAAGCAGAAACTACACAGGCCGGGGAATTGATTTTGTGGTGGAGATTTCCGTGAAGGATCCCTCCGGGCTGGCTGCCGAGATCAAAAAGACGGGCATTGAAAAGCTTTCGATGATCGAATATGACAGCGACAGTGTGCTGTAAAAGAATATGAAAAAAAGAACAGGGATTGTCCTCCTTCTTCTCTCCCTGCTGGCCGGAGCTTATCTGCTGGCCCGGTCGGAAGCTTCGGTGCGGTACGAAGACTGCGTTGTGGATGACGAAAGTTTTGAAGCTGTGACTGCAGGGAGAACAGAGAAAGAGGATTTAATCAGACAGATTATTTTTGAAGAAGAAAGGCTGTTTTATGACAGCGTAAACCGCATTTATTATTATTCGCTGATTGACGGGGACGTCCGGGCGGATAATCCTCATGTCAGAGTGGAGTCGGAAGAACATGTAAAAATCGTTTTCCGCAACAGGCAAATCAGCGAAGAAACCATCAGGAGCAATCATACCATTGAGTTTCTGGTCTATTCTGACCGGTATTACTGTAAAAGCAGCTTGAAATGTACGACGCTTCCCCTGATGAACATTTCCTGTGCAGGCCCGATCAATGAGGAAGCCGACGAATATGTGGATATGAAGCTGGAGCTTTTTGACAACCGGAAAAGCACGGCCAGCCGTCTGACCGTATCGGAGGGCAGAATCCGGGTCCGCGGGTCTTCTACCAGACATTTTCCGAAAAAAGGCTATCGGCTTTCTCTGACGGCGGATTCGCCGGGAGGAAATGAAAGGGCAAATCATATTTCCCTCCTTGGGATGCGCCAGGATGATGACTGGATTTTATATGCTGCCTACAATGACCAGGAAAAGATCAGAAATGTGTTTTGCTGCAACCTCTGGGAATACACCTGCGCCGAGGATAACCGGGATCAGGTGAATACGGGGATGGAGTATCGGTATACGGAGCTGTTTTTAAACGGCGAGTACTGGGGGCTGTATGCCTTGGGCTACCCCATTGACGAGAAACAATTGGGGCTGGGCGGTGATCCGGCGGAAACCGCTTTGTATCAGAAAGTAAACTGGGCGGATGAGTCCTGGCCGGCCTTTGCTTTCGGCGACGAGGATATTTTTCAGGGCTATAAACTGAAAAGCGGGCCTGGGAAAACAGAACAGTCACTGATCGATGATATGGACTGGCTGCTTCTGACAGAATACTATTACCGCCTTGCACAGAACAATGGAAATACGGCCGAACTGTATAAGGGAATCGACCTGGACAATGCGGTGGATTGTTATCTGTTTATCAATCTGATTCAGGGCGTGGACAATACCAATGAAGGGACGATCAAAAACATGTACCTTCTTCTGAATAAAGAGGAGGGGGGGATCAGGATGCTGTATGCGCCCTGGGACATGGATTACGCCCTGGGAAATACCTGGGTGCCCGAATGGGAGGAGAACCGGACAGCGCCTTACGGGATGACAGCGGATGTCAATGTATGGATGAAAAAAGGCTATCTGAATCAGCTAATGGCGACGCGGGATCAGGAGCTTTGGCAGTTTATCTTTGAAAAGTATAAAAGTCTCAGAGCCGACGGGTGGTCCGAGGCAAAAATCAATCTGCTGCTGGACGAATACGAGCAGGATATTTATGGTTCCGGCGCCTATCTGCGGGAGATGGACCGCTGGCCTGAGGGAACCTACGGCGATCCGGCCGAGGGAATGAGCCGGTTCCGGGCTTATGTGGCAGACCGGCTGCAGTTTATGGACCGGTGTTTTGAACAGTATGAAGCGGATGTGGAATCCTTTGAATACTGGGAGGATGCATTTCAGGTAACGCCTCAGGTTGCCACCTTCCGGGATCTGCGGCTGTATCTGCGGGCGCTGCCGTATCTGGAAGGCAGGGCGCTGATCAAAATTGATGATCCGAATCTGTGGCGGGACCCGGAGTATGAAGCTTTATTCAGAGCGCTGGGCTTAGAGGATGCCGGTGGTTCGGCGGCAGCGGTTATTTATGACTGTGCCGGGGGAGCCGTGATTGACGGTTTTTCAGAAGAATCGTCCGCAGAGCAATTGCTGTCCGGACTTTCGGACAGCCCGGATGGATTGGCCGGGTGGAGAGAAGCCGGCGTGAAAATTTTTCTGTTTTCCGCCGATGGTTCCGAATGTATGGATGCGGCGGCCTGGAGATTCGATTTGGATGAGTCGTCGGGGAGTCCGAAAGTGCTGCTCAGGGAATGTATCAGACCTGCCGGAGAGGAAGGGGCGCAGCCCCCTTCCTGATTTGCGCAGTCCCCGGCAAAATGCGCCGCCGCTGCGGGGGTGTTCTGCATGGCGGCAGCGAACAGGGTCCGCCGGATTTACAGCATGTCTTCCTGAATTTCCAGCATCTGCAGCAATTCGTTTTTCGAGAGGGGCGGTCCGGCAGTTTCTCTGGCGCCGATCACCTGTTCTGCCAGCCGCTGCTTGGCGGCCTGCAGTTTTAAAATATTTTCTTCTATCGTATCTTTTGCAATCATTTTATATACCATCACCGTATTTTTCTGGCCCAGCCGGTGAGCCCGGTCGGTGGCCTGATTCTGGGCGGCGGCGTTCCACCAGGGGTCATAGTGGATCACCACGTCTGCGGCGGCCAGGTTCAGTCCTACGCCGCCGGCTTTCAGGGAAATCAGAAATACCTGCACCTCATCCTGTCCGAAACCGGCGGTCATCCGGGCTCGGTCTTCGGCAGAGGTATCTCCCGTCAGCATATAATAAGGAATGTCCAGTTCCTTTAATTTCCCTTCGATGATGTTCAGCATGGAAGCAAACTGGGAGAAAACCAGCAGTCTGTGTCCGCCGGCCATGGTGTTTTCCATCAGCTCCAGACAGGCGGACAGCTTTGCGGATTCTCCTTTATAATTTTTATAGTACAGCGACGGATCGCAGCAGATCTGCCGCAGTCTGGTAAGCTGGGCCAGGATCCGGAACCGGTTTGTCTGAATCTGGGTTTCTTCCTCCTGCTCCAGTGCTGTTTTCAGCCGGAAAGCTGCCGCCGTGTAAAGCTTTTTCTGTTCACCTTCAAGGGGCGTATACACGACGGTTTCCATCTTGTCCGGCAGTTCCGTAAGCACGTCTTTTTTGAGCCGCCGCAGGATAAAGGGCTGTGTCAGCGCCAGAAGCCGTGACAGCGCTTCCCCGCTTTCTTCCCTGGTCAGCGGATTCTCAAACAATTCTTTAAAACGGCCGTAAGTAAACAGAAAACCCGGCATCAGATAATCGAAAATACTCCACAGCTCTCCCAGCCGGTTTTCCACAGGTGTGCCGGTAAGGGCAAAGCGGGTGACGGAAAAGACGGATTTGACTGCTTTCGCGCACTGGGTCTTTTTATTTTTGATATACTGGGCCTCGTCGATAATCTGATAGCGAAACCGGAAGGACCGGTACAAAAGAGCGTCTCTTTTCAGCAGGTCATAGGAGGTAATCAGCAGGTCAAAGTCCCCGGCCTGTTCCAGCAGATCCTGTCTGTTTTGGCTGTTTCCGGTGACTGCGGCCACGTTCAGGGAAGGGGCGAAGCGGCGGCATTCCTGTTCCCAGTTAAAAACCAGGGAGGAAGGGCAGACCACCAGAGACTGGCTGTGTTCATCGGGATTTCTTTCCTTTTCAGACACCAACAGCGCAAGAATCTGAATGGTTTTTCCAAGCCCCATATCGTCGGCCAGAATTCCGCCGAAGCCCAGCCGGTCCAGAGAGACCAGCCAGTGAAAGCCTGTCTGCTGGTAGGGGCGCAGGATGTGGGCGAAGGAATCCGGCACCGGGAGGTGCTTATCGCTGTTTTCACTGTTATGCTTCATCCCCTGCGGCTGTTCCGTACCATGATTCAGGGAATCGAAAAGCCGGTCCACGTAGTCATCGGTGGTTTTTACGGCGCGGTGATCCTGGGCAAGAAGCCAGTTTACATACCAGAGCCGGCCGGCCGGAAGCAGAAAAGAGCGGCCGGCGGTGGCTCTGTCTTCCGCTCCCTGATACAGCGCCCACAGCGTATGGGCGCTTTCCTGGCTGACAGAGAGAAACGTGCCGTCTTTTTTCTGATAATAGGGTTTTTTCTGCTCATACCGGGTCAGAATATTTCGGATATCTTCCGGGCTTAACCCTTCCAGATCAACTTCCAGTTGAAGCCATTTTCCTTTTAACGTTAAATTTACCTGAACCGGCGGCATGGGCCGGATTGCAAGGGCTGCGGCAGCGGGGGAAAGCGCCGTTTGTCCTTCCGCTTCCAGCCGGCGCAGGCCTTCGGACAGGAACAGATAAAGCCCTTCGGCGTCTTTTTCGATAACGAACTGGCTGGTGCCGAAATACCGCTCTTTAAAATACCGTTTTAAAATATGGCTGATTTTCAGTTCCCTGGCTTCATCACGGTAGCTGAGAGCGGGATGCTTCTGGTCAAGAGGCGAAAAGCTGATTTCTCCGTAGCGGTAAGTAACGGACAGCGTAAGCACATTGGGACCGGGGCTGTCGACAGAAAAGGAAGCCTCCAATGGTGCGGGAATCAGCGCGGCCAGAGCATGGCCAGGCTGTGTCTGTCCGGCAGCCGGCGCTACCTGGCAGTGCCGCTGCAAAACAGGCAGAACCCGGGCCAGAAAGGCGGGCAGTTCCCGCTTTCCGATAAAGGAACAGCCGTTATCCCGGCGGCCGGCCAGGCCTGACAGTGCGGCCAGACGCAGATCTTCCTGCCGTTCTGCCTCGCTTCTGTTAAGCAGACTGTCCAGAAAAATATACATGTCGCCGGAATAGGCTTCGCTGCAGCAGTAAAGGATTCTTTCTTCTTCCGAAACCAGAAAAATGCGCCTCCATGACGAGAACATTTCCGGTCCGCTGCCTTTTCCCCCTGTCTCCAGCCAGACTGCCGCGCCGTTTCCGGGAAGCAGTCCGATCATCACTTTGAGGGCCGGGTCTGCTTCTCTGACCGTATATGCTGCCGTGCCGCCTTTTGCATTTCCGATTTCCAGTTGTCTGTCTGTGAACAGGCGCAAAAAGGCATCTATGCGGCTTCTGCTGACGGGAAGTTCATCCGGGCCGGCGCCGTTTTTCGGCCGGCGCTCAGTGGTTCTGCCATGGACAGGACCGGAATGCTGCTGTTCCTCCTGAATCATGGTACGCACCATTCTGACCAGTTCCCGGCTGTCAGGCGCAAAGGCGTCAATGCCGTGATAAAAACCCGCGTTTTTTCCGTAGGACAGCCAGGCGCCGGTTTCCACGGCACGGGCAAAGGCATGCAGCTCTCTGACGGGATACTGCCTGCCGGCGGCGTCTGTTTTCAGGGAGAGGAAACACTGGCCGTTTCTGACGGAGAGGCAGGGGAAAAGACGGAGGGGCGTGCTGTTTTCCTCGGACAGAATCCGGGATTTTTCCCGGTTCAGATAGCCGTCCAGCATTCTGCGGATCTGCGGGGAGGTAACGGCAGGCCGCTGTCCCTGCCCCCGGATCTGTTCCAGATAGGCCAGGGCTGCCGCGACACCGTGCCGGCACAGCCGTCCTTTCGCTTCCTGTTTCCGGCAACTGCACAGGCAGTTGTCCACGGCATCGTTTTTCAGAAAGATTCTTGTCCGGTAAACGGATTCCTTTCCGGCCGTGTCGGTTTCATGGACGGACGCGGTGATATAAACTTCGTTTTTCCAGAAACTGTCGATTTTACTGATATCGGTTTTTTCTTGTTCGTACAGAGTTTTTCCGGCAGAAAAGACGTCTTTGTTTTCTGCGGCCTGTTGGATTCTGTCCTGGGTTAATTTCATATGCGCTCCTCTGCTTTGCGGCGCCCGCCGAAAAAACTGCCGGCGTGCTCTCGTTTTTCCCGATTTCCCTGTTCGCACTGTCCGTTGTCTATGGGGATATTATAGTATACCCGTTGAAAAAAATCCAGATTGGGGCAAATTCTTTCTTGTTTGCGGCCTGTAAATGTATTATAATTGTCCCATTATCGGGAAAGGAATAAATATGCAATGAGTTTCAATTTTATTCAGAGGCTGCCGGTTCCGGCAGAGATTAAAGAACAGTTTCCCATGCCGGAGGAGCTGAAAGCGGTAAAGGCGGAGCGGGATGAGATCATCCGCAGAATCTTTACCGGGGAGGATTCCCGGCTTCTGGTGATTATAGGTCCCTGCTCGGCGGACCGGGAGGACGCGGTCTGCGATTATATCGGCCGTCTGGCCAGGCTGCAGGAGAAGGTGAAGGACAAGCTGGTTCTGGTGCCCAGAATTTATACCAATAAACCCCGTACTACGGGAGAAGGCTACAAGGGAATTCTGCACCAGCCGGACCCGGAAAAAAAACCGGATCTGCTGGCCGGCGTTCTGGCGATCCGCAAGCTGCATATGAGAGCCATCCGGGAGTCCGGGCTGCCGCCGGCGGACGAGATGCTGTATCCGGAAAACTTCTGGTATCTGTCCGATGTGCTGTCTTATGTGGCGGTGGGCGCCCGTTCCGTGGAAAATCAGCAGCACCGCCTGACAGCCAGCGGCATCAATGTACCGGTGGGCATGAAAAATCCCACCAGCGGAGATCTGTCCGTTATGATGAATTCCGTGACGGCGGGCCAGCACGGGCATTCCTTTATTTTCCGGGGCTGGGAGGTGCATACCGACGGCAATGAGCTGGTGCATACCATTCTCCGCGGCGCCACCAATAAGCATGGGCAGAATATTCCGAATTATCATTATGAAGATCTGATCCGCCTGGTGGAAATGTATCGGAAAAAGGAGTATCAAAATCCGGCCTGCATCGTGGATGCCAATCATTCCAATTCGGGAAAACAGTATAAAGAACAGATCCGCATCGTAAAAGAAGTGCTCCATAGCTGCCGGCACAGCCGAGAGGTAAAAGGGCTGATCAAAGGCGTGATGATCGAGAGCTATATCGAGGAAGGATGCCAGAAGATCGGCGAGCATATCTATGGCAGATCCATTACGGATCCCTGTCTGGGCTGGGAGGACAGCGAGCGGCTTATGTGCGATATGGCGGAACTGCTGTAGGTTTTTTCCGCAAAACGACGGCATCGATACAGAAGCGGAAATTGTTTCAATAGTTTAATATTTTCTTTCGATTTTGTTTTTTTCTGCCACTGTCAGGGAATGTATGGTATAATATTGACAGGTATTCCTATCATACTGTACGCCCGGAATCTCACCAAATCAAGTCTGCGAGACTCCAGGTGTACATCATAAGCATTTGGAGGAGGAGCCGTAATGAATCCTGTTTATGAAAAGTTGCAGCATTGTTATGAGGCGGTGAAAGAGCGGCTGCCCTTTACGCCCCGTGTGGCCCTTGTGCTGGGGTCTGGTCTGGGCGATTTCGCGGGCCGGTTTCAGGTGGAAGCTTCCATTCCCTATGAGGAGATTCCGGGTTTTCCCATATCTACGGTGCTGGGACATCAGGGGCGGTTTCTGTTCGCCTGTGTGGAAGGGGTTCCGACGGTGATGATGCAGGGACGCGTCCATTATTATGAAGGTTATGATATGACGGATGTGGTGCTGCCCGTCCGGCTGATGAAGCTGATGGGGGCGGAAATTTTGTTTCTGACCAATGCGGCCGGCGGACTGCGCCCTGAATTTGCCGGGGGCGCCCTGATGATGATTACGGATCATATTGCTTCCTTTGTGCCCTCTCCGCTGCGGGGGGAAAATCCGGAGGAGCTGGGAACCCGTTTCCCGGATATGAGCCGGGTATATGACTGTGCATTACAGGAGATTCTGCGAAAGACGGCAAAAGAAACGGCCGTGCCTCTGGCGGAGGG
This sequence comes from uncultured Lachnospiraceae bacterium, assembly GCA_948470335.1. Lineage (GTDB taxonomy): Bacteria > Bacillota > Clostridia > Lachnospirales > Lachnospiraceae > Paralachnospira_A. The sequence goes on along the minus strand of CAOKOL010000033.1, from coordinate 19,291 downwards.
CGTGTATCTCCAGTTTGGCGGCCCTGCCTATGAGACGCCCCATGAGGTAAAGATGGCCCGTCTTCTGGGTGCGGATGCGGTGGGGATGAGTACGGCCTGTGAGGCGATGGCGGCCAATCATATGGGAATGCAAGTCTGCGGCATATCCTGTATTACCAACTTGGGCTGCGGCATGACCGACCGGCCGCTGAATCACGAGGAAGTACAGCAGACCGCAGATCAGGTGTCGGGGCAGTTTGCGAAGCTGGTGACGGCAGCCATCGGCCGGATGGGCGGCTGAGTACGGCAAATCCAAAGAGACTGCCGGCAGGATCGTCTGCCGGATGATAAGACGACGGAGGCTGATTAGCCCGGGAGATAGGACATATGGAATTTGGACTGGCGGCAATCGCGGTTTTGGCTGCGGCTGCGCTGTACGGTTATATTCAGAAGAAAAAACGGCTGAGCGATTTAAAGCTGCGGCTTCGGGCCGGATGGGGCAGCGTTCCCGCAAGGGAATACACCTGGGAAGAATTTGAGCGTATTTCCCATTATTTTAACCGCAGGCGGGAAGAATGCGGGTTTTATATCGACGATATCACCTGGAACGATCTGGATATGGACGATGTGTTTCGTCTGGTGAACCATACCTGGTCCTCCGTGGGGGAGGAGTATCTGTATTATCTGCTGCGCACCCCCTTTTTCGACAGGCAGGAAGCCGAGAGACGGAACCGACTGATTGGCTGGTTTCAGCAAAACCAGGAAGGGCGGGAGCAGATCGAACTGGAATTCTGCCGGATGGGCCGTGTGCGCCGGATTGCGCTGGCGGACTATATTTTCCGGTTTGCCGAGCTGCCGGGCAGCAGCGCGGCAAGGCACTGGATACAGGCATTCGCCCTGATCGGCGCGGCTGCCGGTGTTTTATGGAATCCCTCGGTGTTTATTATGGCATCGGTGGGGATGGTTGTTCTGAATGTTTATACGTATTACAGCAAAAAAGCGGAGGTGGAAAGCTTTTTTTCCTGCATCGGCTATCTGCTGGCCATGGCGGAGGCATCCAGGGCTTTAAGTCCTCTGTGTACGGGAGAGCTGAGCGAACTGGGGCAGCAGGCTTATCAGGCGGGCGCCGTGTTTCTGAAAGTGAAAAAGTATGCCAGGGTGATTAAATATCAGGAGACCCTTTCCGGCTCTCTGGCGGACATGATTATGGATTATGTGCGTATTCTGTTTCATATAGATCTGATCGCCTTCGAGACGGTGCGCGGCTTTGTGGCGGCACACCAGCAGGAAGCCGCCGTGCTGTATGAATCGCTTGGGATGCTGGAAAGCTGTTTTGCGGCGGCATCTTACAGGGAAAGCCTGGACGCCTATGCCGTGCCGGAGTTTGCAGACGCCGGCCCGCTGCAGTACCGCAGCCGGAATATGTATCATCCGCTGATTACGGACCCGGTGAAGAACAGCCTCGACGAAGATACATGCGTGCTGCTGACCGGTTCCAATGCTTCGGGAAAATCCACGTTTTTAAAGACGGCGGCCATAAACGCCCTGTTTGCCCAGACCATTGTGACCTGTCCGGCGGATTCTTATCAGGGCAGTTTTTATAAAATTTATTCCTCCATGGCGCTGCGGGACGATATCCGGGGAGCGGAAAGTTATTATATTGTGGAGATCCGGGCGCTGAAGCGGATTCTGGACCAGGCCGGTACGGGGGCGCCGGTGCTCTGTTTTATAGACGAGGTGTTAAGAGGCACCAACACGGTGGAGCGAATTGCCGCCTCCGCACAGATTCTGAAAAATCTGCCCGGCAGGCAGGTGCTGTGTTTTGCGGCGACTCATGATATCGAGCTGACCCGCCTGCTGGAAGGAATCTATCACAATTATCATTTTGAAGAAGAAGTAAACGACCAGGACATTTATTTTCCCTACAGGCTGATGCCGGGGCGGGCCATGACACGGAATGCGATCAAGCTTTTGAAACTGATGGGCTATGACAATCAGATCATAGAGGAAGCGGAAGAAGCGGCAGGCCGTTTTGTGGAAACCGGAGAGTGGAAGCTTTGAATGACAGACACTTTAGTGGCTGGAAATTCTCCCGGTTTAAGGGGCTTGGGAGGGGAGCTGCGGAACTGAATGAAGGAGGACACTGGATGAATGTAACGATTTATACGGACGGGGCCGCCAGAGGAAATCCGGACGGACCCGGCGGCTACGGAGCCGTACTGCAGTATGTGGATTCCAAAGGGGAGCTGCATGAGCGGGAGCTGTCCTGCGGCTATTATAAGACGACGAATAACCGGATGGAGCTGATGGCGGCGATTGCGGGACTGGAAGCGCTGATCAGGCCCTGCCATGTGACCCTTTATTCGGATTCCGCTTATCTAGTCAATGCCTTTAACCAGGACTGGATCGGCAGTTGGGTGAAACGGGGCTGGAAACGGGGACAAAACGGAGTGGTAAAAAATGTGGATCTGTGGAAACGGCTTTTGGAAGCGAAAAAAAACCATGAGGTGAAATTTGTCTGGGTGAAGGGCCATGCCGGCCACCCGCAGAATGAGCGCTGCGACAGCCTGGCCACCCGTGCGGCGGACTGCGGTCCGTGGGAGACGGATCCGGCCGCGCAGTAAAAAGGCTGGGCGGACACGGTGATTTGCAGCGTTTGAGACAGGTTCGGAAAAATGCCCTGGCAAAGCAGGGATTCAGGAAAGGAGGATGTCTGTGACTTCCAGAAGGATGAAAATAATCGGTGTGATCTGCGGGATAATCTGTGTGGGAACAGCCAGCACTCTCGGCCTGAAAGCTTATATGGATGCCAGTCTGGCTTCCGGCGGCTATGATGCCGTCAGATACCAGGACAATCCGGTGGTGATTGTGGAGACGCCGACGGAAGCGCCGCCGGGAGTCGATACCGGGCCGGAAGGTATTTTTTCGGAGAAGGATGAACCCCGGGAGGATGACGACGGGGATGGTCCGCTACGAATCATGGACGAAGCGGTGGCCGGTATGGCAAAGGTTTTGGAAGAATATCCGATCAGAGAGTGGGCAAAGGCCCAGGCAGAGAAGGAAGAAACTGCCGTGACAAAAGAGACGGACGAGCAGAAGGCGGTGCTGGCCGCAGAGGATGCCGAGGAGGAGCTGCTTGCCATGCTGCTGTCCGAAAGGGAACGGTATATGGAATATCTGGGGGATATTGAACTGCAGGTAAACCGGATCTACGGCAATATGGAAGGAACTTCCATTAAGGAAAAGCAGGAGGCGCAGGACTATGCCTACCGGATCTGGGACGACGAGCTGAACCGGATCTATCCTCCGTTAAAGCGGAGTCTGCCTGAGGATGAGGGGGAGGCTTTAAAGCAGGAGGAACTCCAGTGGATCAAGGACAGAGACGCAAAGGCACAGCGGGATTCCGCGCTGGCCAGTTCGGAGTCCAGCCGTCTGTTAAGCTATACCCGTTCGCTGACGGATACCACAAGGGAACGGACCTATATTCTGGTGGAATGGTATTTTGCTGAGAATGGAAGCGGAGAAGACTGAGCCCGCCTGTCTTTTGCGCGGACCGGCGGGATGGGATCTGTCCGGGTATCGCTTTGTATACAGGCAGCGTGGAAAAAGAATCCGGCAAAACGCGTCACCATGCGTTTTGCCGGATTTGACTTTTACCGGGCAGGTTCCTGGGAGTATCCGTTTTATTCGATGGGTTCTCCCGGTCCCATCATGGGAATTACGACTGCGGTGGCATCCTCCAGATGGAACATGGCCAGCTTGTGGCCGGTTTTTTCATTATAAATTTCTTTTAACTGGGGCAGGGCTTCCAGCATGGCGGCGGCGTATTTGGGGTCGGTGTCGAATACGGCTTTTCCGGTGTAGCGCAGCCATTTTCCGTCCGGTTTGGCGGCGGAAATCTCCACCAGAGGGTTTGCAACCATCTGTTTGTAAACGTCCTTGAAATCGCCTACGCCGAACAGCACCTTGCCGTCCATCTCAAAATGTGCGCCTAACGGACGCAGTTTGGGCTGGCTGCCGTCGGCGGTGGCCAGAAAGAAAACGCCTGCTTCCGTTAAAAAATCATTTAATTTGCTCATGTCTTACTCTCTCCTTTTTGTTTTTTGCTTTTGTCATCCGCACCGCGCTGATCCGCCGCAAAAAAACAGTATCAACTGCCGGTGAAAATGCGCTGTGCTTTTCAGATGAGATATGGTACAATAAGCATACCATGTCTGGAAAAAATAACAAGTAGGCAAAAAAATCTGACATGGTACGATGAACCGTACTGAAAGAAGGCGGCATGTCATACGGACGCCGGAGAGAGCTGGGGACGCAGGCAGCGGCCGGAAATTTTTTCAGGTTAAGGGAAACTGCAAAATCTCATATGATGAAAAGAGGACATGATGAATGACGAGAGAATGGACTGTCTCATACACCGTGCGCTGGCCGATACGGACGATCCGAAAGTAAGTACGGAGCAGTGCCGGTGCCCCGTGAGCTGTCCGGTGACAAAGGCGATGTTTATTTTTGAGGGAAAATGGAATGTTCAGGTTCTGTTTATGCTGTTTACCTTTCATTCCCTGCGTTTCGGGGAGCTGCAGAAGCATGTTCCCGGCATTTCCAAAACCATGCTGTCAGCGACGCTGCGCAAACTGGAAGAATACGGGCTGGTACACAGGGAACAGTTTAACGAGATTCCGCCCCATGTGGAGTATTCTCTGACCGAAGGGGGAAATGCGCTGAAAGCCGTATTTGCGGAGATTGCCAAATGGAGCAGCGCTTATATGAAGCCATAAGCGGCCGCCTTTTGTCCCGGTATCTGGCCGTGTCTGATCCGGAGATTTTCCGCATTTACAATTATCCGATTTGTGTTATAATAGAAAAAAGCATTGAATATGAACAGTTATGGCGCTGTGTATGCGTTAGAAAGAGGAAACGATGGAAAAAGCGAAAAGAGTCCTTTTGAAGCTGAGCGGGGAGGCTTTGGCCGGCGAGAAGAAAACCGGGTTTGACGAGGAAGTGTGCCGCAAAGTGGCGAAGCAGGTGGCTGTGTCCGTGAAAGAAGGCGTTCAGGTCGGTGTGGTGATCGGCGGAGGAAACTTCTGGCGGGGCCGGACCAGCGAGGCCATTGACCGGACAAAAGCGGATCAGATCGGGATGCTGGCCACGGTGATGAATGCGATTTATGTCTCGGAGATCTTTCGCAGCGAGGGTATGAAGACCCGGATTTTCACGCCGTTTGCCTGCGGTTCCATGACGGAGCTGTTTTCCAAGGATCAGGCAAACGAAGGCTTCGCGAAGGGCTGCGTCATCTTTTTTGCCGGCGGTACGGGGCATCCGTATTTTTCCACGGATACGGGCGTGGCGCTGCGGGCGATTGAGATGGAAGCGGATGTGATTCTGCTGGCCAAGGCTGTGGACGGCGTTTATGACAGCGACCCGAAGGTGAATCCGAATGCGAAAAAATATGATACGGTGTCTATTCAGGAAGTGATCCATAAGCAGCTGGCGGTGGTAGATCTGACGGCATCCGTCATGTGTATGGACAACCATGTGCCCATGGCGGTGTTTGGTCTGGATGAGCCGGACAGCATCGTGCGCGCGATGAAAGGCGAGATCACGGGAACCAGGGTGACGGTAGACTAAAAAAGCTGGCGTATATAAATTATATGAAAAACGGAGGATAACACAGATGGAAGAAAAGTTATTGGAATTTGAGGAGAAGATGGAGAAAAGTCTGAATAATCTGATCCAGGAATATATGGGCATCAGAGCCGGCCGGGCAAATCCCCGCGTGCTGGACAAAATCAGAGTGGACTATTACGGCGTGCCCACGCCGATCCAGCAGATGGCAAATGTATCTGTGCCGGAAGCCAGGATGCTGCTGATCCAGCCCTGGGACAAGTCAACGATGAAAGTGATTGAGAAAGCGATCCAGACTTCGGATCTGGGCATTAATCCGAATAATGACGGTTCCGTGATCCGGCTGGTATTCCCCGAACTGACGGAGGACAGGAGAAAAGAACTGGCCAAAGACGTGAAGAAAAAAGGGGACGCCATGAAGGTGGCGATCCGGAATATCCGCCGGGACGCCATGGAGACGATCAAGAAAACCCAGAAAGCCGGTGAGATTTCCGAGGATGAACAGAAGATCGCCGAAGAAGATATGCAGAAGATGACGGATAAGTATGTGGCAAAGATCGATAAGGAAGTGGAAGAAAAGACCAAAGAGATTCTGACCGTATAGTTTGCCGTACCGCGGGAGCCTTTGTTTTTCAGGTTCCGTAAGCGTTTGTGAGAAGATTTGGCGTAAAAAAGGGGGGACTGTTTTATGGCGCTTTTTGTGATGCTGTCATAAAATAGTCCTTTTTATCGGTGAATGCAGGCGTAAAAGTTTCCCCGGCCGCGAGAAACCGGCGCAGGGAGAGCTCGGGCGTACACCGGATCAATGGGAGGATAAAAGAAAGTGTCTGAAGAACAATTAAGGATTCCCGCCCATGTGGCGATTATTCTGGACGGAAACGGCAGATGGGCAAAAAAAAGAGGACTGCCCAGAAACATGGGCCATGCGGAGGGCTGCAAGGTGGTGGAGCGGACCGTGGAGGACGCCGCCCGGCTGGGCATCCGGTATCTGACGGTATACGGCTTTTCCACGGAGAACTGGAAGCGCTCGGAGGATGAGGTGGGCGCTCTGATGCAGCTTTTCCGCTATTATATGAAACGGCTCTTGGGCATTGCGAAGAAAAACAATGTGCGGGTGAAAATGATCGGCGAGCGCAGCCGGTTCGCTCAGGATATTATAGAGGGCATCAGCCGCCTGGAAAATGAGACGGCCGGGAATACCGGTCTGACCTTTGTGATTGCCGTCAACTATGGCAGCAGAGATGAGATCGTCCGGGCGGCCCGGAAAATGCTGAATGACTTTGCGGCGGGGGAGCTGACAGCGGAGCAGCTTGACGAAGGGCGGTTTTCCGGCTATCTGGACACGGCGGACATTCCTGACCCGGATCTTCTGATCCGCACCAGCGGGGAGCAGCGTCTGTCCAATTATCTGCTCTGGCAGCTTGCCTACACGGAGTTTTATTTTACGGACATGCTGTGGCCTGATTTTAATAAGGACGAGCTGATCAGGGCCATTGAAAAATACAATAAAAGAGACAGGCGTTTTGGAGGCGTAAAATAGCATGTTTTGGATTAGATTGCGCAGCGGCATCATATTAGTAGTATTAGCGGTAATCTTTCTGGTGACGGGAGGCCCCTGGCTGTGGGGCTGTCTGACGGCGGTTTCTCTGATCGGCCTCTATGAGCTGTACCGGGTGGTGAAGATTCAGAATCAGCCGCTGGGGGTGATGGGCTATACGGCCGCCGTGCTGTACAGCCTGCGCCTTTTATGGGTGCCCGGTTCCGATCATGTTCCGGTTTACTTTTTCTGCCTGTTTCTGGTGCTGTTTCTGGCGGTTTATGTGTTTTCCTTTCCCAAATATCAGACAGAGCAGGTGATTATGGCCTTTTTCGGCCTGTTTTATGTGCATGTGATGCTGATGTATGTCTATCTGACCCGGATGCTGAACGGCGGCATTTATCTGGTCTGGCTGATTTTTCTGGGCTCCTGGGGCAGCGATACCTGCGCGTACTGTATCGGGATGCTGTTTGGCAGACATAAGATGGCGCCGGTGCTCAGCCCGAAAAAATCCGTGGAGGGCGCCGTGGGCGGCGCCCTGGGGGCAATGATACTGGGAATGATCTACGGCGCCGTTTTTGCGGAGCAGATTCCGGTGGAACATGCGGTGATCGGCTGCGGCATCGTCTGTCTGGTGGGGGCGGGGATTTCCCAGATCGGGGATCTGGCGGCTTCGGCCATCAAGCGGAATCATGACGTGAAAGATTACGGGAAGCTGATTCCCGGACACGGCGGGATTCTGGACCGGTTTGACAGCGTGATCTTTGTGGCTCCGGCCATCTATGTGACGATCCGGTGCGTACAGTATGGAGAAATGTATTTTCCCACGCTGTTTGGGTGAGCTTCCGGGAACATAGGATAAAATTTTTAAGAAACATCCGTGAAAGTAGATTTTACGAAACGGTTTCGGAAAGGCAGAAAGAAGGTTCATGAAGAAAATCGTCATTTTGGGTTCTACGGGTTCGATCGGAACCCAGACCCTGGAAATTGTACGTTATCATAAAGATATTCAGGTGACGGCGCTGGCGGCCAGGAGCAATATCGCTTTGCTGGAAGCCCAGGCCAGAGAGTTTCTGCCGGACATGGTCTGTGTCTGGGAGGAGGAAAAGGCAAAAGAGCTTGCGGGAAAGCTTAAGGATCTGCAGGTAAAAGTGTGCGCCGGCATGGAGGGGCTTTTAGAGGCGGCTTCCATGGAGCGGGCGGATATGGTGGTGACGGCCGTGGTGGGCATGATCGGTATCCGCCCCACGATTGCGGCCATAAAAGCGGGCAAGGATATCGCTCTGGCCAATAAAGAGACGCTGGTGACTGCGGGACATCTGATTATGCCCCTGGCAGAGAAAGCGGGCGTGAAGATCTATCCGGTGGACAGTGAGCACAGCGCCATTTTCCAGTCCCTGAAAGGGGAGGATGCCGCCCGGATCTCCAGAATCCTGCTGACGGCTTCCGGCGGGCCGTTTCGGGGCCGGACCAGGGAGCAGATGAGAGATGTGAAGCCGGAGGATGCGCTGAAGCATCCCAACTGGTCGATGGGGCGGAAAATAACGATTGACTCGGCCACCATGGTAAACAAGGGGCTTGAGGTGATGGAGGCCCGGTGGCTGTTCGGCGTGGACTTTGACCGGATTGAAGTGGTGGTGCAGCCGCAGAGTGTGATTCATTCCATGGTGGAATTTGCGGACGGCGGCATTATCGCCCAGCTTGGCACGCCGGACATGAAGCTGCCGATTCAGTATGCTCTTTATGAAAAAGAGCGAAAAGATTTGCCGGGCGCCCGGTTAGACTTCGGAACATTGGGGAAAATAACCTTTGAGACGCCGGATTTTACAAATTTCCCCGGACTGGCGCTGGCCTATCAGGCGGGCAGGGCAGGCGGCTCGGTGCCCACGGTGTTTAACGCGGCCAATGAATGGGCCGTAAGCCGGTTTCTGGACGGAAAAATCGGATTTCTGGCAATTACCGACATGATAGAGGAAGCGATGGAGAATCATCGGATGATTGCGCATCCCACAGTGGAGCAGATTCTTGACTGTGAGGCGGAAACCTATGAGCTGCTGCGGGTAAAAGCATAATGATAGAAAGCAGGTGGAAGCATTGAGTATCCTGTTGCCGATTCTGGTATTTGGGATGATTGTATTTATACATGAGATGGGACATTTTCTTCTGGCGAAAAAGCACGGCATCGGCGTGATCGAATTTTCCCTGGGCTTTGGCCCGAAGCTGTTCAGCTTTCAACGGGGGGAGACGACCTATGCTTTGAAGCTGTTTCCGCTGGGCGGCTCCTGCATGATGATGGATGAGCTGGCAGAGGAGGAATACGATATCATTCCGGAGAAAAGCTTCCGGAATAAACCGATCGGGGCAAGAATCGCCGTGATTGCGGCAGGCCCGATTTTTAATTTTCTTCTGGCTTTTGTGCTTTCGGTGATTGTAATCGGCACGGTGGGCATTGACCGGCCGGTGCTGTCCGGCGTGATGGAGGGATTTCCGGCGCAGGAAGCGGGAATGCGGGCCGGCGACCGGATTACCCGGATCAACGGTCAGGATATTAAGATTTACCGGGAGGTCAGCCTGTATCTGGCGCTTCATCAGAAAGAGGATCTGGCCGTTACCTTTGAGCGGGATGGTGAAAAGCATCAGGTGCTTTTAACGCCCAAATATTACGAGGAGACGGGCACTTACATGATGGGGATTCAGGTGTCCGGCCAGCGGGATAAAACGTCGGTTTTGGAGACGCTGGGGTACAGCGCATATGAGGTAAAATACTGGATCAGCTATACGCTGACTTCTCTGCGGATGCTGGTTCAGGGAAAAATCGGCGCGGAGTCCATGACCGGGCCCGTAGGTCTGGTAAGCACCATGTCAGATATGGTAGAGGAGAGCAAGCCGGACGGCATGCTTTATGTGTTCCTGAATCTGATTAATTTCGGCATCCTGTTAAGCGCAAACCTGGGCGTGGTCAATCTTCTGCCCCTTCCGGCTCTGGACGGGGGAAGAATCTTTTTCTTCCTGATCGAGCTGGTGCGGGGAAAACCCATCGATCCGGAGAAAGAAGGCATGGTCCATATGGCGGGCATGGTGCTTCTGATGGCGCTGATGGTGTTTGTGCTGTATCATGATATTGTGCGGCTGCTGTAGAAAGAAACAGGGAAGAAACATTTTCAGGAGTGTCGGAGAATACGGGCAAATGTTGTGGAATCATGAATGACTGAAAACGGACAGACAGGGAGGACAGTGTTTTCTATGAGCCGAAACGATACAAAGGAAATCAGAATCGGAAACCGCGTGATCGGCGCAGGGAATCCGGTGCTGATTCAGTCGATGTGCAACACGAAAACAGAGGATGCGGCGGCTACCGCAGAGCAGATTAAGCGGCTTGCCGACGCAGGCTGCGAGATCGTCCGGGTGGCGGTGCCCACGATGGAGGCGGCCAGAGCGCTTTCGCAGATCAAAAATCAGATCGGCATCCCGCTGGTGGCGGACATCCATTTTAATTATAAGCTGGCCATTGCCGCCATGGAGCACGGGGCGGATAAAATCCGTATCAATCCGGGAAACATCGGCGATGCAAAACGGGTTCAGGCGGTAGTGGAAAAGGCAAAGCGTCTGAATGTTCCGATTCGGGTGGGCGTAAACAGCGGTTCTCTGGAAGAAAAATATATTGAGAAATACGGCAGGGTGACGGCCGAGGGGCTGGTGGAGAGCGCCCTGGAGAAAACGGCCCTGATCGAGTCCATGGGCTACGACAATCTGGTCATCAGCATCAAGTCCTCGGATGTGCTGATGTGCGTCCGGGCCCATGAGCTGATCGACCGGCAGACCCGCTACCCCCTCCATGTGGGGATTACGGAGGCGGGAACGCTTTACAGCGGAACGATCAAGTCTTCCGTGGGGCTGGGCATTATTCTGTATCAGGGCATCGGCGATACCGTCAGAGTGTCTCTGACCGGCGATCCGGTGGAGGAAGTGAAGACGGCCAAACGGATTTTAAAAACGCTGGGGCTTCGGAAAGGCGGCATCGAGGTGGTGTCCTGCCCTACCTGCGGCAGAACCAGGCTGGATCTGATCGGTCTGGCCAACCAGGTGGAGACGCTGGCGGCAGGTTATGACGATCTGGATATCAGGGTGGCGGTGATGGGCTGTATTGTCAACGGGCCGGGGGAAGCAAAAGAGGCGGATCTGGGTATTGCCGGCGGCGCCGGGGAAGGCATTCTGTTTAAGAAAGGCGAGAAAGACCGGAAGATGCCGGAAGGGGAGCTGCTGGATGCGCTGAAAAAGGAACTGGACCATATGAGACGGACGTAAGACTAAGAAACCGTAAAAATCCGCAATCATTTTATAATACCGGCATGTCCGGAGGTGTATACATATGGCAAAGAGTTTTATGGAGACGATCCCGAACCTTCAGGTGACGGAAGACTTGCAGGAAGCGCTGAAAGCGGTGGAAGTAGAAAAGGTGGTTTTGTCGAAGGACAGAACCGCCCTTCGCATTTATATCCGGTCTCAGCGGCTGATTCCGAAAAAAAACATTTATAAGCTGGAAGCAAACATAAAAAAGCAGATGTTTCCCCACAAGGAGGTCGTGGTAAAAATCGTGGAGAAATACCGGCTTTCCAGCCAGTACACGCCGGAGAAGCTTTTGGAAGCCTACCGGGACAGCATTCTGCTGGAGCTGAGAAATTACAGTATGCTGGATTACCAGATGTTCCGGAAAGCGGAGGTGGCATTTCCGGAGCCGGAGCTTTTACAGATGACGGTGACGGAAGGGCTGGTGCAGCACCGGTGCGGAGACGAGCTGAAACGGGTGCTGGAAAAAGTGTTTAATGAGCGGTGCGGCTTTGGCGTCGAGGTACGGTGTCTGTATAAGGAGCCGGAGGAAAAGCCCGGTGAAGATCCCTGGCCTGACATCGTCCGGGACGGGCAGGGAGCCATGATGAAGGCTGACAATGGCCCGCTGCCCTGGAATGATGCTTATGGGACGGGAGAAAATTCGATGCCGGAAGGGCGCCGGTTCGAAGGAGACGAAGCGCCGGCGGCAGGCGCCGGCGGTGCGCAGGCCGGCAGGACAGGGAACGGCGGTGCGAAAACCGGTACCGCAAAAACCGGTGCCGGAGGAAAACAGACCGGGGCGAAAACATCTCAGGATCAGGCAAAAGCAGGAGCGGTCCGGGATAAAAAAACCGGCTGGGAGGGCGGAAAGAAAAAATGGCAGCCGAAAGGCGGCTTTTCCCGGAGAAAGTCGGACAATCCTGACGTACTGTTCGGCCGGGACTTTGACGCCGTTCCCATGAAACTGTCGGAGCTTGTGGGCGAGATGGGCGAGGTGGTGATCGGCGGACAGATTATCGTTATGGAAGAACGGGAGCTGCGCACCGGCAATTTTATGGTTCTGTTCGACGTCTACGACGGCACCGACACCATTACCGTGAAAATGTTTTCCCGGGCGGACCGGGTCGATGAGATCAGAGACGGGATCAAAAAGGGAATGCATGTCTATGTGAAAGGAATTTCCATGCTGGACCGGTTTGACGGGGAACTGTCCATATCGTCGGTGAGCGGGATTAAAAAGGGACAGGCCGAAGGCGGCGGCAAACGGATGGACAACAGCGAGAAAAAGCGGGTGGAGCTGCACTGCCATACCAGGATGAGCGAGATGGATGCGGTGGGCAGCGTGGAAGATATTCTGAAACGGGCCATGGAGTGGGGGCATACGGCGCTGGCCATCACCGACCATGGCGTGGTGCAGGGCTTTACCGAAGCTTACCATATGGTGGGAGATAAAGACCCGTTCAAGGTAATCTATGGTATGGAAGGCTATCTGGTGGACGACAAAAAAGAAATGGTGATCCGTTCCGCAGGCCAGAGCCTGGAGGATACGTACGTGGTGTTCGACCTGGAGACTACGGGCCTGACGCCGCTGCACCATGAGATTATCGAGATCGGTGCAGTGAAGGTGGAGGGGGGAAAGATGATTGACCGCCTGTCTACGTTCGTAAATCCCCGGACGCCCATTTCCTATGAAATTGAGAATCTTACCGGCATCAATGACGAGATGGTGATTCATGCGCCGGGTGTGGAGGAAGCGCTGCCCCTGTTTCTGGATTTCTGCAAAGGCTGCGCCGTGGTGGCCCACAACGCGGATTTCGACGTGGGATTTGTGGCCCATAAGGCCCAGAATCTTGGTTTGGAGTTCACTCCGACTGTGGTGGATACCGTAAGCCTGGCCAGACTGCTTCTGCCCTCTTTAAAACGGTTTAAGCTGGATACCATTGCCAAGCATCTGAATATCTCTCTGGAAAATCATCACCGGGCGGTGGACGACGCCGAATGTACGGCGCTGATTTTCCTGGAATTTATCAATATGCTGAAAAAAGGCCGGATTGAAAATCTGGACCAGTTAAACGAGGCGGGGCAGCCGGACCCGGAGCTGATTAAAAAGCTGCCCATGTATCATGTGATTATCCTGGCCAGAAATGAAACCGGCAGAATCAATCTGTACCGGCTGGTATCGGAGTCTCACATTACCTATTATGCCAGACGGCCCAGAATCCCGAAAACGCTGCTGGAGAAGTACCGGGAGGGACTGATTATCGGCTCCGCCTGCGAGGCGGGGGAGCTGTTTCAGGCGGTGCGCGGCGGCGCTGACGATGCGGAGATTTCCCGCCTGGTAAAATTTTATGACTATCTGGAGATTCAGCCCGTCGGCAATAACCAGTTTATGCTGCGGGATGAAAAGTACGGCCTGAATTCCGAGGAAGACCTGCGGGATCTGAACCGGAAGATTGTGGCGCTGGGAGAGCAGTTCCAAAAGCCGGTGGTGGCCACCTGCGACGTTCATTTTATTGACCCGGAGGACGAGATATACCGCCGGATTATTCTGGCGGGCAAGGGATTTGCCGATGCGGAGGACCAGCCGCCGCTGTTCCTTCGGACCACGGAGGAAATGCTGGAGGAATTTCAGTATCTGGGCAGCGAGAAGGCGGAGGAAGTGGTGATTACCAACAGCAACCTGATCGCCGACCAGTGCGAAAAGATCGCGCCGGTGCGCCCGGACAAGTGCCCGCCGGTGATCCCCGATTCCGACAAGGACCTGCGGGAAATCTGTTACGGCACGGCCAGGAAAAAGTATGGGGACGATCTGCCGAAAATCGTGGTGGAGCGGCTGGAAAGGGAGCTGAATTCCATTATCAGCAATGGGTTTGCCGTGATGTATATCATCGCCCAGAAACTGGTGGACAAATCCAATGCGGACGGGTATCTGGTGGGTTCACGGGGTTCCGTCGGGTCTTCCTTCGTGGCCACCATGGCAAGAATCACGGAGGTGAATCCGCTGCCGGCCCATTATTACTGTCCTTCCTGCCATTACTGTGATTTTGACTCGGAAGAAGTGAGAAGCTTTTCCGGGATGGGCGGCTGTGATATGCCGGATAAGGACTGTCCGGTGTGCGGGGAGAAGCTGAAAAAGGACGGCTTTGACATTCCTTTTGAAACCTTTCTGGGCTTTAAGGGGAATAAAGAGCCGGATATTGACCTGAACTTTTCCGGAGAATATCAGAGTCAGGCCCATGATTACACGGAGGTGATTTTCGGCAAGGGACATACCTTCCGGGCGGGCACCATCGGCACGCTGGCGGATAAGACGGCGTTCGGCTACGTAAAGAATTATTTCGAGGACAAGGGACAGCACAAGCGGAAATGTGAAATCAACCGGATTGTCCAGGGCTGTGTGGGGGTAAAGCGGACCACGGGCCAGCATCCCGGCGGCATTATCGTGATGCCCCACGGGGAGGAAATTTATTCCTTTACGCCGATTCAGCATCCGGCCAATGATATGAATACGAAAATTGTCACCACCCATTTTGATTATCACTCCATCGACCACAACCTGCTGAAGCTGGATATTCTGGGACACGATGATCCGACCATGATCCGGATGCTGGAGGATATTACGGGGCTGAACGCCAGAGAGATTCCGCTGGACTCCCCGGAGGTAATGAGTCTGTTTCGGAATACCTCCGCTCTTGGCATCACGCCGGAGGATATCGGCGGCTGTCAGTTGGGGGCGCTGGGGGTGCCGGAGTTCGGCACGGACTTCGCCATGCAGATGCTTCTGGACACAAAGCCCAAATATTTTTCCGACCTGGTGCGGATCGCCGGGCTGGCCCACGGCACCGACGTGTGGCTGGGAAATGCCCAGACATTGATTCTGGAAGGGACGGCCACGATTCAGACGGCCATTTGTACCAGAGACGATATTATGACGTATCTGATTCATAAGGGGATGGAGTCGGAGCTTTCCTTTACGATTATGGAGAGCGTCCGGAAAGGCAAGGGATTGAAGCCGGAATGGGAGGAAGCCATGAAAGCGGCGGATGTGCCGGACTGGTACATCGAATCCTGTAAGAAAATCAAATATATGTTCCCCAAAGCCCATGCGGCGGCCTATGTGATGATGGCCTGGCGGATCGCTTACTGTAAGATTTTTTATCCGCTGGCCTATTATGCGGCGTTTTTCAGTATTCGTGCTTCCGGTTTTTCCTATGAGCTGATGTGCCTGGGCAGGACCCAGCTGGAACGGAATCTGGAAAATTACAGGCGGAATCAGGACAAGCTGACGAAAAAAGAGCAGGATTCTCTGCGGGATATGCGGATTGTTCAGGAGATGTATGCCAGAGGCTATGAATTTATGCCCATCGACATTTACCGGGCCAGGGCGGACCGGTTCCAGGTGATCGGCGGAAAGATTATGCCGTCTCTAAGCAGCATCGACGGTTTGGGCGGCAAGGCGGCGGAGGCCGTGGTAGAAGCCGTGCAGGACGGGCCTTTCCTGTCCAAAGAGGATTTCTGGCAGCGGACGAAAGTGCCCAAGTCGGTGATTGATTTGATGTCGGAGATGGGACTGTTCGGCGATCTGCCGAATACGAATCAGATTTCGCTGTTTGATTTTGAGCTGGAGTGAACCGTAACAGGATGAGAGACAAAGCCGGGTCTGCGGTCAACTGACCGTTGACAGTGAAGAAAAAATACATTATTATTGAGATATGGCTATCAAAAAAGATCGTAAGCGAAAAGCAGACGGAGCGTTATGATATGGAAGAAAAACAATGCTGCTGCCGGAAGACGAAGCACAGGGAGCCGGAGGAATATAAAAAGCTGGTACACCGCCTGAACCGGATCGAGGGGCAGGTACGGGGCGTGCGGGCCATGGTGGAGGAGGAGCGGTACTGCGTGGACATTATGACCCAGGTACAGGCGATCCAGTCCGCCCTCAATGCGTTTAATAAAGAACTGCTGGCCAGTCATATCAGAAGCTGTGTGGTGGACGATATCAGGGAGGGCAGCGGCGAAAAAGTGGATGAGCTCTGTGCTCTGGTGCAAAAACTGATGAAATAGCCGGAAGATTCCGGGATGATATTTAAAATATCGGTAGTATTAAATGATTTATAAAAAACAGCAACGGACCGGATAAGCCCAGGGAGGCTTGGCAGGGGAGTTGCGGAACTTTAAGGAGGATCAGCAGAATGAAAACATTAAACGTGGCGGATATGAAGTGTCCCAACTGTGTCAAGAAAATCGACGAGGCACTGACAAAGGCGGATTTGAAGCATGAGATCAATCTGGACAGCAAAACCGTGTCTATCGACGGCTGTGACAACTGTCTGGCAAAGGCTTTTGACATCATCAAGGATCTGGGCTTTACGCCGGAGAAAAATGCGTAACCGTCAGACGGCTGAGAATGAAAAGGCAGGCAGGGTGTTTCCCGGGAGCCTGCCTTTTTATATGTATTGGAGAATGCAAAAAAGACGATAAATAAAAATCTTGTCTCGCACGTTTCTGTCTTCGGGCGCATATGATATTCGGAAGAAGAACAGATTCGGTGACTGAAAGAATGACGACAGACCAGCAGATCACACCCAGAACGATTTTTACGGATATTTTAGAGGATGACCATTATGAGGCTCTTGCATGGGTGACCGGCGACAGCGCCCATGCAGCCCTGAGCGGTCTGGTTAAATTTTACGGTACGCCTTATGCCGGCGTATTGGTAGAGGCGGAACTATTTAATCTGCCTTACGGCGACGACCCCTGTGCGGCAAATTTTTTCGGGTTTCATATTCATGAATACGGCGCGTGTTCCGGTTCCGAAGGGATGGCCTTTACCGGTGCCGGGGGACATTATAATCCGAAGGGATGTCTCCACCCCGGCCATGCGGGCGATTTTCCGCCGCTGATGAGCGATCACGGCTACGCTTGGATTTCCTTTTATGACAAACGGTTTCGGATCGAGGATATCATCGGAAAATCGGTGGTAATACACGATATGCCCGACGATTTCACTTCCCAGCCCTCCGGGAATTCGGGGGCGAGAATCGGCTGCGGCGTGATTCGGGCGGTTTAAGGCGGCCGGCAGGCGTTCGGTCTGACAGGAAACATATGCTCCGGACAGCTTCCTTTTTATGCGTATTCTCATAAACAGGGAGCCTGTCCGGAGTATTTTTTGTGTTAAAGTTATCTTTGTCGGATCAAAGCATTGTCAGGAGAGCGGGAGCAGTCATGGTCAGGCATAAATAATGCTTGACGCGGCTATGATTTTGCCCTATAATCTAATCCGGTTAGATATTAAAGGAGGTGGCCAGATGGCGACAGTGGCACAGATTGAAATGGTGCTGAAACGAGTGGAACAAGCCCGTCCTGCTCATTTTTTCAAATGTATGGATGAAGTGCAGGTCGGCATCGGCGCGGTTCTCCGTCTGCTCTATGACTCGGACGAGGCGGTGACTGCCGGAAAAATCAGCGAGGAACTGGAAGTCAGTACGGCGAGGGTGGCGGTACTGATCAGGAAAATGGTGTCAAAAGGTCTGATTACAAAAGAGCAGGACACCAGGGATGCGCGAGTCACAATTGTCAGGCTGACGGACTTCGGAAGACAGGCATTTGAAGAAACCAGAGATGACATATACCGGAAGACGGGGATGGTTATTGATACGGTGGGCGAAGACCGGCTGATTGAGTTTATTTCTGTTGCCGAGGAGATCAAAGACACCATAACTCTGCCGGAAATCCATTTTTAGACACAGTCCGAAAGACTCAAAACCGATACTTATATAAAGGAGTGATGGCTTAAAAATGTTACGAAAGGTTTGTTATCGGAAACAGGCATTGGCAATGGCGGCGGTTCTGGCCGTATCCGCAGTTTTTACCGGGTGCGGCAGGGAGGCTGCGCAGGAGGAAGAAAAGGATCTGACGATACCGGTTGAGAGCGCAAAACCGGAGCTTGGGGATCTGACCCTGCAGAATTCTTTTATCGGTACCATCTCGCCGGAGGACACGGTTTCCGTGATGCCGTTGGCGGCCGGCGTGGTTACGGAGACGAATTTTGAAGTGGGCGATAGGGTGAATGCCGGCGACGTATTATTTAAGATCGATGATTCCACGGCCCAACTGCAATTGGCGGCGGCGAAACTGGGAAAGGCCAATGCGGATTTGCAGGCGGCTTCCGCGCTGGGACCCCAGCAGGATTTAAGCCTTTTGTCTCAGCAGGCGGCGCTGGACCAGATTAATAATCAGATTGCTTCCGCGGCCCAGGGCATGGACCAGACCAGGGACTCCAGAAAAGATCAGGAAGATCAGAAAGAAAATCTGGAGGATCAGAAATCGGACCTGAAGCATTCCATCAATGAGTCCAAAGATAATATGAAAAACCTGCAGGCGCTGGCGGCTCAGTTTCAGACCAATACCGGCTCGGTTACCGGTCGGGACGGCGCGTATCCTGAAGTGGGCGGAACCTTTGATATGCAGATCAACGGAACGGCGTTTACCTTTGTTGTGACGGAAAAAAGTCAGGTGCTGGGGGCGTCGACGGTTTCCGGTTCGGATATCCTGCATATGTATACCTATACTTATCAGCCCTATAAAATTGCCAATATGACCAGCGAGGAAGTATCCGGCGCATTGACGGCTCTGCAGTCCGCACTCTCCACGATGGAGTCGGCCCAGGGCAATCTGGACACGGCCCTTGACGGCATGGATACGGCTATCAAAAATATAGATAACGGTCTGGACAGCGCCCAAAACACGCTGGATTTTCTGAATAAATCGTAAGCGATGAATAAGATATCGTTTTTACATTCCTTTAAATTTGTGTGATAA
>CAOKOL010000032.1 GCA_948470335.1 uncultured Lachnospiraceae bacterium | reverse complement strand
GCTTTTCCTATGCTTATAATACCATGTTCAGGGGAGGGTTTCAAGCCCTCTTTTTTGTTATCATTTGGGGAAGGAGGCAACGCTTATGCTAGAAAAAATATTAGAGAAAGTAATCAATGAGATGGCTCCACACCTGGAGCCAGGGCAGCAGGAACATCTGAAAAATGTGCTGTATGTCAATTTCCACGGCCTGGAAGTGCAAAAAGAATGCACGGAGCTGGCGGCCACGGGGCAGGCAGGTAAACTGTGACAACGTTCGGGACAGGGCCATGGTTGAGTTTTTATACTCTACGGGTGTCAGGGTTTCTGAACTGGCATCTTTGAACGTGAATGATATCGAAATGGGAAAACAGGAGCTGATAGTGTATGGAAAAGGCAGTAAAGAACGGAGGACATATCTGACGGACGGGGCAAAATTCTACCTGCGGAGATATTTGGCCAGTCGCTGCCGGGATGGGAAGTCGATAGAGGATTTGCAGAAAGAACCGCTGTTTGTGACACTGGATTATCCCCATAACCGTCTTACGGTGGCCGGGATCCAGTACATGCTTCGGCAGTTGGGGAAACGGTCGGAAGTGGAAAATGTGCATCCGCATCGGTTCCGCCGCACAATCGCCACCGATTTGTTGGCCAGAGGGATGAAGATCGAGGAGGTCAAAGAGTTTCTGGGGCATGAGAAGCTGGATACGACGATGCTGTACTGTACGGTCTCCCAGGAAAGCGTCAAAGCCTCCCACCGGAAGTATGCATAAATGACAGTATAAAACACCTTTTTAAGCGGGCGGAGACGGTCGCTTTTAAGGCATGTTTTAGAAACGGATAAGGAAGGGAACATTGCGCCGGCGCAATCGTTGGAGAGTGCTTTGTAATATAGCTGATAAAGTTATTTTTATATTATCCAAATTTTTACGTAAAATCAACCCATTTCACAGAAAAAAGTAAAAACCGTACCCGGCTCTGCCTGACAGACCTGCCGAATACGGTTTTATTTCATCTCTTATCTTTTAATTCGCCGCTGTCGGCTCCGCCGACGCCACAAAGGCATTCCGGATTACTTCATCCATACCTTTCACATAAGTGATATCCAACCCCTTAGTAATCTCCGCGGACAGCTCGGAAATATCCGGGCGATTTTTCTCCGGTACCAGAACATTGTGAATATTCGCCATTTTGGCCGCCAGAAGCTTTTCCTTCAATCCGCCAATCGGAAGAACCCGGCCTCTTAAGGTAATCTCGCCGGTCATGGCCAGATCGGCTTTCACCTTCCGTTCCGCCACTGCGGACAGAATGGCCGTGGCCATCGTAATCCCGGCCGAAGGGCCGTCTTTTGGAATTGCTCCTTCCGGGATATGGATATGAATATCATTTTTATCGAAAAAGTCTTTCTCAATTTCATACTGGTTTCCAATCGACCGGATATAGCTGATGGCAGTCTGAGCGGACTCTTTCATCACGTCTCCCAACTGGCCGGTAAGCTGCACTTTTCCGGTGCCCGGCATCACATTCACTTCGATCTGCAAAGTATCTCCGCCCACGCTGGTCCAGGCCAGGCCGCGGACAATTCCTACTTCATCGGTCTCATTGACCATCTGGAAATTCACTTTTTCCATACCCAGATACTTGGACAGGTTGTTTTCCGTAATCTTTACGGATGTCTTCCCCTGCTCCATAATCTCCCGCACCGCCTTACGGCAGACACGGCCGATCTGGCGTTCCAGGCTGCGGACGCCGGCTTCTCTGGTATAGTGGTGAATCGTTTTTTTCAGCGCATTGGTGCTGATTACCAACTGACCTTCTTTCAGGCCGTTTTTCTTCATCTGCTTGCCGATCAGATGCTCCTGTGCAATATGGAACTTTTCATTTTCCGTATAGCTGCTGATTTCGATTACTTCCATACGGTCAAGCAGCGGCTGAGGAATGGTCTGGGTGGAGTTGGCCGTAGCGATAAACAGCACCCTTGACAGATCCAGCGGCACTTCCACATAATGATCGCGGAACTTATTGTTCTGCTCCGAATCCAGCACTTCCAGCAGCGCAGACGAAGTATCTCCCTTATAATCGCTGCTTACCTTGTCGATCTCATCCAGCAGCATCAGCGGATTGTTCACCCCCGCCTGTTTCAGCCCTGTGGCAAAACGTCCCGGCATCGCGCCAATATAGGTTCTCCGGTGCCCCCTGATCTCGGCCTCGTCCCTGACGCCGCCCAGACAGATACGCACATATTTCTTTCCAAGCGCTCTGGCTACCGACTGCGCGATAGAAGTCTTGCCGGTTCCCGGCGGGCCAACCAGACAGAGGATGGGGGCGTCGCCCTTTTTGGTCATGGAACGGACCGCCAGATATTCCAGAATGCGCTCCTTTACCTTCTCCATGCCGTAATGATCCTCATCCAGAACCTTCTGGGCATGGCCGATATCATGATTGTCCTTGGTGGATTTCTCCCAGGGAAGTTCCAGCAGCACATCCAGATATGTACGGCTGACCGTGGCCTCCTGGCTTCCGTAGGGCATCGCTTTCAGCCGGTTCAGTTCCTTCTCCATCTGTTCCTTTACCTCTTTGGAGGCCTTGACAGATTTTACTTTCTTTTCCAGTTGTTCCAGATCCGCCGTGCTGCCGTCTTCTCCCAGTTCTTCCCGGATCACTTTCATCTGCTCTCTCAGAATATATTCTTTCTGAGATTTATCCACATGCTCCTTTACCTTCATCTGGAATTCCCGTTTGATTCTGCTCACCTGGGTTTCCTTCTGTAAGGCGTGGGAGGTAAACATATACAGTTCTTCATAGGAAGCCGCTTCCAGCATCCCCTGCTTGATTTTATAATGAAAAGGAAGTACCTGCGGAATCTCCTCCAAAAGCTCCTGCAATGTCTCAATGTCTAAAAGCTGCCTCAGCCCCTGCACGCCAGGCGCTCCGCTCTCGCCGTAGGCCTCCAGTTCATCCAGAAGAATGCGCAGCATGGCTTCCTGGCTGTACTCGTCCAGCTCGTCCTCAATGGGATCCATCTCCCAGACTTCTACCTCGCCGGTATAATATTCCCCTGACGTGTCCAGCTCTTTCAACACGGCCTTACTCTCTCCCTCGGCCAGCACCCGGACAATGCTGTTGGGCAGCTTTAATAACTGTTTGATCGTGGCCACCGTTCCGGTTCTGTACAGGTCGTCTTTGCCGGGCTCCTCTGTCTGACTGGACAACTGTGTTACAAGAAATACGGTCTGATCCGTCTTCATGGCCTGTTCCACAGCTTCTATGGATACATTCCTGCTGACATCAAAATGAATGACCATTTTAGGCAGGATGGTGACTCCTCTCAATGCTATAACAGGTAATTTCATTCAACCGCTCCTTCGCTCCCTAGAGAGTGCTCATAGGGTACTTTATGCCAAAAACGCTGCAAATTCCATTATATGTAAGAACTTGCAGCAGTTTTTTACTTCCTTAACGTTACACATATATCACCCTGCGGTTCTGGCTTTCTTTCCACGGGGAACCTCCACGCTGCGGTAAATCAGCTCCGGCTCTCCTTCTCCTTCCACCACATCTTTGGTGATTTTGCATCTTCCGATGGTATCATCCGAAGGAATCTCGTACATCACATCCATCATCGTATGCTCCATGATCGCCCGCAGGCCTCTGGCCCCGGTCTTTCTCTCATAAGAGCGTCTGGCGATCGCATGTACGGCTTCCTCATCCAGCTCCAGCTCCACGCCGTCCAGCTCAAACAGCTTCTTATACTGCTTGATCAGAGCATTCCTGGGCTCGGTCAGAATCCGCACCAGGGCTTCCTCATCCAGCAGATCCAGCGTCACATTGATCGGCACACGCCCCACAAACTCAGGAATCAGTCCGAACTTCACCAGATCCTCCGGCAGAACCTGCTTTAACAGCTTGCCGATATCCTGATTTTTCTCATGAATCTCCTGGTTGAAACCGATCGCATTTCCCCCCAGACGGTGCTCAATCATCTTCTCCAGACCGTCAAAGGCTCCGCCGCAGATAAACAGAATATTCGTGGTATCAATCTGATACATCTCCTGATGGGGATGCTTTCTGCCGCCCTGGGGCGGTACGCTGGCTATGGTTCCCTCCAGAATCTTCAGCAGAGCCTGCTGCACGCCTTCTCCTGACACATCTCTGGTAATGGAAACATTCTCAGATTTTTTTGTAATCTTGTCGATCTCATCAATATAGATGATGCCATACTCTGCCTTGCTGATATCATAATCCGCCGCCTGAATGATTTTCAACAAAATGTTCTCCACATCCTCGCCCACATACCCTGCCTCTGTCAGCGCAGTGGCATCCGCAATCGCAAAAGGCACATTCAGAAGCCTCGCAAGCGTCTGCGCCAGATAGGTCTTGCCGGAACCGGTAGGCCCCAGCATCAGGATGTTGCTTTTCTGAATCTCCACATCGGACTCAGCCGCAGAGGTAATCCGCTTATAGTGATTGTAAACGGCCACTGACAATGTTTTCTTCGCGTCATCCTGACCGATTACATATTCGTCCAGAAACTCCTTGATCTGTTTCGGTTTCAGCAGGTTCAGCCCGGCAAACGGCGGTTCCGGCTCATCATCATCCAGTTCCATTTCTTCCTCTATTAATTCCGCGCACAGTTCCACACATTCGTCGCAGATATATACATCCTTTGTGCCTGCAATCAGTTTCTTCACCTGATCCTGGGTTTTTCCACAGAAAGAACACCTGTACTGATTATCAAATCTGCTTACCATTCATTAAAATCTCCCATTAACGATTGTGGATCACTTCATCGATCAATCCATATGCCTTTGCCTCCTCGGCAGACATATAGTTATCCCGCTCCGTGTCCGCCTGAATGACCTCATAGGGCTGGCCCGTATTGGCCGCCAGAATCTCATTCAGCTTTTTCTTTGTAGCCAGGATCTTCTCGGCCACAATCTGAATCTCCGTAGCCTGGCCCTGGGCGCCGCCGGAGGGCTGATGAATCATCACCTCCGCGTTAGGCAGAGCAAACCGTTTGCCCTTCGCGCCGCCTGCCAGCAGGAATGCGCCCATGCTGGCCGCCATGCCGATACAGATCGTGGATACGTCGCATTTAATATAATTCATCGTGTCATAAATCGCCAGTCCGGCTGACACCGAGCCGCCGGGACTGTTGATATACAGACTGATATCCTTTCCCGGATCCTCTGATTCAAGAAACAGCATCTGTGCCACCACGATGCTGGCGGACACGTCCGTTACTTCCTCGCCCAGAAAAATAATCCGGTCTTTCAGCAGACGGGAATAGATATCGTAAAATCTCTCGCCGCCTCTTACGGTTTCAATTACATTAGGAATTATGCTCATTACTATGCCTCCTGTCATCAGGCCGCCCAAAATGAGAAATCCTTATCGAAAGGGTTTCCTGTGCATTTATTCCGCAGCCGTCTCTTCTTCCTTCTTTTCAGTCTCCACTGCCGTCTCTGCCAGAAGGTCAATGGCTTTCTGAACCGCCAGATCTTCCTGCATAGCCTTGATCTGACTTTCATCCATCAGCTTTTTGATCTCATCCAGCTCCATCTTATAATTTTCAGCCATCTTTTTCAGCTCTGCTTCCGTATCTTCCTCGGAAATCTGAATGTTTTCCGCCTTGGCCACAGCTTCCAGCACCAGTCTGGTCTTAATCTGTTTCAGCGCCCGCGGCTTCATCTGCTCAATCATGGAATCTTCCGTATTCCCCGAGTACTGCAGATACTGCTCCATGGAAAGGCCCTGACGTCTCATCCCTGCCGCAAATTCATCCACCAGATTCTGAGCCTGGGTCTCCAGCATCGCGTCGGGAATCTCCATCGACGCATTGGCAATCGCCGCATCCACAGCCGCATTTTCCTTGATGGATTTTGCGTTCGCTGTCTTTCTCTCTTCCAGTTTCTTTTTCACATCTTCCTTATACTCGGCCAGCGTTTCGAACTCAGATACCTCTGAGGCAAATTCATCGTCCAGCTCAGGAAGTTCCTTTTCTTTGATATCCTTTACGGTCACTTTGAATACGGCCGGCTTTCCTGCCAGATCCTCGGAATGATAATTCTCAGGGAAGGTTACGTTTACTTCCACTTCCTTGCCGATTTCGGCGCCGACTAACTGCTCCTCAAAGCCGGGAATAAACGCGTTGGAACCGATGGTCAGCGGATAATCCTCGCCTTTGCCGCCTTCAAATGCCACGCCGTCCATAAAGCCCTCGAAATCAATGGTAGTCTGATCCCCGTTCTGAACAGGTCTCTCCACACTGTTCAGCACCGCGTTCTTCTCCTGCTCCCGTTTGATATCGGCCATCACGTCTTCTTCCGTCACATTCACTTCTGTTTTCGGAACGGACAGGCCCTTGTACTCGCCCAGCGTTACTTCCGGCTTCACGGCCACTTCCGCCGTAAAGATCAGATCTTTTCCGGGCTCTACCTGTTCAAAACCGATCTCCGGACGGGAAACAATCTCCAGTCCGCTCTCTTTTGCGGCTTTTTCATATGCGGAGGGCATCACGTCATTTACGGCATCCTCTAAAAAGATTCCTCTGCCGTATAATTTCTCAACCATATGACGAGGCGCCTTGCCTTTTCTGAATCCGGGCACATCAATTCTGCTTTTCCTTCTCAAATACACTGCCTGCATCGCAGACTCAACCTCCGCTGCCGGAACCTCTATGGTCAGCTTAGCCATGTTCTTTTCTAACGTTTCCACTTTTACACTCATCTGTCGTGTACCCTCCTTATACTTAAAGCAATCCTGCTTCTATATTTTCATTAATATAAACAATAAATATCGGCATAAACATATCTGCCCGTCTTCCGCCTGGGGAAAGCAAATTTCACGGAATCAGATCCCCTGCGATCCGGGCAAAATTTTATACATCAGCAGTATACCATTATATCATACCGATTCCGGCTTTGTCACTACCTTTTTTCATGCTCTGACCGTTATTTTGGAAAAATTCCGTAAAAAAATGATAAATTCTTTTACGGATGCTGGATCGCCTCTCTGATTTCGACAGATTTTTCTTCTCCCAGCAGCACCCGTACCAGCTCCAGGCCCAGATCCACGGCAAACCCCACCCCTCTGGCAGTGGTCACGGCGCCGTCTGTCACCACACCGTCAGAACAGTATTCCGCCCCCAGAAGCTGGTCTTCAAAGCCGGGATAACAGGTAGCCTTTTTTCCCTCCAGAAGATGTAACTGTCCCAGAACGCTGGGCGCCGCGCAGATGGCTGCCAGATGCTTTCCCGACGCCGACGCCGCTTTCAGTGCGGCGCATACTTCCTCCGATTCCCGCAGATACTTAGTCCCCGGCATACCGCCCGGCAGAAACAGCATATCGGCGCTGTCCGGGTCACTGTCCGCCAGAAGACAGTCCGCACCTACCCGGATACCATGAGCGCCCGTCACCTCTGTTTTTCCGTTAACGGAAGCCATCCGCACCTCCGCGCCGCCGCGGCGCAGCATATCCACAACAGCCAGACACTCCACTTCTTCCATACCGTCTGCTATATAAACCAATACTTTACTCATATGACAGGGTCCTCCTTTTCGGTTTGATGTACGCTTGCTTTTTCACTATACTTCCAGCACCAGATCGCTCCCCTGCACCATGGAATGGGGCGGAACAATCAGAAATTCTTCTTCGGTCCAGGGTCCGGTCAGCAGCTTTTTCATATAATCCAGTGTAGCGGGCAGAATTTTATATTCCAGCTCCAGCGTTCCGGCAATGTTTTTTGCCTCTGCCCCCGCTTTTTCCATGGAATAACAGCCGGTATCCAGAAGCGCCAGAGAACGGTAATTGCCCAGCATCATCTGAAAGATTTCCTTTCCGGTTTCCTCCCCGTATTTCTCCATCGTATATTCATATTCTTTCCAGATATTCCGCTCGCCTTTCAGCCAGCCTTCCGTAAGAAAATAGGTTCCCTGCTCTCTGCAAATTTCCATCCGTCTCCGGCAGGAGCCGAGAAGCAGGGAAATACAGTCGTCCACACGAGGGAAAATCAGGGTGTAATCCTCCGTAGAGATATTCTCAATGGAATTGCCGCAAAATCCCATAGCCGCCAGAACCCGGCCGGCGCCGCAGCCATTAAGCGTCTCCTGCAAAACCTGATTCAGCTTTTTCGGGTAATTGTGCAGGCCTGACTCAATCCAGCGGATCTCATATGTACAGCCTGTCTCTTTTACTGCCTGCAGCAATTCGTTTTCCAGAGTTTTACAGCCCACAATAATTGTATCCACTTTCCGATACCTCCCTCTTAAATCCACCGGCCTCTGTAACATTCAAAGATTTTAACATGTTCATAAAAGTTCTGTATATAATGAACATTAAATATACAGAATCTGGGGTTGTCCCCATTTCTTTACGATATCATTATATTTGTTAACGAATGTATTGTCAAATCAAAAGCAAATACAGCCGGCAAAAACACATCGTCCCTGCGTTTTATCGAATCCCGCATCAAGAACATAATAAAAAAGAAGCGGCACATCACACAAGTGACAGTTTCCACCTCTTTTTTCTCTTTTTTATTACTGCTGTTCGATCTTAATCAGAACTTTTTTCTTCCCTGCTGCTGCCACTGATCTTTCCCGTTTCCTGGTAACAGTCATATTTTGCAGGATTTTTCATAATTTTGGCCAATCCGACCACCATGGCAATTTCCAGAATACATATCGGCAACCCCGCTATATTACAGGCCATTTTAATACCGTCAAGGCTCTCTGTCTGTACCAGCACAAACGTAACCAAACCAACGATTGCCGCCCAGATGACCTTCATATATGGCGGAGCTTCCGCGTCTTCACTGGTTCCATCTTTCATGCAGAGCCCGGCCATTGCCGTAGTATTGGAATTGGTGGCAGTCACAAAAGAAATAAAAACCACAAAAATATAAACCGGAATAATAACTACTGACACAGGCATCTGTTTGAATACGCCATACACAACTGATTCCATCCCTGAAACACTCATTTTCGCATACAATCCTGCGCCTGCACGCTCATAAAAAATACTGCTGCCGCCAAACAAAGCAATCCACACCATAGAGAAAACCGAAGGAAAAATCAGATTAGTCGTAATCACCTCCCGTATGGTATATCCTCTTGAAATTCTCCCCAGGAAAATAGCCGTCACCGGCGTCCAGGAATACCAGGCACACAGATAATAAATCGGCCAGCTTCCCGCCCATCCGTCTCCCGTAGAGGCACTGGTCCATGCGGATATGTGAAAAAACTCACTGAAAAACGTACCGGCGGTTTCCAGGCCAAAATTCAACAAAAAAGCCGTAGGGCCAAATACCAGAATAAACGCAATCAGAAACCAGTAAAAATAAACGTTTATGTTCGCCAGTACACTGATCCCTTTCGTAATGCCGGAAATCGCCGACAAAAGAAATGTCAATACAATTGCCACAATAATAACTGTCCAAATTTTTATATCAGAAGAAACTCCAAACGCAGTCTCCAATCCCCCGGCAATATTCATGGTACCCACACCCATTGCACTGGATACCCCTAAAACCAGAGAAAACAGGCAAATCACATCCACAAACGCGCTGATCCGTCCACTGTTTTTACTGCCCAGCACAGGCACCAGAACGGCTGACAATGTCTGCTTTTTCTTCATGTTGTAAAAAACAAACCCAAACATCAGCGCCGCTACCGTATAAATCGAATAAGGCACCCAAGTCCACTCCAGATACAGCGTTTCCATTGCCCACAAGGCTGACTCGCTGCTTCCCGCCCCCCGTACCACATTCGCGGGAGGATTCATATAATGCAGCAGCGGTTCACTGGAAGCAAAAAACAAAAGTCCCGCACCGATCGTTGTTGTCAGCGTGATATATCTCCATGTAGTCTTTTTCACAATCGGCACCGCGTCCGGCCCGCCAATTTTTACCTTTGAAAAATCTGAACAGTACACAATGACAAGCAATACTACGCAGATAATTCCGCACATTGCCAGCATCCATGCCAAATCACTGGCAATCCATCCGGCTACGGCAGATAAACTTCCATAAAATCTGTCGTAATCAGCCAGACTGAGCCCAATCATCGACACCAGAAGAATCCATGGAGGCAGAAAAACAGCAAATCGTATTTTTTTCTTTTGGTTCATTCATTATTTTCCTTTTTTTTGATTCATCTTCAGCAATAACAAAGCAGAAATCAGCCCTGCCAGCGCAAACGCCAGCATCAGAATAAAAATGGCTCGATAGCCCGCTGCACCCTCAAAGCTATCCAGAAGTTTTCCACACAATGCACTCATAAACACATCCGGCGTAAAACCGATAATCGATACGATGCCTACGGCCGTACCCGTTACGTGCATCGGAATATCCGCCTCATCAATCGTTGCGAAATAAATTCCCCGCATGGCAAAAATACCTGCACAAAGGATAATCAGAACTGCCACCAGCGGCACCATGGCGCCTTTTGTCGTAGGAAGCAGAATAATCAGAACCAATGCCGCCACCATAACCAAATAACATGCGTTAATAACTTTTGTAATAGAACCAATCCGGTCCGCCAGTGCGCCTCCCGCAGGTGCGCACACAAACTGCAGCACATAACTTCTCATAATAGACAGAAGTGCGGCAAAAGAAGCCGTAGCGCCGATTACATTGGTAAAATATGGAGTCAGATAAGTGCTTCCCAGATAGACGCTGTAGCAGCAGACAATAATCAGAGAAATCAGCCAGACCGCCGGCTTCCTCAAAATATCCGCAATATCAGCCAACACCAGTTTCTTCTGTTCTCCATTCTCCTCATTCTTTCGCTGCCCTTCTTTCAGAAAAAAGAAAATCAGAATTCCTGTCACAATATTAATAACGGACATCCCTATAATAATGCCACGCAGTCCTGCCAGCCCTTCTCCCATTTTGCTGAATGCGAACAACGCCGCAAAAGATACAGCGGTTGACAGAACACCCCGGCCGCCTTCCACAAGACCAAACAGCCGCCCCTGCTCCTCGCTGCCGCCCAACTGTCTGGTAGCCTTCATCATCGCGGACCAGAATGTAAGCGTAGATAAAATACCCCAGCCCGCATAGATCATAATCTGCGCTGCGTACCCCGGGAATGTGGAATACCACAGTCC
Source organism: uncultured Lachnospiraceae bacterium (assembly GCA_948470335.1). Taxonomy (GTDB): domain Bacteria; phylum Bacillota; class Clostridia; order Lachnospirales; family Lachnospiraceae; genus Paralachnospira_A. The sequence goes on along the minus strand of CAOKOL010000032.1, from coordinate 33,119 downwards.
CAGAATACCGGCCCCGATCACGGAAATGCTTAACAGCTTTTTCGCTGAAAAACGATCTGCCATAATACCGCCAACCGGATAAAAAATCATGGCCAGCACACCGTAAACACTCATTGTCATCCCAAACTGGGTATTATTCAGCCCTGATGCTTCCATTAAAGCATCATAATAAGACCATCTCAGATAAGGCAGAAGATAAATAGCAGCACCGCTCAGTCCCAATAATACGATTCCCATATATGTCTGTGCATGAAACTTTGATTTCATAAATCCCCTCCTGATCTTCGGTTAAAATTGATCCAGCATATGAATATAGGAAATGTCAATTCCCTTATCCAGCATAATTTTATGCATTGCTTCCACCACGGCCTCATCCATTTCCGGCTGTATATAACTATCCAGCATTTTATTCAGCCATTTTTCAATATTCCGGTCAAATACCTTCTCCGCCTCTGCTTTCGGCCCGCGGACACTGATATTCGGCAGCATCGGTTCTTTTTTACAATATTCAAAGGTATGATCTTCCAGCAGATACTGCCCTCCAGGACCAATTTCATGAATTAATGCTTCCGGTATGGTTTCCTCATTCACCTCAAGATCTCTGTCATATCGGTTGACTGCGTCAATAATCTCAAAATCTACAATCATTTTCTCAAAAGAAGCAGACAGATAACTTTCCATGATGCCCGCGGACTGGAATACCATATTGACACCATTCTGATGGCAGGCATGATAGGTAAGCATGGATTCAAAACCCGCCTGCGCATTCAGGGCTTTTGCATCTGTCAGCGCGCCGCCTGCTCTGCTGGGCACACCATAAAATCTTGCCATCTCCGCACAATATTTATAGCAGAGCGCACCTTCCGGAGAACCGATGGCTATCGCACAGGTTGCCATATCCGCATTTGTAGACTGGGAACCATAAATTACCGGCGCGCCAGGCGCATACATTTGAGACAGAGCGATCACAGCGATCACCTCGGCATTTGTCAGAGCGACGGTTCCGGCCAATGTAATAGGCGCCGTGGTTCCGGCCATGGATGCGGCCGTAATTCCCACAGGCTGACGGTATTTCAGCATCGTAAACAGGGTTTCTGTCATACGGATATCAAACTGCAGCGGCGTATTTGTGTTTACAATCGCAAATAAATGAGGATCTTCTTTCAACTCTTCCGTTGTCAGTCCGTACCGTGCACAGCACATCTGCACAACTGCTTCCATCTGCTCATAATTGCCGCAGCCGCACCAAAGAGCCTTATTGCTGTGCCGCTGTGCCACATAATACAAAAGCAGCGTAGACCATTCTTCCGGAACATTTTCAGGCTGACAGGGCAAACCACCGTTAATCACATAATGATCGTTCTGCTCATACAGTTTAATCATTTTCACAAGATCCTCTATCTGAGCGGACCGCAGAGTGCCGTCTTTCTCCATAATTTTTGTCGGACCGGCCGCAGGCGCATTCAGTACCAGATCTCCGCCTATTTTCGCATGATATTTTGGATCCGCCCCTTTGAAGCCGGTATACGCAGGCGCCTTTTTTACCCACTTCATAATGTCATCCTCAGTGAAATAAGCAATATTTCCCTCTACCCGGATCCCGTTCTTTTTTAAAACCTTTACGGCGTCAGGATGATGAAATTTTACCCCTGTGCTGCTTAAAATCCTCATCGTTGCTTCATGGATCTTCCGTACATTCTCCTTACTCATAGCTTCCTCCTTAACATTTTGTTTTTACATGATTTTTATATTGTATTTTATAAAGATTAACACGTTAACCAATGTTGTAAAAATATTACCTGTTATAAAAACAGGTATCTATTTTTTATTCCCATACATTTCAGCTATTTTTTCAAATATGTATCTATTGTCTTTTCCACAAGACAGATACATTCATCAATCGCCCGCTCTGCCACTCCCGGAACCATATAATCATCCATATGCTCCAGAAGCATTCCCCTTACAATCATCTGATTCACTCTGCTGATATAAAGGGCGTCTTCCATCTCCAGATAGCCCTGGTTCACGCCTCTGCGCAGCCAGATCAGATCTCTCTCCCCGATATCCGCATTAAACATGGTGATATAATAATACGCTGTTGATTCTTTGCTGATCTCATCTGCATACAGATCAAAATATTCCGACACCGCATCTTCATATACCATTTTTCCCCGTCCCCAGAATAAATTCTCATAAATACGGGGATTCTGAAACGCATACTTTATAAACAGTCTCCATGCCTTTTTATTCTGCACAATACTGTTATCCCCGCTTCTGCTTATTTTCTCACTCTCTCGAATATAATCTTCCAGAAACTTGAACGAGGCCAATGTAATCAGATAATACAAATCATCAAAATATTTGTAAATCACCGTGGCAGTACATCCTGCCTCTCTGGCTATCTCACGGGCTTTCAGATTTTCAAAACCGGATTCCTTCATAATCCGATACGTAACATCCACCAGTCTTTTTCTTGTTTCCTCTGCGGCCATCCTCATTAACCTTCCTTTAGCTTTTGTCTGTAATTTAATTATTTTAACACAAAAGTAAAGGTTAATCAATTATATGGTTAACAGGTTAACCACTTGTATATATGATATCGTACCGGCGTGCTAAAGTCAATAGGACATTATACACAAAATAAAATCCTATATGCTTTTAAAATTTCAGTACATATTTTGTGTTATTATGAAACCAAACTGCTCTATTTTTCAGAATCTCTTGACATAAAAGAAAAGATTTCTTAAAATAATTTCAGAAACAAAGAATATTATTTTTTGTTTTACACAGCATATAAAGGGAATTTCGAACATGCCTGCGATCATTGTCAAAGGCAGCGTTTCTGCGGAAATGAAAAAAGTAAGCATTTCCGCCAAACGACAGAATACTAATAAATAGAAGAAAGAAGAAAAATCAGATGAATTCCATGGAAATAGAAAAAAAATACCTGATCCGCCGTCTTCCCGATAATCTGGAAAACTATCCCCGCCGCGAGATCCAGCAGGCTTACCTGTGCACGGAACCGGTGGTGCGGGTACGGAAAGAAGACGATACCTATTATCTGACTTATAAGGGAAAGGGTATGATGATGCGGGAGGAATATAATCTGCCGCTGAACCGTGATGCCTATGAACATCTGCTGGCCAAAGCCGACGGCAATATAATCTCCAAAACCCGTTATCTGATTCCGCTGGAAGGCGGTCTGACCGCGGAGCTGGACCGGTTTCACAGCCCGGATTCCGCTTTGATTATGGCGGAAGTGGAGTTTGTTTCCGAAGAACAGGCGCTTACCTTCACACCGCCGGACTGGTTTGGAGAGGAAGTGACCCGGGACAGGCGCTACCACAACAGCTATATGAGCCAGGCAGCATACAACGGCTAAACTCCCACGTCCGGAAATAATCCTGCATATAACACATCTCAAATCCGTTTTACCGATATACCTGCGTTCTGTGATAAGCTTTATATTCCGCAGAAACCCCTTTAATCAGCTTTGCAGACAACTCTATAAACCATAAAAATATTTATCAACTATCGACAGGTTTTGCTTTTACCAAAAGAAGGGAATCATCTATGAATACACATCCGAAACAAACCATGTCCCAATACGACAAAATGGTAGAAACGCCCATCCCCCCGCTGATTATCAGCCTGGCCGTCCCTACCATTATCAGTATGCTGGTTACATCTATTTACAATATGGCGGACACTTATTTCGTATCTCAGCTTGGCACCAGCGCCGCAGGCGCCGTTGGAATCGTGTTTTCCCTAATGGCAATCATACAGGCCGTAGGATTTACGCTGGGCATGGGCTCCGGAAGCCTGTCTTCCCGGCTGCTGGGACAGAAACGGCATGACGAAGTCAATCAGATCTGTTCCTCCGGGCTTTTCGCTGCCGCCGCTCTGGGTATTACGATTACAGTCATCGGATCTTTGTTCCTGGATCCGCTGATGGATGTTCTGGGAGCCACCGATACCATTCTGCCCCATGCCAGAAGCTATGCCAGATATATTTTGTTCGGAGCGCCTTTCATGTGTTCTTCTTTTGTTATGAACAATGTTCTCCGCTCCGAGGGAAAAGCCGCCTATTCCATGATCGGCATCGCCTCCGGCGGCATTCTGAATATTCTTCTTGATCCTGTTTTTATCTTTGTTTTTCATCTGGGCATCGCGGGAGCCGCCATTGCCACACTGATCAGCCAGTGCATCAGCTTTACCATCCTGCTTGGCTTTTTCCTGACAGGCAAAAGTACAATCATGCTGCATCCCCGGTACATAAGCAGAAATCCGAATACCTATCAGGAAATCATCCGAACCGGCTTTCCTTCCTTCTGCCGCCAGGGACTGGCCAGCATCGCCAGCATTGCCCTGAATGTAAATGCGGCGGTATACGGAGATGCCGCGGTGGCGGCTATGTCTATCACCAGCAAAATATTTATGATGGTATTTTCCGTTATGCTGGGATTCGGCCAGGGGTTTCAGCCGGTGGTGGGCTATAATTACGGAGCGCAGAAATACCGGCGGGTAAAACAGGCCACCATCTTTACTTTTCTTGCGGGAGTCGGCATGATGACTGTCCTTGGAATACTGGGTTTTCTGTTTGCGCCTCAACTGATCAGGCTGTTCCGCCGGGACGATATTCAGGTTATCGCCATCGGGACGAATGCAATCAGGGCTCAGGCGCTGGCGCTGCCTCTGATGCCGCTGGCCACGGTTATGAACATGGTATTTCAGGTCATCGGCCGCTCGAAAAAAGCCACCCTGTTATCTGCCTGCCGCCAAGGAATTTTCTTTCTTCCGCTGATCGTCCTGCTGCCCATGTGGCTTGGGCTGACCGGCATAGAAATCGCTCAGGCCCTTTCCGACCTGTGTACCTTCCTGCTCACCATCCCTTTCGCCCTTTTGTTTATCAGAGAACTGAACGGCAGAATCAGTGAGCAGGAATCATAATCCTTATTCCCTGCCGTTCCAGCAATAGGTACAAAGCTTACAGGGATCCACACCCGTAGCTTCCACCATATCGTCCAGCCGGTTATAGCGGAGGGTGGTGAAATTCAGCGCCTTGCGGATTTCCTCCTGCATTCTCTCATATTTGGGAGATTCCGGGTCCGCGTACTCCTGCAGGGTTTCTTCGCTGACGTTATCTCCTTCCAACTGCCGGATGACACGGCGGGCGATCAGGTCCATTTCCGACGAAGAACGGGAAAAATTCAGATACTTACAGCCATACAGGATAGGGGGGCATGCAGGGCGGATATGCACTTCTTTCGCACCGTTCTGATATAAAAATTCCGTGGTTTCTCTGAGCTGGGTTCCCCTCACAATGGAATCGTCAATCAGCAGAAGACTCTTGTCCCGTATCAGATCGTGGACCGGAATCAGCTTCATTTTCGCAATCAGATTCCGCTGGCTCTGGATCGTGGGCATAAAGGACCGGGGCCATGTGGGGGTATATTTGATAAAAGGCCTGGAAAAAGGAATGCCTGATTCATTTGCATAACCTACCGCATGGGCGATACCGGAATCGGGAACACCTGCCACGATATCCGGCTTTGCATTGTCTCTCTGAGCCATTTTTACACCGCAGTTGTAACGCATCTGCTCCACGCTCAGGCCTTCATAGGAACTGGGCGGATACCCGTAATATACCCAGAGAAAGGTACAGATCTTCATCTCTTTTCCGGGCTGCATCAGCACTTTTGCCCCTTCCGGCGTCACCACGTCGATCTCTCCGGGACCCAGCTCTTTCTCATCGGTATATCCCAGGTTCCGGTAGGAAAAATTCTCAAAAGCCACACAGCAGGCATCTTCCTTCCGCCCGATCACCACCGGCGTCCTGCCGAATTTATCTCTGGCCGCATAGATGCCCTTCGGCGTCATCAGCAAAAGGGAGAGGGAACCGTCTATGGCTTCCAGCGCATAATGGATGCCTTCGATCAGATTTTCTTTCTGGTTAATCATGGCCGCCACCAGCTCCGTGGGGTTGATGTCTCCGCCGCTCATTTCCAGAAAATGGGCGTGTCCGCTGTCAAATATCTGACGGACCAGCTCCTGGCTGTTGTTAATCTTGCTCACCGTGGTGATGGCAAAAGTTCCGTGATGAGAACGGACAATCAGCGGCTGCGGTTCATAATCGGAGATACAGCCGATGCCCAACTGTCCTTTCATCTGCTGCATGTCCTTATCAAATTTTGTTCGAAACGGTGAATTTTCAATGTTGTGAATAGAACGGTCAAACCCTTTTTCCTCATCATACACCGCCATGCCGCCTCTGCGGGTTCCCAGATGGGTATGGTAGTCTACGCCGAAAAACAAATCGAATACACAATCTTTTTTTGAAGCAACGCCAAAAAAACCTCCCATTGTTTCCTCCTTTTCAAAGTTCCGCTGCGGCCCTTGCGGGGATTGCAGGAACTTCCGCCGTATTTTGTATCTGTTTTGAAATGCTGTTCTGCGACATGTCCATTGTAACAGAGCACTCGGATTTTTGCAATTTTTAATATATGTTTTTGCAGTCTTTGTATTTTCAAAAGTTCAATTGCGGCCACAGCCGCCAGTATGCTATACTGTTTATAACACATTATACGGCATACGTTCGAAAACCTGCTGCCTTTTCTTTCGCGGAATTTTGGACGTACATATCACGAACATAAGGAGATGACAATATGGAACATCATCACCACGAACACGGTGAAAACTGCGGCTGCGGGCATCAGCATGAACATGAGCATCACCATCATGAATATGGTGAGGACTGCGGCTGCGGACACCATCACGAACATGAGCACCATCATCATGACCATGATGAAAACTGCGGCTGCGGACATCATCATGAACACGAGCACCATCACCATGAGCATGGTGCCCTTTATATCATCGACGGCCATACCCATGAGGGCGCATCTGTGGGCACAGGAACGCTGACAGTGACCGGACATTATCAGGAACTGGAAGATACTGTTCGAAACGAGCTGAAAGCGCTGGCAGACTGGACGGCGGAGCAGGGCGGCATCATCGGCCATATCAAATCTTCCCTGGTATCCACCCATACGGCCATGCTTTCTATCACGGAAGACGAGGTAAACACCATCTCATCGGATACGGAGGAAGTCCGTATTAATATGGCGGCTATTGTTTTTGCCATACCGTTAGAGGAGATAAAGGCACGGGTAGAAGATATCTGCAAAAAACTTGTTCAGATGACCGGCAGTAAATAACCCGACACAAATGACGAAACCTGATATCTTTGAACCGTTTCGCAAAAAGTATGTTGTTACTCACTTCATACCTGACAGCATACTTTACGGAACAGCAACACCTGAATAGCAAAGAAAGAATCCCTGAATGCATCCAACCGCTTTTGGGGATTCTTTCGTTCAGGAAAACTTCTTCCATAAAAAAATATTTTTCCCTGTAACGAAATCCCTTTTTTTCGGATATATAAGTAACTGACATGATACGACTACCCTTACGGGCAGCAGCCATATGGCCATCCGTACTGTGAAAACAATATCACAGCAACCAGCACAAAGGAGGTGACAGCCCTGAATGACATCGAAAAAGCCTATACCCGGCACGCGCGGGACGTGTATCGGTTTCTTTTAAGCCTTTCCCACGATGAGGATCTGGCGGAGGAACTGACCCAGGAAACCTTTTTCCGTGCCATGAAAACCATCGGCAATTATGACGGAAGCTGCAAGCTGTCGGTATGGCTTTGCCAGATCGCCAGGCATCTCTGGTATCAATGGCTGGAAAAACACGCCCGGCAAAAATCGGTTGCTCTCACGGATGATATCCCCAGTGAAGAATCGCCGGAAAAAACCGTCCTTTTACGCATGGAAAAAGCTGCGCTTTACCGGGCTATCCACTCCCTGCCGGAGCCGATGCGGGAGGTGGTCCATATGCGGCTGACCGGCGAATTTTCCTTCGCCGAAATCGGCGACATCCTGGGCAAAACCGAAAACTGGACCAGAGTTACCTTCTACCGGGCCAAAAAGAAAATGATCGAGGAAATGGAGGGATCCCAATGAAATGCTATATCGTAAAAGACCTGCTGCCCAATTACATCGACGGCCTGACCGGCAGGGAAACGGCGGAGGATGTGAAAAAGCATCTGGAAGACTGTGAAGACTGCCGTACCGTTTACGGACAGATGTCGGCGGCAATCCCGCCGGAGACGCCTCCGGAGCAAAAAAACATTGATTTTCTCAAAAAACTGCGGACGGCAGCACGGCGGAAATATGCCAGAACAGCTATTTTAGCCTGTATCCTGCTGACCGTTCTTCTGGCAGGCTTTACCATTTTCGCGATCAATTATGACATCCCGATTCCCTATGACCCTGACCATATGTCCGCAGAAATTTACCAGGCTGCTCTCATTACCAATCACAATGGGTTCTTTCACTGGACTGACCTGGATCAGTTGAATTTTGAGGATAAGAAAGAGGTATTGGCCGGAAACTATGAAACCATCGACATGATACGCCTGACATGCCGCGGCATAGACCGCACCTGCCGGATTCCTTCCGAAAGCAGAGTCATTTACCGGAATGGTGAGAAGATCCGGGTCATCTATTATTGCTCCACAAAAACGCTGTGGGATATCCTGTTCTTCAAAGACAACGGGCATCCGGGCAATGGCTGGACAAGCGGCGGAGATATTTACGGCGGTTCGGATTATCAGGAAACATACGAGCCTGAAATGCGGGAGATTTATTATCTGCCCATGAGAAATATGGACAGGCTGGGCAAACTGTCGGATGAGGAATTTGACGCACTGCGGGAAAAGGCCACACTGGTCTGGAGCGGGGTAATCTGAAAAATGAAGCAGCAACGGACCGTACCAACGACGAAAAATAGTAAGCAGATAAAAATATCCGCTGACAATTTTCCATACATCTCACGTAAGGGAGCTACGGAACAATCATTTAGGAGGGATTTTGCCATGAAATGCAGTATTGTAAAAGAGCTGCTGTCCAATTATGCCGACGGACTGACCAGCGAAGAAACCGCCGGGGATATCCGAAAGCATCTGGCGGAATGTGAAAACTGCCGCAGAGTTTATGAACATCTGAGAGCTGCCGTTTCCCGGGATATACCGCCGGAGGAAAAAGATATCGACCCGCTGATAAAGCTAAAGAAAAAGATACGGAACAGAATCATCGCCGCCGCCGTATCCACCTGCGTAATACTGACCGGACTGATTCTCTTCGCAATGATTTATGAATTTCCCCTTCCCTTTGATTCAAACCGTATGTTTGTGGAACCGGTTCAGGCAGTATTTGGTGTCGTAGAGGACGGAAGTACTTTTATGAAAACGCTGGATGATTTAACCTTTGAACAAACCAACGACTTTTTAGAGGGAAAATATGAACAAACTGAGATCGTTCAGCTTGCCTGCCGGGGAATTAACAATGCAGGCTCCGTCGCCCGGTGCAGGACGATCAGCCGGAACGGAGAAGACGTGACCGTCGTCTACTTCTGCTACTATAAAACCATTTGGAGCAGTATATTCCACGGTGACTTTTCAACATACCGGGAAAGCTTTATACGTATCGATCATGATATCTATGACCAAAATTTTGACCCGGACACAGGATATCATCCGACAAAAAGGGAAATATATTATTTGCCATCCAGAGAATTGATTGACGCTGATAAAATTTATGAAATGTCAGATGAGGAGTTCGACGCCCTGAAAGAACAGGCGGGGCTGATCTGGAGCGGGGTGGTTTGAAACCACCCCGTACTGATACTTCATCTCGTTATTTATAACCTTAAAGTTTCCGTTTCCAGATACACTTCCGGTAATTTTTAATCAGACCATCATAACACGGACAGCCCCTACCGTCTTCCCGACGCAGGCTCAATATTCACCGGTTTCCCCTTAATCTTAATATTATGCATGGCGCTCAGCACGTCGTTTACATAGGCATAGGGCACTTCCACAAAGGAAAACTTATCATACATATCAATGCTTCCCACCACCTTGCCGGGAATATTGGCCTCTCCGGCGATGGCGCCCAGGATGTCGCCGGGGCGGATGTTCTGGCGTTTTCCGATATTGATAAACAGGCGGACCATGCCTTCCTCCGCGCCCGTATCCCGGTCACGGTCATAACGGCGTTTTCCGCGGTGGTCTTCCTGGATTTCCTCCATCTCAGCACCCATAGATGCCTTTAAAAACGCTGCCGCCAAGTCCATGGCCGTATAATCCTCTTTGTTAATCCGCTCCTCAATCATATTGACATAGCTGCTCAGATTATTTTCCTGAACAATCTCGGTCATACGGTCCAGCGTCTTCTCCACCTTAATCTGGGTCACGTCATTCAGAGACGGAATCGGCTGTGCATAAATCTTGGTCTTGCAGTAACGCATAATATCCTTTAATTTATACATTTCCCGGCCAATCACCAGGGAGAATGCCCGGCCGTCTCTGCCTGCCCGGCCGGTACGGCCGATCCGGTGTACATAATATTCCTCATCCTGGGGAATGTCATAATTGAATACCGCTTCCACGTCATCCACGTCGATGCCTCTGGCCGCCACGTCGGTAGCCACCAGAATCTCCGTGGCGCCGCTGCGGAAGCCTGCCATTACCCGGTCGCGCAGACTCTGTTTCATATCGCCGTGAAGGCCCTCCGCAAAATACCCCCGTCCCTGCAGGTTTGTCACCAGTTCGTCTACCTGACGCTTGGTATTGCAGAAAATCAGAGACAGATGGGGGGAGTACATATCCAGAAGACGGCAGAGCACTTCCAGCTTGTTCTTGCTCTTTACTTCATAATAATACTGTTCGATCTTCGGTACGGTCAGTTCTTTTTTTACCACCTTTACCACCACCGGCGTGTGCTGATAGGTTTTGGCGATCTCCATAATCTCTCTTGGCATGGTAGCAGAAAACATAACCGTCTGACGCTCCGCCGGCGTATCCCGCAGAATCGTCTCGATGTCGTCCCTGAATCCCATATTCAGCATCTCGTCCGCTTCATCCAGCACTACCGTATGGATATGTTCCAGCTTAATCGTATGCCGTCTCATATGGTCCATCACGCGCCCCGGCGTCCCCACGATAATCTGAACGCCCATTTTCAGAGAACGGATCTGCTTGGTAATATCCTGGCCGCCGTATACAGGCAGCACCTTGATTCCTGCCATAAACTTAGACAGCTTACGGATTTCGTCCGATACCTGGATTGCCAGTTCTCTGGTAGGGCAGAGGATAATCGCCTGAAATTTTTTATTTTCCGGGTCTATCTTCTGCAATAAGGGAATACCGAATGCTGCCGTCTTTCCTGTGCCGGTCTGGGCCTGTCCGATAATATCCAGCCCCTCCATCTGCGCGGGAATCGCCTTTGCCTGAATCGGAGACGCCTCCTCAAATCCCATCTCGGTCACTGCCCGCAAAATCGGTTCGCTAAGTTCCAATTGTTCAAAATTCACTGTTTCCAATATTGATTTCCATTTCCTTTCTGTTCTGTAAATCCTGCATATCAAAAGCTTTATGTCGATAAAAACGAATCTGTAAAATCCAAAACTTTTTCATCTAACTCTTTCGTGTACCGGAGTGAATACTCTGCGGCCCTTTGTTTTGCCGCTGTGTGATCCTGCCCGGAGAGCTTTCTGTATCATGGGGGAATTCGTAAAACTTTCCTATGATACAAAAAGAGAAGAAGCACCTTCCTCAGCGCCTCTTCTTGGCTTTAAAATCTCTGTTCAGCAGACACATATTTATATAATTTATCCGACTTTCCGAAAAAAGTCAATACTTCCCCTTGCTTTTTTTCTCATTTGTGGTATATTATTAATATGATTATACATAGTATTAAAAACTATATTATATTTTTTCAATTACCAGGAGGTGCGTTATGAGACTGAAAATCAAAGACCCGGGCAGCGCCATCACTCATTTTATCGGCTGGCTTATGGCTGTTTTCTCGGCAGTGCCGCTGCTGATTAAAGCAACTCACAATCCGGATACGATCCATATGGCCAGTCTGGCGATTTTTATCGTCAGCATGATTTTACTTTACGGAGCCAGCACGGTTTACCACACACTGGACATTTCCGAGCGGGTGAATAAAATACTCAGGAAAATCGACCATATGATGATCTTTATCCTGATTGCCGGCACTTACACGCCCGTATGCGCGATCGCCATCGGCGGTACCACAGGGCGGCGGCTTCTGATTCTGGTATGGGGCATCGCCATCGCCGGCATTCTGATCAAAGCGCTGTGGATTGGCTGTCCGAAATGGTTTTCTTCCCTGCTGTACATCGGTATGGGCTGGGTATGCGTGCTGGCCTTCACCCAGATTTTAAACGCCCTCTCCGCCGCCGCATTCGGATGGCTTCTGGCCGGAGGTATTATCTACACCATCGGAGGCATCATTTATGCGCTGAAGCTTCCCGTATTTAACCAGCTTCATAAAACCTTTGGCTCTCATGAGATTTTCCACCTCTTTGTAATGGGGGGAAGTATCTGTCATTTTATCCTGATGTACTGTTTCGTGTCGGTGATGCCGATCCGCTGACAGGCTGTCTTTACACAGGAATAAGGCTGTCGTAAGTGGCAGCCTTATTTGAATATAACAGGTTCTTCTCTTTTTTCCGTCTTGACGACTATGTAAGGATAAGATGGCTTCTGCTGCACTGTCTCATCTTTTGAAGGGCCTAACAGCGTGGTGTCAAAGACTATGGAGGTTTCCGTCAGATAACATTCGTTTACGGAAATGCTGTAGCCTCCTGTCTCCTGCTCTCCAAAACCTGTAACCAGATACAGATTCTCGTCATCCGTATAGGTAAGCCGGAATTCATTGAGTTTCTTCTCTTCGATCAGCTTCGCCAGCTCCCCGGGAATGGATTTTTCCTCCACCACGGTAAATTCCAGATCTTTTACTTTTTCCTCCCCGGCATCAGAGCCGCAGCCGGCCAGCAAAACCATTGCCGCCGCCAGAATCCATACTATTTTTATCCGCTTTTTCATAATGATTTTATAAACCTCTGCAAATGTATTTATAGAATTATATGAAAAACAGGGCGGATATATACATCAGATGGGGAGATCGTTTTATGGCGGGATGCCGGGATATGTTCGACAGTCCATAAAAACGCATCTTCCCCTGTTTCTTCTGGAAAACTGTCCGGTATGCTGAAAAAGAATCCTCAAAAGCACGCACCGCCCCTTCAAGGATTCTTCCCCATTATACTAGCAACTATTTACAAAAACAGTAAACACCGTACCCAAGCAGTTTCCCGCTCTACACCTCCAAAAGCTTCATCGCCACGTTTCCAAGCGCCGCGGACTTCTCTGCCGCATCTTCCAGAGATATTCCTTTTACGCCATAATACAGCTTGATCTTCGGTTCTGTTCCGGAGGGACGTACGCAAAGCCAGGCGTCGTCACTTAAATCGTAATAAATTACATTGGAAGCGGGCAGGCCGGTCGCCGTCACCTGTCCCGTGGCCAGATCTGTCACCTTGTCCAGCTTATAATCCCTCATAGACAGCACTTTGTAATCACCGATGGTTTCGGGGCACTGTCCTCTCAGGTTCTCCATAATGCTCTGAATCTTAGCCAGACCCTCGATGCCTTTCAGGGAAACAGACTTCACATCATCTTTATAATAGCCGTACCGCTCATACATCTCCACCATGGCATCCCACAGCGTCATGTTTTTCGTCTTGTAATAAGCCGCCGCCTCGCACAGAGCCATGGTGGCCACGATCGCATCCTTATCTCTGGCGTGGGTTCCGATCAGGCAGCCGTAGCTTTCCTCAAACCCAAACAGATAGGTGCCTTTGCCGCTGTTCTCAAAGCCGAGAATCTGCTGTCCGATATATTTAAAGCCTGTCAGCACCTCGATCAGACGGATTCCGTAATGCTTTGCAATGGCGTCCGCAAGATTGGACGTCACAATCGTTTTAATCAGCGCGCCGTCGGCAGGCAGGCCCTGTTTCTCCTTAATCTGGCTGATTTCATACTCTGCCAGCAGACAGCCTGACATATTTCCGGTCAGCGTGATATACTCGCCGCTTTTCGTATCCTTCACGTACACGCCCAGACGGTCCGCATCCGGGTCCGTGGCCAGCACCAGATCCGCATCCTTTTCCTTCGCCAGCTTCAACGCCAGTTCAAAGGCTTCCGCCGCCTCAGGATTCGGATAGCTGACGGTGGGAAATTCTCCGTCCGGCAGTTCCTGCTCCGGTACCACATATACATTGTCAAAGCCGATTTCTTTCATCACTCTTCTGGCCGGAATATTTCCCGTGCCGTGGAGAGGCGTGTAGACCACGGTGATATCCTTCCCCGCCTGTCTGATGGCTTCAGGATTTTTTACCTGTTCTTTCAGCTTCGCAATATAGGAATCGTCTATTTCTTTTCCGATCACCTGGTACAGCCCTGCGGCCAAAGCCGCCGCTTTTTCCATCGTCTTAACCGTATTAAAATCCGTAACAGCCTTTACTTCGGCCATAATACCCGTGTCATGAGGAGGCGTAATCTGCGCGCCGTCCTCCCAGTATACTTTGTATCCGTTATATTCCGGCGGATTATGGCTGGCCGTGATATTGATGCCTGCGGTACAGTTCAGCGTACGCACCGCATAGGACAGCTCCGGCGTGGGACGCAGGCTCTCAAACACATAAGCCTTGATGCCGTTGGCCGCCAGACACAGCGCCGCCTCATCCGCAAATTCCGGCGACATCCGTCTGGAATCATAGGCGATGGCCACGCCTCTGTCCGCCGCTCCCACCTTTAAAATATAGTTGGCCAGGCCCTGGGTCGCCTTTCTGACCGTATAAATATTCATCCGGTTTAACCCGGCGCCGATAATTCCTCTCAGACCTGCCGTGCCGAATTCCAGTTCCGCGTAAAAGCGTTCCTTAATCTCATTCTCATCACCGGCAATGCTTTTCAGTTCCGCTTTCGTCCCCTCATCAAAGTAAGGGTCCGCAAGCCATGCCTCGTAAATCTTTCTGTAATCCATTTCGTACCTCCCGACATCATAACGCATTCGCGAAAATCCGGCCCCGCCTGTTCTTACGGCCGGCGGGTCCGGACTGCGAAAATGCATATTGTGGATTTTTATGCTCTACCGCATTGACTATAGCTGTTCTTATTATAATTTATTATCTCATAAAATGGAACTGTTTATTTGCAAAAATCGTATAAATTGTTGGCGGTTTTCCTGCTGCCTGATCAGAATCCGAAGCTTCTCCACATTCCGCTCCGGAATCCAGGCTTTATTGGAATTATAATAAAAATTCAACTGTTTCCAATATTTTTCCGGATATAAAAACAACAGATAGAGATACGTCCGTTCTTCCTTTTTCACAGGCAGAATCCGGTCATAGGCTTCCAGCATCCCTTTCCCAAGACGCAGGTTCCAGTTATGCTTTTCCAGCGCCTTTCTCATAAAATGATACAGATCCCAGATCTGCACATCCAGATGCATTTTTCCAAATTCCGTAATGGCTGTCTGCTGCCCATCCATCAAAATATGATGATTGTTATAGTCGCCGTGGCAAAGAAAAAGCTCCCGGTTTTCCGAAATTTCCGCCATCTGTTCCGCCGCCTGCGCCGCCTGGCCGTAAAATTCCTCAAAAGAGCTGGTAAACAGCAATTCAAAATCCGTCTTTTTCCGGCGCTGTTTCACAAAATTCCGGATTCTCCTGAACTCCCGGTTGCGCTTTTCCAATACGGCGGCCAGAAGGGCCGGCTCCACCGATTTCTGTTCCCATAAAGGAGACGGCAGTACCTTTCGCAGTTTCAGATGAAGGGACGCAAGCTGACATACGCCGGCCAGAATATCACTCTGGCTGCGCATATCGCATTCGCCGCCTCCGTACCAATGCTTCAACAGATATTTGCTGCCGTCCGCCCCTGCTGCCAGCAGCTCGCCTCCGGCAGTTCTTCTATAATCATCTACATAAATATCTTCATTTTTTTTCAGACAGGACAGAACCTCTTCCTCAAATTGAATCCGTTTCTCCGACACATCACACTGCTTCAGCAGCATCATGCCCTGATCTGTCTCACAAATCACTGCCCCTCTTCCTCTTTTTAACGAAATGACCTCCAGATCATACTGGTTCAAACATTCCGTTCCCCGTAATTCACCCACGTTAATCCCTCCTTAAAAGGACACATTTTCCAGGCCACATCTGACTTTACAACATATGAAATCATGCCTGTAAATAGAAGTACTTTCAAAAAAGAATCTCGGCGGGATATTTTACGATACGACCGGTATGAAAAAAATATTTTCCTTCTTTTGAAGTCCGTGAACCTCCATATTCTGATCCAGATATCTCCTGATCTGCGCGGCGCACTGCTCCGTGATTTCTTCTCCGGGAACCAGCACAGGAATACCGGGGGGATAAGGACAGACCAGGCAGGCGGCGGTCTGACCCGGACTTTTTTCCAGTGGAACCAGCCTGTATGACGCAGCAAAAGCCTGGGCGGCGGTCATTCCGGCAGCGGCAGGAGACGGCTTCCATATTCTTTCATTCTTTTTCTTTTCTTTTTTATCCGTTCCTTTTCCTTTCTCCAGTTCCTGATCCAGTTCCCTGACCGCCTCCGCCAGACGCGAAAACCCCTGCCTGCTGTCATTCACGGAAGTCATCAGCGTAACCGCGGCATCGGTACACATCTCCGGCTGCAAGTGCCAACGTTCTTTCAGGTGCCGGTACAGCTCTTTGCCCGACATACCGGCTTCACCGGCAGACAGCACCAGCTTTCCCTGATCCAGCCCGTAAATACCGCAGCTTCCCACAACCTGTTCATCCAGCAGTTTTATATGTTCCAGTCCGGCCAGCCTTTGCCGCAATTCTCTCAGACTGTTCACATAATTCTCCATTGCCTCCCGCCCCCTGTTGCCGGCCATATACCGGATACACTGATCGATACTTGCCAGCAGCACATAGGAAGGGCTGGAGCTCTGATACACGCTCAGATACGTTTCCACCCTGTTCCGGTCTATCCGGTCCCCCTTTATATGAAGCAGCGCCGTCTGGGTCAGAGACGGCAGGGTCTTATGCAGACTCTGAATCACCACATCGGCTTCCAGTGCCAGCGCCGACACAGGAAAAAACGAATGAAAGGGAAAATGAGCGCCGTGCGCCTCGTCCACAATCAAAACCGCGCCGTGCCGATGAACCGCCTCCGCGATTTTCCCCACGTCGGACACCAGCCCCTCATAGGTGGGGGATGTGATAACCACACATCTGATTTTTCTTTCTCTGTCCTGCTCCAAAGCTTCTTCCACCTGTTTCGGCGTAATTCCTCCCGCACAGGAAAAATCTTCAAGAATCTCCGGATACAGATATCTGGCTTCCAGCCGGTTCACCAGCACTCCATGATACACGGATTTATGACAGTTTCTGGCCATCAGAATTCTTTCGCCCGGACTGACAGCCCCGGAGACCGCCGCCAGAATCCCGCAACTGCTGCCGTTTACCAGAAAATAAACCGCATCGCTTTGGTAAACGGCAGCCGCTCCTTCCATCGCATCTTTCAGAATGCCTTCCGGATGATGCAGATCGTCAAAACCGTCGATCTCCGTGAGATCCCATTCAAAAGGATTGTCAAACTTCATTTCCCGGCGCTTATGGCCCGGCATATGAAAAGGGTAATCATCCGTCTCACCGTATTTTTTCAGCCGCTCGTAAAGAGATGCGCTTTTCAGCCAGTTTTTCACCAAATCCGCCTCCTGTTTCTGCAATTCTCCAAATATTCCTTATTATGCCACAAAAACAGGCATTCCGCAAAATAAATATCGCTGAAATTCAGCAAAACGCGTCACCTGGACGTTTTACCGGATACTTTATCGTAACAATAGCGCAGTGCGTCCTTCTTCAAAAACACACTGCGCCATATTATGCTATCCGACAGGATGCTCGGCCGCAAACTGCTTCCCGTATTTCTCCAGTTCATCCATTACAATCGAGTTATTCCACTCTCTAAAACAGATTCCGTTGGGAATAGAGGGGAAGAAGCGGCCGCCGGGGCAATAGGTGTCGATGGCCCGGCGGACCTCAGCCCGGATCTGCTCTTCGGTGATATTTTCAATATCCACCTTGGGTCCGTCGATGCCGCCGACCATAGCCAGCTTTCCTTCGGTAACACGCTGAATTTCCACGATATCATTCTGTGCGATCACGCCCTGCCAGATATCCACGCCGATCTCCACCATATCGGTGACGATGGGCTGGCAGATACAGTCCGCATGGTGCATGTAAATCATGCCGCATTCATGAATCACATCGGCAATCTCTTTCTGGAGCGGCTTGATAATGGCCCTCCAGATTCTGGGCGGCAGAAACAGATTCTGCTTGGAGCCCCAGTCGTCATGATAAAAGATAATATCCGGACGGACTTCCTTCGCCATCATCCTGATATATTTTATCTTATAATCTGCGATTACCCGCAGAAGCGCCGCCATCTCGTCCGGATAATCCATATAGTTAATCAATGCATTTTCCATTCCCATCAGATGATGAGAACGCTCAAACAGACCGCCGGCAAACATAAAGCCCACAAACTTTTCTTTTCTGTCCACGGAATCGGCCACTTTCTTTGCCATGGAAAAATCCAGATGATCCAGATCGGGAACCTTTAACTGTTCCTCCCATTTTTCGATATCTTTAATGACCGCGTTCGAATCATTTACATGGGGATGAGGACCCGGTGAATCAGGCTTAAAAATATAAACGGTTCCCCAGGAATCAGGATGTTCCAGGCCGTCCTGAGGCGGCAGATCGCCCATCAGCACCGGATCGGGAACCAGCTCGACGGCGTTCATCAGATCTCCGTAGAAATCCGGCTGCTGCCGGTTTAAAATCGCCATGGCGTTTTCTCTTAAATTCATTTTAAAATCTCCTAAATTATGTGTTTAACCGCGGTGATACAGCTTATTATAATATTCCAGAGAATAGTGATACAGCTCGTCCCTGGCAGCCGCTTCCTGATTCGGATTGCTCATATCCGTCATAATCCAGGGCATACAGCGGCCTTTCGCGCCGAAATGATCTACAAAATCCCTGACTTTTTTCCTGATCTCCTGCTCAGTCTCACCCGGCGCAATATCCAGATTGAAACAGAATGTCATCTGATCGCCGTAAGTTTCATACAGATAATCCGGCTCATTGATTCCGATCTGAGGCGTCCACATATCAATGCCCATTTCCAGCATTTCAGGCACATACTGAATATTTTTTCCGCAGGAATGCAGCTCAATAAACTTGCCCTGATCCTTGATAAATTTCAGCAGACGGGCCGTGGCCGGCATAATCTGTTCCCGGAACATTTCATTGGAGAAAAATCCCGCTCTCTGGGTTCCCCAGTCGTCATGATACAGCACGCCGTCCACCTGTCCGTAATATTTGAACACATTTTCACAGCACTCGATCTTATAGTCCGCCATCTTCTGGAAAAATTCTTCCAGAAGCTCCGGTTCCTCATAGAAGGCCACCAGCGTTTCATCAAAAGGCATCATCTCGTGAAGCCGTTCAAAAATCCCCTCCACGCACTCATAAATATGAGGTCTTTCGGGATCCATCATCTTCTGCAGCTTCTCGCCGTCGGTTTTAAAATCCACCAAAGACAAATCCGGCCACTCCACATCTTCCTTCCAGTTTGCAAAATCACTGATTACCCTGGTGCCGGGCTTGGTAATCATACCGCCCACTTTTTCCACCATGGTCCAGTACACGCCCCACCAGTCATAACCGTCCACTTCGGGAACGGGGTGTTCTTCCAGCGCATCGGGCCACACCGTATTTGATTCATAAAAATATGCCGGCATCCAGTAAGGCTGCTCTCCCTTCACACACCGGATATAATTTTCCCTCACACTGTAAGGCCTTCCTGTAATCGGTTCCTTCGGCCTCTGAAAAATCCAGGGAAATGAACCGGGAGCCTGCCACTCTCTGGAATAATCTCTCTCTGCCGCCTGTTTCATAAAAGCACCCACACCCATCTGTTGTTTCCTCTCTTTCCTCATTTTTTTATCTCAATCTTTCGAAATACACCGATATCCGAACCTTTTTCGGCTCTTATCGTTCCTGTCAATTTCCCACGAAAAACTTTATTTATAAAACTGGCTTCCGTATTTCTCCGCCTCGTCCATAATCCAGCCGTTTACTTTCATTGTGGCCTGGTCGCCTGCCTCTCCCAAAACCATGCCGCAGAACGCATAACCGCCGCCCTTTGCCAGCGTATCCATGGAATAACGGACAGTCGCGCGCACCCATTCTTCATCCACATCCGGCCAGGAATCGGGAACCTTAAAGTCCCATCCGCCTGCAAGAGCCAGCCTGTTTCCATATTTTTCTTTAACCGCCACCAGATCATTCATTGTCTGCGCCGGGTCCCAAATGCACACACCCAGATCATTTACCATGTCATCCAGAAAATCCTCACAGCGTCCGCAGTTATGGAACTGAATCGGAATGCCTCTGTCAATGGCCGGCTTCGCCATCTTTTTATAATAAGGCATCAGAAATTCACGGAACATATCCAATGAGATAAACGGATTTTTCTGAGTTGCGGAATCGTCCAGAATATAATAAATATCCGGTGTATAATAATCCATAAACGCATTCTGGGTTTCCAGATATACGTCCGTGATAAAGTCAAACATCGCCTTTACTTCTTCCGGCTCCTCATACATGGCGCATAATCCTTCCGTAAATCCCATAAACGCCACCAGCTCCTGAAATACGCCGGCCTGTGCATTTAAAACCAGAGCAGTCTGCGTCGGATCAATCCCGGCCATCTCCAGGTCTTTTTTCGCCATGGCTTCCCAGTCCACACCGGAGTAATCCGGCTTTTTCAGAACGTCCCGCCATTTGGTAATATCGTCAAGGATAAAATTGTTCGGCTCCGGAATCGCGCCGTTATTCGTAGATTCGCTGGTAACATATTTTACGCCCCAGGCGTCAACGCCGCCCTGCGGACCTCTGAAAGCGCCCAGCAGGCTGGGACTGTGCATGGCCGCCGCCACCGGAGGCATACCGGGAATCTGCATCATCGTATAGATCGGCACATAATCCGGACACTCCCCTCTCGTCAGCCTCATATAATTTTCTTTTGGTGATAATCCTGCCATTACTTCTCTCTCCTTTTCTTTTTATTTTAATCCTTTACCATTTTTAAAACAACTGCAGAAGACTGTTTCTTCTGCAGTTGCCGATGAATTTCTATGAATGCCTGTGATGAAAATGATTACTTTTTCTTAAACGGACTGTAGAATACAAAGGCCGCCGCCGTGGCGAAAAATACCACTACTTCCACGATAATCGCACTGTACAGATTCTCTCCTGCCACCGCGTTCAGAAGCTGTAACCAGAAAGAACTTAAGAAACCGCCCAGATTCATCAGTGCCATCAGAATAGAGGTGGCCGCCGCTACCGTGCTGGGAGGCGTCGCCATGCCGGTCCAGGCCATAAAGCAGGGCATAATGATGGAGAAACCGAATCCGATCAGCATCAGTCCCATGGTCATAACCGGGCCGCTGGTTCCCACATAGACACAGAGAGCGCCCAGACCGCATAAAGCATAACCGATTGCCAGACACCAGCGCTGCATCAACTGGAATATTTTGCCAAACAGCAGACCGGCCACGCAGCCCGCTACCGTATAAAGAGACAGAGAAGTCGCAGCCGCCGTGGCGCCGCCGGCATTTCTCACCTCGAACAACACCGAAATATTCATCATAATCGGGAAATTCAGAACATTAAACAGACAGAACAATCCGGCGATTACCCAGACAATGCCGTTCATTTTCTCTTTTGCCTTAGGCGCATCCGCAGCGGCAGCCGGGGTTTCAGGTTCAGGCAGGAAAAACGCCATTACAAGCCCCACCAGACAAAATGCATGTCCATAGAACACATATTTCCAGCCCACTTCCGGAATGGAAGCCAGAGAACCGCCCAGCATCTGAAGAACAATACCGCCCGCATTCATGCAAAGGGTACCGTAGCCCAGCATAGAAGCCTGCTTCTGGCCCTTATAAAGACCGATAATCAAGGCATTTCCAAGAGGGGACATCATACCTAAGCCAAATCCCAGGATTGCGCGGAATACCAGCGTAATCATATAGTTGTCAAAAAATGCCGGACCGCAGCCGCCGATCAGATACAGAATACAGGACACAATTGCCAGCGTCCGGTATTTCATCGCCTTGCCCATCACGGAACCGGCCACAAAGGTGCCGACTACCACAAACAGCGTAGGCAGAGTTGATATCCATGACACATCATGTCCCGCAAAATGCTGTGCCAGCGTAGCCATCGCCGGCGTAACAACCGTCACGCCCATTGAGATCAGAAACAGTGATAAAATCGACAGTGTACTAAGCCCGCTTACCTTTTTTTCTTCCATTTGTAAAACCTCCTGTTAATTGATAGTTCCCGCAACTCCCCTCCCAAGTCCCCTGAACTTATCCGGTCCGTTGCTGTTTTCAACCTGGCATCATTATAAAAAATCGCATTCTTCAATACTATGGATGGAGGCTACAATTTTACCGTCGGATTTGATTGTTAATTTTGTAGGAATTAACACTTATTTTTTTATAGATATTTGATAGAATGTTAAAAAGATGTTTAGAAATATAAGCTTATCATTATCAATAATACTAAGGATAAACAAATATGAAATTAAGTATGTGGATCATCGCCAACAGGCTTTCCTCTTTTGACCTGGAACTGAATATAGACGAGAAAGCCCCGGCTATTTTAAACAGCGCACGGCTGGCCTATGCCACCAACTGCGTCCACGTATACCCGGAAAAAGACTATGTGGTATGCAACGGCGAAGGAAATATGATTAAGATCCATAATATGAAGCTTACACAGGCATTCGAGATTATCCAGGGTACTTTCGATTATTTTGAAGACTGGTCTCAGCAGATCAGCGAGGCCATAGACGAAGGAAATTACCAGGAGGTTATGAACCTGTGCTGGACTGTTTTCCACAATCCCCTTGTATTATTTGACGGCAACAACAAAATGCTTGGACTGACAAAACAGTACGGACCCGATGATCTGGACAATGAATGGGCATATGTGTATCGGTATGGCTATTCCTCGTTAAATGCGGTAAATATGATGAAACACCAGTATTCTAACATCGCATTTCACCGCCACGGTTCCCAGTCCTACAAATTCAGCAGCAATCAGATGATACGATATGCCGGCATCTACTACGGCATGTATTATAACGATATGTCCTGCGGCCATATCAACCTTCTGGCAAGAGACAGAGCCTTAAATGAAGGGGACTATCAGCTTCTGGACTTTCTGGGCAGACGCCTGGAACCCAGTCTCGGACAATTTCATAATAATGTTACACAGACCAACCACAATGTCTTTTATAATATTCTGTTCGGAAAACCATATGACGAGAAAAAACTGGACGTACAGATGACTTACCAGCAGTGGAATCCGGAAGATACCTACCAGCTCGCCCTGGTCCAGCTTCATCATGAGCCTGACAAAAAAGAATTCCGCACCAACCTGGATACGCTGGTGCATATGGTTCTGCA
Organism: uncultured Lachnospiraceae bacterium; assembly: GCA_948470335.1. Lineage (GTDB taxonomy): Bacteria > Bacillota > Clostridia > Lachnospirales > Lachnospiraceae > Paralachnospira_A. Next base: position 9,573 of record CAOKOL010000032.1, on the reverse strand, counting down.
AAAAGCTACAAAATGTATTACACTGAAAAAAAGTCCTTATATTCTGGTGCTGGCCAACTACGATCTGGATACCGACCAGTCCGTTATGACGTTATTCAAAGATCTGATGAATAATAATCCCGTCAGCATCGGTTTCAGCCTTCCCTGCAAAGGGCTGAAACGGGCCAACCGCCTCTATAAACAGGCCAGATCCGCTATTTTTTACGGATCGCTGTTTCGCCGGGAAGAAAATTTCTATCACTTTTTTGACTATGCTTTTGATTTTATAGTGGATGCATCTTCTCTGTCCGACTGTGTTTATGCATGTATGCCCGGCATCGTGGAATTATGGGAAATGCAGCAGAATTCCGGGGACGAGATGCTGTCCACGCTGAAATGTTTCCTGGACAATGAACGGTCTGCTTCCAGAACGGCCGCCAAACTGTATACCCACCGCAACACAATCCTGTACCGGATACAGAAGATTCAGGATATTCTGAAATGCGATCTGGACGACGTATATGTGAGAGACTACTGCAGAATATCTATGCGGACGCTGGATTTATACCAGCAGAAATCATCGGGAGAAAGGCTCTGTTCTCCGCTTTCCAATTACCCCCCCCCCGAGCGAAAAAAAGCTGCCACCTGATTGAAAATCACAATCAGAGGGCAGCTTTTTTATCATTTCACATTTCACATATCCCAGGGGTCCAGCGTAACCACCATATCCCTGTCATAAGTCAGCACCGCAGCCACAGGATCCGTCCCTTCCGGCAGCTCCATCTTTTTCTGCCGGAACGCCCAGCCTTCATCGTCGTCTTTGATATAAAAAATAAAATTTTTCAGACTTTCATCCACCTGAATCCGACCGTTTTCCACAGACGCGCCGGTGGAGCCGGTAATACCGTCGGTGATACAGCTTTTCACGGGCATCTTGCAGTAAATTTCTTCATCCTCGCCGAAAATCTTTTTGGCTTCTTCTCCCATACGGAAGCCAAATGCCAGTCCCACACATTTATGTCCGTGAAATTCCACGGCTTTCTGCCATAATTCTATGTTCATTCTATTTACTCCTCCTTCACGTTTTCCTATTTTGTCCGGATATCATTTACCCAGGCAATTTCCGGATAAAAATACCGGATAAACTGCATTGTTTTATTTTATCATTATAAAACAACGAATGCAACCGGGAAAAAGGGCTGTGAGCAGAATCAGAATTGAAATCCCGGAAAAACACCTGACAAAAAGCGATTTACTGTCCGTATACTTTTTTGGTCATAAATTTTGCGGCTGCCGGACGCATTGCAAGTCCTAAAGGAACCGCCACAATAACAGCGATAACAGCATTTGCGCTTGAGACTATACTTTTCTGCACAACGGTAAGCATGGCCGCCTCCAAAGGCAGTCCCAAAACAAACCGGTTTTCGATAAAGGTTTTAGATATATATAACAGGACATAAAGGAAAGCTCCCGCCGCCCCGCCACCGATAAATCGTAATTTCAGCTTCGCTTTTGATTTGGAAATGATATTCCCGCATAACCACGCCATAAGGAATTTGAATGCAAAGGTAAAAGGCGCGGACATTATATATACCGGATTTGTTAAATCAAAAAACATCGAACCGATTCCGGCCGCAAGCCCGCCGGGAGTTGCCCCCAGAAGCATACCGGATAACAGACACATAACATTTCCCATGTGAAGCCGGGTGCTGCCGATTGCCGTCGGTATCGGAATCTGTAAAAAAGCAGACGAAGCATAAACCGCTGCCGCCATAATCCCGATCAGTGTAATGTCTTTCACCGTAATTTTCTTCATATTCTCTCATCCTCCAATCATACACCACTTGCCGCTACTTTTCTTAACGCTGTGTCCTCATTATAGCCTTGATATGGCAGGCATACAATGTTAGAATTATGTTGCATACAATTTTGGGAAGGAAAAAGAGATATGCCGGTTAATTCATTTGAAAATTATCCTATGTCGTGGAAGCCGCAAAAAGCTGACCTTGAAAAACCATACTATTTATCCATAGCCGCCAGTCTGGAAAAGGATATTTTAAGCGGTGTTTTGCCGGAAAATACAATGCTGCCGCCGCAAAGAGAGTTAGCCGACTTTCTGGATCTGAATTTAAGCACAATCACAAGGGCGTATAAACTCTGTGAATTAAAAGGGCTTCTGTATGCGGTAACAGGAAAAGGCACCTTTGTATCTCCGGGAATTTCTGTTCAGGACACGTTTCTGGATAAAAGCAGCCCTGTCATTGAAATGGGAATGATTAAGCCATTTTATGAATGTAATCAGAGCGTTTTACGCGCAGCCGGAAAGGTGGTAAATAATCCGGACAATATCCGTCTGTTAGAATACAGCAATCCGTTCGGGACAAAGCGGCAGATCAAAGCTGCCCGGAAGTGGCTTCATTATTTTGGCATTGACGCACCGAAAGAACAGATTCTGTTGTCTGCCGGGGCGCAAAATGCTTTATCGGTTGTATTGATTTCCCTTTTCAAAGCGGGAGATAAAATCGCGGTGGACGCTTTTACGTACACAAATTTCAAAAGACTGGCCAATTTTCTTCATATACAGCTCATTTCTATTGAAACAGACGGATGCGGAATGTCCCCAAACGCTCTGCTGCATGCCTGCCGGAATACCGAAATAAAAGGACTTTACCTTATGCCGACATGCAGCAATCCCACAAGTATTTTTATGCCTGCTGCCCGCAGACAGGAAATCGCTGACATCGCCCGTCAGTTTCATCTGCTGCTGATTGAAGATGATATTTACTCTTTTTTAGCGCCGAATCATGTAACATCATTTTTTTCCATACTTCCGGAACAGACCGTTCACATCTGCAGTATTTCAAAGTCCCTGTGCGCAGGGCTGCGCGTGGCGTTTCTGGCCTTTGCGGCAAACTATAAAGAAGCATTGGCTGCCGGTATGCTGAACATCAACCTGAAAACCCCTTCCCTGAACGGGGAAATTGCTGCGGAATTGATTGAAAGCGGCATAGCTCTGCATATTGTTCATAAAAAACTTGCACTGGCTGAAAGAAGAAACCGGATTTTTAAGTCTGTTTTCGATGTGCCGGGGCAAGATGATATCGTGCGTTTCTTTTACTGGCTCCCGCTTCCGGCGCATTTGACAAGTGAAGAAATGGAATTGCGCGCATTACAAAGGGGCGTGCATATTTTAGGCTCTCACCGATTTGCTATGACAAGCATACAAAAATCATCTTACATACGGGTGTCCGTCACTTCGCCCGATACGGAAGATGATTTAAGAAAAGGGCTGCTGATACTGAAACATATTTTCAGAGAGAATGCCTGAGTTTTTCTGTATCGGCCGCGGAACAGCCATCCTGCCATCATCAAAAAAACCCTTTACCCGGTTAAAAGATAATGATAATATGTTCTATATAAAAGTTGATTGCCCTGCAGTCGCCCACAGCGTTCACAAGGCATAATCTTTGCCGGAAAAGAGGAAAACATGTTACTTGCAGTAGACATCGGAAATACAAATATTCTGTGCGGAGGCATTGTAGACGGACAGATCCGCCACTCCTTCCGCATGGCCACTCACAAAGACAAATCAGCCGCGGAATACGCGCTGCAGCTAAATGATCTGATCAGATTATATTTTAAAGATCCCAAAGCGCTTAAGGGGGCAATTATATCTTCCGTGGTTCCGGAAGTGACCCACTCTATTGAAAAAGCCATTATTGAGACCCTTTACCTGCTCCCTGTTATCGTAAAACGGGAGATTCCCGCACCCTTTCCCATTAAGCTGGACTATCCGGCTACGCTTGGCAGCGACCGGATTGCGGACGCTACGGCGGTTCTCCATGAATATCCCCTGCCCGCCATTATTTTTGATCTGGGCACCGCCACCACCTGTTCCGTGCTGAATAAACAGGGGGAATTTATCGGCGGGCTGATCAGTCCGGGCATCAAAACCGGATCAGACGCGCTGCTCTCCAAGGCCTCTCTGTTAGGCTCCTATGAACTGAGCAATCCGGAACAACTGATCGGCGCCAACACGGAGGATGCCATTAACAGCGGGATCGTATACGGACATGCCTCCATGGTGGACGGCCTGGTACGAAGAATTGAAAAGCAGTTCGAGGAAAAACACTGTGTTGTTTTGACGGGCGGGCTGTCCGGACTGATAGCCCAGTATTGTGAATGTGATATTATTGTGGATCGGGTTCTGATTTTAAAAGGGTTAAATTATTTGTATCATTCACAGAAAAATCAGTGAATGATTATTAAAACCAGGGCATGGCCGGAAATGATTTTCCGCTCAGACATGTCCTGGTTTTTGATTATCAGTTATTAATTAAATTTTTGAAACACGGATTTCCACAGATTTTTTATGTGCCATCAGTCCTTCCACATCTGCCAGTTGGATACAGTGAGCGGAAAGATTTTTACACCCCTGTTCGGATACATGCTGGATAAAGGCGGTTTTGACAAAGGTTCCCGCCCATACGCCGTTTGAATATCTGGCGGTCCGCATGGTAGGAAGAGTATGGTTTGTGCCGGAACAGTAATCGCCAAATGTTACCGGCGTATAGTTTCCCACGAACAGAGAACCAAAATGAAGCAGACGGTCAGCGATTTTGTCCTCCTCTTTTGCCTGAACTTCCAGATGTTCCGGCGCCATTTCATTTGCGATTGCAATCGCCTCATCCATGGAATCCACAACCATCACAATGCCATTGTCCTCCCAGGATTGTCCCGAAACCGCACCTGTAGGCAGCTCTTTCGCGAACTGAGCCACTTTTCCCAGTGTTTTCTCCGCCAGTTCCCGGCTGGTGGTTACAAGGGTAGCTCTGGCATTGGGGTCATGCTCGCACTGGGCCAGCAGGTCGATGGCCGTAAAATCCGGATCTGCCGTCTCATCGGCGATAATCAGCACCTCGCTGGGACCTGCCAGACTGTCTATTCCCACTTCCCCCAGCACCTGACGCTTTGCCTCCGTGACAAACCGATTTCCCGGTCCTACGATCATATCCACCTTTTGAATAGACTCGGTACCATAGGTAAACGCCGCCACAGCCTGGGCGCCGCCCACCTGATAGATCTCATCAACGCCGGCGATATCCATAGCCGCCAGTACCGCCGGATGGATGCCTCCGTTTGTTTTGGAGGGCGGACTGCATGCGGCGATTCGTTTTACGCCTGCCACCTTCGCGGGAATGGCCAGCATCAGCGCCGTACTGGGCAGCGGATATCTGCCCCCCGGCACATAGGCGCCCACCGAATCCACCGGCGCCAGCTTATGAGAAAGGACAACGCCCTCTACCTGACTTACACTGTCCAAAGGTTTCAGACATTCCATCTGCCTTTCCGCGTAAAAACGAATCTGTTCGGCGGCAAATTTCAGGGCTTCCACTGTCTGCGCATCCACCTGATTATATGCTGCTTTTACCGTTTCTTCCGAAACACGGAGTCCGTCGATTTTGACTCCGTCAAACTTTAAGCTCAATTCTTTCAGCTTTTGGTCCCCGTTTTGAATCACCTGATCGATAATATCGCTGACCATCCGAATCGTTTCGGAATCCCTGGCGAATGTCTTTTTTTCGGCTTCTTTTATATAATGAATCACAATCTTTTCCTCCTAATTTAGTTCCGCTACAGTCCTCCTGAACCCCTTGATTCTGCTGTTTTAAGTTCCGCTGCAGTCCTCCTGAACCCCCCTGATTCCGGAAGAATTTCAAATATATATCCTGCTGACTCTGGCTCCTAATTGGGTTAAAATTTCATTGGGAATCGTACCGCACCACTCGGAGAACATCTCACAGCTAATCTGTTCCGTTCCGTCTGTTCCGATCAGCGTCACTTTATCTCCGCTTTCTACGTCCGGTATATGGCTGATATCAATCATTAGCTGATCCATGCAGACCCTGCCCAAAATCGGCGCCTTGCATCCGTGAACCAGAACCCATCCGCCCGCGCCGGAAAGACTTCTGGGCACGCCGTCCGCGTAGCCGATGGTAACGGCCGCGATTTTCATCGCAGACGCAGCTTTAAACGTGCGGCCGTAGCTGACGCTGTCTCCCGGCTGAATTTCTTTTACGGCGCCGATTCTGGCATGGAGAGAAAGGGCCGGCCATACGTCAGGCCGCTTTTCATAACCTGTTCCCTCACCGTTCAGAACGCCGTACAGCACCAATCCCGGTCTGGCATAGTCACAGGGCAGATCCGGATAATTCACGATGCCGAAGCTGGCCTGCAGATGAATTTTTCCGGTATCCACGCCTTCTGCCTGCAGATGATTCACCAGACGGAAAAACCGGGTAATCTGTTCATGGGTGTAGGCAACATCCTCTTCGGCAAGGCTGTCGGACACACAGAGATGCGAAAACATGCCCTGTATTTTCAGATGGCGGTGCCGGTACAGATCTTTGATCCGTTCCACATCCTCAGCCAGAATACCCACCCGATGCATACCGGTGTCAATTCCAACATATACTTTGACATTCACGCCCACGGCATTCAGTTTCAGGCCGTATTCATTATCCACAATTGTCTGGCTCAGATCATATCGTTTCAGTTGATCTGCCAGTTCAGGGTCCGTATATCCCAGAATCAGAATTTCCCCTCGAATGCCGGCTTTGCGCAGACCGATGCCTTCTTCAATGGCAGCCACCGCAAAAGCATTGATGCCGCATTGATTCAATTTCTGAGCAACCTCCACGTCTCCATGCCCGTATCCGTCTGCTTTTACAATCGCCATAATCCCGCAGGAATCCGGAAGCAGTTTTTTCAGTACCTCACAGTTATGGCCGATTGCGCCCAGATGAATCCGCGCCCAGGCCCTTTTTCCGATTTCCTCTTCGTCCTGGAAGATATGCAGATCCTGTTCTATTTTATCCACAATTTTATGCTGAATTATGCTTTCCCTGTCTTTTTCCGATTCTTCCGGTTCTCTGTTATCAACAGAAATATCTTCAGAGATCTGGCCGGTCTTCGCCATATCTTCCTCACCCTCCGCACCGTAATAATCGGCAGGCTTCATTGTAATCTCCGTAAAATCTACCTGTCTCACCGTTACGGAAGACTTCTTTTTTCTTCTGCTGATACAGCATATCACAGCAGCCACAGCCAGAGAACCGGCCAAAACGGCCAGATAATGCACCAGACTTTGCCCAATCAGCAATTCTTCCATATGAACGGCCTTTGCCGCTCCTCTCACAGCTACAATCATCCACGGATGAATCAGATATACAATCAGAGATGCCGCCCGGATCAGCCGGTCCTGCCCCCGGTTAAACCGAAGCAGCAGTCCAAACAGAAAATACATCACAAAGGGCAGCGCAATATACATACTGTCATGTCTGGCCCACTCGTTTTGCCGAATCCACAGTCCCTCCGCAACAAACAGAGCCATACAGACAATCAGTCCGGCCAAAAGAACAATCCAGGACTGCTGTCTTGCTCCTCTGCCTCGGCTGCCGTAACGGCCCGCCTTTTTCTTATTCGAACCGGATGCTCTCTGATTCTTTTTATTAAGCCTGTGGCGTCTGATCCACATTCCTTCCATCAGAAAAACAGGCGCCATAAACAGGCCGTTTCTCGTATAATCGAAAATCAGAAATAATTTTTCATAAACCTGTTTTAAAAAAGAAACCTGCTGCCCGACACCGTAATAGCTGTCTCCAAAAAGACCGACTGCGTATAAAACCAGCGTAATCAGTAATCCGATATTCACGCCTGCTGCCTTAACCAGAATCGAAACGATAAACATTCCCAAAATCGCCGCAGGCAAATACCACATATGATAAAATGTGCCGTTAAAGAACAGATCCCTCAACAGCTTCACGGCAGAAAAATCTTCTTTAAAATAACCGGTATATAAATTCAGCGGCAGATACAGAAGGATGGAAAATCCATAAATCATTCCGATTTTTCTGCCGAATTTCGCGGCGCAGCGCCATCCCTTTTTTTCTGCCTCAGGCCCCATAAAAAAGCCGGTAATCAGAAAGAAAAAAGGAACGGCAATTCTGGCTATGATTCTGGTTAATATAAAATCCGCGGATTCGTTAAAAGAAGACAACGGGGAAGTATGAATGGCCACCACCAGAACTGCCGCCGCCATTCGAAACCAATCCAGTAACGGATATTTCTTTGCACTTGAGATCATTGATTCCTCCTGCGGCTTACAGACTATGTATATGGAGTCCAAGCTGAATTACATTGTCCAAAAGCCCGGAAAAATCCATTCCGATTCCCTTCATCATATTCGGATACCGGCTGTGAGAGGTAAAACCGGGAATCGTATTTACCTCATTAAACACAATCTCTTTTTCGGGGGTCAGGAACATATCCACTCTGGCAAAGCCCTGACAGCCCATAGCCTGATAAATTACCCTGGCAGTTTCTTTGATTCGCTCCGCCGTCTCACTGTCGATTCTGGCCGGCATATGGATACTGGAAGTTTTTAACGTATATTTTTCCGTATAGTCAAAGAATCCGTCCGCCAGTTCGATTTCATCCACCTCACCGACTGTCAGAACATCATTTCCCATCACGGCGCAGCCAACTTCAAAGCCGTCAACCTGTTCCTCCACAATTACTTCGTCGTCAAACTGGAATGCCTGATCCACCGCTTCTTTTAACTGTGCGCCATTAAAGATTTTTGTAATGCCGAAAGAAGATCCTGCCTTGATAGGTTTTACAAATAATGGATATTGAAGTTCGGCTACCAGTCCCACCAGACGGAATTTGGGCAAATCCGCTTCCTGACGACGCAGTACGATTGATTTCGGCACCTTTACGCCTGCCAGGGATACCAGCTTATGTGCCCGGTCTTTATCCATACATAGCGCGGAAGAAAGAACGCCGCAGCCCGCAATGGGAATGCCTGCCATCGTAAGCAGTCCCTGAATTGTGCCGTCCTCGCCATTTTTTCCGTGCAGCACCGGAAACGCAATGTCGAATTCTGTCTCATCCATCATTCCCATATAAAACTCAATGATTTTGTGCGCGCCTCTCTCCGGAGAAATAAAGGCGGTACGCAGATGATCCAGATCCTCCTGCCAGGTTCCCTGACGGATTTTATCCACATTTCCGTGATACCGATACCATTTTCCTTCTTTGGTGATCCCCATCAGCAGCACCTGATATTTTTTTGAATCCAGATTTTCAATTACAGAATAAGCTGACTGCAAAGACACGTCATATTCTGAAGAATATCCGCCAAATATTACTAAAACTCTGATTTTATCCATAATGAATCTATTTTCCTTTCCTGACAGATGATTTGGTCAATGAAACGATACAAACGACTCTATTATAACGCAAGAACGGTGGAAAAGCCAGCATGATTGTGGATAAGTCAGCTTAAGAATTTCTAAATAATACACAGATCAAAGAAATGGGACTCAGAAAAATGGAAATAGAAATAAAAAAATGCCCAGAGCCGGAATCGAACCAGCGACACGAGGATTTTCAGTCCTCTGCTCTACCAACTGAGCTATCTGGGCATTCACCACATAGTATATAAACACTATGCGGAAATTGCGGGGGTAGGATTTGAACCTACGACCTTCGGGTTATGAGCCCGACGAGCTTCCGGACTGCTCCACCCCG
>CAOKOL010000031.1 GCA_948470335.1 uncultured Lachnospiraceae bacterium | reverse complement strand
CCGCGTAGTTGATTTCGTGCAGCACTAAAATCACCGTCTTGCCCAGCTCATCGCACAGGCGGCGGACGATTTTCATCATATTTGTGGCATGGTAAATATCAAGATTGTTGGTGGGCTCGTCAAGAAGTATGTATTCCGTGTCTTGGGCGATGACCATGGCGATATAGGCCCTCTGCCTTTGTCCGCCGGACAATTCATCAATAAACCTGTCCTGAAATTTCTCCAGTTCCATATAGCCGATGGCGCGGTTTACGATCTCCACATCCTCGGATTTCAGATGGTTTCCGGAATAAGGGAATCTGCCAAAAGCAACGAGTTCCCGTACCGTAAGCTTCATCTGCACCTGGTTGTGCTGGGTCAGGATCGCCAGTTTTTTAGCCAGTTCTTTACTTTTCCACCCACGGATGTCTTTTCCGGCAAGCCCCACAGTCCCGCTGTCTGCCGCAATCAGCCGGGAAATCATGCCCATGACTGTAGATTTTCCCGCGCCGTTGGGGCCGATCAGGGAAATCACCTTACCCTTAGGTATCTCAAAGGTGACATCGTCCACGACTCGCTTTCCGCCGTATTGTTTTGTAAGCTGTGCTGCTTTCATATGTCTGCATATCCTCCTATTTTTCTTTTCTCAAAAGCAGGTAAAGAAAATAAATACCGCCGCCTGCCGTGATAAACACGCTGACCGGTATTGCGTAGGAAAAAACATGTTCCACAGCCAGCTGTCCGCCTACAAGCACAAGCATTCCAAATAAGGAGGAGCCTGTTATTAAAAAGCTGTGGCGGTAGGTTTTCAGAAACTGCCTTGCCAGATTCGCAATGATCAGGCCTAAAAAGGAGATCGGCCCTACCATAGCTGTGGCTGCGGCAATGCAGAGCGTTACGCCCAAAAGCAATCGGCGGATTGTGCGGTCATAATCCACTCCAAGATTGATGGCCTGCTCCCTGCCCAGGGTAATCACGTCCAGAAGCGCAAGCTCTTTTCGCAAAGCAAAAACAACCGCCGCAAGCACTATCACTGTAAACAGGATAATTTCGCTGTTGATATTGCTGAAGCTTGCGACCAGGGTACTCAGCAGACTGTCATATTCATTGGGATCCATGGTTCGGATCATGGCAGACTGAATACTCCCGAAAAAGGATGTCAAAACAGTACCCACCAGAAGCACATACAGTACATTGTGGTTGGTTTTGCGGAACAGGTAACTGTAAAGAACCGTTGCCGTAATCCCCATCAAAACCAGATCTGTGGCAAACGCGGCGTTGGCATTGGCTGCAAGGATACTGCCGGAACCTGCCGCAAACACCACCGCTGTATGGGTGAGAGTGTATAAGGAGTTCATTCCCAAAAGGCAGGGTGTCACAATGGTGTTATTGATAATGGACTGAAAGACAATGGACGCTCCGCCGATGGCAGAGGCTGCGATCAGCATGGCAGTCAGCTTTGGGGCGCGTATCTTCAATGAATAGTGCAGGAGCCTGGCATTTTCAAAATTCACCTCCACTGTCATGTACATAGCGGCAGCCAAAGCCGCAAGCACCGTCAGAAAGAGGAGCTTTCTTAAATTGGAACGATAAATTTCCATCCTCATTTGACCGCACCTCCCAGCCTGATAGATGTTCTGCCGCCGCGAAGCCTGTAGAACAGGAGCATGATGAACAATATGCTTCCGATGATTCCTATGATCAGCTCAATGGGCAGTTCATAGGGCGCAATGACAATACGTCCGGCCATGTCGCAGACCAGTACAAACAGCGCGCCGAATAATGCGGTATCTGCCAGGGTTCCCCGTATGTTATCGCCCTTGAACAGGGAAACCACATTTGGGACAATCAGGCCTATGTAGGAGACAGCGCCTACCACCACTACCACACTGGCTGTGATCATCGCCGCGATGGTCAGCCCCATAAATAAGATGACGTTATAATTGACACCGAGATTTTTTGAAAAGTCCCGGCCCATGCCCACGATGTTAAAGTGGTTTGCGTATAGAAAAGCAAGGATTACCAGCGGAACTGCCAGATAAACCAGTTCATACCTGCCTTTCAGCACCAGCGAAAAATGTCCGGTGAGCCAGGTGGAAAGGGCCTGGGTCATTTCAAACTTGTAGGCGAGAAAATTTGTGATGCCTCCGATGATATTGCTGAACATGATTCCGACCAAAGGCACCATGACAACATCCTTAAATTGGATACGCTGAATAAACCAGACAAAACCCCATGTTCCGGCGACAGCCGCGGCAAAGGCGAACAGCGCCCTTCCCCAAAGCGTAGAATCCGGCATAAACAGCAATGCCAGCAAAATTCCAAATTGCGCGGAGGAAATGGTTGCGCCTGTGGTGGGCGACACGAATTTATTCATGCAAAGCTGCTGCATGATAAGGCCCGCCACACTCATTCCGATTCCGGTACACAGGAGGGCGAGCAGCCGAGGCAGTCTTGAAATGATAAAAATTCTGAGCTGCCATACATCTCCGGACAAAAGTGACAAAGTGTCCAGATCAATGACCCCGATAAACAGTGACAGGATTGACAGTATCAATAAGGATACTGCTAATCCTATTGTTATTCCCGATTTTTTCACTGTTTCAACTCCCTTCTACTTTAGTTAGCTAATACTAACTATCAGGCAAAAAGCAAAGCATCATAAGATGCTTTCACAAATCCTTTGTGCAGGATGTCTTCTTACGTGAGTTAGCAAAAACTAACCTGTATTTTACCATCTGTTTTCCGAGCTGTCAAGAAGGAATTTATTTTGCCATAATATTTATGCATTGGCGCAGGGTGCGCTGACCATGGCCTTCACTGTTCAGGTGCTTTACCTGACGCTGTTTGTGACCGATTACCTGGGTTTTTCCCTGTATTGTACGGAATCGTCGCTTATCCGGTGATTTCCAGTGCAATTTTCCGGTAATTATTCGAATAGTGCCGCCCGGTTCCGGAATACTGCTCCAGCCGTTCCATTACCTTTTTCATATCTTTCAAATCTTCGGTGGAAATGGAGATTACCGCTTTGCGCCGTTTCAGCTCGGCGATGGTCATCGTGTCCTCCGGTGTGTCATTGCGTTCCAGAAGGGCGGTGCGGACGCCGGCCAGCATGATTTCCGAAACCGTAGTCCAGCCGGCTTTGGAGATGCAGAAATCCGCCGCCTTAACGTAATCCTGGGTGTTGCCTGTGGATGGGTCCAGCATCTCGGTATTGGCGCCCGCAAGACGCAGTGTTCCGGCGCTGATAAAATCGTAGGGAAGCCCGCTGACATCAATTTCAAAATCCAGTCCGATATTGCTGCCGCCAAGGGAGAGAAAAACAATTTTCCGGCTGTGCCGTGACCTGATCTGCGCTGCCGCATCTTCATGGAAGGGCCTTGCCGTAAAGCCTACGTCGGTATGCACCGGATAGCGGTTTTTCGTGGGAGGATTGGCCAGGTCATACATCAGAACTCTGTCAGCGGCCGCAAAGGCCGTCCGGTAAGGCGCCAGCAGTTCTTCGGGCAGAAACCATCCGTACTGGTCCAGCCATGTGAAGCTTGCCATCAGAAAGCAGGGAGTCCCGGTTTCTTTTGCCGCCTGCAGCGCCCACGGCGCGATATCCACCACAAACCGGTCGGCATGGAGGTCTTTTGCCGTCGCGATCAGTTCCGGCCAGCGTAAAAGGTGGCGTCTGACTGCCCGGGTGGTGGCTTCCGTGTCGATGGAAAGTGTGCCGGGAATCACTTCCAGGCCGGCATCCGTGTTTCGGATGATTTCTCTCACCGGCTGGGGCAGATACTGTCTTGCCATGGCCATCTGCCGGTTTCCGGTGACTAACAGCACCTCATGCCCCATCTTTTGAACGGCGCTGATTACGGCTACATTGCGCATAATATGTCCGAATCCGTGGTCGGAAATAAAAAATGCTATTTTCATCAGTTGATGCCTCCGTTTATCACAGAAAGTACGCCCGGCGCCCTGAAAGCGCAGGCACAGGCTGACGCCGGGCGCAGGGATTGGTTTTACAGACATAAACAGAGTATAGCATATTTTTTACGTTCCGGGCGGTTTATTTTTCAATCGCCTCCCGATAGGCGGAAATCAATGGCTCAAACTGATCAGATTTCCGCAGAAAATCATACGCGGGGTCCCGTTCCAGTTCGGACAGGATGGCCGGCAGCATCTGAGTTTGGCCGGTGGTTTTCGCGACGCGGTAAAACAGCGGGGAACCGGACGGATCCCATGGCGTGAGCATCGCTTTCAGCATCTGCCGTAAAATGCGGATACATTCGTCGGCATTTTCTTCCGCGGAAGCGATCTGCAAAGGAGCCGGAAATCCGTTATATGCCCACAAATCAAAAAGAGCGGTCATCTCCACTGTTTTATCCGCGATGTATTTTGCCGTCGGCATTTTTCCGGATGCCAGTTCTGCGTCCATCAGTTTCCAGAGCAAAAGCTGTACTTTATTAAGGGACATAAGCAATGCGTTCTGCAGATCTTTCACGGCTTCCTCCGTTTTGCCCTGCTGTTGGTAAATGTTTACCTGCAGCATCAGCTTATCTGCCATGCCGTTTAACAGATTTTCCCGGTCAGGCATTCTGTCCAGAATTTCCTGGGCTTCGTCATAATCACCTTCGCGAATCAGCCTGCTGACCATCATATAATCCGCGCTGTTGCTGATTTTGTCGTCGCCGCTTTCGGAAAGCCGGCGATACCATTCGGAAAGAGTCTTATCATACTGCTCCTTCTCCTCAGGCGGCAGTCCGGACGTGATTAAAAGGCCGTCTAACTGGAACGTAAGGCAGTGCAGCAATGGTTCGCAGTGGGGGTATTCATGAATTTTCTGCCGGGCCTGTTCAAAGCCTTCCCCGATTCCTTCTGTCCGGACAGTCTCCGTGATCTCCTTGCAGAAATATTCGATTTCCTGCCGGGTCATATCTTCCTGAAAGCAGAACAGTGTGTTTAAATCAATTTTAAGTAACCGGGCTAACGGCGGCAGCAGGGAAATATCCGGGCTGGTGGAGCCGTTTTCCCATTTGCTGACGGCAGGGATGGAAACATTGAGATAATCGGCCACCTGTTCCTGGGTTAGTCCTGCTTCTTTTCTCTTTTGCTGAATCACCGTATTGATTGGCATTTTGTTCACTCCTTGGTTTTAAATGATACAAAAGCTTTTGTTGTTTTCATCATATCATCGGACGGGGAATCCGGCAATTGAGATGATGTTAACTTTTGAGAGAATTTTTTAACCATATGTTAATAACGGAGGGATAACTGCCGAAAATCTCAATATGGCGCGGAAGGAGCGTATCATTTGGAGCGTTTTCAGAAATAAATAATCTAATGTGACAGCTATATGTCATATTAGATATGTTATCATATGTTTACGGGGAAAGGAGTGGACGGGATGCAGATTGATCGTTTGGTTCAGATGGTTTTTTATATCGTCAATCACGGACATGTTACGGCAAAGGAATTGTCGGATTATTTTAGCGTGTCAACGAGAACGATCTACCGGGATATCAATACGCTGACGATTGCCGGGATACCTGTGATATCCGCGAAGGGTGCAGGCGGAGGAATATCTCTGATAGATGGGTACGCAATTGATAAATCCCTGTTGTCCAGAGAGGAACAGCAGAGCGTTTATCAGGGGCTGAAAATATTGCAGGCCACAAAGTATCCTGACGCGGAAACGGCATTAAGCAAAATCGGCGCTGTGTTCAGAAATGCGCTGGAACCCCAGTGGCTTGATGTTGATTTTTCATATTGGGGGAGTGATGAAAGGGAAAAAATCAAGATTTCCGAATTGCAGTACGCGATTGTCAACAGGCACAGGATCAAATTTGATTATGTCAGCACGGAGCTGAAAAAATCGTCGAGAATCATAGAGCCGCTGCGGCTGGCTTTTAAATCTCATGCCTGGTATATCATCGGCTATTGCGGGGAGAGAGAAGCAATCAGGATTTTCCGCCTGTCCAGAATCAAGAAGCTGCAGGTGATGCCGGAAATTTTCGAGCGGGAGCTGCCGGGAGATTTTTCGCTGGCGCCCGCGGATCAGGGGGAAAGCAATTTTCCTGTGTTCAGGCTGAAATTTTCCCCCCGGATTGTTCACAGGCTGTATGATGAATTTCAGGAAGACCAGGTTTGCCTGGGCGATGACGGATATTATTATGTTACGGCACAGTATGAGCTGAATCACTGGATTCTCCATTATCTGCTGTCGTTTGGAAATGATGTTGAGATTATCGAGCCTGGGGAAGCTCGCGTTATGCTGAGAGAAAAGGCTGCCGATATCGTTAAAATGTATACGCGGCACAGGGGCGAAGGCTGAAAGGGAAGTTTGGCAGGGAAGCAGCGGAACTTCGGTAGTGTCAAGCGGTTTATGAAAACAGCGGCGGACCGGACAAGCCCCGGGAGGATTTACTGACGCGTCAGCGGCAGGAAATTCTCCCAGGTTCAGGGGGCTTGGGAGGGGAGCTGCGGAACTATAATGGAGGAAACGGCATGGAAAAATGGTTGTATGTAATGATTATGAAAAAGGGAAAAACATTTAACAAAGTTACAAAAGCTGTTATCACAAGGCATGTGGAACACCTGAGAAATCTGGATGCCGACGGAAAAATAGAGCTGTGCGGCCCCTTCAAAGGGTATCCCGGCGTCGCCGGGATGGTAATTTTTAAAACAGCGGGTATTGAGGAAGCCGAAGCATTATGTAAGCTGGAACCTCTTGTGGCCGAAGGGTATGTCACGTATACGCTGGCGGCTTTGCAGGTGGCGGACAAAGAGAACAATTATCTGCTGTAACGGAAATTTCTGTTTCTGTATTCCCTGGGCGTACAGTTGTAAAAACGCTTAAACAGCCTGGCAAAATTGCTGGGGCTGTCGAAGCCGCACAGAGACGCTGTCTCGGAAATGCTGTCCGCCGGATTTTTCAGAAGCATTTGCGCGCCCTGCATAATCCGGTATTTCAGCAGATACTGAATCGGGGAGAGCTGGATGGTTTTCTGAAAGCAGCGCAGACATTCCCGTTCGCTGATATCGGCGGCTTTGGCGATGTCCGCCAGGGAGAGGTCTTCGGAAAAGTTCCGGTGGATGTATTCCAGCATATTTCGGATGCGGAGATTGTCCTGATTAAGCGGCCCATTGCCCGGATCTGTCTCAGGCCGAAACTCCCCATATAGAAACAGGCAGATCCGGGACAGATTTTCCCGGACGGTAAATTCAAATCCGTAGCTGTCTTTGGCAAGGGCGTCGAAAGCGGCGCAAAACCATTGCGCCGCTCTGTGACCTCCGCTGTCCGCCTTTATAAAATGGGCCGAGAAAGCATCACAGGATAAAAGAGGCCCCATATATTTTTCCGCGAACACGGAATCCGCGTTTCCGGTAATCAGGGCAGGGCTGAACACAAGGGAGTGCAGATGGCATTCCAAAAGGGCGGTGCAGGAATGAAGGATATTTGTATTGATAACGATACAGTCCCCCTGTTCCAGAAGTACGGATTTTGACGGGATTTTTACCTTCATCTGCCCGCTTTCCAGATAGATCATTTCCAGTTCCTCATGCCAGTGCCACGGAATCGTGTCTTCCGGACTGTCGGTATAGTGTGAAGAATATCCGGCGCAGGGAAATCCCAGATTTCCATGGGGACGGAGTTCTTTTGAAGTTCTGTCCAGATTTAAAGTGCATGTCTGTAAAGCCATGGCCTCCTCCTTTTGACACGTCCGCCCAGGGGTCTGGCTGCGGCCCGGAACCCGTATCTTTTGGGCAGTTTGGCGGTTTTGTTATATTATACGTCCGAAAATGTATTGAATCAAGCATCTTTTGACGGTATTCTTTTGGTAAAGAAAGCAGTGTCAAATGATTTATGAAAACCCGCAGCGGACCGTACAAGTCCAGGGAAAATTTACAGACGCTGAAACGGCTGGAAATTCTCCCGGAACCAGGGGGCTTGGGAGGGAAGCTGCAAAACCAAAAGAAGCAGGAGGAAGATGACATGTTTCAGTTGCTGTTGATTATGATCTATCTGGCGTTTATCAGCCTGGGGCTTCCGGATTCCCTTTTGGGTTCGGCATGGCCGTCGATGTACCGGGAATTTTCCGTGCCTGTCTCCTATGCGGGCGGGATTTCCATGATTATCGCCGTGGGGACCATTGTATCCAGTCTGCAAAGCGACAGGCTGACGAAACGGTTCGGGACGGGAAAGGTTACGGCTGTCAGCGTGCTGATGACGGCTGCCGCCCTGTTCGGATTTTCGGTCAGTCATTCCTATGCCGCTCTGTGTCTGTGGGCCGTTCCTTACGGACTTGGCGCCGGGAGCGTGGACGCTTCCTTAAATAATTATGTGGCCCTTCACTATGCCAGCCGGCATATGAGCTGGCTGCACTGCATGTGGGGCGTCGGCGCTTCCCTGGGACCTTATATCATGGGCTATGCGCTGACTGGCGGGCGAAGCTGGAATATGGGCTATCGTTATATTGCTTTTTTACAGATTCTGCTGACTGCCGTTTTGTTTCTCAGTCTGCCTTTATGGAAAAAACAGGGAACAAATGATGCGGCGCAGTCCGGCCCGGAGAGCGGCGGTCAGTCTCTTTCGCTGAGACAGGTGATTAAAATTCCGGGCGCAAGGGAAGTGATGGTGACTTTTTTCTGCTACTGCGCCCTGGAACAGACGGCCGGCCTGTGGGCCAGCAGCTATCTTGTGCTGTGCCGGGGACTTTCCGCGGAAACCGCCGCCGGTTTTGCCAGCCTGTTCTTTATCGGAATTACGGCGGGAAGGGCCCTTGGCGGATTTCTGACCATGAAGCTGAGCGACACGCAGATGATCCGGCTTGGACAGGGTGTGATTCTGCTGGGCGTCGTATTGCTTTTGCTGCCTTTTGGCAGTGCGGGCGCGCTGGCAGGACTGATTTTCGTGGGGCTGGGCTGCGCGCCGATTTACCCTTCTGTTATACATTCCACGCCGGCGCATTTCGGGGCGGATAAATCACAGGCCATGATCGGTGCCCAGATGGCCTCCGCCTATGCGGGAACCTGCTTTATGCCGCCGATCTTCGGCTTTATTGCGAATCATATCGGGGTATTTCTGTTTCCGGTGTATTTGTTCGCGATCCTGGTTCTGATGGCGGTAATGCATGAATGGATGCTGAGAAAAATCACAGGTGATTTTTGAGGGGATGTCCGGTATAATGAAACGGAACAATCAATGTCCGCATGACCCGGCTGACAGTTTATGATTGATATGGAGGTGTAAGCATGGTGGATTTATCGGATGGAAGCGTATGTCCTGTATTGGAAGAAATCGGGGAACAGATCAGAAATCCTCTTTTTGGGCAATTCTGCGCGCAGGTGAAGGAACGGTATCAATGCCTGGAAAAAATAGAATACAGCGGCTGCAGTTGGGAAAAGGGCTGGAATGTGAAATTCAAAAAAGCCGGAAAAACATTATGTACCATATATCCCCGTGAGGGGTATTTCACGGCGATGATCGTGGTCGGAAAAAGGGAAAAGGATGCCGTTGAGGCCATACTGCCGGACTGTTCCAAAACGATCCGGGACGTTTATAACCGGACAAAAGAGGGAAACGGCCAGAGGTGGCTGATGATTGATCTGGAGGATCGGGGGAAGACGTATGAGGATCTGTTCCGTCTGATGGATATACGCAGAGGATAGCCAAAGCCGGCAGACGGGAAACGTCTGCGGGAGAAAGGAGCCGTCTGATGGCAGAAAAAATAAAAAGTCTGTTTTATACGCTGAGCAATGCCGCCGTTCTGGCCGGTCTGATAATTCTGGCCGTCGGGGTTTATTATGTGGTGATAAAAGCCGGAATCCCTTACCAGGACCCGCCTCTTGAACTGCAGATTCAATATGCAGTCAATATGGGCATCGGAGATGAGCTGTGCAGGATCGGTTTTTTCACGGTTTTGTATGGCATGGCTTTTCGGCTGATCTTACGGTTTACGGCAGGAAAAAGCCGATAGCGTTCATATCCTGCGGAACAGGCGCCGCTGCCTGGCACATTTCCCCGGTAAAGGGCTGCAAAAAACAGAGGGTCTGTGCGTGAAGGGCTGTTCGTCTGATCTTTGGCGTCTCTCCGTTTCCATACAGAGGATCGCCCAGAAGGGGGCAGCCGGCGGATGACATGTGAACCCGGATCTGATGGGTTCGGCCGGTTTCCAGCCGCAGACGGACAAGGGCAAGGCCGTTTTGCATCGCCAGCGTTTCGTAATATGTCACCGCCGGTTTCCCTGCCGGCGTTACACACATTTGTTTCCTGTTTTTGGGGTCCGATCCCAGAGGGGCACGGATGGTTCCGTTTACTGGCAGAGGGATTCCTTCTGTGATGGCCAGATAGGTTTTAAAAAGCTGCCCGTTTTTTCGCTGACGTTCCAGCCGGGTGGCCGCCGCCCGGTTTTTTGCGGCCAGCACCACGCCGGAGGTGTCCCGATCCAGCCTTCCGAATATTCGGATCACCGAGTCTTCGCCTTTGTTTCGCAGGTAAAAAGCAAGACGATTTGCCAGCGTATCCCCATCTCTGCTGTCAGAGGGATGGACACAGATGCCGGAGGGTTTGTCGGCTACGATAATGTCCGTATCCTCGTAGAGCACGGAGATTTCTTTTTTTGAAGCTTTCAGATTTTTCGAGGTTTCATTTCCCGTTTCCAGCAGCACTTCTACCAGATCCCCGGCGGACAGAAGCGCGCTGACGTTTCTTTGTTCTTTGTTTACACAGATTCCGTTTTCCCGGAATTTTGCCCGGCTGATTTCATTTTTTGTCAGACGGAGCCTCCTTTTCAGGAAAGTCTCCAGTTTCATCCCGTCGTCCTGGCCGGAAACCCGGCCGATCATTGTCTTTTTCAATTTTTTTCCACGCATTCATTTAGATTGTAGGATGATTGTACTATATAATTGGGAGGAAGGGAACAGGGGGATTTGGAGAAAGCGGGTAATTTTGTGTTTCTAACGTTTATATTGGTGACGGGTATAACGGAGGGATTGTGCGAAAGTCGATGTGTTGGCAGCCGGTATCGGAGCAAGAAGTCGCTGATTGTCACAACAAATATGCGAAAGCGGAAAAAATATTGAAAAAAATTTGTGTGTTTTTTATCCCCCCGGGGGGCTTGTGGAACCGGTTGGTTTTGATACACTTAGAGTGTGTAAGGAGGAAATCAATTGGAACAATCAATGCTGTTAACAGAGATTAAAGCGTACTGGACCGAAAGAGCGGAAGGATACTCTGCGGTGAACCAGGAAGAATTAAGCGGATGCCAGAGAGGAAACTGGTCGGCATTTCTGGATGGACGGATCATGGAACACTTCCCCGGCATTGCCCGCAGGGAATTACATATATTGGATATTGGCGCAGGTCCCGGTTTTCTTTCTATTATTCTCGCTGAACTTGGGTATCGGGTTACGGCGGCGGATTATACGGAAGCTATGCTTGCGCAGGCCAGCTTAAACGCGGAGGATCTGTCAGACCGGATTCGCTTTGTGAAGGAGGATGCCCACAAGCTTACGATGCCGGATGAGACTTTTAACGTGGTGCTCTCCCGCAATCTGACATGGAACCTGGAGCATCCCGAAACAGCATACGCAAGTTGGATGCGGGTACTGAAAAGGGGCGGCCTGTTGCTGAATTTTGACGCGAACTGGTACCGGTATCTTTTTGACGGGGAAAAACGGAAGGAATATGAGGCTGACAGAAGAAAGGTGGCCGAAAACGCGATGGAGGATTACAACATCGGCGAGAATTTTGACAGAATGGAGCGGATCGCGCTGAAGATGCCGCTGAGTCCTCTGGACCGGCCGGACTGGGATGTGGAATTGTTAAAAGGATATGGGATGGAGCATGTTCTGGCGGAAAGGAATATAGGGGATATCCTGTATTCGGAGAAAGAAAAAATAAACTACGCGTCTACGCCGATGTTTTGTATTCAGGCTGTGAAAGGAAGGTAAAATGGGAGAACTATGTAATATTTCTTTTGAGGAGGAACCTGCGGATATCAAAGACCGGGTGACGGGTTACTGGACAAAAAGGGCAGACAGCTTTTTTGATATCCGGTATCGGGAACTGGAAAGTGATAAGGCGGGGCGGTGGCTTGATGAAATCAGCGCGCTGCTCCCCCAGGGCAAAAATCTGAATATTCTTGATATTGGCTGCGGAGCCGGATTTTTTGAGGTGCTGCTTGGGAAACAAGGCCATTCGGTTACGGGGATCGATTTGACAGAGGATATGGTCTGCCGTACCGGACAGATGCTCCGGTTGTTCGGGCTGGATGAAGGAAACGTGAGAGCGGTTACGATGGACGCGGAGAAACTGGCATTTCCTGACGGAACTTTTGACGTCGTTATTTCCCGTAACTTGACGTGGACCCTGCCGCATCCGATCGACGCGTATCAGGAATGGTTCCGGGTGCTGAAAACAGGGGGGATCCTTCTGAACTTTGATGCCGAATACGCGAAGAACGCGCACCGATGGCTGAAAAGCCCTGAAAATCTTGCCCATCAAAAGATCAGTGACGAACTAAAGGATGAGTGCCATGAGATTTACCATATGCTGGCCATCAGCAGCCTGGCCAGGCCCGTGTGGGATACGGCGGTACTGGCACAGATTGGTTTTTCCCATATTGAAACGGATACCAGATTCGGGGACCGGGTTTATAAAGAGCGTGATGAATTTTATATGCCTGACCGTATGTTCAGAATCGCCGCTTTTAAGGAGTGAAGCTGGAAGCGGCCAGTGTCGATTAAGAAAGAGTATAAAGTCAGAAACAGACAGGTTTCCGGATGTTAAAACGGGAGCCTGTCTGTTTATACAATGAAAAAATTTGTGAACTGAATATTATGCAATTTTTTATCCCCCATGGGGGCTTAAAACGGACAGATGCATCTGTTAGAATAGAACGCAGCGATATTTAATAACAGCAGCATAGAAGGAGAGGGTATGATGCCTGAATGGAATACCAGATTAGCAGAAGAAGCGGCCCTGCGGTGCAGGTTTCAGGTGTAAAACCCATTTCCCCAGGGGGCTTGTACGGTTATTTTTTGTTAATTACAATGATTAATGTGAAAGACAAAACAGGATCAGTTTTGGCAGTAATAATATATTCTTTTATGCCGGTTCTTTTTCCGGCAAAGGGCGTGAATTTTTTTGCCGGATGCCGGAATCTTATGCTGATTTTTGTTATCACGGCCTGTCTTTTGTTCCGGGATGGAGCTTTGCCGATGAGATTTAAAGAGTCATACATAAGAGGGAACAGGGCGGGGATAAGTATGCAAAAGTGAGGTAGCCTAATGCAAAAATATGTGTTAAAACGTTTGCTCCAGCTGATTCCGATCCTGCTGGCCATCACCTTCCTGTCTTTTGCCATGATGCGTATCGCGGGCAGCGACGCGGTGGAGCAGAAGATGGAGAATACCGGTTCCGCGGTTTCCCAGGAGGTAATCGACGCGGCCAGAAGGGAACTGGGGCTGGATAAGCCTTTCCTGGTCCAGTACTTTGTGTGGCTGGGCAATTTTCTGAAAGGAGACATGGGAACCAGCTACATATCGTCAAAGCCTGTGTTCTCAACTTTTGTGTCCAAGCTTCCGGCTACGCTGCTCTTGACGGTAACTTCTGTTCTTCTGACCATAGTCATATCAATTCCCCTGGGGATTTTAGCTGCGGTTAAGCAGGATAAATTCACGGATTACCTGATCCAGATCTGCAGTTTCTTGGGGAACAGCATGCCGAATTTCTTTGTGGCGCTGCTTTTGATGTATTTCTTCGCGGTCCGGTTAAATGTGTTCCCGGTAATCGCGGAAGGCGTGGGAGCAAAAAGCGTGGCCATGCCCAGCCTGACGCTGGCCATAGCCATGTCCGCCAAATACCTGCGGCAGGTGCGGGCCACGATTCTGGATGAGCTTGGTAAAGAGTATGTGGCAGGCGCCAAGGCCAGGGGCGTGAAATTCTCCGTAATCATGTGGAAAAGTGTTTTGAAAGCGTCCCTGGTTACCATCATTACTCTTTTGACGCTGTCCGTGGGAAGCCTTCTGGGGGGCACGGCCATTGTGGAATCTATTTTTATGTGGGACGGCGTAGGGAAAATGGCGGTGGAGGCCATCAACATGAGGGATTATCCGATTATTCAGGCATATGTGATGTGGATGGCCATTATCTATGTGATGGTGAATCTGGTTACGGATCTTTCTTATCGGTTTTTCGATCCTAGAATTCGTCTGGGAGGTATGGAGGAATGAGTAAAGCTGTTACGGTCCGCGCGCAAAAGCTCAGGCGCGACAACACGAAACTAAGGCTGTACATATTTCTTGCGTTGGTAGCGGCGCTGCTGCTGGCAGCCCTTTTTTCCATGCGCCTGGCGCCCTATGACCCTTACCTGCAAAATCTGGACAAGGCGATGCAGCCGCCTTCCGCCAGCCATATTATGGGGACGGACCACCATGGAAGGGATATGTTTTCCCGGGTCCTGGTGGGCGGGCGGACCAGTATATTTGCCACGCTTGCCCTGGTGGCGGCGATCTCCGTGTTCGGCACCCTGGTGGGGACGCTCTGCGGCTATTACGGCGGCAGGGTGGATTCGGTGGTGATGCGGATTTCCGATATCTGTCTGGCTTTTCCCGGCCTGGTATTTGCCATGGCCGTAGCCGCGTTGCTGAACGGAGGAATCGGGAACGCGGTGCTGGCTTTGGCGGTGGTCAGTTGGCCCAAATATTCCAGGGTGGCACGCGGCCAGACCCTTGCCATTAAGGCGGGAGATTTCATCAGCGCAGCGAAATTGGCGGGAAGTTCCTCCGCACAGGTCATTATCCGGCATATCCTGCCAAATATTCTGGGCCCCATCCTGGTGACCGCTATGCTGGACATCGGCACGATGATGATGGAACTGGCAGGGCTGTCATTCCTGGGGCTGGGCGCCGTACCGCCCACGGCGGAATGGGGCAATATGATGAGCAGCGGCCGAAGCATGCTGCAGATGTACCCGTGGGTGGTTCTCTCACCCGGTATCGGTATCTTTATTACCGTCGTGTTATTTAATCTATTAGGCGATACGGTCCGGGATTACATGGACCCCCGGAACAGCCGCTCCGGATGAAAAGATTTATTTTATGAAGAAAGAAAGGAACAGTAATATGAAAAAGGTAATCGCGGTTCTATTGGCAGTATGCCTGTCCGTCGGCATACTGGCCGGCTGTGGCAGTAAAGGTGATACCGGTTCCGGAACAGCCGGCGGCGAGGACAACGAAAATGCCCGAAGCGCCGGCAAAAAAACATTTGTCTTCGGTGATACTACATTTAACGCGGAGAATGAGGAGCCTAATGTGAATCCCCACTATGCATACGCAGGCTGGGCCTGTATGCGTTACGGCGTGGGCGAAACGCTGTTTAAGATTAATGACAGCATGGAGCTGGATCCCTGGATCGCCGCTTCTTTTGAACGGCCGGACGATCTGACCTGGAAGATTACCCTGAAAGATAATGTGTGTTTTTCTAACGGCAAGGTCTGTGACGCTGCCGCGGTAAAGGCATGCCTGGAGGATCTGATCGAGGCCCATGACAGAGCAAGAGGCGACCTGAGGATCGAAAGTATCGATGCGGACGGTTTGGACCTTACGATTAAAACTTCTGTTCCCGCCCCTTCTCTGCTGAACTACTTAAGTGAACCCTATGGCTGTATTATCGACATGGAAGCCGGTGTTACGGAGGATGGTATCGTGGTGGGCACCGGTCCTTATGTTGCTGTTGAACTGATTACCGATGACCATTTGAATCTGGTGAAAAATGAAAGCTACTGGGACGGTGACGTGAAGATCGACGAGATTACCGTTCGTACCATTTCCGACGGCGATACCCTGGCCCTGGCGCTCCAGTCCGGCGAGATCGACGCCGCTTACGGTATGGCCTATGCCAGCTACCCGCTGTTTGAGAATGATAACTATACTTTCTCCGGTACCCAGACCAGCCGTTCCTTTTACTGCCAGATGAATTTTACGTCGCCTGTCATTCAGGACGACGCGGTCCGGGAGGCTGTGGCGATGGGTATTAATAAAGAAGGTTTTGTAAATACGCTGCTGAATGGCTATGGCTATGTGGGCAAGGGCGTATTTCCCGATACCGTTGCTTTCGGCGGTTCCACCCTTACCGCAAAGACCTATGACCCTGAGGGCGCCAAGGCTGTTTTGGAGGAAGCGGGCTGGGTGGATTCCGACGGGGACGGCATCCGGGAGAAGGGCGGGCAGAAGCTGGCGATCCGCTGGCTCAGCTATCCGAGCCGTCAGGAACTGCCGCTTTTGGCCGAGTCCGCACAGGCCACGCTGAAGGAGATCGGCATCCGGGTGGATCTGAACGTGACCGCGGATCATAACAATATCGCCAAGGACCAGTCGGCCTGGGATATTTATGTGGGCGCCAACGTAAACTGCGGCCTGGGTGACCCCGCTAATTTCTTTTCCACCCACTGTCTGGACGCCTCTACCATGAATAGGGGCAGCTACCACAGTGGCGAGATTGAGGAGCTGGCGGTACAGTTGAACAGTACCTTTGATACGGAGGAGCGTAACCAGACCGCCATTCAGATGCAGCAGCAGCTTTTGAATGACAACGCTTTTGTGTTCTGCTCTTTCCTGCGTATGAGCATGATCAGCAAGTCAAATGTCACCGGGCTGGTGGCTCATCCCTGTGATTTTTATGAACTGACTGCGGATCTGGATATCAATTAGAGCCGGATATTCCGAAATAAATATGTTTTGAGAATAAAACCAGCCGCAAGGAGGATGCCGTAATGGCCGAGTTGTTGAAATATGACCATGTAGAAATATCATTCGGGGGAAGGCCTGTTGTCCACGATGTAAGCGTTTCTTTGCAGCCCGGTGAAATTTTAGGGATGGTAGGGGAGTCGGGCAGCGGGAAGTCCACTCTGATCAAGGCTGCCATGGGGCTTTTGGGTAGCAACGGGATGGTGACAAAGGGAGATATCTGGTTTGAGGGGCAGAATATCCCGGATCTTCCGGAGCGGGAGCTCAGGAAAATCCGAGGGGCGAAGATCGGCATGATTTTTCAGGATGCCGGAGCGTCCCTTTGTCCCATCCGTACCATCGGCGGGCAGGTTCATGAAAGCATGTCCGCCCATATGGAGATATCCAAAGAGGAGGCAAAGGAGCGGGCGCTGGAGTTGTTTGACAAACTGAATTTTAAAGATGCCGGCCGGATTTGGGACAGTTATCCTTTCGAGCTTTCCGGCGGCATGAACCAGCGGGCCGGAATCGCCATCGCCATGCTGATGACCCCGGCGATCCTGCTTGCGGATGAGCCTACCAGTGCGCTGGACGTGGCCGTACAGAAACAGGTGGTTATGGAGATGCGGCAGATGCGGGATATGTTTGGTACCGCGATTATCATTGTGACCCACGACATTGGCGTTGTATCCGCCATGGCGGATCGGGTACTGGTACTGAACTACGGCAATGTTATGGAATACGGCGATGCGGAGCGGGTGTTGAATACCCCACAAAACGATTATACAAAAAAACTGCTTTCGGCAGTACCCAGATTACGGAGGAGCTAAATGGAACCCATTTTGGAGGTTAAGAACCTGACGAAAATATTTCAGAAACGGGGGAAAAAGGATTTTGTCGCCGTTGACCATGTGAGTTTTCAGTTGTTTCCCGGGGAAATATTAGGCGTCGTGGGAGAGTCAGGCTCAGGCAAGAGTACGGTTGCGAAGTTAGTTACCAGGCTGATTGACGCGACGGAAGGAACAATTGCCGTAAATGGCAGGGATATTACCCACGCCAAAGGCGCTGCGCTGCGGGATATTTACGTGGACATGCAGATGGTGTTTCAGAATCCGGCAGGGTCTTTTGACCCTCGCCGTACGTTGGGAGACGGAATCAGCGAAAGCCTGAAAAACCATGGTGTTTCCAAAGAGGAACGCCGGAAGCGGGTCGTGGGGCTGTTGGAGCGCTGCGGCCTGTCAAAGGAATTTGCGGACCGTTATCCCTATGAGGTCAGCGGCGGCCAGTGTCAGAGGGCAGCCATTGCCAGGGCACTGGCCATTGGGCCGAAGATATTGATCTGCGATGAAGCTACCAGCGCATTGGATGTTACCGTCCAGAAACAGATTTTGGAACTATTGCAGTTCCTGCAAAAGGCGGACGGGCTGTCCTATATCTTTATCTGCCACAACCTGGCATTGGTTCAGATGTTCTGCGACAGGGTGCTGGTGTTGTACGATGGGAAAGTGGTGGAATCCGGAACGCCGGATAAGGTGATCCTGTCCCCCCAGTCCGAGTATACCAGATGCCTGGTGGATGCCGTTTTGTAATGTATCCCAAACCCTCTGTTTTACGCTCACTACCTACAATGCCGTATCGGGCGATTACCATAAAATTTCGAGAAAAATTCATCAAAAAGTTTTTCTTATTCCCTGTATTGATTATTTCGTTTTATTTTAAGTATAAGTAGAAGTATGTGCTATAAAACTGAGAGATAAAAAAGTAAACAAATTTTTTAATTGCATAGAAAGAACAGTAAATTCAATGTTTTTGTAATGAAGAAAGATAATTATTGGTAAAAAATTTGGATAACTTGAATGGATACCGCCATTATAAAGGGAATGACATAAGGGTACAAGCCTCCCCCCGGGGGATAAAATATCCACAATAATTCCGGGGAAAGTTCATGAAATTTTTACCCCCCGAAGGCTTATCATCGGCAGCCGTATTTGATAATATATAACTATATATGCTTTTTCAGGTTCAGCATTTTGTGCGGGAGAACGACAGCCGCAGAAAACGGAGGAAAATCATGGCAGTCATAGGCATTGATCTGGGGACGACAAACAGTCTCGGCGCATATTGGAAGGATGGAATGGTTCATTGGATTCCGATGGAGGATGATCGCTTTCTGCTGCCCAGCGTGGTTGGGTATGTGGAGGGAGAGGGCTTTCTGGTAGGAACGGCGGCAAAGGAGCGGATGGTCCCTTATTCTGAGGATACGGCAGCCTCATTCAAGCGTTTTATGGGTACGGCAAAGGAATATCATCTGGGCGGGAAAACCTATACGCCCATGGAGCTTTCGGCCATGGTGCTGGAGCGGATCAAAAGGAATGCGGAATTTTTTCTGAAAGAAGAAATAGAGGAGGCTGTCATAACGGTTCCGGCTTATTTCAATGATAAACAGCGCAGCGATACCAAGAAAGCGGCGCAGATTGCAGGGCTTAAGGCTGACCGCCTGATCAACGAGCCCTCTGCGGCGGCGTTGGCTTATCGGAGAGAATACGGAGAAGAAGACAGAACCTTGCTGGTATTTGATTTCGGAGGCGGTACGCTGGATTTGTCCTATGTGGAATGCTTTGATAATGTGATAGAGATTATCGCCGTGGCAGGGGACAACCATCTGGGCGGAGATGATATCGACCAGGCGGTATCGGAATATTTCTGCCGGGAAAACGGGCTTCGGGAAGATGAATTGCCCAAAGAGGATCGGGCGAAATTAAAGAAGCTTTCGGAAAGCGCCAAATGCGCCCTGGCAGAAAAGGAAGATGTGACAATGGAGCTTGAGACAGGCGGAAGAATCTGTCGGGCGCTGTTAAATGAGGAGCGTCTCTTTGAAATCTGTATGCCTCTGTTCGGAAAGATCAGGCAGCTTTTTGTACATATTTTGGAGGATGCTGATTCCAGAGTATCCGGAATAGATGACCTGATCATGGTGGGAGGTTCATCAAAGCTGGGCGTAGTGAAACGCTTTTTAAGGGAGCTTCTGGGGAAAGAGCCTATTGTCCTGGGAGAGACGGACCGCGTAGTTGCCTGCGGAGCCGGAATTTATGCAGGAATCCGGCAGCGCAGGGAAGAAATCAGGGATATGCTTCTGACAGATGTGTGTCCTTTTACACTGGGCATTGGTGTCAATAATAAGGCCAACCGGGACAAAAACATTATGAATCCCATGATCGAACGCAATTCCACCCTTCCTGCTTCCCATAAGGACAGGTTTGTGACGGTCGGTGATTATCAGAAAGAGATCAGGATCAGGATTTACCAGGGGGAAGAATATTATGTGGACGACAACGTGTTTCTGGGAGAACTTACCATAGAAGTAGCTCTTAAGCCGGCAGGGCAGGCCTGGGTGGACGTGCAGTTTACCTATGACATCAACGGAATTCTTCATGTGATGGCAGAGAACGAAATGGGAGAACGCAGGCAGATTCTGCTGGCAAACCAGACGCTGAGTGAAACAGAGCTGGAACGGTATACCCGGGAATTGGAAAAAATTATGCTGCCGCCCATCCAAAAGCCTGAAAACCAGAAAATGCTAGCCTGCTTTTTGGATTATTATGAAAACAGCACCGGGCAGAGGCGGGAGACGATTGCCGCTATGACCGGCTGGATTATGGCCGGACTGAACAGCGGCAGAAAGAAAGCGGTCAGAAATGCGGAAGAAGCGGGAAAAATGTGGCTGGCCGATCTGCAGCGGTCGACGGATATGCGGGAAGAATTTCTGTTTGACGGAGAATTGAAGGCTGGATACGGCGGGATGTTTGATGACTTTGACGAAACTGCAGAAGATGAAAGGGATGAGGAATCCGGCGGTTTTGGCGATGGATCAGGAGATGGATTTGAAATAGAAACCGATGAGGAATAAAGGTGAGGATGGGACAGATGAACGATATATGGGGGTTGCTGGAAATAGATCCGACAGATGATAAGAAAGCCATAAGGAAAGCCTTTGCGGCACAGTCAAAACTCCATCATCCGGAAGAAGAACCAGAGTATTTCGCGGCGCTGAATCAGGCGTACAAAGCGGCTTTGGACCATGGAGCGAAGGCAGAAGGCAATGCCGTAACCCTTCCTTTTGCGTCGGATGTAAAGGAAGAAAAGAAGACAAAGTATAAAGAAACTTTGCAGGTAAGCGGGCAGAAAGAAGCCGAAGACCAAGGACGCAATATCATTCAAGAAAAAACACAGGAAGAAGGGGAACGCTCTTTATTGAAACTTCTTGACGAGGCGGCAAAGCAGGCTGTTAAAGCCAGCCTGGAAACAGGAGCGCTCCATGCGTTCATTACTCTTTTTGAAAATCTCAAACAGGCAAAGCAGGCCGATACATGGAAACGTTTTTTTCTGTCCGAAACCTTTTTGAAAGAGCAGTTTTCGGAAGAATTCGGAAAGGGACTGCTTGCCTATCTGTCGGGACAGACCCTCTGGCCCGGCGACAATCTTCCTGTGGGCTTTCTGCAGGAGCTGGCCATCGCGTACGCATTTATCCCCCATTTTGCCGGAGAGGAATATTTCGACGGGCTGAAATATCCGAAGGAATGGTATAAAGTTTCCGTGGAAAACACCTTTCCCGGAAGAAAATATGCCGCCGAAATCTTCAATATGCAGGGGCGGGACTGCGACCTGAAGTCCATGACCGGCCGCATGCTGCGGCAGCCTGCCAGCAAGGTGCGCCACAATGCATTTTCCGACTATATAGCTTTAAAGGAGATGAGCAGAGACGGACGCCTGACAGATGGGGAGAAAGAGACTTGGCAGCATATTCTTGGGGTCTGCCAGCCTTTTTACCTTTATGAGCGCAACGGCAGACAGATCGGAAGCGGGGGCTACGAAGCCCGCAGCGAATGTGTGGTAAAGCTTTATGTCCAATGGATTAAGGACGAGCAGGTGCCTGCGGAAGTGCTGCTGTTTCTCTATAAAAAACTGGACTTTAAAGATCTGAACCGCAGCAGTACCAAAGGGCTTTACAGCGCTCTGAAAGAGGAAGTGCTGCGCCAGCTTCCACAGGCGGAGGAGATTCTGTTCGGAGAGGACGGAAAGGAGCAGCGCATCACAAAGCTCTACAGAATTTATTCTTCCATTATCAATGACAACGAGAACAATTATGACAAATTCATCTATGAAGAGACGCCGGAAATCAGGGATCGGGCGAAAGCCTTTTTTGCGCTGCCGGAATGGGAGTTGCTAAAGGAGGAAAAGGGCCTGTTTGAACGGATTTACAGCGTTTCCAAACGGATTGTGATGCCCCGGACTTTGGCAAAGACACTGGCCGGGTACCTGGCAGAGGGAGATTATCCGGAGCCTGAGAGGACAGAACTGACGGAAAGTTTGTTAAGATCTATCTCCACGGAAAAAATGTGCCGTGAGCTGGATTATCGCTGTGAAATATCTTTAGCTTCCACTGATCCTGAGGATATAGGGGACAGCCCTGATTTCTGGCAGTATTTTCTTATGCGTGGATTCGGTTTCCGCCATGAGAAAATCAGAGGAAGCTGGGAGGAAGATTATATTTATGTCATGGACGGCCAATGCTATCTTCCGGCTTACATAAATTATATTTATGCGCCGTCCCGGGCGTGGCAGAGACGTTTCACAGGCTTTGACGAGGAGACGGAAGAAATAGAGGTTCCTGTGGATATTGTGTGTTCCATGCCCGGAAACAGGAAACTTAAGGTTGAATTTCATTATCATTATTGCCTGTATTTTGTGGACGGGGTGAAGGCGACTGCTCCCGTTCTGTCATTTTCACAACTGCAGGAATATGCGGACAGCCTGAAAAAACCAGAGGATTTTTTCTTTCTTCTGGCTGTCACTGCCATTGAAGATTCTGACAGAAACGCTGCCCAAAGACTGATAGAATCCTGGCTGAAACGGATTCCCATACATCCTTTTATCATTCCCACGATCACCAGGATGCTGGCCGCTGACAATGACCGCATCTCTATGGCCCTATCGAATCCGAAGGGAACGTCCTGCGCGGTACAATCCGAAAACAATGTGGAGGCCGTATTTTACGACGAACAGGAACGGTTCTGTTTCCGTGCGGCGGTATCGGAAACAGGATTCATTATCTGGCATCAGATGGATTATGGCTGGCAGGATATTATATTCCGCAGTGCAAAGCTTGGCTGGAGGAAATACAAAGAATACACCTGGGAGGAATACAGGCTTTCGGCGGCCCGGACAGATACGCCGGAGGGCAGAAAGGCGGCGGCTTTGAAAGCGCTGCATGGTCTGCGGCAGCCAAAGCCGCCGGTATGTGCCGTATATTCTCTGGAAGGCATGGATATGGCACAAAAGGCGGTGAAAATCCTTGCGGCGATGGGCTTTCCTGAAAGCATGGAGGGATACTGCCTGCTTCGTTACGGTGCGAAAAAGGAAAAGCGCCATGACAGGGTATTTTATGGTGCGCGTGCGCCTTTCGGCTTTCAGTTGAAAGTCCATTCCACAGCTTATGAAAGAAGCAGAGAGTATCTGATGTCATCTTCAAACAGGAAGATAAAAGAACCCAAGATTCTGGTGGGCCGCTTCGGATGGGGCTTCAAATACGCGCCCCGTTCTGATTATGGTCCCATATATGTCTATCAGGGGGAGAGCGGAAAATTTTATGCCTATGGAACCATCAGGATGCACCGGGCGGACAGTCTGGATCAACTGCTGGCAGATATTTTCCAGGAGGAATGGGAGGGTGTGACGGAGGCGGCAGTCTATGAAGAATGCCTTACCGTATCCAGACTTGACCACAGGCTGGAATACTGCTATACAAAGGAAGATATGCGGCAGTCCATGCACAGCCCGGAAGACACTGCTGCCGACCGGTTTACCCTGTTTGGCGGATACGGGATGTGGACGGAATTCTCCCGGTGGATGGATGGGATGCTGAATATGGAGCTGCCTTTGTGGGTGAACGCCATTGTGGTGGGCCTTGACTGGGAAAAAGGCGGGGCGCTGACATTTGCCGGTATCCATGAAGAAGATGATTACGCCGAAGAAGATGATTACGAGGAAGAAAATTACGCCGAAGATGATTACGCCGAAATAGAGGAAAGCGAAGAAAAAATATACGTTCCTCAGGCGCCTTTGCTGGTGTGGGCAAAGGGCATGGACCAAAGGGACAGGGCGGCGTTTTTGGCCGATGCCCTGCAGTGGTACGTGGACTGCGGTAAATTTGCGGAAAAAATCGGGGACAGAAATATTAGGATATTGGTGAATGGCTGACGGTTGAAATGAGGTGAAGTTAATGGCATATACCGGGTATGAGACGATCTGGCTGTTTTTTACATATTCCTTTTTGGGATAGGGACTGGAAACGATCAGCGCCGCGGTGAAGCAGAAACGGTTTGTTAACCGGGGGACTGGATGCAGAGGAAAAGCCCGTTTGCCTGACGGTGGTTTTTATGAATCCGGAGTTTTTCTGAGTTTTGAAAAAGGGAAAGGAGGCCGTTATGCTTGATAGAATACCTGACGGAGAGCAGATGACAGCTCTGGTTGGAGAATCTTTATATGAGGTGTGGAATAAACTATGTGCCCTCATTGATAAAGCATATGAGATGGACTGTCTGTGGAATCATGGCGGTAAAGCATGGACATATGAATATAAATACCGCCGGGGCGGTAAAACGCTGTGTGCTTTATATGCAAGAGAAAACTGTGTGGGATTTATGATTATCCTGGGAAAGGATGAACGGTTAAAATTTGAAAAAGACAGAGAAAATTACGGGGAGGAGGTTCGGCGGATTTATGATGAAACCCAAACTTATCATGATGGGAAATGGATGATGTTTGAACCGACAGATACCTCCCTGTTTGACGATTTTCTCAGGCTTCTGCGCATAAAAAGGAAACCAAACAGAAAACAGGGAATGAATAACGACGGGGAAGTCTTAAAATGACTTCCCTGCTCATTTCGGTTTTTAGCGGAAAACGGCGGACATAACCGTACCCAAAAAGTTTAATAAATTCATTCCACCCCATAATAAAGACTCCTATTGCAAAAAATCCGGCAAAGGCCAGAAGGGGCAGCAACAGGAATGTCTTTTTTCTGCTGCAGCATTTTTTACACAGAGAGACGGTTACGGGCAGAATTGCGAGGAGCCACAGCAGAAGCAGTATAACCCCCAAAAACACGGCAATGTCAGCATCGGCACCCATGTCATATCCGTATCCTTTGCCGTGGCCGGTGATATACATATAGATACAGCCAATCCAAAGCGGCGACAAAAGGCTTACAAAGGAAAACCATATGATCGAAACAGCGGTTTTTGCTTTTTTCATGTTATTCCTTTCCGGCCGGCTGACCAATTGTGAAGCTGCCGACCGCTTTTACAGTGTTTAATTAACGACATGTTCTCTGTGATATTGAATAAAATCATTTTTTCGTGCCGACAATGCCCTGTATGTCCGGTGTTTCCCATTATATCACAAATCCGGGCGTGAGGAAACAGGGAGCTTCCCGGCGGGCATCTCCCCGACAGGTTTTCACTGAAAAAGAAAATGCGGTGAAAGCATAAACAGCATTGACAGGCTATCCGCCCGGATATATGATAGGGGGTGAAAAATCCGGAACAGGAAAGCCCAAAATGAAAAGTCAGGAGAGATCATGTACCATTTTTTTGTAACCCCGGAGCAGATCGGGGAAGATGAGATAAGGATCACAGGACCGGACGTGAATCATATCGGAAATGTGCTCAGGATGCGTCCGGGAGAAAAAATTTGCGTCAGTGATGGACAAAATGCCGATTATTATTGTATAATAGACCAGATTACCTCGGAACAGGTGACCGCCAGGATCGAAAGCCGGACAGAAGAAAGCAGGGAGCTTCCGGCCAGGATCTGGCTGTTTCAGGGATTGCCCAAAGGGGACAAGATGGAACTGATTATCCAGAAAGCGGTGGAGCTGGGTGTGTATGCCGTCGTCCCGGTGGCCATGAAACGTTCCGTGGTGAAGCTGGACGAAAAAAAGGCTGCGGCGAAAAAAAAACGCTGGGAATCAATCAGCGAAAGTGCGGCCAAACAGTCGGGAAGACAGACGGTGCCTCTGATCGGAGACGTGACGGATTTTATGGGTGCGTTAAAGCTGGCGGCGGATATGGAGCGGAAACTGCTGCCCTATGAAAACGAGACAGGGATGGAAGGCGCCAGAAAAGCCATAGAAAGCTGCTGCGCCGGAGACAGGATTGCGGTGCTGATCGGGCCTGAAGGCGGTTTTGACCCGGCGGAGGCGGCGCTGGCAAAGGAGGCGGGGTTTGTTCCGCTTTCTCTTGGAAAGCGGATACTGAGAACGGAGACAGCCGGCCTTTGCGTGCTTTCGGTGCTGATGTTCCGGTTGGAAATTCTCCCAGTTTAAATGGGCTTGGGAGGGGAGCTGCGGAACTATGATGAGAGACTCGGCGACGTATCGACGGATATTTCTCTGAAATATCTAAAGGTATTATCTATTATTGATATTAGTTATTATGTTATTTTTCACTGTATTCGTGCTGTCAATATATCAGACGGCTTTGACGCATCAAAGCATAGTTCTGTTATTGCACATTTCAATCAATATTATGTTCATACGGGAGAATTTGATAAAACAATTTATAAACTGATTGACAGCGCATATCGCATACGGGAAAAATGTGATTATTCGGATTTTTTTGTTGCGTCTAAAGAAGATTCCGCGATATTTGATGCAAAACAGTTTCTTTCCCTGTCTTTTATGAATATGATAAAATGAAATCTATTATATAATGAAGGAATCAGATGCAGATGGAAGCATATTTAGATAATTCGGCCACTACCCAGGCTTTTCAGTCGGTCTGTGACAAGGTGGTGCAGATGATGTCCCAGGATTACGGCAATCCTTCCTCCCTTCATCGAAAGGGGATGGAAGCGGAGCAGCATGTGCGGGCGGCCAGAGAGATCATAGCGGGCAGTCTCCGGGTCAGCGAGAAGGAAATTTATTTCACTTCCGGCGGCACGGAGTCCAATAATCTGGCCATTGTCGGCGCTGCCATGGCAAACCGCCGGGCGGGTAATCATATTATTACCACGTCCATCGAACATGCCTCCGTGTCCGCTGCCATGGGTTTTCTGGAGGAACAGGGATTTGTTGTCACCTATCTTCCGGTGGATCAGTACGGCATTGTGGATCTGCGGGTGCTGGAACAGGCGATCTGCAAAGATACGATCCTGGTATCGGTGATGTACGTAAACAATGAAATCGGTTCCGTCCAGCCCATAGAAGCCATCGCCCAGGTGATTCGCAGAAAGAAGCCGGATGTGCTGTTTCATGTGGACGCCATCCAGGCTTACGGGAAATTTGTGATCCGGCCCAGACGGCAGGGAATCGACCTGCTGGCAGCCAGCGGCCATAAAATTCACGGGCCGAAAGGCGTGGGTTTTTTATATGTCAGAGACAAAGTGAAGATCAGACCGCTGCTCTTTGGCGGCGGCCAGCAGAACGGCCTGCGTTCCGGTACGGAAAATGTGCCGGGAGCCGC
Source organism: uncultured Lachnospiraceae bacterium (assembly GCA_948470335.1). Lineage (GTDB taxonomy): Bacteria > Bacillota > Clostridia > Lachnospirales > Lachnospiraceae > Paralachnospira_A. Next base: position 17,348 of record CAOKOL010000031.1, on the reverse strand, counting down.
AGGGCTGGGCGAGGCGGTCAGAGAGATCTATAAAAATTCCGAGCTCAAGGTGGATTATCTGTATCATCTCAAGGAGCGGTTTACCAAGGGGGTGCTGGCGCTGGAGGGAACCAGGATCAACGGCCCTCTGTATCGGAACGGCGCGCCCCATATCGTCAGCGTCAGCTTTGACGGCGTGCGCAGCGAGGTGCTTCTCCATGCCCTGGAAGATCAGGGCGTGTACGCATCGGCAGGCTCCGCCTGTTCTTCCCACCACCCGATGCCCAGCGCTACTTTGAAAGGCATCAGCGTCGAAAAAGAATATCTGGACTCCACCCTGCGGTTCAGCTTCGGGGCGTTTACGAAGATGGAAGAAATCGACTATGCGGTGGAAACACTGGGACGGCTGCTGCCGGTACTGAGAAAATTTAAACGGATGTAGCGGAACTCAAATTAACTCAAATCAGCGAAAGTCCGTATGGGCCCCGGAAGGATTTGCGGACACAGATGTGGCCGGAAATTCTTCCAGGATTAGGGGGGCCCAGGAGGACTGTAGCGGAACTCGAATCAGCGAAAGTCCGGACTGCCCACGGAACGGTTTACGGACGCAGAAAGCGGCCGGAAATCGTTCCAGAGTCAAGTGGGCAGGGAGGACTGCAGCGGGACTCTATTCGGAGGTTGTATGAAATTTCAGTCTTTTATGATAAAGTATGCCGAGATCGGCGTAAAAGGAAAAAACAGGTATTTATTTGAGGATGCACTGGTCCGCCAGATCAGGCGGGCCTTAAAGACGGTGGAGGGCAGCTTTCGGGTACTGAAAGAGGACGGAAGGATCTATGTGGCGGCAGAGGCTGACTATGATTATGAAGAAACCATAGACGCGCTGAGCCGGGTATTCGGCATCGCCAGCATCTGCCCCATGGTCCAGATCGACGACCTGGGGTTTGAGGATCTGAGCGCTCAGGTGATCCGTTATATGGATGAGATGTATCCCGACAAAAAAATCACCTTTAAAGTACAGTCAAGGAGAGCCAGGAAAAACTATCCTTTGGACTCCAATGGAATCAATGCAAGTCTGGGCGAAGCGGTTTTAAATGCTTTTCCGGACATCCGGGTAGACGTTCACCATCCGGACGTACTGCTCTGCGTGGAGATCCGGCAGCGGATCAATATTTATTCCGAGGCGGTTCCGGGTCCGGGAGGCATGCCGGTGGGCACCAACGGAAAAGCCATGCTGCTGTTATCCGGCGGCATCGACAGCCCGGTGGCCGGGTATATGATGGCCAAACGAGGCGTGGTGGTGGACGCGGTTTATTTTCATGCGCCGCCCTATACCAGTGACAGGGCAAAGCAGAAAGTGGTGGATCTGGCCAGACTGGTGTCCCGGTACAGCGGTCCCATCAATCTCCATGTGGTGAATTTCACGGAAATTCAGATGGCTATTTATGAAACCTGCCCTCACGACGAGCTGACCATTATTATGAGAAGATATATGATGAAGCTGGCAGAACGTCTGGCTGCGGAAAGCGGCAGCAGCGCTCTGGTAACAGGGGAGAGTATCGGTCAGGTGGCTTCCCAGACGCTGAAAAGCCTGGCGGCTACCAACGAGGTATGCACCATGCCGGTATTCCGCCCCCTGATCTGCTTTGACAAACAGGAGATTGTGGAAGTGGCCAGACAGATCGGAACGTTTGAGACTTCGATTTTGCCCTATGAGGACTGCTGCACAATCTTTGTGGCAAAGCATCCGGTTACGAAACCGAACCTGAATGCCATTAAACGGTCCGAGGCGAAGCTGACCGGAAAGATTGAGGAACTGTATCAGAAAGCGCTGGATACGGTGGAAACGATCTGGGTGGAGGCGGAGTCCGCGGGAATGATCTGAGAATGAAAATGAACCGTATAAGGAAAGCCTTTGGCGGATGACTGTGACGGAAAAAGGCGTCGGACAAAAAGCGTTTCACAGCTTTTTTGCCGGCGCCGGAGAAAAGGGCTGGATTGTTTTGTATGTCGTTGTTCTAAGTATGTTATGCTACGATGTAAGGCTTTAAGATGCTGAGAATGCTGTCCATATCTTCGGAAGCATGGATATTCAGGTCGATGGGCTTGGACAGATCCAGGCTGAAAATGCCCATAATGGATTTCGCGTCGATTACGTATCTTCCGGATACAAGGTCAAAGTCGCAGTCAAATTTAGTCAGAGTATTCACGAAAGACTTTACTTTATCGATAGAATTTAAAGAAATCTGTACGGTTTTCATGGTGGGTTCCTCCTATAATTGTTAATATATCATTATACTAACTTTTACGGAGGAATCTGTCAATAGATAGAAGTGGATAAAAGAAAAAACATGAGGGAAAATAACAGTTTAAAGACGGCTGCCCTTCACAATCTGGGCTGTAAGGTAAATGCATATGAGACGGAAGCCATGGAACAGCAGCTGCGTGAAGCAGGATACAGGATCGTGGATTTTAGACAGCCGGCAGACGTATATGTGATCAATACCTGTACGGTGACGAACGTGGCGGACAAAAAGTCCCGGCAGATGCTGCACCGGGCCAGACGGCAGAATCCGGAGGCCATTGTGGTGGCGGCAGGCTGTTTCGCGCAGGTTTCGGCAGAGGATCTGAAACGGGAGCTGACGGCGGATATTATTATCGGGAATAACCGGAAGGGGCAGTTGTGCCGGCTTCTCGCGGAATATGAAAGAGAGAAGGGGCAGGAAAAGGAGAAAAAAGAATGCCTGGCAGATCTGTCCCGTCCCGTAGAATTTGAGGAAATGGAGCTGTCCACGGTACTGGAGCATACCAGGGCTTTTATCAAAATTCAGGACGGCTGCAACCAGTTCTGCAGTTACTGTGTGATTCCTTATGCAAGAGGCAGAATCCGCAGCCGCCGGCCGGAGCATGTGGCGGGGGAGATCGGAAAGCTGGCGGCGCAGGGATATCAGGAGGTTGTGCTGACGGGAATCCATCTCAGTTCCTACGGCGTGGATTTGAAAGGAGAGGAAATCAGTCTGCTGACAGTGCTGCGGGAAATTCAGAAGATTCCGGGGATCCGGCGGATTCGCCTGGGTTCTCTGGAACCGGGAATTATCACGGAAGCTTTTGTCAGGGAGCTGGCGGGGATGGATAAGGTATGCCCCCATTTTCATCTGTCGCTGCAAAGCGGCTGCGATGCCACGCTGAAACGGATGAACCGCCGTTATACCACGGCGGAATATTATGAGAAATGTCAGGTACTCCGCGGGGCTTATGTCCACCCGGCCATCACCACCGACGTGATCACAGGCTTTCCCGGCGAGACGGAAGAAGAATTTGCCCAGACAAAAGCTTTTCTGGAAAAAGTAGGCTTTTATGAGATGCACGTATTTCCTTATTCGGTGCGCAAGGGTACAAAAGCGGCTTCCATGCCGGAGCAGGTGCCGGAGCAGGTGAAAAAAGAGCGGAGCGCCCGGCTGCTGGCGCTGACCCGCGCCATGTCGGAACAGTTCCGTATGTATTACGCGGGACAGGAGATGGAGGTTCTTCTGGAGGAACAGACGGAGATTGACGGCCGGATTTATATGACGGGCCATACCGGGGAGTATGTGCGCTGTGCCTTTGAAAAGGGCGAGAAAAATACGGTGGTTGTGGGGGAATTTATCAAAATATTACAAAATGATGTGGCATTTTGTCGGTAAAATTTAGACATATTTTTAATGTAATTGTGAAAAACCCTTGCCGAATCATGGAAAATGTATTAGAATAATACCAGCGAGGACGGCGCCGGAGGGCAAGGCGGGAGGAAGGCCATATGGCCACTGCAGGTTCATGAGCTATGGTTGGAGGCTATTATGGCAAAAATTCACAGAACACAGTATTTTGAGGCGGCACAGGATAAGGAGATGGCGGTAAGCGACGTTTTGGAGGAAGTATACCTTGCGCTGACAGAGAAGGGGTATAATCCGCTGAACCAGATCGTCGGTTATCTGATGTCCGGAGATCCTACCTACATTACCAGCTATGGGAATGCCAGAAGTCTGATTATGAAGGTGGAACGGGATGAGATTATGGAAGAACTGATGAGCTTTTACATTAAGCAAAAGCTGCGGAAGACGAGTGCTGCGAAGTGATCGGACAGGAACTTAAAATGTACTCTCGTAATCCTGCAGCATCGGATACTGTGAGATTACGAGAGCACATTTAAACATTCGGAGGCGCGGACAGCATGAGAATTTTGGGCCTGGATTACGGCGCGAAGACCATGGGGGTGGCGGTCAGCGACCCGACGGGACTGATTGCCCAGGGAATCGAAACCATCAGGAGAGAGGATGAGAACAAGCTTCGCAGAACGCTGGCGAGAGTCTGTGAGCTGGCGGAGGAATACCAGGCAGAGGCCATTGTTCTGGGATATCCGAAACATATGAATAATACGGTGGGCGAACGGGCGGAGAAATCCGAGGCGCTTAAGAGCAAGCTGGAGGCCAGAACAGGTCTTCCGGTTATTTTATGGGATGAGAGACTGACGACTGCGGCGGCAGATCAAATTTTGATGGAATCGGGCGTCCGCAGAGAGAAACGAAAAGAGTATGTGGACAAGATTGCTGCGGTATTGATTCTGCAGGGATATCTGGATTACAGACACATGAAAGAGGACGGAACGAAAGAGGAGGTTTGAACGGACCTTGGTCCGCCCAGGCGGATGCGGGAGGGATGCAGGCGGAATGGATAAGGAAAAGATTTGTTTTACGACGGATGACGGGATTGATTTGGAACTGTACGTGTTGGAGGAAACGAGAATCGGCGGGACGGATTATATTCTGGTGGCCGACACGGTGGACGACGACGGCAATTGCTATATTCTGAAAGACTTATCGGAGGAAGATGCGGCGGAGGCCGTTTATGAAATGGTAGAGGACGATAACGAACTGGATTATCTGACGGATATTTTCAGCCAGCTTTTGGACGATGTGGATATAGAGCTGGAGTGAACAATATATTTTGAAATTTCTGCGCAAAAGGCGGATAAAAGCCGTTGTGCGTCCGAACGGAAAAGAAAATAAAAAACAGGAGGTAATTATTTGAAAACAGAACAAAAATCTAAACTGCGTATCATTCCTCTGGGGGGAATGGAGCAGATCGGCATGAATATTACTGCCTTTGAATACGAGGACAGTATTATTGTGGTGGACTGCGGCCTTTCTTTCCCCAATGATGATATGCTGGGCATTGACCTGGTGATTCCCGATATCAGTTATCTGAAAAATAATATCGAGAAGGTAAAGGGCTTTTTTATTACCCATGGGCATGAAGACCATATCGGCGCCCTTCCCTATGTGCTGCGGGAGGCAAACGTACCTGTCTACGGCACCAAACTGACAATCGGAATTATTGAGAATAAATTAAAAGAATTTCCCAGCTTAAAAGGCGTGAAGAAAAAAGTGGTGAAATATGGCCAGTCCATTAATATGGGCTGTTTTCGGGTGGAATTTATCCGGGTGAACCACAGCATTTCCGACGCGGCGGCGCTGGCGATTTTCACCCCGGTGGGAACGGTTATTCACACCGGCGATTTTAAAATTGATTACACGCCGATTTTCGGCGACCCCATGGATCTGGCCCGTTTTGCGGAGCTGGGCAAAAAAGGCGTTCTGGCCATGATGTGCGAGAGCACCAACGCTACGCGGGAAGGCTTTACCATGTCGGAGCGGACCGTGGGCCGGACGTTTGACAACCTGTTTGCGGAGTACAAGAATCATCGGATTCTGGTAGCTACTTTTGCGTCGAATGTGGACAGGGTTCAGCAGATTATCAACACTTCCTACAAATACGGCAGGAAGGTAGTGGTAGAGGGCCGCAGCATGGTGAATATCATCGGAACGGCTCAGGAGCTGGGATATATCAATATCCCTGACGGAACGCTGATCGACATCGAACATCTGAAAAATTATCCGGACGAGAAGACGGTGCTGATTACCACGGGAAGCCAGGGGGAATCCATGGCGGCATTGTCCCGTATGGCGGCAGGCACCCACAGGAAGGTGTCCATCAAGCCGGGAGACGCGATTATTTTAAGCTCCAATCCCATTCCGGGCAATGAAAAGGCCGTGGCCAAGATTATCAATGAGCTGTCCCAGCGGGGGGCGAACGTGATTTACCAGGATACCCATGTGTCCGGACATGCCTGCCAGGAGGAAATCAAGCTGCTTTATTCCCTGGTGCATCCCAGGTATTCCATTCCGATTCACGGCGAATACCACCACCGCCTGGCCCATTATCGTCTGGTCAGCCAGCTTGGGATTCCCAAGGAGAATATTTTTATGATGGCGTCCGGTGACGTGCTGGAGATGGACGGAGAGCAGCATGCCCAGATCAACGGACATGTGCATACGGGTTCCATTCTGGTGGACGGCTTAGGAGTCGGCGACGTGGGCAATATCGTGCTGCGGGACCGCCAGAGTCTGTCCCAGAACGGCATTATTATCGTCGTGTTATCTCTGGAAAGCGGCAGCGGCCAGCTTCTGGCGGGGCCGGATATCGTGTCCAGAGGATTTGTGTATGTGAGAGAGTCAGAGGATCTGATGGATGAGGCCCATGAGCTGGTGGCGGATGCCGTGACCGACTGTCTGGACCGGCATATCACCGACTGGAACCGGCTGAAAACGGTGATCCGGGATACGTTAAGCGATTTCCTCTGGAAAAAGATGAAGCGGAATCCGATGATTCTGCCGATTATCATGGAGATTTGATATGGCCAAAAAGGCAGCCGGCAGCAGTACGGACAAAATTAATAAGGTGACAGGCACCGTGATCCTTATCTCTGTCAAAGTGATTATATATATCATTGTGGCGCTGGTATTTTACTACGGCATCACCGGCGCCTACCAGCTTGGATTTACCGTGTTTTCCAAACGGACGATGACTTCCGCACCGGGGATTGAGATGCGGATTTCTGTCGATGAAAAAGATTCCGTTATGGATATCGGCAAAACGCTGGAGAAGATGGGACTGATTCATAACGCGTATGCCTTTGTGTTTCAGAAATACTTTTATGATATTGATGTCGGTCCGGGAATCTATACGCTGAATACGGCCATGACCGTAAAAGAAGCGCTGGATGCCATGGACAGGGACAAACAGGAAGAAGAAACGGAAGAACAGTGATGATCGTGGATGAGCGCACCGTGTCGTATATTCATTCGCTGGAGCGCCCGGACAGCCCGGTCTGTATGGAGATCGCAAGGGAAGCGCGGGCGGCGGGCATTCCGGTGGTCAGAAAGGAGACGGCCGGTCTTTTAAAAACGCTGGTGGCGTTAAAGCGGCCGAAGCAGATTCTGGAGGTAGGGACGGCAGTGGGGTATTCGGCCCTGCTGATGAGCCAGGTGATGCCCTCTGACTGCCGGATTACAACGATTGAAAAATATGAAAAGCGGATTCCCGAAGCCAGAAAGAATTTTGCCCGCGCCGGGGAATCCGGCAGAATCCGGCTGATCGAAGGGGATGCGGCGGAGATTCTTGCCGGGCTTGAAGGCCCCTATGATTTTATCTTTATGGATGCGGCGAAAGGGCAGTATCTTCATTTTTTGCCTCAGGCGCTGCGGCTGCTGTCTCCCGGCGGCGTGCTGGTTTCGGACAATGTGCTGCAGGACGGAGATGTGATTGAGTCCAGGTATGCCGTGACCAGGAGAAACCGCACGATTCATGCCAGGATGCGGGCGTATCTGTATCAGTTAAAACATACGGACGGGCTGGAGACGGCCATTGTGCCGATTGGAGACGGCGTGACGATCAGCACGAAGATATGCCCATGAGCCAGATAAAGTGAGGAAGTCTATGAGAAAACCGGAATTGCTGATCCCGGCCAGCAGCCTGGAGGTGCTGAAAACGGCGGTGCGCTACGGCGCGGATGCGGTTTATATCGGCGGAGAAGCCTTTGGCCTCAGAGCAAAGGCAAAAAATTTTACCCCGGAGGATATGGCCGCGGGGATTGCCTGCGCCCATGAGCGCGGGGTTAAGGTTTATGTGACGGCCAATATTCTGGCCCACAATGAAGATCTGCCCGGTGTCAGAGCTTATTTTCAGGAACTGCGGGAATTAAAGCCGGATGCGCTGATTATTGCGGATCCGGGTATTTTTCAGATTGCCAGAGAGACTGCGCCGGAACTGGAGCTGCATATCAGCACCCAAGCGAATAATACCAATTACGAAACCTATCTGTTCTGGCATAGTCTGGGAGCGAAACGGGTGGTTTCCGCCAGAGAACTGTCTTTGAAGGAGATCGGCGAGATCCGCGCCCATATTCCTGAGGAACTGGAGATAGAAACTTTTGTTCACGGCGCCATGTGTATTTCCTATTCCGGAAGGTGCCTGCTCAGCAATTATTTTACAGGCAGAGATGCGAACCAGGGGGCCTGCACCCATCCGTGCCGCTGGAAATATGCGGTGGTGGAGGAAAGCCGTCCGGGAGAGTATCTGCCCGTATATGAGAATGAGCGGGGGACCTTTCTTTTTAATTCCAAAGATCTGTGCATGATCCGCCATATCCCCGATCTGATGCAGGCCGGAATCGACAGCTTTAAGATCGAGGGGCGGATGAAGACGGCGCTGTATGCGGCCGTGGTGGCAAGAACCTATCGGAAAGCCATCGACGATTATCTGAAAGGGGAATCCTGTTACCGGGAACATATGGACTGGTATATGGAAGAAATCGGAAAGTGCACCACTAGGCAATTTACCACAGGCTTTTTTTACGGAAAGCCTGATTCCCATACACAGATTTATGACAACAGTACGTATATTCAGGATTACGTGTATCTAGGGACGGCGGGCGAATGCAGCAGGGACGGCACCTTTGCCCTGACGCAGAAAAACAAGTTTTCCGTGGGGGAAACCATTGAGATTATGAAGCCGGACGGCAGGAATGTGGCGGCGGCAGTGGAAGCGATTGTCAACGAAAGGGGCGAATCGCAGGAAAGCGCGCCCCATGCGGGACAGGCTCTGCAGGTGAAGCTGTCCGTATGTCCGGAGCCGGGGGATATTCTGAGAATCTGCAAGAGTACGAGGGAATGCCTATGAGTCTGTTGTTGTTTGCGGGAGCCCTTCTTTCTTTTCTGTATTTTCTGTTCCTGATCGGTTATACCGGAGCAGGATCTTCTTTCAGTTACATCTGGCTGATGTTCGCCATTCTGCTGATGGGAGGATGGGCGGTCAGAAAATATCTGTTCCGGCCCTTTTCCATCAGGCTGCCTTTGTGGCTGAAAGTAAGCCTGATTACGACGGCCATGCTGGCGGTCTGTCTCTTTTTATTTGTGGAGGGACTGGTGATTCACAGCATGTTTCTTTCCTATCCCGACAATCTGGATTATGTGATCGTACTGGGCGCCCAGGTAAAAGGAGAACAGGTTACGAAGTCGCTGGCCATGCGGCTTGATAAGGCGCTGGAATATAACCGGCAGAACGATCATGTGATTTTTGTGGTATCCGGAGGCCAGGGAGCGGACGAGGTGATTACCGAGGCGGAGGCGATGAAACGGTATCTGGTGGCCGGCGGCGTGGAAAAAGAACGGATCATTATGGAAGGACATTCGGAAAATACCAATGAGAATATGAAAAACAGTTTTTCCTATATTGTGGTAAACTGGTATGGCAGAGAAGAATGGGTGGAAGGGGTGAATCCGAAAGTCGGCGTCATCAGCAATAATTTCCACATCTTCCGCGCCCGTTCCATCGCCAGAAAACAGGGGTTTTCCAAGATCAGCGGCATTCCGGCAAAGGCAGATCTGCTTTTGCTGCCCAACCAGGTGCTGAGAGAATTTTTTGCGCTGTTAAAAGACTGGATGGTGGGGAATATATAAAGTGAGGACTTTTGCGGAACGAAATTAGGAGGATGTTTTATTATGAATATGGAACATATAAACGCATATGAACTGATAAAAGAAGAAGGGATCGGGGAGCTGAATTCCCAGGCATATATTCTAGAGCACAAAAAAAGCGGCGCCAGAATTTTCCTTTTGTCCAATGACGATGAGAACAAGGTTTTTACCGTCGGATTCCGCACGCCGCCGGCTGACAGCACCGGCGTACCCCATATCCTGGAACACAGCGTACTGTGCGGGTCCCGGAAATTTCCGGCCAAAGACCCCTTTGTGGAGCTGGTAAAAGGTTCTCTCAATACCTTTTTAAACGCCATGACCTATCCGGATAAGACCGTATATCCGGTGGCAAGCTGCAATGACCAGGATTTTCATAACCTGATGGACGTCTATATGGACGCGGTGCTTCATCCGAATATTTATGCCAACCCGAAGATTTTTCTTCAGGAGGGCTGGCACTATGAACTGGAATCCGAGGACAGCCCCCTGACGGTAAACGGTGTGGTATATAACGAGATGAAAGGGGCCTTTTCCTCGCCGGAAAGTATTCTGGAACGGTATATCAGCAGTGCCCTCTATCCGGATACGCCCTATGCCTTTGAGTCCGGCGGCGATCCGGATGTGATTCCCACACTGACTTATGAGCAGTTTCTGCAGTTTCATGAAACCTACTATCATCCTTCCAACAGCTATATTTATCTATACGGCGACATGGATATGGAGAAAACGCTGAACTGGCTGGACGACGCTTATCTGAAAGAATATGACCGGAAGGAAATATCTTCGGAGATTGCCTGTCAGAAACCCTTTGGCGAAAGCAGGGAGGAAACGATTTTCTATCCCATCACCGATGAGGAAAACGAGGAGGCGGGAACCTATCTGTCCCTCAGCGTGGTGACAGGCACGGATCTGGATCCCCTTTTATATGTGGCGTTTCAGATTCTGGACTATGCCCTGCTTGGCGCGCCGGGCGCACCGCTGAAACAGGCGCTTCTGGACGCGGGAATCGGCAGTGATATTTTCGGCGGGTATGACAATGGGATTTTACAGCCCTATTTCAGCGTGATTGCAAAGGGCGCCAGACTGGAGCAGAAAGATCAGTTTCTGCAGGTGATCGCCGATAAGCTTGCGCAGATGGCGAAAGAGGGAATCAGCCGGAAGTCCTTACAGGCCGGCATCAATTATTTTGAGTTTAAATACAGAGAGGCGGATTACGGCCGCTATCCCAAGGGGCTGATGTACGGCCTGCAGTGCTTTGACAGTTGGCTGTACGATGAAAAAGATCCGCTGATGCATCTGAAATATGAAAAGACCTTTGAAACCTTGAAAGAAAAGCTGGAGGAAGGCTATTTCGAGGAGCTTCTCTGCCGGTATCTGATCGAGAATCCCCACCGGGCAGTGATTACTGTGGTTCCGAAAAAGGGCCTGCTGGCGGAAAAAGAGGCGAAGCTGGCAGAGAAGCTGCAGGCCTATAAGGACAGCCTGACCGGAGACGAGATCCGGCGTCTGGCGGCGCAGACAAAGGAATTAAAGGAATACCAGGAGGAGCCCAGCACCCAGGAAGAACTGGAAATGATTCCTATGTTAAGCCGCGGGGATATCAAAAAGGAGGCGGCGCCTCTGTACAATCAGGCGCATCAGGTGGAAGATATCACGGTGCTTCATCACAGCCTGTTCACGGCGGGCATCGGCTATCTGCGGCTTCTGTTCAATACCCAGGGCATGACCGAGGAAGATCTGCTGTATGTGGGTCTGCTGAAATCCGTGCTGGGGTTTGTGGATACGGAGCATTTTACCTATCAGGAACTGTTCGATGAGATTCATATACACAGCGGCGGCCTCCATACCGGGGTGGTTACTTTCAGCCGTCCTGATGCGGAGACGGGGCTTTCGGAGGGAGACTTTACGGGGCATTTTGAATTTCGGATGAAAGCGTTGTATGAGAAGCTGGATTTCAGTTTTTCCATCATAGAAGAAATTTTGCTTTCCTCAAAGCTTGAGGACGAGAAACGGCTGCAGGAGATTATTGCCCAGTTAAAATCCAGATCCCAGATGAGCTTACAGTCTGCGGGCCATCAGGCGGCGGTGCTGCGGGGATTCTCCTATTTCTCTCAGGCCGGATGTTACGGCGAGCTGACCGGTGGAATCAGGTTCTATCATTTTGTGGAGGATCTGGATCAGCATTTCCAGGAGAAAAAGGGAGAGATTATCGCCAATCTGAAACGGGTAAAAGACCTTTTATTTGTCAGGGAAAATCTGCTGGTCAGCTATACGGCGGATGAAAAGGGCTATCAGGCGCTGCCTGACCGTCTGACAGCCTTTGCCCGGAAGCTTTGCGGCAGAGGAACAGGGAAAAAAGGCTATGAGTTTGTGCCGGAGAAAAAGAACGAAGGCTTTAAATGTTCCTCTCAGGTTCAGTATGTGGCGGTCTGCGGCAATTTCAAAAAAGCAGGATTTCCCTTTCACGGCGCAATGAAGATTTTAAAGGTAATTTTGGACTACGATTATCTGTGGATTCATCTGCGGGTAAAGGGCGGCGCATACGGCTGTATGAGCGGCATGAGCAGAAACGGAGAAGGGTATCTGGTTTCCTACCGGGACCCCAATCTGGGGAAAACCCTTGCGGTTTATGAAAAGCTGCCGGAATATGTGGAGCAGTTTGACGTGGACGAGCGGGAGATGACCAAATATATCATCGGCACCGTCAGCAATATGGACACGCCTTTAAGCCCCAGTGATAAAGGAGCCAGATCCCTGTCAGCCTGGATGGCCGGCATCAGCTTCGAGACGCTGCAACGGGAACGGGATCAGGTGCTGGGGGCGCAGCCCGAACAGATCCGCGCCCTGGCCCCGGCCGTTCGGGCCATCCTTGAGGCCCATGCGGTGTGCGTGGTGGGAAATGACGGCAGGATTGAAGAAGAAAAGGAACTGTTTGGCGAAGTGAAAAATCTGTTTCACTAAAGAAGAATGCGGGAAAAGGAAGATGGAACAAGAACAGAACAAATGTAAATCCGGCTTTGTCACGCTGATCGGCCGTCCCAATGTGGGGAAATCCACGCTGATGAATCATCTGATCGGCCAGAAAATCGCCATTACCTCAAATAAGCCCCAGACCACCAGAAACCGGATTCAGACGGTGTATACGGACGAGCGGGGCCAGATCGTATTTTTAGATACCCCGGGGATTCACAAGGCGAAAAACAAGCTGGGGGAATATATGGTAAACGCGGCCAGGGAGACATTAAAAGAAGTGGACGTGATCCTCTGGCTGGTGGAGCCTACCACCTATATCGGCGCGGGAGAGCAGCAGATTCTCAGGCTGTTAAAGCAGATCAAAACGCCGGTGATTCTGGTGATTAACAAAGTGGACACGATCCCGAAGGAGGATGTGCTGAAATATATTGACAGATACCGGGGGGAATATGATTTTGCGGAGATTGTGCCGGTATCTGCGCTGAAAAAGCTGAATACGGATACGCTGCTTGCGGAGCTGTTCCGATATCTGCCCTACGGCCATATGTTCTATGACGAGGACACGGTGACGGACCAGCCCATGCGCCAGATCGTGGCGGAGCTGATTCGGGAAAAGGCACTCCGGCTGTTAAATGACGAGATTCCCCACGGCATCGCGGTGGTGATCGAGCAGATGAAGGAGCGGAAAAACGGCATTTATGATATCGAGGCTACCATTGTCTGCGAGCGGGATTCCCACAAAGGCATTATTATCGGAAAAGGCGGCGGTATGCTGAAAAAAATCGCCAGTTCTGCCAGGTATGAAATCGAGCATATGACGGATGCAAAAGTAAATCTGCAGGTATGGGTCAAAGTGCGCAGAGAGTGGCGTGACAGCGAGCTGTATCTGAAAAATTATGGATATAAAGAGTCGTAGGCATGTCTGATCTTGTTACCGTTACCGGAATGGTGCTGAAAGTAACGCCGCTGGCGGAAAATGATAAGAGACTGGTGATTCTCACAAAAGAGCGGGGAAAGATCGCCGCTTTCGCAAAGGGCGTCCGGCGGCAGAACAGCCCTTTGCAGGCAGCCTGCCGCCCCTTTTGCTTTGGAGAATTTACGCTGTATGAGGGGAGAACCTCCTATACGGTCAGGTCAGTGGAGATCACCAATTATTTTGAAACCCTGGGCAATGACATGGAGCTGGTCTGTTATGCCTCCTACTTTGCGGAGTTTGCCGATTATTATACCAGAGAGAATAATGATGAGCGGCAGATGCTTCTTCTTCTGTTCCAGTCCTTCCGGGCGCTGGAAAAGGAAACGCTGCCGAATCTTCTGGTGCGTCTGATCTATGAGATGAAAGCGATGGCGATCAGCGGGGATTACGAGCCCAGGCTGCCTTTTGAGGCGTGCCAGGCCACTTTGTATACGCTGGAATATATTATTGCCTCCCCGGTGGAAAAGCTGTATACCTTTCGGGTGTCCGATCAGGTATTAAAAGAGCTGGGGGCTGCTGTGGGCTGGTTCCGGCAGAAATTTATCGACAGGCGGTTTCACTCGCTGGAAGTGCTGGAGAGCATGACGGCATTTTCGGGATTTACGGACCGGTAAAAGGAAGGACTCTGCAAAGCCGGGTGTAATTATTGCTTGAAATTATTTTGATTTCAGAGTAAAATGAGTGAGTACGCTGGAATGCATGCAGAAATAATTTCCAGTATACATATCGCGCAGTAAGCGCCCCAGGGCAGCGTCTGCGTCAGGAAAGGGGAAATTATTATGAGAAAAAAAAGACTGGCCGGTCTGGCGGCGGTTCTCTGGCTGGCGGTATTTCTGCTGGGGGGCTGCAGTAAGTCCGATCATTTCGAGCCCCTCCGGGATTGTCTGTATATTCGGGAAAACGGAACAGTGGAGGAAGCATTGTTCGACACGCTGGATAAAGACTATTTCAGCGCAGACGGCCTTAAGTCATTTATAGAGGAAGCGGTGATCCGATATAATTCGGACGCGGCGGGAATTGCCAGGGCCTATGAGGAGGATGACGACGATCAGCTTCCCGTGTCGATTAAGAAACTGGAGACGGATGAGAACAGCCAGGCGGTGCTGATTCTTGATTATGCCACGCCGAAGCATTACATTGACTTTAACGGCGAGGCCGGTCTGGCAAAACAGCTTACCACCGGCTCGGTGGAATCGGCGCTCTCCGTAGGCGTCAATCTGGACGTGGGGTTAAAGGCGGTAAAAGACGGCAGCGCGGTGACGCCGGATGCCATTAAAAAGCACGGAAAGTACCGGGTGGTTCTGATTCAGGGCGTGACGCCGGTTCAGGTACAGGGGAAAGTAATGTATATCTCGGACAATGTGACGGTACTGGAAGATAACGTAGTATCCGTGAACGCTGAGAATGAGGTGGCATACATTATCTTCAAGTAGAAGTGTAAAAAATGTTCCGACTGCAATATTCCGGCAATCATACCGACGGTGTGGGCTGCCGGATATTCTGCGATAAAAAAAGGTTCTGTGAGAAAGAGGTTTGAGATGGAAAAGACGATGGAGAAAATTGTGGCTCTGGCCAAGTCCAGAGGGTTTGTGTATCCCGGTTCCGAGATCTACGGCGGTCTGGCCAATACCTGGGATTACGGAAATCTGGGCGTAGAGCTGAAAAATAATGTGAAGAAAGCCTGGTGGCAGAAGTTTGTCCAGGAAAGCCCTTACAATGTGGGCGTGGACTGCGCGATTCTGATGAATTCCCAGACATGGGTAGCCAGCGGCCATCTGGGCGGTTTTTCCGACCCGCTGATGGACTGCAAAAGCTGTCATGAACGGTTTCGGGCCGATAAGCTGATTGAGGATTATAACGAGGCGCAGGGCATTCAAATGGAAGGTTCCGTGGACGGCTGGTCCCAGGAGCAGATGATGGCCTATATCAGAGAACATCAGATTCCCTGCCCGACCTGCGGCAAACATAATTTTACGGATATCCGCCAGTTTAACTTAATGTTTAAGACGTTCCAGGGCGTAACCGAGGATGCGAAAAACACCGTATATCTGCGTCCGGAGACTGCTCAGGGTATTTTCGTGAATTTTAAGAACGTACAGAGAACCTCCAGAAAGAAGATTCCTTTTGGCATCGGCCAGATCGGAAAGTCTTTCCGGAATGAGATTACGCCGGGGAACTTTACGTTCCGTACCAGGGAGTTCGAGCAGATGGAGCTGGAATTTTTCTGTGAGCCGGGCACGGATCTGGAATGGTTTGCCTACTGGAAGGATTTCTGCATCAACTGGCTGAAAACGCTGGGCATCAAAGACGACGAGATGCGGGCAAGAGATCATTCTCCGGAGGAACTGTGCTTCTACTCCAAGGCGACGACGGACCTGGAATTTCTGTTCCCCTTTGGCTGGGGCGAGCTGTGGGGCATTGCCGACAGAACCGATTATGATCTGACCCAGCATCAGAACACGTCGGGAGAGGATATGGCTTATTTTGACGATGAGAAGAAGGAAAAATATATTCCTTATGTAATCGAGCCTTCCCTGGGCGCGGACCGTGTGACGCTGGCTTTCCTGTGCAGCGCTTACGACGAGGAAGAACTGGAGGGCGGCGATATGCGTACTGTGCTGCATTTCCATCCGGCTATCGCTCCCGTGAAGATCGGCGTACTGCCGCTGTCCAAAAAGTTGAATGAAGGCGCGTTAAAGATTTACGGCGAACTGTCCAGGTATTATAACTGTGAGTTTGACGACAGAGGAAATATCGGAAAGCGGTACAGAAGACTGGATGAGATCGGAACGCCTTTCTGCGTGACCTATGATTTTGATTCAGAGACTGACGGCGCCGTGACAGTCCGAGACAGGGATACGATGGATCAGGTACGGGTGCCTGTCGAGGGGCTGAAAGCGTATTTTGAGGATAAGTTTCGGTTTTAGATTGGAAAAAATAAGACCCGCCGCAGGATTGTTGTTTGTACCTGCGGCGGGCTTTGTTTTTTTAATATGCGGCAATCCGCCGATGATGCATTGACCGGCCTTGCAAAGTTGTTTTATCCGATCTCGATTGTGGAGCAGCCTTCGCCCTCCTGGCTGCAGGAGGAGCAGTCGCCGCTGCAGTTACAGTCGTCACCGCAGGTATTTTTTGCATTTTTTCCGTAAATCTGGTCATAATATTTTATCTGGAACTCATCAAGCTTTCCTTCCAGAAGCAGCTTTATGGCCCGGTCGGGATCTCCGGAGAGTCCCGCGTAAAGGTCGATGTTGCATTCCAGCAGCAAAAGGCTGCATGCTTCTTTGCCGATGTTCTGACAGATCACGGCCTGCACCTGCTGTTCGCGCAGGAAATCACACATTGCCACATGGCCGCTCACATTGGTATCTACGACATTGCTTTCCAGAATGATTCCGGTGGGAGCGACACGGTAAATCTTCATTTGCTTTGCATGGCCGAAATGAGCGCCCACAACACCCTGGTCATATACAACTGCGATTTTCATAGTTTCTTGCCTTCTTTCTTAATTTAGTTCCGCAACTGCCCTCCCAAGCCCCCTGGATCTGGGAGAATTTCCAGCCGCT
>CAOKOL010000030.1 GCA_948470335.1 uncultured Lachnospiraceae bacterium | reverse complement strand
TGTAGAATGGGCATTACAGCGGTGTTTTGTTTTCTCTGACTGTTAAAGACGGGATCATAACACAGAACGAAAAAAAAGGACAGCAAAACAACCGGCTCTTTTCTTTCCCTTTTCCTTCCGTCCTCATTCACGTTACGGAAAGCAGCACTTTAATCTCACAGGGATAAAAATACTGATTGTACGCAAAAAGCTGAAATCCGATTTCATCGGCAATCACAAAATCCGCCGTATACCCGTTTTGATCCAGCCACTTCTCCAGCGCCCGGAAATCGGCATAGTCTTCTTTTACATCCGTCACATAGCAGACATATGCTCCCTCCGGAATAATAAGCACATTTTCCGTATCAGCAAAACGGTATTCGTCGGCATAAATATCAACATATTCCCCCTTCGGATGAAAATTGTTCTGCCGCATTTTATCCGGGTCCACATATTCCGGCTTAAAGATGCCGATACGGTCATAATACCGAAGTGTATGGGTGGAAATACCGGTAATCCGGCTGATTTCTCCTATCGTATATCGTTTTTCCATGGCATTCTCCTATTTCAACCGGCAAAATGCTTCCCCAGGTTCCTTTGCCAGATATCACGTAACCCGGCCAAACATGCCGCCGTCACATATTTCCTCTGCGGTTGCGTGCACATATAAAAAAGACTGGTATGGATTAGTGTTTCACCATACCGGTCTTTTTATTTCTGCTATCGAATTCGACAATTCAGCTCGCACTCCCTGCAATATTTCAAAACGGAATGAGCCGTTCCGTATCCGGGGATGTCCGTTGCTTCCCGAATCTCATTGGATTCATCCAAAGCCATTTGACGGTCGCAGGTCAAAAGACTGTAGGTCCCGTCTCTGCCTGGCAGCCGTTCCAACCCGTCATATTCCTCCGGACGGTAGGTGACCGCTCCAAAAGCATTCTGCGGGCAATGGCTTCTGCACGGCATATCACACCCGTCGCAGGGATCCCAGTCTAACGGGCCGGTGGAAGGCAGATCTTCACTGAGAAACATCGCCCTGAGACGGACTCTGGGGCCCACCTTCTTTGTGACAAGAAGGTTGTTTTTTCCCAGCACACCCAAGCCGGCCACTGCCGCCGAATCTTTCAGCCACACGCCGCCCTGCTCCACATAATAACCAAGAGGCTGTGCTTTCACGCCGGGGAACTGTTCCTCGATATATTCTTTTAACCTGTTGTTGATCTTCATCAACTCGATATTTCCCGGAGGATTTTTTCCGTCCAGCCAGCAATCCAGATAAGGCTGATCCTCAGGATGTTCAAAAGCGATCACCAGCACGGAGCGCATTCCTTCCGCCCATGCTACCACGCCTTCCGGAAGACCTGTCGTATTTTCCACAGCTCCCACCCGGTCGATATGAGGCCGTTTCGGCATCATCACAAAAGAGGGAGAACCTTTCAGATCTCCAATATTGGCAATACCCGCCGCAACAGCACCGTATTCCAACGCTTTTTCTATCATCATTTCCGTCATGATTTTATGATTCATAAAAAACGCTCCTTTCAGTTCTTCTGATTTTCTTTTTTTATATTCCGGTAAAGAGTGAATGCGAGAACGGCACCCAGCAAAGCGGCTGCAAATTCATAGGCAAACATATAACGGTAGCCCTGCACGCCCGGAAATGTATCCAGTAAATTGCCGGTAATGGAATAGATAAATATCTGAGGCAGACAGCCGATTACGGAAGCAAAACCCACGGCCATACCAGTATATTTTAACGGAATTCTGATTTCATCAATCACGGCGAAATACAGCGCCCTCACCATAAACAGTCCCAGGCTGATTACCAGAATCGTCACCGCCGCCAGTCCCAGCAACTGCGGCTCGGCCGGCACTATAAAAAACGTGGCAATACCGATCACCATCAAAGAAAATCCGATACCGATCACTTTGGGATTGGAATGAATTTTATCGGCCACAAATCCTGCCGCAATACCGCCGAACACGGCCAGCCCGTAGGACTTTATCAGACTAATCATGGCGCCCAGCGACTCGCTGACACCGAAGAAATTAGTCAGATAAGGAGTAATATAGCTGTAGCTCTCATAAATCATGAAACAGCAGAACATCAGCAGCGTCAGCAGCCAGAGATTTTTGTTTTTCATCATTTCCACATATTCGCCGAAAGAATGCCTGTCTTTTGCGCCATTCTCTGTGCCGGAAGATACGGTTTCTTCCTCCTCGTCCGGCCTTAACTTGCGGATTGCCGACAATGCGAAAAAAGCACAGAGAAAATCCAAAACGACAAAATAGATCAGAATCGCCCGATAGCCGCCGGCACCCTCTCCCAGATAAGAGAAAATAGGAATAATCACAGCACCGTACAAAACAGGCACAAATCCACGACCGCCCTCTAAAAATCCGTACAGCCGTCCCATCTCCGAGCTGTCTCCCAGCTCTCTGGTCGCTTTCATCATGGCGCTCCACAGAGGAATGGTGGTGGTAAATCCGTAACAGACATAACAGAGCATCAAAATCGGATAGGAAGGGCGGAAGATAATAACCGTCCCAAAAACACCTGTGGAAATCAAAGCGGCAGCAATCAGATGCCGTGGCTCAAATTTATCGGCCACCCATCCGGCGGGCAGATAAGAAATCACACAGGCCAGACCGTACATCGTCATCAAATACCCCATCTGGGCATTGCTTACTCTATAGAATTCCACTGCGGCATCATAGTAGGACCAGCTTAAATAGGGCAGCTCATAAACGGCTGCCCCACAGATACACAAGGCCAGCATGCCCCAGATTTGTTTCACTCTTCTTTGTCTCGGCGTAAGTTTCGCAACATCCATAAAAATTTCTCCTTTCCCCTGGCACAGACCCGGCGCCTGTCAATTAATCGCCTGTGCTTCACTTGATAAACTCAGTATAAACTTTTGAGCTGCTCTAATGTCAATACATAAAATTTGATTTGTGAAGAGAAATTTATGGATAAAAAAAGCATCTGTCAGTTTTCTTCATGTTCCTGAAGATCTATGACAAATGCTTTTTTCATTCTTTCCGTACATTCTTATGAACAAGGCGTTTTATCAGTCAAAAGGACGGCAATCAGAATCCCAGATCTTCTCCCACCAGAATCACTTTGATCCGCCCTGCCGGACGGCAGACTCTTGTCACCAGCATCTGACAGCAGATACAGTCCTCCGCCTTGCAGTCGCCGCAGCTTCCGGTTTTGGCGCAGGGTGTGGTACCGCCAAACCGCTGCTTGTTAATGGGCGCGGCTATGGTCCGGGCGCGTTTTACGGCATCCTCCAAAGTCTTTGCCACTTTATTCATCCCGGCTATCATTACCACATGGTCCGGTCCGTATACGATTGCGCCCACCCGGTTGCCCATTCCGTCGATATTGATGATCTCTCCGTCCTCACTGACGGCATTGGCACCGGAAATAAAGTAATCGGCCAGCAATCCCTGCCGCATCAGCTTCCGTCTTTCTTCCGGCGGTGCCGCATCCCGGTCGATCAGCTGATACTTTCCGTTGTGAAGCGCTTCTGACAGCCCGATCTCATTCATCGTAACAGAACCGCCCCAGGCTACGACGCTGCCTTCGGGAATCAGCTCCAGTGCCTTTTTCAGCGCTTCTTCCTTTGTTCCGCAGTAGTAGGCTTCAAAATGTCTGCTCTCCATCGCTTTCACTACTTTTGCGCCTAATTTTTCATTTCTGAGCTGTTTCGGCGTTTGTTCCATTCAGTATTCCTCCTGATAAACGATTTTCCTGTTTATCATTATACTATGTGACAGGGATTTTGGAAACAGGTATTTTATTGATGATAAATTCCCATCTTTTCAGTACTTAATTTTCTTTCTCATTCAGGTTATAATAAATACGGCTAAGAAATGCCGCCCCATCTATACCATCCAAAGGAGACACCATGCAAATACCTCAATATATCAATTTAAAACATACGTCCGCACAGAAATCCATTCCGCCGTTAAAGCTGAGTCTGCAGATGCTCCTGGATGAATTTACGGAGCGGGATTTTGAACCTCTGTTTTACAACAGTATGCATGACAAAATGAAACTGGATAATATACTGCTCTACTATGGGCAGGATACTTTAACAGAATCTGTCGTCTATCTGTGTGAAGAACAGGTTCTTGCCTCCTGTCCGATTGAAAACCATGATATCTGTCTTTTGCTGACAGGGCATAAAAAGCCGCTCTTTCCTGAGTTAAAAAATCCGTTTCTCTTTTTTGACGGCCAGGAGACTGCCGTAATCCTGAATCTTGCCAGCGAATTTTTTCTTAAATACAGAATTTTTGAGATGGATTTATACGAGGCTCTTTACACAGGCGGTTTAGCCGCATTAAGCAGCGTGGCCCTGACCTTTTTTAAAAATCCGATCCTTATCCACGATGAAAAATTTATGGTACTGAGCCGCCCCCAATTCGTATCAGGAATGACAGAGACCAATTATGATCAGACAACCGGTTTTGTTACCTTTAAACTGGAACTTCTGAATATACTAAAACAGGATAAAGAATATGTCCGGACACTGACTACCAGAGGCGCGCACTTTTGGATTAAACAGCCGCTTACGCCTTACCGGGTGCCTTATATCAATCTGTTTGGCCAAAACGGCAGATATCTTGGCCGTGTCCTGATCAATGAGATTAACTCTATTTTTTATCCGAGCCACCTGCAAATGCTGGAATATTTCGCACAGTTCGCTACCATTGCGATCACACAGCCACAGCAGGCCACAGACACATCCTTCTTTTCCTTTGAATTGTTTCTGCAGAAATACCTTGACGGTGATTTCCCTACCAGAGAAAACGCGCTGAAAACCCTTGGCTTTTATAAATGGCAGGAACATGATACTTTTGTATGCGCAAAAATTTCTATTCCGGAACAGGATCAGCGCATTAACAGCATTGATATCATGATGGCTTCCCTGAGACTTTTATTTACCGACTGCTGTGTTTTCGTAAGCGGCAGTGTGATCTGGCTGGTGGAAAATCTGACCGCAAACCATCTGTCCGCCCCGGCATTCCAAAAGCGGCTGAAAAGTTTTGCAGCCGACGGATCCTATTCGATCGGACAAAGTGCCCCGTTCCGGGATTTCTTTCATCTGCCCCACGCATTCCGTCAGGCCGGAATCACACTGGAATACGGGAAGACGAAACAGAGTTCTTTCTGCCATACCTTTCATGAAGTCATCGGCAGCTATATAATTCAAAAACTCTGCGAAACAGAAACCAAAGAGACACTCTGTCACGAATGTCTCTTTTACCTGATGGATTATGATGCCCAAAAAGGCACCGACTATTTTAAAACACTTCAAATTTATCTGGAACATGAACGGAATCTGACCGTCACATCTCAGATTCTGCACATTCACCGAAGTACCTTACAGTATCGGATTGCAAAAATAACCGAACTTTTGTCCCTTCCGCTGGATGATGCGGACCTGCGCTTTTATCTCTTATGCTGCTTTCGAATGATCGCCTGTCAAAAGGACTGAACTTTGAACTGACTTTCCTCTCCGATGCCTTATTTTTTTACACAAACCGGGCTGCCAGCATCATCCAGCCGCCCGTAACCATTGCTGTCATAAAGGTAAGCAGTAATCCGGCCCGCACCATGTCACCCAACGTATAATAACCCCTCCCAAAAGTAAGCAGCGCAATGGGGTCCAGCGGCAAAATCCAGGAACAATTCGAGCACATCGCAAGGGGAATTACCACCAGCACCGGATTGATCCCTGCCGAAACCGCAAACCAGATCATAGGAACTGTCAGTACCGATGGTACGGATGCCGCCGGAAGAAAATTACACAGCGCAATGGTCAGGATACACACAAAAGCCACCACCATAAAAATCGAAGGTGAGCCGGACATTATGTTCTGAAAACCATCCGTAATAACCTGCACCACGCCGGCATCGTTTAATATGCCTGCCAATCCTATAAAGCAGCAAATATAAATGGTCTGAGTGAAAGCCTCGCTTTTTGCCAGCTGATCATATTCCGCCACACCGATTCCCGGCATCAGCAGGATAATTCCTGCTGCCACAATGATTAATTCCGATTTTAAAACCGGAACCAACGGTGAAACCAGCAAAAGCAGCAGCATGATTCCGCAAATGACCAACAGTCTTTTTTCTTTTTCTGTCAGCGGCATGTTCAGTTCATGACTCTCGATACACACCCGTATTTTCTCCTGACTTAATGGCTCCGGTCTGTACAGCGTAAACAGAATTTTTGCCGCCAGAGGAAACAGAACCGCAAACAGCGGCACGGAAATCAAAATCCATTGAATATAAGACAAAGTAAATCCACACTGTTCCATCATATTGATTATCATCATATTAATGCTGCTTCCCAGAGGAGTGATATTTCCTCCCAGTTCCGTGGCACAGCACATGCCAATCAGCAGACAGCGGCCGGTTTTCTTTCTGCCGCTTTCATCGTCAAACAAATCCAAATACTCCCAGCAAAAAGCCAGCATCAGCGCAATAACGGCAAAATTGGCGATAATGCCTGACAGTACGGCAGTGGTAAGCCAGATTGCCAAAAGCGGTCCCTTTTCATCCCGTTTCACATGTTTCAGCATATAAAACAAAACACGCCTGGGAATCGTCGTATTTGCAAAAGCTATGCCGATGGCAAAAGCCATAATTACAAAGAAAAACAGATAATTAGCCCAATAAGCAGCACTTTCCGCCAGAGATGACGTAACTCCCATCAGCGGCTGCGCCAGAATACAGATAAAACACATCAGACCGACCGGCAGCGCATTTGCGGCAATCAGTATAATCAACGCCAGAACCAGCGCTATGGATGACATGCCCCGCTGCGTAAACGGACCGGCAGACGGCAGGCAGGCGCCGATCACCATAATCAGTAAACTGATAAAAACTGAAATTTCTTTTTTCCCCAACCTTTTTCTCATCTTCCGTCTACCCTCCGGATCTTCTCATCAATGTTTTTAAGACTGCGCCTGACCAAACCGGCGGTCAGACGCAATGTCTCTTTCCCGGTTATCAGAAAATGATAAATGATGCCGCAGCCGATACCGCAAACATATTCGCAGCCGAGATCGGTGAAATGGATGCGCCTAAAATATTCGAAGAAATCGTAAAAACCAGCAGTGCCGGTATCACAAGATCAGAGCCGGAGGAAAGTACTGCCTGCGCCAGCAGCGGTCCGATAGAATACAGTCCCAAAAAAGCAGAACCGGTAGCCGCATACATCAGAGCCGCAAGAACAGAAGCAAAAATAATAAAGACGGAAATCGGCATGGAAATCTGATTGATCAGCACATCAATAATTACTTCCAGGCCGCCCGTGGCCGTAAGCGCGCCCGCAAAAAATGTTCCCGCGATAATAATCATCGCAACCGGAGCTACGGAATCGCCGATGGCCTTAAAAAAGGTAAAGCCTTCGTTAAATGTTTCTTTAAAAGACTGTTTCGCCGATAACAGCCGTACAATAAACGCAATGGTAAAGGACAGCAAATTCGCCGCCACCACACTGATGGCAATATCTTCAAATACCAGTTTGCTGAACCCCATAATTGCCCCAAAGGGAATCAGAGGCAGCAAAGCATAGTATCCTGGAATTCCGAAAGATTTTGGATCCGGAATTTCCTGAGGCTTATGATCCTCATTTCGTATCACTGTCTTTTTATCCAAATATCTGGCCTGAAGCACATAAGCCAGCACAAAGAATGCCTCCGTGATCAATGTAACCGGAAGCATATACAGCATAAACGCTTCCGCCAGACTGATATCCATCTGCAGATCCTGAATCACCTGCGCCGGGAAAAAATTGGCCGGTGTGGCAAAAATACCAACTCCAATAATAATCGCAGCGCCGGCTGTCATCTTATTTACATCCAGATAAATCATAATCGGATACAATGTGCCGAATAAAAGCGCAATCGTAGCAATCCCTGACGGCAGGATCATAACAAATATCCAGTCCAGAAAAACCACCAGCCCGATTAATAAATATTTCGCTTTCAGCTTCTTAAGCGGGCGGGCCACATAAACGGAGAATAAATCTCCTGCTTTCAGATAATTCATATAACCTACATAGCCCATAACAGACATAATCAGTAACGCATTTCCTGAAAACTGACTCCCCATACATTCTTTAAAATATTCAAAAGCATCTAAAACCGCATTTCCGCTGGAGGCAGCCGCTACGCCGCTGCCGTTTACAAGCCCTGCGATAATCAATGCCACCGTACCAATCACCCACAGCACCATAACCGGCTGCAGTTTCTTTATAATGGCCCATACTAAAATTGCTAACATCAAAAGTGCGAAAATAACACTGACTGCTCCTGACATACAATCCCCCTCCTTGTAATAAATTTTTACCTCTTACTATAAAAAATTCTGCTATAGCGGTACAATTCTGCCTCCAAATCCACATTTCCCTTATTGGGGCGGCTGTCACTGAACCGACAGGCAAAATGTCCGTTCCGTGCTCTTCCTTCCACCAGCTTATGAATTTCTTCCACAGCCTGCTCGTCCGTCAGGTCTCCTTCTATAATAAAATTACCCACCTGGCCGATACGGCTTCCATATTGTTCCATCAGTGCCGTGCGGTCATTCGCCGAGTCCTGCCCCTCCCATGCGTCAAAACCCGCATCCGCAAAGTTTTCCATATGCAAACCTACATTGCCGCAGGAGTGCAGGGAGATAAACATACCTTCTTCATGACAGGCTTTTGTAATTTTCCGATAACGGGGCAGATAAATTTTCCGGAACAGTTCCGGTGAAAAAAACGGCGCTTTCTGAGACCCCATATCGTCATGCCAAAGAATCATATCCGCATGATAATATTTTTTCGCCACTTTAATAAATTCAATATGCCAGTCTGTCAATGCATCCAGAAACGCACACAGCTCCTCCTGTTCCTCCAGCAGATAATAAAATGTATCTTCAAAGCTGGTCAGATCCGCCACACGCTCAAAAATACCGTTCTGGATTACAAAATATGTAAACCGGTCATTTGGCAGCATGGAATAATTGTCTTCCACATCCTTTGCCCAGTCAATGGCATAAATATCCGGAAAAACAATTTCCTCCTTCCAGCAGGCGAGATCGGACAGCCTCCTTGTCCCCGGCCTAACCATACCTGCCTGGGATAAAGGCTCATACTGCCAGTCAATTCCAAACCAGTCGATTCCCCCAAACGCACGGGCATAAAAATCCGGCACCGCATAAGGACAAATAATGTTATTGTCTCTCCACTGATTGGGAATCCAGACCGGCACCTCTCCCTTCATCATCAATACCATGTTTTCTTTTGGCGTAATCGGATAATCATACCTCGGACGCGTCACTGCCGGCATTCCGTATACGCCGGGCAGCGTATAGGAACCCACAATATTCAGTTCTTTTTCTGAAAACGGAATCTGATACATATTATAACCTCCTCCAATTTGGTTCCGCAACTCCCCTCCCAAGCCCTCTTAAACTGGGAGAATTTCCAGCCACTAAAGTATCTGTAAATCCTCCCGGGGCTTGTCTGGTCCGTTGCTGTCTTCATAAACCACTTGACACTACCTTTGATCAATATACATAAATTATAAAATACGCCTTACATTCTGTAATCCCAATATCTGCGGAAAAACCGGGGGCAGTATTCCGGCAATTTAACGAATACATTTCGGACAGACAAAGTTAAAACAAAATCAAAAACAAAAACAAAATCAGACCCATTTTAGGATTTACAAAAATCCCATTTTACGCTATGATTATTATCACAATTTAAACAAACAATAAGAAACAGCAGCCAACGGAAACGTCTGCAGGCTGTTTCTCATCCATTGCACCCAAAACCTTGCGTGCAGGACCTGAGTACTAATAACTATTAAAAATAACCATATATCGCGGAGGAACAATCATGTACAACTTTGATGAAGTGGCGTCATTCGACCCGGAGCTGGCCCGTGCCGTTACTCTGGAGATCGAACGGCAGAACAGCCACATAGAATTGATCGCATCGGAAAATTTTGTCAGCAAAGCGGTGATGGCGGCCATGGGCAGCCCATTGACCAATAAATATGCGGAAGGCTATCCGGGAAACCGTTACTACGGCGGCTGCCAGTGCGTTGATATCGCGGAAAATCTGGCCATCGAACGGGCCAAAGAGCTGTTTGGCTGTGAATATGCCAACGTTCAGCCCCATGCCGGCGCCCAGGCCAATATGGCGGCTTTTTTCGCCATGTTAGAGCCGGGAGACAAAGTGATGGGCATGAGCCTGGCCCATGGGGGACATTTAAGCCACGGAAGCCCGGTAAACCTGTCCGGCAAGTACTTTCATATTATTTCTTACGGCGTAAGGGACGACGGCTATATTGATTACGATCAGGTAAGAGAGATTGCCCTGAAAACAAGACCGCGGCTGATCGTAGCCGGCGCCAGCGCTTATCCCAGGAAAATTGATTTTAAAAAGTTCAGAGAAATCGCAGACGAAGCCGGCGCATACCTGATGGTGGATATGGCCCATATCGCCGGGCTTGTTGCGGCCGGGCAGCACCAAAGCCCGATTCCCTATGCCCACGTCACCACAACCACCACCCATAAAACTTTAAGGGGCCCCAGAGGCGGCATGATCCTTGCCAATGCCGAGGCCAACGAACAGTTTAACTTTAACAAAGCTGTCTTCCCCGGCATCCAGGGCGGCCCGCTGATGCATGTGATCGCCGCAAAGGCCGTCGCTTTGAAAGAGGCCCTGCTGCCGGAATTCAAAACCTACCAGGCTCAGGTCGTAAAAAATTCTCAGGCACTGGCCCAGGCGCTGACTGCCAGAGGCTTTAATCTGGTGTCAGGCGGAACGGACAATCACCTGATTCTGGTGGATCTGAGAAGCAAAAACGTAACCGGCAAGGCCGCGGAAAAACTGCTGGATCTGGCCAATATCACCTGCAACAAAAACGCCATCCCCAACGATCCGGAAAAACCTTCCGTCACCAGCGGCATTCGTTTAGGTACCGCCGCCGTTACCACCAGAGGCATGATGGAAGAAGATATGGATATCATCGCGGAAGCTGTCCGGCTTGTTGTAGAAGGCGCACAGCATAACCAGCGGCAGGCGCTGAGACTGGTGGAACAGTTGACGGAGAAATATCCGCTGTATGACTGATAATATTTTTGACAGATAATAATGATATCATAAAAAGCAGCATTGATGTTTTATTTTTCATCAATGCTGCTCTTTTATAATTACTTTGTCATTTATCTTTATCAATAAATATCTGTTCTTACAGTTTATATGAAAAATTCAAAATTTTTACTTCTCATCCCTGTAATAATTAATCAGACACCCGGCCAGTATAATCTTCCGCTCGTCATCGGTCAGATCGCCGATGCGCAGGGTAAATTCTTTCAGTCCGTCTTTTACCACATAGGCTTTCACACTGCTCTGTTTTTCCCGAATGGCAGTCCTGATCCCTGGAATAAATACAAAGTCCTCCAGCTCAAAAGGCAGCTCCTCCTCCAGTAAAAACGGAATCATTCCCCAGTTAATCAGATTGGAACGGTACCGTTTCGTGGCATACTCTCTGGCGATATTGGCCCAGCCGCCCAGCACCTTCTGGCAGGAAGCAGCCTGCTCTCTGGCGGAGCCGTCGCCCGGCTTTACCGCAAAAATAGTGCTGCCGATGCCGGTTTCTCTGGCTTTCAACTCCGGATATGCTGCTTTTATCGTCTCAAATGCCTTTTCCACCGCCTCGTTTTTATGCATCGGACAAGCGCCGGTTCTTCTGATTTCTTCCACGGCCCGCATCTCCTTGGCCCGTCCCACATACTGCGGGTCTTTTCTGGACAGCGTAAACTCTGCCAGCCCCAGCGGATTGGAGCGGTAAGAGGATGTCTCACCGGAGGGAATCAGCTCGTCGGTGGTCGTCACCGGATCATGAATCACGGATACGACCCGCAGCAGCAAATCTTCCGTCAGCCCTGTCATGGAAGGCCAGTCCTTGATATTGGGACCAAACTGAATCTCCGTCTTAGGATCAGCCGCACCCTTGCTGTCGTAAATTCTGTTTTCATAAATCGTTTTGTCGAAATAATATTTCGGATTGCCGAAATCCGTATCCAGATCGGTGGCTGCCGTCAGGAATCCTCTGTTCGCCGCCGTGGCCGCAATGGAACGGGCATCCATCAGCGCAACGGAAGAAATCTGTCCGCTCTGCAGCTTGGAACCCTCCCGGTTGGGGAAGTTTCTGGTGGAATGGCGAATACTGAATCCGTTGTTTGACGGCGTATCTCCCGCGCCGAAGCAGGGCCCGCAAAATGCGGTTTTCAGCACCGCACCGGTCGCCAAAAGCTTCGCCGCCGCCCCGTTTTTAATCAGCTCCATATAAATCGGCGTGCTGGCCGGATATACGCTCAGCGTAAATTTATCGCTTCCGGTGCTCTTTCCGTCCAGAATGTCTGCCGCCGCACAGATATTTTCAAAGCCGCCGCCGGCACAGCCGGCGATAATGCCCTGTTCCACATACAGGTTTCCGTCCACTACCTTATCTTTCAGGCTGAACTCTACCGCATCGCCCAGGCTCACCCTGGCCTTTTTCTCCACATCATTCAGTATGTCGTTCAGATTCGCTTTTAATTCCTCAATCGTATACGTATTGCTGGGATGAAAGGGCATGGCGATCATCGGCTTCACCTTATCCAGCTCCACCAGAATCATACCGTCATAATAAGCCACTTTGCCAGGTTTCAGTTCTTTATAGGCATCCTCTCTGCCATGAACGGACAGATAATCCCTCACCTGCTCATCGGTGGTCCAGATGGAAGACAGACAGGTGGTTTCCGTGGTCATCACATCAATGCCGATCCGGAAGTCCATGCTCAGGTTTTCCACGCCGGGACCCACAAATTCCATTACTTTGTTATTTACATAGCCATTGGCAAACACTGCGCCGATCATCGCCAGCGCCACATCCTGAGGACCCACGCCCGGCTCCGGCTTCCCGGTCAGGTAAACGCCCACCACACCCGGCATATTCACATCATACGTACGTCCCAAAAGCTGCTTTGCCAGCTCGCCGCCGCCCTCGCCGATGGCCATGGTGCCCAGTGCCCCGTAACGGGTGTGGCTGTCGGAACCCAGAATCATCTTGCCGCAGCCTGCCATCATCTCACGGGCATACTGATGAATGACCGCCTGATGAGGGGGTACATAAACGCCGCCGTACTTTTTGGCGCAGGTAAGTCCGAACATATGATCGTCCTCATTGATCGTTCCGCCTACGGCACATAAACTGTTATGGCAGTTGGTCAGCACATAGGGAATCGGAAACTTTTCCAGCCCGCTGGCCCTGGCCGTCTGGATAATGCCTACATAAGTAATATCATGAGAAATCAGGCAGTCGAACTTTACCTTTAATTTATCCGGGTTCTCCGACGTATTATGTGCCTGTAAAATCTCATATGCCATGGTGGCCCTGGCCGCTTCCTCTCTGGAAGGGGCTGCTTTGCCTGTTTTTGAAGAGAGAATTTCCGGTGCGCCGGGCAGATCCTCAATAATCTCATTGCCTGCCAGGTATGCGCCGTGTTCCAAAAGTTTTATCATTCTTATGCCTCCTGATGTAAGTGTTTATGATACAGCGTGGATACGGCTCTGTGGCCGCCGTATATAAAAATGTTATATTAGAAAGGGAGATTGCACAATTTTCGCAACCTCCCCTCATTATGAAATAAAACGCTCCGTTCGTCAAGTGCCAATTCTCAGTCACTAAACATCCATCACAAATCAATCATCCGAACCTTCTGCCTGAAATGTCACGCTTACCTTAAACAGATCGCCGTCCAGATACACCTCGAACTCTCCTCCGTGCAGCTCCGTCAGGTCTTTGGCGATGGACAGCCCCAGCCCGCTGCCCTCCGTCGTCCTGGCCACATCTCCTCTGATAAACCGTTCCGTCAGCTCCTGGGCATCAAAATTCAGCGGAGAAGCGGAAATATTTTTCATGACAAAGGATACCCTGTGATTATAAGACACCACACCGATATATACGCGGGAATCCTTCATCGCATATTTCAGCGCGTTCTGATACAGATTTTCCAGAATTCTCCATACCCGTCGTCCGTCCGCATTGATATAAACGCTGTTTTCCGGCACCGTAGTCACCATCTGCAGCCGCGCCTCCTGGAAACGGACCTGAAATTCGCCGTCAATCTGCTTTACCAACTGGCAGAAATCAATCTTTTCCCGTTCCAACACCACATTTCCGGAACTGGCTTTGGAGGCTTCCACCAGATCTTCAATCAGGTTTTTCAGCCGCTGGGACTTCTGCTCCAGCACACGGATATAATTATTCACCTTAGGGTCCTGAATATTTTCCCGCTTTAACAGATCCACATAATTAATAATAGAAGTCAGCGGCGTTTTGATATCGTGAGATACATTGGTAATCAGCTCTGTTTTCATCCGCTCGCTCTTAGTAGCCGTACTGACCGCAGAAGACAGGCCGTCACCGATATGGTTGATGCTGTCCGCCAAAATGCGGTCGTCGCCGGTCAGCCCTTCCAGGTCAATTTTCTGTTCCAGGCGTCCATGGCTGATCTGTCCCACCCCGTTCAGAATTTTCTGCCGCTGCACAGCCTTTTTGAAAAGAACCGTCAGGACCAATCCGTAGAAAACAATCAAAATCAGTACCGCAGCTATTATCTGAACCAGATACCTGCCTTCTCTTCTGAAACCGTATTCCCTTACGACGGCTGTCAGCCACCACATCACCGGTACGTGAACCATCGTTCCGGCCGCAAAGGCCACGATCAGTCTGGCCGCCGGCTTCTGATTCTCGGAAAACAGCCGCAGAGCGCGATTCGCTTTGTCCCCTGCCGCTTTCAGCAGACTGTTGTCCGTCAGCTTCTCAACACGCATTCTCCTGATAAAACTCAGACCGCCTGTCAATATGATAAAGTAAGTGCCAAGCCAGCCCACGATTCTGGAGACGGAGAAAGGATTCCTGCTGCTGTGAATGACCGGCAGCCAGTTCCAGAACAGAACAAGACCAATCACTACAAGCAATGATATTTCCCAGTGCCAGAGATCCATACCCCTTAACACATATTTTTCCTTCTCACCCATGACTGCTTTCCCGGTATTAAAAATCATCCATACCAGCGTCACCGCGGAAACAATCAATGTTATGATAAAAGAAATCAGACTGCCGGTAAACAGTTCTTTATAAAATGCCTGCTGCTCCCGATCCATCCCGTCGTTCAGATCAGGAATCGCGGGAACCTTTGCCGTTTCCAGCGTCTCCCTGTCCGCATCCGCTGATTCCGTTGATTCCGGCATATCTGCAGCTCCGGTCACATCCGCGGGATCAGACGCAGCCTGAGATGACTGCTCTGCCGCAGACTCAGACGCCTCCGCAGCCTCCTTAGATTCCTTCACAGCCGCCTGGGCCTCTATGGCCTCTGTCAGCGCCGCCTTTGAGTCTGCCCAGCCTGCGGTGATTGTATAAACGGGCTGTGCGCTGATTTTATACATTTGCGCCTGATCCGTAATTTCAGGCAGATCATAGAGACTGTATCCCGGCAGATTCGTATCCACTGCGGAATCAGGCATATTCAGCACAAAATATGTGTCGAGCTTCGTATAATCTATAGGCTGCTCGTGATTTGTCACCACCACGCCTGCCGGACCGTCGTCGATATGATATGCAATGGTGAAAAATAGTCCGTTATCTTTTTTTGTAAACTTTTCTTTCAGCTCAAGATACCGCTCCATCCGCTCATTAAACACATTGGTGATTCCCACCAGTTTGTTCTCATAAGCCACCGGAGCGCCCGGCTTATCTTCCAGATCAAAGGTCAGATCGAAGGAGCACCAGGTTACTTTCAGCAGTGTATTCCAGTAATAATCGGCAAAAGCGTCCCCCGACGTTTTTTTGGAGCCGGTTTCATAAGTGCCGTAGCGTTCCGTATACTGAATCAGATCCCGGATACGATACTGAATACCCGCCTCATCCGGACCGATTGCGCTTACAACAACTTTATTCAGGTCAATCTCTCCGTCTCCGTCCTCAAAAGCCCTCACATACCAGGTATATTCAATGGCTTCCTTGATCTGACTGTAAAATTGTTCACGAAAATCCTCATCCTTGTAAGAAATATCCGTCCTGCCGTCCGACGAAGGCTTTGTCTCCTGTTTTGTTTCTTTTTCATTCGGAGATTTCGTCTCTGCCTTTGTTTCCTTTCCGGTTCCTTCTCCGGTTTCTTTTTCATTTCGGATTTCTTCCGATTCCGCCGGCCCATTCGTTTCCCGGAAAATTTCATAAATACTGCCTCCTGCCGCATCCACGGCATATGTAATCCCGCACAGGGACAGCACCAGGAAAATCACGGCTATCACATGCACAGCCGTAATGACTGTCTTTTTTCCTTTTAAATTACCATCTTTCTTTATTCCGTCTTTTTTCATTCCAAAGCCTCCACTTTATATCCGATTCCCCATACCACCTTCAAATACTGCGGATCTTTGGGATTAATCTCAATTTTTTCCCGGATATGGCGGATATGAACCGCTACCGTATTATCCACACCCACGGCATCCTCATTCCATATGTTTTCATAAATCTGCTCGATAGAGAAAACCTTTCCTTTATTTTTTAACAGAAACAGTAAAATATTGTATTCAATCGGCGTCAGTTTGATCGGCTCGTCATCCACCGTCACAATTTTTTTATCGTCGTCAATAAACAGTCCGCCTGTCTGATATGCATTGGAACATTTCTCTTCCATCGCTCCCAACTGCGTATACCGCCGAAGCTGGGACTTTACCCTGGCCACCAGCTCCAGCGGATTAAAAGGCTTGGTCAGATAATCGTCCGCCCCAATATTCAGCCCAAGAATCTTATCCGCGTCCTCCGATTTTGCCGACAGAATAATAATCGGAATGCTGTTGCTCTCCCTGATTTTCAGCGTCGCCCTGATTCCGTTCAGCTTCGGCATCATCACGTCGATAATCAGCAGGTTCACTTCTTCTTTTCTCAGAATATCCAGCGCTTCCATGCCGTCATAGGCTTTCAGCACCTCATAACCTTCCTGAATCAGATATATTTCAATGGCTTCCACGATTTCTTTTTCATCGTCGCATACTAAAATTTTAAACATATTCATCACCTCTTTTCCATTATAACATGACTTCTTATATTTGACATATATTTGATCTAATAACAGTTTAGCAGGGGAATTTTAAATTCAGAAATGGAAATTATTAAGGATTCATGAATATCATACAAATCCGTCATTTCAGTAAATCCATAACCAACTGCAGATACAGCCTGCTGGTAAACTGGTCAAGATCAAGATCCAGCAGACCGCGAATCCGATTGATCCGGTATTTCAGCGTACTGATATGGATTCCCAGCGCATCCGCCGTCTGTGACATCTTCATATTGTGATGAAAAAACATTTTCAGCGTTTCGCAATAATGGGCCTTATTGGCCTTATCATAGTCAATCAGATTTTTCAGCGGCCCAAACAGAGCCACATTAAACGGCAGCGCATCCCAGCCTTCATAAATAATATAATCCAGCGCATATTCCTGAAACAGATAAAACCTTTCCGTATAATTCATTTTCTGTCCGATACGGATCGCGGCCAGCGCCTGCTGACAATAATCAGGAAAATCATAAAAATTCTGAAAGACCGTGCTGACTCCGCAAAACAGCACGGAATCATTCAGAAATGATCGCATATCTTCGATCACCTGATTTTCTTCCATGCCTGCCCCGGACAGATTTACAATCAATATAACCGAATGTTCCAGCGTCAGCATCACACTGTTTTTCATCCGTTTCATATTTTTCGAAATACTCTCTTTCGATATGAAAACGTCATGAACGGTTTTGACCGCGATACACAGATAAGAATCAAAAATATGAAACCCAATCGCCTCCATACCCTGTATCACACAGCTCCGTCCTTCTTCCCGTTCCCATTCTCCTGTCAGATAATACTGTTCCAGCTCTCTGTGAAAACAGGAAAGCCCCTGAAACGGATAAATCATTTCTTTTTTAGCCCTGCATTCCAGATAAGGCGCCATATGTTTTAAAATCAGTTGTTCACACGCCGTTACGGAGTGGGTGATACCCAGCACAAAAACCGACAGACATAATACTCCTTTTCGATATAATCCATACTGGTAAAAAGGAATTCCCTTTTTTGTAACCCCAAAGCTTTCCTTTTTCCACAAATCCTGAGACGGGTCTTCAAACAGATCCAGAAACTCCTTTGAGACAAAATCAGAAAATTCCTCTTTCACCCGGCAGGGAAAACAATACTGCGATGATTCCTCACAGACCGCCAGCACCTCATGAAAAGCGCCGAACAGAATTATCGGATTTTTTATAGATTTTACCAGAAATTCAATCAGTTCTTCATCTGTCCGGTTAAACCGGCACAGTGTTGACAACTGCTCTGTGATTTCTTTATATTTCTTTAAAATTTTTTGTATCTGAGAAAATATTACGAAAGACTGCATATATGATTTCACCCAGATTAAATCCAGATACTCTGATTTCATTACCCTGCTTTCAGGCTGGCCGATGCAAACCACGGTAATCATGTCCGAAGACCGGGAAACCTTCTCAAGCATATCGGCATTCATAAGATATACATAATATGGCTTCAAATCCATATTTTCCTGATAAATGATACAATTTGAAATGGAAAGTCTTTTTCTGTCCGATCTTAACACTGCGCCCTCACAGCAATCCAGTTCTTCTTTCAGGATATAACCGTTAATCTTCATATTCCTCACCTGTCTCCGATAAAAGCTGCGGATTTACTTTTAAAATCCGGAATAATATCATTAAATATACTTTTCGTTCATATGAATCAATATCTGTTTTTATAATCTCCCGTATTTTTTTCATCCTGCTTCCAAAAGTATTCCTGTGAACATACAGTCCGTCCAAAGCTTTCGCCGTGCTGGCATTATTGACAATATAGCTTTCCAGTGTGTCCACCAAAACCGTCCCGTATTTTCTGTCATAAGCCGCCAGCCTGTACAGATATTCCGGCACCAGCGTTTTTAACGGCAAGGTATCCGCCCCTTTGTGCAGTATATGATAAAGCGCATACGTTTCAAATTTAAACATCCATTTTGTCCGGTCATGTATTTCTCCGGCCTGCAAAGCTGCCAATGCCTGTGCATAATAATCCGGAAAATCAAAAAAATCATGAAATTCCGTACTGATGCCCGACTTAAACAAATTTTCCCGAATAATATAGACAAGCTGTCCGCACTCCCTTTCCCTGCTCTGTCTGGAAAGCGTCAGATTACAGATCAGCAGCATCTTTCCTTCCCACTCAAGGGCAAGATAATTATGAAAATGGCTGTCGAACACTATACATTCATACTCAATTGAATTCATCTCCAGCCGCTGCCTGGATGTCTTCGCGCAGACACAGAAAAAACGATCTTTCTGTTTCCATCCGTTCATCTGCATTACATTCAAAAGCTTTTCCCGCTGAAACATCTGCGGTGATCTGAAAAAGTCCAGTACAAATTGTTTAAACAACTCTCTGTTTCCTGACCGGTGAAACACATTCTTCATCGCCAGTGTTTTCACAGCCTCGCCCAATACCTGCAAAAGAACCAGATGTCCTTCGGTGGGAATACCATTTACGCCGTATACGACTATCCTTCCCCAATACTCCATATCCTCATCAAAAATATTGCAATAGATATCTATTTCATCATCATCCATCCAATACTGAGGCGTCGTAAAATTTTTTGCCTGCAAATAATCCCTGCGGAAAAAAAGCTCCTTTGTCTCGGATTCATTCAGATAATTTGTCTCCGGTTCCGTAATGCTGTGCTGAAAACACATCCCCGGCGCCTGCGCGGACCCCACCACCTCATAATCCCATTTATGAACCATAATCGGATTTTGAAACACAGGAAGGCTGATTCTGCATAAATCTGAAATCGTTCCGACTTTCGTAAGTGAAAAAGACAGTTCCCGTTCCCACCGGTTATAAAATTCCACAATATCTTCTAATTTTTCCAGTGCCTGATTCAGCGTAACATTCTTTTTCAAAAACAGGTAATCCCATTTGTCTTCGTATGATCCCGGTTCCTGGGCAAACAGACAGACAACCGTTATATGTTCCCGGTTTCTATTTTTATGAAAAGTATCCAACAAAAACGGATCGCGCACAATATACAGTAAACTTTCATCAATGGAAATCCCATCTTCATATATCGTATATCCTTCTATATTTCGTTCTGTCGACATTTCCGTCAGCCTGCAGCTTTCCAGGATATCCGATGCATTCAGCGCATTTACAAAAATTCTCGCATTCAGTTTCATATCCGCAATCCTCTCCATTCTCTTATTATAAAGTACATCATATAAAAATACTATTTTTGCTCATTGTCCAGATTGCATTTTTATTTTGGTTTTTTTCATCAAAAAAGACAAAATACTTTTACAGGCATTAACAACATATAAATCCACGCGCAAAATATCTCTAAAACAGATGCAGGCAACAGGATGAAATCCGCGCCATATTTTCGTACAATAGAAACAGCACAATCCGGATTGAAACACCACTAAAATAATCGCCAGACACTATGGGGGGAGTATTACCATGAACACAAAAATGAATAAACGGCAGACTTTATGTTTTTTGATTTCCCTGTTCCTTACAAATATAGCGGTTATGGCCGATATGGTTATTATTCCTGCTGCAAACGGATTATATGAAACCTTTGAAAATCCTGCTGCTATTAACTTTATCCTTTCAGGGCCATCCTTTATCATGCTTTTTTCGGCTATGCTGTGCGGCAAGGTTATGGAATACCTGAGCAAAAAAATCATTCTGATCGGCGCCATGATTCTGTTTGC
This sequence comes from uncultured Lachnospiraceae bacterium, assembly GCA_948470335.1. Classification (GTDB taxonomy): domain Bacteria; phylum Bacillota; class Clostridia; order Lachnospirales; family Lachnospiraceae; genus Paralachnospira_A. Next base: position 30,758 of record CAOKOL010000030.1, on the reverse strand, counting down.
CGTCAGCGCAATTTTCGGCGGTATGATTGAAAGTGTCTCCTATCTTCTGACGATGCGCGTACTGGTCGGTATTTCCATGGGCTTTGTCAATGCGGCGGCCATGGCCCTGATCGCGGAAATTTATGTGGATGAAGGAAAACGCGGCAGTATTATGGGAATCTTCAATGCAGCCATGGCCGGAACCGGAGCGATTATGAGTCTGGTGGCAGGCATCTTCGCCACAGAATCCTGGCAGGCTGTTTTCAGGGTATACTGGGTTGCGGTACCCGTTATTGTCATGATGATTTTGTTTATTCCAAAAACGGCGCCCGAAAGACAATCCTCTTCTGAAAACGCAGGCGAAGAAAACACGGACAAATCCTACCTAATCCATCAGATCATGTTAATGGTTTCCTGCTTCGCATACAATCTGATCTATGCCATAATTTACTATCAGGTTGCCGTTCTCGTTGCGGAACAGGGCTATGGAAATGAAAGCGTGGCCGGACTTTTATCCACACTGGGAACGGTGGGAAGCTGTATTCTCTGTATTTTATTCGGAACGATTTATGGCAAGTTAAAACGGGCCACGATTATTTTCGGATATGCAGGTCTTTGTCTCTCATATCTGATGCTGTACATGGCCGCCGGTCCGGTAATGGCAGGAATCGCATGTATGCTGTGCGGCGCATCCTACGGCTATGGATTTTCCTACTTTTTTATGCGGTGTACCGTTGTCGTTCCGGAAAAGAAGATTTCATCTTCCATCTCCCTGACCACAGCCATCGGCGGTTTCGGCATGTTTCTTTCCACCTATGCCTGCACCGCAATTCAGAATCTTTTAAACATTACAGGAATCGCCCGGATTCTGCCTCTGGCTATTACGGCTGCCGGTATCGGCGCCGTGTTATCTGTGATCTGCACAGTTATGGACCGGAAGCATCCCAGCGACCTGTACACAGAACAACAATAAATTTTCATTCAGGAGGATCTTTACTATGCTTACTAAAAGACAGAATTTGCTGGAAACCATCCGCGGCGGACATCCTGATCGGTTTGTCAATCAGTATGAACCCTTTCATTTGGTTCTGGGAAATCCTTTTACAGATCTGCACAACGGCCCGATTCTTGAAGAAGGAACCCTTTGTGCGAAAAACGCCTGGGGCATCACTTTTTCCTGGCCCGAAGGAATGCCCGGAGAATTTCCCCTTCATGATGAGGAATACCTCGCCATCAGGGATATCACAAACTGGAAGGAATCCCTGACCGTTCCGGAAGTCGTGTATCCCGCATCCGAGTGGGAACCGTATATCAAAGAAGCTGAATCTGTTGACCGCAGCGAACAGTTTGTCACTGCCTGCGTCTTTCCCGGTATATTTGAACAGTGCCACCATCTGATGGATATTCCTCAGACTATGATTAATTTTTATGAGGAACCGGAAGCCATGCATGAACTGATCGACTGCCTTACCGACTGGGAACTGCGTTACGCGGAAGAAATCTGCCGCTATTTAAAGCCCGACGCGCTGTTTCATCATGATGACTGGGGCTCACAGCAGTCTACCTTTATTTCGCCGGAAATGTTTAAAGAATTTTTCTTTCCCTCATATAAGAAAATTTATGATCGTTACAGAGAGCTGGGCGTGGAACTGATTATTCACCATTCAGACTCTTACGCGGCAACGCTGGTTCCCATGATGATCGATATGGGAATCGATATCTGGCAGGGAGCCATGAGCAGCAATGACATCCCCCGGCTCATTCAACAGTACGGCGGAAAAATCTCCTTTATGTGCGGCATCGACAGTGCATGGATTGATTATCCGGGATGGACCAGAGAAAAGGTTCATGATGTGGTCCGGAATGTATGCCAGGAGTATGAGAAACATTATTTTATCCCCTGCGCAACCCAGGGTCTGAATCTCAGTACATTTCCGGGGGTATATGAAGCGACGTCGGAAGAAATCGAAGCTTATAACCGGACCAACTGATCGTTTTAACTGTAATTTATAAACGGATTTCTAAATTTAAGCGAAGAGACGAAAAACTGACCGGCAATCGGTGTTTCGTCTCTTTTTTATCCGATATTTTTTCAGCTTTCATCCGATCCATAAAAAGATTGACAGTGCCTTTTTTAACCGTATAATAGAAATAAAAAAGGAGTCTCCATGAATCGAAGATTACTTTCTTTCTTCCTGATAGGTGTCATTCTTTTTACCTTTACCGGCTGTGACACTAAAAAGAGTGATGATACCTTTATCACCAGAACCTCTTATATGCTGAACACCATCGTCACAATCAATATTTACGATTCCACCGATGAATCCTTATTAGACGGCTGCCTTGATCTCTGCCGGAAATATGAAGAACTGTTCAGCAGAACCATAGATACTTCTGAGATTGCCCGGTTAAACCGGGGAGAAATCACGGAGGTATCCGAAGATACGGCGGAGCTGATTGAAAAAGGGCTTTTCTACGGAGAACTGACAGATGGGGCTTTTGATATCTCTGTTCATCCGGTTTCTTCTCTCTGGGATTTTTCTTCGGGCAGTGAAAATCCGTCACTGCCGGATCCGGCACTGTTGGAAACCGCGCTGAAAAAAGTAGATTATCAAAAGATAGGACTTCAAAATCAAACCGTTTCATTTGCGGTAGAGGGAATGGGCATCGAGCTGGGGGCCATCGCCAAAGGATATATTGCGGACAGAATCAAAGAATATCTCACGGAGCATGGCGTTAAAAGCGCCACGATTAATCTGGGCGGAAATATGCTCTGTGTGGGAACAAAGCCCTCCGGCGCCCTGTTCCGCATCGGCATCCAGAAGCCTTTTGCGGACCACAGCCAGGTGGTGGGAATTGTCGATATCGACGACCTGTCCGTAGTTTCTTCCGGCATTTATGAACGGTATATTACCGTGGACGGAAAACAGTATCATCATATTTTAAACCCGTCCACCGGCTACCCTTATGACAACGGCCTGGTTTCCGTCACCATCATCTCCCCGGAGTCCGCGGACGGGGACGCTTTGTCCACCTCCTGTTTCTGCCTGGGACTGGAGGACGGAATGAAACTGGTGGAATCGCAGCCGGACTGCTACGGGATTTTTATTATGTCGGACGGAACGATTCACTATTCCGAAGGGCTGGAAGAACAGTTTCAAATCGAGACGGATCTGCCTGTATACGCCTCCCGCACCGTGTCCACTCTGCTCCCCATTCCGGTCAGCAGGGCATCCGCCACGGTCAGGGCAGCCATGGCTTCCACCACCACCACCGCTCTGGGAACAATCACCGGATCGTGACGGCCTTTGATGCTTATGGAAATCTCCTCCCCGTCTCTGTTCACCGTCTCCTGAACCGCCGAAATGCTGGGGGTCGGTTTAATGGCCGCGCGGAAAATGATATCGCTGCCGTCGCTGATTCCGCCCAGAATCCCCCCCGCATGGTTGGTCTTTTTGCCGCCTTTACAAAAACAATCATTGTTTTCCGATCCTCTGGCTCTCGCCGCCGCAAATCCGTCCCCCACCTCAAAGCCTTTCACAGCTCCGATGGAAAACACGGCGGCCGCCAGCTTTGCGTCCAGCTTATCAAATACCGGATCTCCCAGCCCTGCCGGTACATGCCTGATCACACACTCGATAATGCCTCCTGCGGAATCCTGTTCTCTGATACATTGTTCCAACAGTTCTGCCGCTCTCGCCGCGGCATCCATATCCGGCATATATACGGCATTCTCCAGAATCGCTTCTCTGGAGAATTTTCCGGGGTCGGCCCGGATTCCTCCGATCTCCTTCGTATAAGCAAACAGATCAATCCCCACAGCCTTTAAAAGCCCCATGGCCACGGCTCCCCCGGCCACCCGGCCAATGGTCTCCCGGCCCGAAGACCGTCCGCCGCCTCTGTAATCCCGGAATCCGTATTTCTGATCAAAGGTATAATCGGCATGGCCCGGTCTGTAATAAGAGGCGATTTCCGCATAATCCCCGGAACGCTGATTCGTATTTTTTACCATAATCGCAATCGGTGTCCCGGTTGTCTTTCCCTCAAACACGCCGGATAAAATCTCTGCCTGATCCGACTCCTTTCGCTGGGTTGTAAATTTGCTCTGGCCCGGTTTTCTCCGGTCCAGCCACTGCTGAATATCTGTCTCCGACAAAGGTATCCCTGCCGGACATCCGTCCACCGTCACGCCCACACCTTTTCCATGAGACTCTCCCCATGTAGAGATCTGAAAGATTGTTCCGAACACAGAACCTGACATAATAAAAACCTCCGTAAATCTAATATTTTTTCTTCATCGGATCAATTGCCCTGACAGCCACAAAGATAAAAATCACTGACAGCACAAACTGAATTCCTATGCTAAGCATGACCCAGTTTTCCAGAATAAAATTTTTTTCGTAAATGCCGGCACTGAAGAGAAACTCATAAAACTCTCTGCCGCTTCCTGTCTGTCCATTCATAAAATAATAAAAAGAAAAGGCAGGATTGACCAGGAGAAAATAGATGGATTTCCCTGCCGACGGATAGAATGCCAAATTGTTCATTTCCACAAATCTTGTGTAAGAAATTCTGTAAAACAGATAGGTCGCCGCCCCCGTTCCTGCCGTCAAAAGCAGCAGTACGATATAAGATACCGCCGTGGAAGTCGCCGTTTTCTTAAACAGCGACGAAAGCATAATTCCAAGGCTCCCTGTAAACAGCGCCGTAATCACATAATAAGCAAATAAAAATATCATGTCAAACTCACTGATTCCGCCGTAAATAAACACCAGCGACAGGACGGGAAACCCTGACAGGATCACAATCAGCACGGTCCGAAAGGATGCCCCCAGCTTACCTACAATAATATCCCAGCAATTCATCTTCGTGCTCATCAGAAGATCCAGCGTCTGTCTCTCCCGCTCTCCGGACACGGCGCCGGAAGTCAGCGCCGGAACAATCAGCAGGATCAAAGCAAACTCAAAAAATGCGATTATCCGGTAAAGTTGAATAAAAGACTGATAAGGAATTTCTCCGGTATAATCGGTTTCATGCTTAATGGTATAAAGCATAATCAATGCGGCAATCGTAAGAATCAGATTCATTCCAAAGACAATCACGGACATTTTTGCACTTCTTGATGATGTCATCTTTTCCATCTTAAAAACTGGGTTCCATCTCGATCTCATTGCTGACCACAACCTTTTCTTTCTTTCCTTCCGTTATTTTCATAAACAGATTTTCCAGACTTCCCGGCTTTCTTATAAATTCGTAGACCGCCACATCATTGATAACAAGTTTTTTCAGCAGCTCTGCTTCTTCTTCGTGACTGCCTGAAAAGCTCACCATAATTTTATGATAATCAAAAGTAACCGTCTGTACTCTGGAATGTTCCTTTAAGATTCTCGCCGCTTTTTCCATTCCGTCATAAACGGTAATTTCCAGCGGATTGTTCTGATTGACCTGATCCAGAATATCAATCAGGCTTCCCCGGAGAATCATCTTCCCATTGTCAATAATCCCGATATCCGTACACATCTCCGAAAGCTCGGCAAGAATATGAGAACTGATGATAATGGTTTTCCCGTCCCGATTCAGATATTTAAGCACTTCTTTCAGATGATAGCGGCTCTGAGGATCCAGTCCTGACGCCGGCTCATCCAGAATTAACAGTCTGGGATCATGGATCAGCGCTCTGGCCAGACTCAGCCGCTGCTTCATTCCACGGGACAGCTCATCCACAAAGCTGTTGGCTTTCTGGCTTAATCCCACCATCTCCAGAAGTTCATAATACCGTTCTCTGGCTTCCGGCCCTTCGATTCGGTATGCGGAAGCATAAAACTCCATATACTCGAACACCTTCATATTATCATAGACCCCTGAAAAATCCGGCATATACCCGATATTTTCTCTGATATAGGCCCTTTCCTTTAAAATATTCCGTCCGTCTAAAGTCACAGTTCCTTCATCCGCTCTTAAAAGTCCTGTCAGAATTTTGATCGTGGTGGTTTTTCCGGCCCCGTTAGGACCCACGAAGCCGAATAATTCTCCTCTGTCCACATGAAGATCAAACTGATCCAGCGCCGTAAAATTTTTATATCGTTTTGTCAGTCCTTTTACATCCAGCATCCTATTCTCTCCCTGTCACAGTCAGATAGGGAATGCCTATGCTGTATACATTATCGCCATAAGCATTATCCACATATTTCACCTGAATCTGATTGGAATCATTCAGATATGGTTCCAGCGTCTCCCTGTCAAACCGGCCGGGCAGACTGACTTCCTCATATCTGCCTGTCTGCCAGTTCATAAAATAAGCGGTTCCTGAAAAGCTTTTACGGAATGCGATTCCCTCCGCTTCACAGTTATTTTCATAAAATGTGATATAATCCACTTCAAATTCCCTGCCCAGTTCATAATTCACCACACAGTATCCTGATTCCATCATAAAACTTTTGTACCGGTAATTTCCGGATATGACGGCAGGCCGTTTCAGTAAAACCGGATAATAAATCTGATCTCCTTTTGTAAAATCAACCTGACAGTTCTGGCTGATCAGAAGCGACCCGCTTAAATAAAATGTATTTTCTCCCAGAAAATCTCCGTCGTCCTCAGCGAAACCCGCAATTTTAAACCGATTCACCGGCTCGGTAAAACAGGTGGACAGATGATAAGAAGCTGCTTTTTCATGTTTTTTGTCAAACAGACTGCTGACCGTCTGAAAGTACTGAACGGAATAATTGGTAAAAAGTTCCCCGTTCAGTTCCACAGTTTCCCCTTCCTTGATGGAACCGATATAATAAAACTGACTGAAACCTGCTATAAACACATCTTCCAGATCTTTTCCGGTCCGATTGGTCACCTGCCCCGTTATGGAGTTATCAAAAATATGAAGACTGGCATCCAGACTTTTATCATCCGTATTGGCGCTGTTTCTTTTCAAATGAAACAGAGATACGTCAAAAGCCTTGTTATTTTTTATCTCAACTCCACTGTAATCTTTTCCGGTCTTTATTTTCAGATCATAATCAACAAGCTGATTCCTGCTGCCATCCATGCCTGTCAGGAAAAAATAATTGCTGTAAATACCATAGCTGTCATATCCATTCTGTACAGGAAAAATCTGATAGGACGGATCTACGGTCATCTCGTTCATTTTATTGTTCGGCGACCGAATTCCCAGATACGTATCTTCATAAATTTTATCCTGATTCAGATCGATAATCCTGCAGTAGTTTACAATCGACTGATACATCCTTGTCCGTGCGCCGGCCACAATAATCACCAGCGAAAACAGACAGGTGCAGCCCATCACAACATAACTGTAGTAAGCAGATTTTCTTTTTATCCGGAGAAAATAAAATACCAATGGACATACAGTAATCAGATATACAACCAGTAATCCCATATAGAAATAGAGGGAATCCGCAGATTCCTGGTTTGACACGCTTACCAGATCATTGATCTCCCAGTAATCAGAATCTGTTCGCATCATCATTTCATTCTGAATATTACTCATTCTCTCCTTATCAATGATTTCCAGAAAAATATCTTTCAGATCTTCCTCATCCTGATCGAAGAGATTCTGGCTGTAGTAACAGAGAACTCCGTTTCCCAGCGCCTCATATCCGTCTTTACTGCTCTCATTGTAGATACAGAGCCCTCCCTGATCCACCCACTGTTCCAGTGTTTTTTTCTTATTCCGGGTCAGAATCTTTTCCGCGGACGGATTTACGATAATAATATCCAATAGATCCAGATCCAGAATATGCTCAGGGAAATTATCTGTAGTAATATGAAATTCCTTTATACTGATATCAGAATTGTCATCGACGATTAAATTGTTCAGCCGGGATTCGTCATTTTCCAGCCGGTCAAGAATCCCGGTAAAAATTTCTCCATAGTCATCCTGGAGAATCATCGTCTCTTTGTGTGTAAAAATGCATTCGCCTTCTTTGTCGTAAACGCTGATCTGCAGATATTTCGTATCCCCATAGACCGGAATATAAAAGTTTATATCCTGCGCGCCGTGCTGTTTCAGCAAAATGTCATGCTCATAAATATACTGTTCCTGACTGTTTACAGGCACCCTTAGTTCCAGTATCCCTTCACTGAACTCTCCCAGTTTTTCCACAGTAATATGAACCGGAACATATCGTCCCGATTTCACCGCATGATAAAACCCAAAATCAACAGTAACGCCAATCTGGCTTTCTCCACCACCCACGGCATGGGCGGGAAGAAAGCAGACAAAAATCAATATCAGACTGGCAATGAAAGAAATCATCCTTTTACTCATAGAGGTATCCTCTCGATTTATTCCTTATCTATATCAAAATCATAGATCAATTTTACAATAAATTCTGTTCCTTTTAAAGAACTTTCGGCATAAATTGTGCCGCCGTGCAGCTCCGTAATATCCTTTGCGATCGCCAGTCCCAGTCCGGTTCCGCCTGTCTCCTCGGATCTGGACTGCTCCACCCGGTAAAATTTATCGAAAATACAGGGAAGTTCTTCTTCCGGTATAATTTTTCCAAAGTTAATAATACGGACGGTCACATACTTTTCTTCTCCGGTTATGATAACCTGAACTTTTTTTCCGTCCTTTCCATACTTGATCGCGTTGGATATAATATTGTCAAACAATCTGGCCAGAAGATTTCCGTCTCCGTTGATTACAATTTTTTTCTCATTGGTCAGTATATCATATTCCAGATTATTTTCCTTAAAGCTGGGATAAGCTTCCTCCAGCAATTGCTCCAGCAGTTTTACGATGTCGATTTGTTCTACATTCATCGTAATCTTTCCATAATTTAATTTCGTCAGACCAAATAAATCTTCAATCAGCCTTTCCAGTCGTTTCGCTTTGGTCAGCACAATGGCCGTATATTGTTTTCGCTGTTCACAGGTCAGTGTCTCGCTGGTATGAAGCAGCTCCACGTATCCGATAATGGAAGTAAGAGGCGTTCTCAGATCATGGGCGATATTGGTAATCAGTTCATGCTTTGTCTTTTCCGACTTACTCTCCTTTTCAATCAAAGCCTTGATTTTTTCTCCCAGATGATTCACTTCCAGAGCAATCTCTGCCAATTCGTCGTCCCCTGTAATCTCTACATGGGTTTCCAAATCTCCCTCTGCCAACCTGCGGATTCCGTGATAGATGTTTGCTATAAAATGAATCTTCCAGTTTTCCAAAACAAAAAAACTGACTGAAAATATCACAATGCCGACAAATACCAGAAACATGGCTGCTATTAGATTCATATATCCGCTGCGGATGCCGGTATTGTTATAATGGCTGCGGATTTCCATAATTTTGCCGATCATGGAAAGATTCATAACGAGAAAAAATTCCGCCACGCCTGTAATGACGCCGCTGACAATGATACTTTTCAAAACCTGTTTTTTAAATCTGGTCTGAAAATTATTTTTCAATTTTGTATCCTACCCCCCAGACAGTGGAGATGATCTTATCCTTTCGCTGGTCTTCCTTCAGCTTGCTCCGCAGTCTTCTGATATGTACCATAACCGTATTGTTAGCCTCGTATACTTTTTCATTCCATACTTTTTCAAAAATCTCATCGGTACTGAATACCTTTCCGGGATTGGAAGCCAGCAGATAGAGGATATCGAACTCAATCGGCGTCAGCTTGACCTCATCTTTTCCGATCGTAACCATATGGTTTTCTTTGTCAATATGAATACCGCGGATGCTGATGCATCCGCTGTGATCCTTAAATTTCTGTCCGCCCGGATTCAGTTCATGGTACCGGCGAAGCTGCGATTTCACTCTGGCTCCCAGTTCCAGAGGGCTGAAGGGCTTTGTCACATAATCGTCCGCTCCCATTCCCAGACCCATGATTTTATCCAGGTCCGTGGACCGGGCGCTTAAAAATATAATCGGAATATTTCTTGTCTTTCTGATCTCCTTGCACATCTCCAAACCGTTCATCTCCGGCAGCATAATATCTAAAATAGCCAGATCAACAATGTCATTTTCTATATAGGAAAGGCCTGCTTTCGCATCCTCTGCTTTTAAAACCCGAAATCCGTCGCTGACCAGATAAATTTCCACCAGATCGGCGATTTCTTTTTCATCGTCTACAATCAAAACCGTATTCTGCATATCCGTTTTCCTGCTCCTTCAAGAACTGATATTTGTAACGTCTTTTCATATTTTATCATATATTCCCTACAATTTCATTAAATAATTCTTACAAATAAACAGACATAAAAACGACAATGTTCTTAATATGCAGATATGCAAAAACAGGAGTAAGTATTCACTCCTGTTCCTGCTTCAAAATCATTTATTTTATTCCAGCGCTTTCTTCAAAGCTTCTTCTTCTTCTTTGCTCAGCGTAATATCAGACGTTCCGTTAACAATCTCTTTTGCATACAGATAGCAGCCCTCTCTGCTGTGCATGGCGTTCATCATAATTCCGTTATCCTGCTGATCCAGAATGGCGAAAGCAAAACTGGACTGCCCTCCCATTCCTTTAAAAGCGTCGTATTTAACCAGCCCCATTTTCTGGCAAGTTTTCTGCAGCGTTTTATTGATTGCTTTGATAGCATCCTTATTGCTGTGATCTTCCAGATTCAGATTTTTGATTTCTTCGATCTGCTCTAATATTCTGTCTTCCAGTGATTCCGCATTTTTTCCTCTCATAAAAGCGTCATATTTCTGATACAGTTTTTTTGTCCGTCCAATACAGACGATCACCGCAATCAGCAAAATCAATGACAAAACTCCCAGACCGATAATCAGATAGGCCGGATCAAAAAGTAAATTGTTCAGTATACTGTTTTCCATCGTTTTCTCCTTTAATGTATATGTTCAAACAGCTCCATCAGCCGTTCCAGTTCATCCAGGGAGTAATATTCTATTTCTATTTTTCCCTTATTGTTATTTTTATTTTTGATGTTCACTTTCGTACCCATAATTGTCTTCAGTTTATTCTCTGCATTTTCATAGATAAGCTGATATTGTTCTTTATGTAAATCTGCCTGATCCGCTTCCTCCTCTTTCGGCGGTGCATTGATCTTTTTAACCAGCCGTTCCACTTCCCGCACACTAAGTCCTTCATCATAAACTTTCATGGCAGTCTCATACTGAAGATCTCTATTTTCAATTCCTAACAATGCCCGGGCATGACCGCTGGTAAGCAACGATTCCGAAATCATATTCTGAACCCGTTCGTCTAATTTCAGCAAACGCATTGCATTGGTTATAAAAGTTCTGCTCTTGGATACTTTGGAAGCGATATCCTCCTGTTTTAAATGAAATTCCTGAATTAAAAGCTGATAAGCGGCTGCCTCTTCTATCGGATTCAGATTTTCTCTCTGAATATTTTCAATCAGAGAGATTTCCATAATTTCTTCATCGGTATAATTTTTTATCACAACAGGAATTTCTTTCAACCCTGCCATTTTTGCGGCTCGCCATCTTCGTTCCCCCGCAATAATCTCATAATAATGTTCTTTTTTTCTTACGATTAAAGGCTGAATAATCCCGTATTGCTTCACCGATTCGGCCAGTTCTTCCATGGCATTCTCATCAAAATTTTTACGGGGCTGTTTTCTGTTCGGCTCCACCTGGGATATCTTCAAATATATTTCCGGCTGATCTGCCTTTTCGATTTCTTCAGGAATTTCGATCAAAGATTCAAGTCCTTTACCCAATCCCAATCCTTTTTTTCCTTTTACCATAGTTTCCTCTTTCTAAAAATCAATCTTTCCGGCAACAATAAACATATTTTCCTGTTCCTTACCAGGTTTCCGTTCCTCTCTCAATCACTTCTTTTGCCAGAAGCTGATAGGCTTCCGCTCCGGCCGATCTTGCATCATACATTTGAATGGGAAGTCCATGACTGGGCGCTTCTGCCAGACGAACATTTCTGGGAATGATAGTTTTATAGATATTCTGATGAAGATTATTTTTTACATTTTCTACGACTTGCAAAGATAAGTTTGTTCGTGCATCATACATTGTGAACACTACGCCTTCCATCTCTAAATCCGGATTCAGCCGTTTCTTTACCAGATTAATCGTATAGATCAACTGGCTCAATCCTTCCAGCGCATAATATTCACATTGAATCGGAACCAAAATCGTGTCGGCTGTCGTCATGGAATTAATCGTCAGCATACTCAGAGACGGAGGACAGTCTATAATGATAAAATCATACTCCTCCTTCACCTGACTGATCTGCCGTTTCAGCATATACTCTTTTCGGTCAATTCCGATCAGTTCAATTTCAGCACCTGACAACTGCACATTCGATGGTAAAAGATCCAGATTTTCAAAAACATTTTTAATAATACAGTTTTCGATTCCAACATGATCGATTAACAAATCATATACCGTATATGTAAGATCATTTTTTTCAACACCCAATCCACTGGTGGTATTCCCCTGGGGATCCATATCAATTGCCAGTACTTTTTGATTCATAAACGCAAGACTTGCAGACAGATTAATTGCCGTGGTTGTTTTCCCCACACCGCCTTTCTGATTTGCGATTGCAATCGTCCTTCCCATCGATTCCTCCTATTACTCCACATTTCGTTTCTTTGTATAACTGCGCAAACAAATTTGAGCCGTTTCTTTTGTTCATGTATCAATCATACCATAAAAATGTTTCACGTGAAACATTTTTCAAAAAATTTTAAGAAAAAAGCACATGCATTTTCGCAAAACATCATTTTTACTTGATTTCTAAAATGTTTCACGTGAAACATTTTAAAACTGACCGACTGATTCCATTTTCCAACATACCTATTGACGCAGATTTAATAATGGCATAAAATAAGATTATATTTTAATCCAAATGAAAGCGGAGGTCAATATGAAAAAGAAAAATCCTGTTAAAAATTTTATTTTATACTCCGGTCTTACCGCTGCCGCCATGGCTGGGATCAATCAATATATTTTCTCATCGGCCGTTTCCAAAAACGCTCTCTCTACTGACCGTGATTTCTATTTTAATTGGAAGCTTGGGAAAGTTTTTTATACGAAAGAAGGGAGCGGGAGTCCGCTGCTGCTGATCCATGAACTGGACACCATGTCCTGCGATATCGAATGGAAAAAAATCAAAAAGAGACTGATTAAAAATCATACCGTATACACCATAGATTTACTGGGATGCGGCCGTTCCGAAAAGCCGAATTTTACTTACACCAACTTTTTATATGTACAGCTTATCACCGATTTTATCAAACAAATCATCGGAGATCCCTGCGATGTCGTATCCAGCGGCAGCGCCTCTTCTCTCCTGCTTATGTCCGCTATGTACCGGTGTCAATTATTCAATAAAGTAATTTTCATTAACCCGGAAGAACTGTCCGAAACCTATCAGATTCCGGAAAAACAGGAAAAATTTCTGCGAAACCTGATACAGCTTCCTATTCTGGGAACTTTGCTTTATAATATGATGCATTCCCGGTTTATGATCGGAAGAAAACTGAAATACGACGGATTTTATCAGCCTGCCCATGTACAGGATTTTGATATCCAGGCATTTCATGAGGCTTCCCATCTCGGAAACTACAGAGTCAAATATTTATACGGCAGCCTGAAGGCCAACTACGTACAGATTCCTGTGGTCAATGCCCTTCAGAAACTGTCATGCCCGATCTGTATTCTCGGAGGTACGGGAGAAGCAAGAATTGAACAGACGATCAGAGATTATAAAAAAATAAATGCTTCCATAAAATCACAGTTGATTGCTGACACAACCCATTATCCTCATATGGAAAATCCGGAAAAAACTGCTGCTTTCATAGAAGCATTTCTTTAAAAAGTATTTAAGAAGTATTTATGCAATCAAACAATCTTTACCTGCCCAACGGCATCTTCCCCGGAGTTCCTGCTTTCCGGGGATATTTTTTTGCGGTTTCCTTTACTTTTTCAATGACAATCATCGACCTCTGATAAGTTTCCTCTTCCGCAACCGAATAAGAAAAACGTTTCACCTCTGTCACACGACCGCCTAATATCCCAATCGCTTTTTTACTGCGGTTCAACTCTTCTTCCACATCCCCGCCCTTATAAGAAATAAACTTTCCGCCGGTTTTCACAAAAGGAAGCGAATACTCAGCAAGGACAGCCAAATCTGCCACAGCTCTGGAAACCGCATAATCAAACTGTTCCCGGTATTCCGGATTCCGGCCCAGATCCTCCGCGCGGCTGTGAACTGCACGAATTCCTGTCAGTCCCAGTTCTCCGATCACTTCATTTAAAAATCCTACCCGTTTGTTCAGAGAATCCATCAGCGTAATTTTCAGTTCCGGATAACAGATTTTCAGCGGAATACCAGGAAAGCCGGCGCCGGTTCCGATATCTATCACCGAAGCATCTGAAAAAATATCCATCGCCGTTTTTCCATAAACACTGTCCAGAAAGTGCTTATAAACAACCTGTGTAAATTCTGTGATTCCGGTCAGATTCATCACTTTATTCTTCTGAATCAATAATTCATAAAACCGAATCAACAATTCTGCTTTTTTATCGCTGATCTGAATGTTTTCCCTTTGAAATGCCTCTGTTAAAAAGGACTTATCCACAATTTTTAAGTTTTTTCCCAGGTTATCCACAATTTTATCCCCAATTTGTTCATAATCCTGCAAAACAAGATTCTCAGTTATTGTTTTAAGTATACCAGCAGCACAGAAATATCTGCCGGAGAAACACCGGAAATTCTGCCGGCCTGTCCGATGGACATCGGTTTATACAGATTCAGCTTCTGAACCGCTTCTTTCCTCAGTCCGCTGACTTTTGAATAGTCAAAGGAAGGGTCCAGCCGTTTTTCTTCCAGCTTTTTAAACTGCATCACCTGCTGCCGCTGCCGTCTGATATATCCTTCATATTTCAGATTGATATTCACCTGTTCCCGCACATCTTCCGGAAGCTTCGGCCTTCCCGGATCCAGACAGCATACCAACTCATAATCCAGCTCAGGCCGTTTAATCAGTTCCGCCAGAGACGCACCGTTTTTTAATTCCGTACTCTGATGATCTCTTAAAAACTGCTGCACCTGTTCATTGCCGCCGATTTTTGTATTTTCCAGTCTCTTTATTTCCTTCTCGATTTCCTTAATTTTCCATCTCACATAACCGATCCGTTCTTCACTGACCAGTCCTGCCTGATATCCAATTTCTGACAACCGCAGATCCGCATTGTCCTGACGCAGCAGCAGTCTGTATTCTGATCTGGAAGTCATCATCCGGTAAGGCTCATGATTTTCTTTTGTCACCAGATCGTCAATCAAAACACCGATATAAGCCTGCGAACGGTCTAAAATCAGCGGTTCTTTCTTCTTAATATAGAGAGCCGCGTTAATCCCGGCAATCAGTCCCTGGGCCGCCGCCTCCTCGTATCCGGAACTTCCGTTAAACTGTCCGCCGCTGAAAAGCCCCCGGATTTTCTTAAACTCCAGCGTCGGATTTAACTGTCTCGGATTAATACAGTCATACTCAATGGCATAAGCATTTCTGACAATTTTTACATGTTCCAGTCCCGGCAGTGTTCTGTACATGGCATACTGAACATCCTCCGGCAGAGAACTGGACATGCCGGCCAGATACATCTCATTGGTATAAAGCCCTTCCGGTTCCACAAAAATCTGATGCCGGTCCTTATCCGCAAATTTTACCACTTTATCTTCAATAGAAGGACAATATCTGGGACCTGTCCCTTCGATGGCACCGGAAAATAAAGGCGAGCGGTCCAGATTCTCCCGGATAATCTGATGGGTTTCCTCATTCGTATACGTAAGCCAGCAGGAAACCTGTTCCTTCTGCACCGAATCCGGGTCCGTGGAAAAAGAAAAAGGCACTACTCTCTCATCGCCGAACTGCTCCGCCATTTTTGAAAAATCTATGCTTCTTCTGTCCACTCTGGCCGGCGTTCCCGTCTTAAACCGGAACATTTCAATTCCAAGCGCTTTCAAACAATCCGTCAGATGATTTGCGGCCTGCAGACCGTTCGGACCCGTGGCGTTGCTGACTTCGCCGTATATACATCTTGCTTTCAGATACGTTCCGGTACACAGTACCGCCGCCTGGCACCGATACAGAGCGCCGGAATATGTTTTTACACCCCGTAAAACGCCATCCTCCACCACCAGCTCCGAAACCTCCGCCTGACGAATCGTCAGGTGATCCGTGTTTTCCAGCACAAACCGCATCTGTCTCGTATACTCCTGTTTGTCCGCCTGGGCCCGCAGCGAATGTACCGCCGGACCCTTCGACCGATTCAGCATTTTCGACTGAATAAAGGTTTTATCAATATTTTTCCCCATCTCGCCGCCCAAAGCGTCGATCTCTCTTACCAGATGCCCCTTAGAGCTGCCGCCGATATTGGGATTACAGGGCATCAGCGCAATACTGTCGACGCTCACCGTAAACATAATCGTTTCCATACCCATTCTGGCTGCGGCCAGCGCCGCTTCACAGCCCGCATGTCCGGCTCCCACCACCGCCACGTCATAGACCTCCTCAAGCCTTTTTGCAGGTGCGAAAACCGGCGCTTCTTTTTGATTCACCATATTCTCAGACAATTTATTCTGACACTCCATTCTACTATCCCTTATACCAAAACTTCATGAATCCCTTACTGATCTTCACGGCTCTGCGCTGACAGAAAAATATCCCTGTTCAACGCTTCCTTATTTTCCCATACAGAAATGACTGAATATCTCCTCCACCAGATCATCTTCCACCGCTTCTCCCACAATCAGTCCCAGCTTTTCATAAGCATTCATCAGATCAATGGAAAAGAAATCCTCCGGCATCCCGTCCTCCACACTCTGTTTGACCAATTTCAGACTTTCAAGGGCCTCCCCCATCGCCTGCTTATGCCGCAGATTGGTCAGACACCATTCGTCATTAAAAGACAGTTCCTGATTCATAAACATATCTTTTATGGCATCTTTCAGCTCCGAAAGCCCAAAACCCTCTTTGGCGGAAAAGGAAATCACCCGTTTATCTGTCAGTTTACACAGCAGTCTGCTGTCCAGTACCCCTTCCAGATCTGACTTATTCATCAGAACGATTCCCCGGCGCTCCTTTATCATTTCGATAATCTGCCTGTCACTGTCATCCAGATTCACGGAAGAATCCACCACATACAAAATCAGATCCGCATCCTCCGCCTGTCCCACGGCTTTCGTGACCCCGATTTTTTCCACAACATCTTCCGTCTCCCTGATTCCGGCCGTATCAATCAGCTTCAACCCGATTCCGTCCAGAAGAATCTGTTCTTCAAGGGTATCTCTGGTCGTTCCGGCAATCTCTGTCACAATTGCCCGGTCTTCCCCCAGCAGCAGATTCAGCAGAGAAGATTTTCCTGCATTGGGCTTTCCGAGAATCACGGTCTTGATTCCTTCTGAAAGCATTCTTCCATTCTCCGCATTGGAAATAAGCAGATTCATATCCAAAAGCATGGAATCCAGTTTCCCTGCCAGCGCTTCTTTGTATCCCTCCAGCGTAATATGCTCCGGATCATCCAGGGCAGCTTCAATCGCTGCAATTTCATGCAGAATCTGTTCCCTTAACTGCCTGATCTTTTCCGAAAGCCTGCCTGACAACTGTCCTGCCGCGCTTTTCATCGCGAAATCATTTTTTGAATTAATCAGGTCGATCACGGCCTCCGCCTGGGACAGATCAATACGCCCGTTCAGAAAAGCTCTTTTGGTAAATTCTCCGGCTTCTGCCGTTCTGGCGCCGTTTTTCAGGACAAGCTCCAGAATCCGTTTCATCACCAGCACGCCGCCGTGACAGTTAATCTCCACCACATCTTCAGCCGTATAGCTGTGAGGTCCCTTCATTACGGAAACCAGAACCTCGTCGATCATCTTTCCTTCTTCCATGATATAACCGTAATGAATCGTATGCGTCTCAACCTGAGAAAGACTTAATTTTTTTTTCTTAAACCGAAATATCCGGTCGGCCACAGTAACGGCATCTTCCCCGCTGATCCGCACAATCCCTATTCCGGAATGGCTCATAGCCGTACCGACCGCCGCAATCGTATCATGATACATAAACTGTTCCCCGTTTTTCTTTGTATACCTTTATGTGAAAAAGGAGCTGCTGCAAAAATTCAAGCATTGCGACAGCCCCTTATCTTCATATAACCCATGTGCAAATCAGGATTTATGATATCTCTCTCTTTTCAAAAATACAACCACATGTCTGTAAGGTTCTTCCCCTTCGCTTCTGGTCAGTACATACTTGTCATTCTGAAGAACGGCATGAATCACCCGTCTCTCATAAGGATTCATCGGCTCCAGGGAAACCGGCCGTTTCGTGCGCTTTACCTTATTGGCAATATTCTTTGCCAGCGTCTCCAGCGTTTCCTTTCTCCGCTCCCTGTAATTTTCCGTATCCAGCTTCACTCTGACATAATTTTCTCTCTTTTTATTCACGAGAAGACTGATCAGATACTGAAGAGAATCCAAAGTCTGTCCTCTTTTTCCGATCAGAATTCCCATATCGTCTCCGATCAGATTGATGTCCAGCATACTGTTCTTCTCATCAAATTTGCTTTCGATGTTTACTTCCATATTCATAATTCTGAATATATCATTTAAAAACGTTTCATACTCGGAGGAATCGAACGCTGAATCAACCGATCCTGTTTCCTTTTTATGCTCTGCCGGACCAGGCAAAGACTCCTCTTTCGGCTCCGTAACCGTCTCTTTCTCGCGGGCCTCCATGCCGGCTGTTTCCGCAGACTTCTCAGGCTTTGCTGTTTTCTCGATTTTTTCAGGATTTTCTATCTTTTCTTTCTTGACACTTTCTTTTACGGCAGATTTAACAGGCGCGATATCCTCTGCCGCAGCTTCTGCTTTTACTCTTGCTTTAATCACTGCGGGTCTGGAACCAAACAATCCTAATATTCCCGTACTTCCTTTTTCGATTACCTCATATTCAATATGATCGCTGGCTGTCTCCAGCTCAATGGAAGCCTTAATCACGGCATCCTCTATCGTCTTCGCGGAAAATTCTTTATACTCCATTCTGATAACCTCCACATTGCGCCATACCCTTATTCTTACTTTTTCATATTTTTCTTATTAAACTCTTCCACCATACGGGCTTTCGACGCAATACTTCCCTGTTTGATTCCATGCTCTTCATAATACTTCGTATTATCCTGCTTTTCGACAGGCTTCGACGGTTCTTTTTTCTTTCTCGTCTCTTCCTCGATCTGGGCGAGCGTCTTGTTATAATTCTTTTTCACACTGATATTCGCGTTGTCGCGGATCGGAGGCAGACCCTTCTTCTCCCGCTTTTTATTCTGCTTCTCAATGTTTTTCTTCATGATCTCGCTCATATCCAGCTTATTCATATAAGCATTGATACCGGCCTGCATCACAATTCTCACCACGCTGCTGGCCACCCAGTATAAACCTACGCCGGCAGGAAGGGTAATACAGATTACCACGGAAAAAATAGGCATGTAGATATTCATGCTTTTGCTGACGGCAGCCATCGGATTGTCTTTGTCATCCATAGCCGGCTGCGCACTGGACATCAGCTTTGTACTGTACCACTGACTTAATCCGGCCAGAATCGGAATCACCCATGCAATACTGGGCATAAATCCCGGCGCCTCCGCCAGATTAATGCCGCCCAAAAACAGATTCATATGAATAATCTTGTCAATAAAAGGCTGGGCCTGATCCGCTATGGCCGGAAAAGCATCCAGAAACTCATTCCAGTTCGCTCTGTCAAACTTGTACAGCAGATCCACGATTCTGTCCATAGACTCGGCGGTGGCTCCGGTGTAGTCAAACTTTTCCAGCTTAAAGGTTTCGGCAAAGGTTATCAGCTTATCCGTAAAACCATTCTGGGTAACAACCAGATCCACTACGCCCATAAAGGCGTTTTTCACCCCTGTCACATAACCCGGAATACTGTAGATTACCCGGTACAGCGCAAGAAGGATAGGCATCTGTATCAGCAGAGGAAGACAGCCCGCCGTAGGAGACACTCCATATTTCTCATAGACAGCCTGCTGTTCTACCTGCTGTTTCATCATGGAATCCTGATCTTTTTTTCCTTTATACTTCTGCGTAATCGCCTGAAGTTCCGGATTCATAATCGAAGTCATCTTCGAAAACTTCTGCTGATTAATTGTCAGAGGCAGCATCAGAAGATTCACTACAATTGTAAATAAAATAATACAAAGTCCTATATTCTCAATTCCGATACCGCTGCATACATTAAAAATAAAATCCATAATAACGCCCAATAACTTGGCTATCGGGCCTAATATGGAACCGTCATACTGTGTTAAAACAATCGTAGTCAATTGAACATCCTCCTTGATCCGGTAAAATAACAGAATGTCAGGTGCGCTTTTTCCTCTATATTATTTAAGGTACGGGATCATATCCTCCCTTTGCGAACGGATGGCAGCGCAATATCCTTTTCAGCGCCAGAAAACTCCCCTTCAGCAATCCATATTTCTCCAGCGCCTGGATCGCATACAACGAACAGGTGGGCACATATCTGCAGGAAGGATATCTCTTCAGCGGAGAAATATATCTTCGATAAAGCTTAATAAAACCGATCATCAACTGTTTCATACATCCGTACCCGGAAAATGCTCCTTAACTGACTCCGTTTCCGCTTCTTCATGGGGCAGCCTGATATGATGCAGACCGGTCAGGTGTAAAACCGCGCTTTCAATCTCATCATAGCTTCTGCCCGCCGCACTCTTTCTGGCGATAATCACTAAATCATATCCCTGCTTAAACTGAACTTCATGTAAACGGCAGCTTTCCTTAATCAGACGCTTTACTCTGTGTCTGACCACGCTGTTTCCCACCTTTTTACTCACCGAAATGCCGATTCTCACACTGTCCGTTCCATTTTTCATCGCATACATAATCAAATATTTATTGGCATAGGATTTACCGGAATGATAGACGGCCACAAAATCACTGTTTTTCTTTAATCCAAACATACTTAATGAAAAAGGCCACAAACATGCGGCCTAAGCTGACAATCTTTTTCTTCCTTTTGCTCTTCTGGCCTGTAATACTTTTCTTCCGCCAGCACTGCTCATTCTTGCTCTGAATCCATGCACCTTTGCTCTGGATCTTTTCTTAGGCTGAAATGTCATCTTCATCCCACAACACCTCCTTATTCCATCTCATTCTTTTTTAGAAACAGCATTATAATTATATTAGAGTTGCATGGTCACGTCAAGTTGTTTTTCAAAAGAAAATAAGAAAAAAGCACGTAAAAATCACTTTTTCCACACTTTCAATTCTTTTATCAAACAATTTTCCCATCTTATACACATTTCAAAAGTTATCCACAATTTGTTGATAATTTGTTGATAACTTTCTTTTTCCCCTCTTCAGTTCCTCCGTTTTTCCTGATTTTTTCCCGTTTTTTTCTGTGTACAACTGTTTTCCACCAAAAAAGCATAATGTGAATAACTTTCTATCCACAAAAGTTATCCACATTATCCACAATTTCTCATTTCACATAATCCCAAAAAGAATCGTTTCCCTTCTCCAAAGGGTTCTTTCCTATTATTATATATCTTTCAGACACAACTACGCATATCTGACTGAAATCTTTCCTGCCCTTTCACCATTTACTTCCATATAACTGAAATTTAGAATTGAATTTAAGACTTTTTTGTAGTACAATGAACTATATATGCGTAAAAACCTGTTAAACCCTGGCATTACAGGGCTTTTGGAGGAACGTCAGCCACACAATCATCCATCAAAGAAAAGGGAACTGCTTTTCTTTGTGCTACTTTGACTTGGAGCGAACACAATGCTGGAAACACTGAAAGAAAAATGGGAAGATATACTGGAATATATGAAAGAAGACCATGATATCACCAATGTCTCTTACGACACATGGCTGCGTCCTCTTGTTCCTTATTCTATAGAGGATGACAAAATCTATGTCTCCTACCCTGGCGAAAAGCACGGACTTGAATATATTCAGAAAAAATATACCGTATTTCTCCAATTTGCTATTGAACAGATCACAGGAGTACACGGATCTGTCATTTTTTTCCTGCCGGATGAGGAGCAGCCGGAAAAAAAGAAGCCGTCCATTGACAGTTCCGTCTATCGTGCTTCTAATTTAAATGCAAAATATACCTTCGACACCTTTGTGGTCGGCGCGAACAACCGTATGGCTCACGCCGCTGCCCTGGCCGTAGCGGAGTCTCCGGGCGAAATCTATAATCCGCTGTTTATCTATGGTGATGTCGGACTGGGAAAAACCCACCTGATGCACTCCATCGCCAACTTTATATTAAAAAACGATTCCTCTAAAAAGATTATGTATGTCACCTCGGAAGTATTCACAAACGAACTGATCGAGGCCATCCGTAAAAATACAAACACCCAGTTCCGGGAAAAATACAGAAACAACGATGTCCTGCTGATCGACGATATCCAGTTTATCGCAGGAAAAGAAAGTACCCAGGAAGAGTTTTTCCACACCTTCAACTCCATGAAGGACTCGAAAAAACAGATTATCATTTCCTCGGACCGGCCTCCAAAGGAAATTGAAACGCTGGAAGAACGGCTTCGTTCCCGGTTCGAGTGGGGACTGACCGCAGATATCCAGCCGCCGGATTACGAGACCAGAATCGCCATTCTGCGGAAAAAAGAAGAACTGGAAAACTTTTTCATTGATGAGGAAGTCATTAAATACATAGCGGAAAATATAAAATCCAACATCAGAGAGCTGGAAGGCGCTCTGACAAAACTGGCGGCTTTTTCCCGCCTCGACCGGAAGGAAATCAATCTGGATATCGCCGTAGAAGTGCTCAGAGACTATATCTCCCCGAATCAGATTCAGGAGGTTACGCCCGAACGGATCATCAAGATCACGGCAGAGCATTTCAACATTAACACATCAGATCTGTCTTCCTCCAAACGAAGCCGGGATATCGCTTACCCCAGGCAGATTATTATGTATCTCTGCCGTGATATGATTGACATTCCCTTGCAGCAGATCGGAAAATATCTGGGCAAAGACCATACCACCGTTATGCATGGTTATGAAAAGATTAAAAAAGATCTGGAAACGAATGAAAATCTTCGAAACACCTTAGACGTACTGAAAAAGAAAATCAGCACAAATCAGCCTTAGCGATTCGATACGCCGGCACGCCGCATAAAATCCTTCTACATGAAATTCATCCACAAAATCAGGTTCAATCCATGTGGATAATATGTGTATGAATGTGAATAACATTTTCATTGTGGACAACCTCGCCGTTATCCCTAGCTTAAAGTCAGGTTGTCCACACAGTTATACGTTTGAAAAATACTGATTTTTACTGGCAAAACCGCACTTATACACCTATCCACAGCCCCGACTATTACTACTGCTGAAAAAATATAATCATTCCTTCACCGATCACCGAAAGGAGTTATACACAATCCATGAAAATCATATTTCCAAAACCTTCCCTGCTGAACGGAATCAATATCGTACTGAAAGCAGTTTCTTCAAAAACAACCATGCCGATCCTGGAATGTATTCTGATTAACGCTGAAGATACGAACATAAAGCTCACTGCAAACGACATGGAATTAGGGATTGAAACGACGATAGAAGGGAATATTTTAGAAAAGGGAAAAATTGCCATAAATGCCAAGCTGTTTTCCGAAATTATCAGAAAGCTTCCTGACAACGATATTACGATTGAGACAGATGAAAAGTTTCTTCTGACAATCTCCTGCGAAAAGTCAAAATTTCGTATTCCCGGACAGTCAGGAGAAGAGTTTTCCTACCTGCCTGATATAGAAAAAAACAGCTATGTCTGCCTGTCTCAGTTTGCGTTGAAAGAAGTAATAAGACAGACAATTTTTTCCATTTCCGCCAATGATGTCAATAAAATCATGACGGGAGAGCTGTTTGAAATCAATGAAAATACGATGCGGGTAGTGGCTTTGGACGGACACCGCATTTCTATCAGAAACGTAGTGTTAAAAGATGTATATCCCAATCAGAAGGTGATTGTACCCGGAAAAACACTGAGCGAAGTCAGCAAGATTCTCTCCGGTGATGTGGATCAGGATGTCTGCATCTTTTTTACGGGCAACCATATCTGTTTTGAATTTGACAATACGATTGTCGTTTCCCGTCTGATTGAGGGAGAATACTTCAGAGTCAATCAGATGCTGTCTGATAATTATGAGACAAAAGTAACGATTAACAAAAAAGAGCTGCTGAGCAGTCTGGAGCGCTCCGTCCTTCTGGTCCGGGAAAATGACAACAAACCCATCGTCTTAAATTTTGAGGACGAAAAAATCGAGATCAGCCTGAATTCTTCGATTGGTTCCATGCGGGAGGATATGCCGGTGCAGAAACAGGGAAAAGATCTGATGATCGGCTTTAACCCCAGATATGTGATCGACGCGCTGCGGGTAATCGACGATGAAGAAATTGACCTGTATATGACCAACGCCAAAGCGCCCTGTTTTATCAAAGATGAAAAGGGAAGCTATATCTACCTGATTTTGCCCGTAAACTTCCTTCCGGCGAATTATTCCTAAACGAAAAAAAGACCGCCGGTTTTATAAGAAACCCCGTATAAACGGGTACCCTTGTATTCCTTTGGAAAAACAGGTTTTGTGAATGGGAGACTGTATGGAAGAACTGACATTAAGAGAAGAATTTATTAAACTGGGCCAGGCCTTAAAAGCCTGCGGTCTGGTAGAATCCGGGGCGGAAGCAAAAGAAGTCATCCTGGACGGACTGGTTAGCGTAAACGGGGAAGTTCAGCTTCAAAGAGGAAAAAAACTGTATCCCGGAGATCTAGTTTCCTATCAGGGAAAAAGCATTCGGATAAAAGAACATGATTATTAAATCACTGGATCTGAGCTCCTACAGAAATTATGACAGAATGTGCCTTGGGCTGCACGAGGGCACGAATATCTTTTACGGGGACAATGCCCAGGGAAAAACAAATATCCTGGAAGCAATCTATGTATGCAGCACCACCAAATCCCATCGGGGAAGCAAGGACAAAGAGGTGATTCAGTTTGAAAAAGAAGAGTCTCATCTGAAGATGATTCTGAACCGCAGAGGACTGGATTACCGGATTGACATGCATTTAAAGAAAAATAAGCCAAAGGGCATCGCCATCAACGGCGTTCCGATCCGAAAGGCCAGCGAGCTTCTGGGAATCGCCCATGTAATTTTTTTCTCGCCGGAGGATCTTGGAATTATCAAAAACGGCCCGGCGGAGCGCCGTCATTTTATTGATATGGAGCTGTGTCAGCTAAATCCGATTTATACCAGTCAGTTGTCGGCTTACAATAAAGTGGTTCTTCAGAGAAACAAGCTGTTAAAAGATCTGTCATATAAGCCGGAAACCATGGATACCCTTCAGATCTGGGATCTTCAGATGGTGCGCTACGGGAAAAACATTATACAGGAGCGCCGCCGGTTTGCGGACCGGCTTAATGAGATTATCACGGAGGTTCATGACCGTTTGACAGAAGGGCGGGAACGTCTTCTGATTCGCTATGAACCGAATGTGACGGAGGAAGCCTTTGAATCGGCGCTTGCAGCAGGCCGGGAACGGGATATCAGGCAGAAGTCTACGCTGAACGGTCCTCACAGGGACGATATCTGTTTTCTTGTAAACGGAATGGATATCAGAAAGTTCGGGTCCCAGGGTCAGCAGAGAACGGCCGCATTGTCTTTGAAGCTTTCCGAAATCAGGCTGGTGGAGGAAGTGGCGAAGGATGAGCCGGTGCTTTTGCTGGACGATGTGCTTTCAGAATTAGACAGCAAACGGCAGAACCAACTGTTAAACAGTATCTCTCATATTCAGACACTGATTACCTGTACGGGACTGGATGATTTTGTAAACGACAGGTTTCAGATGGATAAAATCTTTCAGGTGGAGCACGGAACGGTGATCTGCAAAAATGAAATATGAAAAGAAAAGCCCAAATAATCAGACATGGAGGTATTTATGAGCGCAGATTACAATGCGGAGCAAATACAGATATTAGAAGGCCTTGAAGCGGTGCGGAAAAGACCGGGTATGTATATCGGCAGCACGTCGGCCAGAGGTCTGCACCATCTGGTATATGAGATTGTAGACAATTCGGTAGATGAGGCACTGGCAGGGTTTTGTACGGAAATCGAAGTGACCATCCATCCGGACCAGTCCGTGTCGGTAGTGGATAACGGCCGCGGAATGCCCGTGGATATTCATCCGAAAGCCGGCGTTCCGGCCGTGGAAGTCATTTTCACCCAGCTTCACGCCGGCGGCAAGTTCGGCGGCGGCGCCTATAAAGTATCCGGCGGCCTCCATGGCGTGGGCGCTTCCGTGGTGAATGCGCTGTCAGACTGGCTGGAAGTGGAGATTTTTACCGGAGGCAGCATCTATAAAGAGCGATTTGAGCGGGGAATGGTGGTCAGCTCTCTGGAAAAAACAGGAAACTGCCCGGAAGACAGACACGGGTCGAAAGTTACCTTTAAAGCGGACGGCACCATATTTGAAGAAACCATATTTGATTATAATGTGTTAAAGCAGCGTCTGCGGGAGATGGCCTTTTTGACTAAAGGGCTGAAAATCACGCTGATTGATGAGCGGGAAGAAAAACAGGAAAAAACATTCCATTATGAGGGCGGGATCAAGGAATTCGTCCAGTATCTGAACCGGAGCACCACGCCTCTTTATAATGACATTATCTACTGCGAAGGGGAGAAGGACAAGATTGTCGTGGAAGTTGCCATGCAGCATAACGACTCCTACAATGAGAGTGTCTACAGCTTTGTCAACAACATTACAACCCCGGAAGGCGGCACCCATCTGGCCGGCTTTAAAAGCGCCCTGACAAAAACTTTCAATGATTACGCCAAAAAGAACAAGCTATTGAAAGAAAGCGAAGGGGGCCTGGCCGGGGAAGATATCAGAGAAGGGCTGACCACGATTATCAGCGTTAAGATTGAGGACCCCCAGTTTGAGGGACAGACAAAGCAGAAGCTGGGCAACAGCGACGCCAGAGGCGCCGTGGACAGCATTGTCAGCGAGCAGCTGACCTATTTTCTGGAGCAGAATCCCCAGGTGGCCAGAGCCATCTGCGACAAAGCGATTCTGGCACAGCGGGCTAGGGCCGCGGCGAGAAAGGCCAGGGACCTGACCAGAAGAAAAACGGCTCTGGACGGCATGGCTCTTCCCGGCAAGCTGGCGGACTGTTCCGATAAAAACCCGGAAAACTGCGAGATCTATATTGTGGAGGGAAATTCCGCCGGCGGCTCGGCAAAATCCGCCAGATCGAGAGCTACCCAGGCCATTTTGCCTCTTCGCGGCAAGATTCTCAACGTAGAGAAGGCAAGACTGGACAGAATTTACGCGAATGCCGAGATCAAAGCCATGATTACCGCTTTCGGGACAGGCATTCATGAGGACTTTGATATCACAAAGCTGCGGTATCACAAGATTATTATTATGACCGATGCCGATGTGGACGGCGCCCATATCAGTACGTTATTGTTAACCTTTTTATACCGGTTTATGCCTGAACTGATTAAACAGGGATACGTATATCTGGCCCAGCCGCCTCTGTATAAGATTGAGAAAAATAAAAATGTCTGGTATGCCTACAACGACGAGGAACTGGACCGTATTCTGACGGAGATCGGCAGGGACAACAACAATAAGATTCAGCGGTATAAGGGTCTGGGAGAGATGGATGCTTCTCAGCTATGGGAAACCACGATGGATCCGGAGCGGCGGATTTTATTACGGGTGACGATGAACGAAGAAGAATCTACGGATATTGATCTGACTTTTACCACGCTGATGGGCGATAAGGTGGAGCCGAGACGGGAATTTATCGAGGCCAACGCTAAATTTGTGAAAAATTTAGATATTTAATATAAACTTAGGAGGATCAATGGATCAGACTATTTTCGATCAGGTTCATGAGGTGGACCTGAAAAAAACAATGGAGACGTCTTACATTGATTACGCCATGAGCGTAATTGCCGCCAGAGCGCTTCCCGATGTGCGGGACGGCTTAAAGCCGGTACAGAGAAGAATTCTCTATTCTATGATTGAGCTGAACAACGGGCCTGATAAGCCCCATCGTAAGTGCGCCCGTATCGTCGGCGATACCATGGGTAAATATCATCCTCACGGAGACAGCTCTATTTACGAAGCGCTGGTAAAGCTGGCCCAGGATTTTAACACCAGATACCCTCTGGTGGACGGACACGGCAATTTCGGTTCCGTGGACGGAGACGAGGCTGCCGCCATGCGTTATACCGAGGCCAGATTAAGCAAGATTTCCATGGAAATGCTGGCGGATATCAATAAAAACACGGTGGATTTTGTTCCCAACTTTGACGAGACGGAAAAGGAGCCTTCCGTGTTGCCTTCCAGATATCCCAATCTGCTGGTCAACGGCACCACCGGCATCGCCGTGGGCATGGCTACCAACATACCGCCTCATAATATGCGGGAAACCATTGAAGCGGTGGTAAAAATCATTGATAATTATGTAAATGAGGACAGAGAAACCGCTATCGAGGAGCTTTTGGAGCTTGTAAAAGGTCCTGATTTTCCTACAGGAGCCGAGATTCTCGGAAGGTATGGAATCGATCAGGCTTACAGAACCGGAAGAGGAAAAATAAGAGTCCGGGCCGTGACCGATATAGAGACGATGCCAAACGGCAAAAACAAGATTATTGTCATGGAACTGCCCTATATGGTAAATAAGGCCAGGCTGATCGAAAAGATCGCGGAACTTGTCAAGGAAAAAAAGGTGGACGGCATCACCGATCTCAGAGATGAGTCTGACCGTTCCGGAATGCGGATCTGTATTGAGCTGCGCCGGGACGTGAATCCGAATATTATTCTGAACCAGTTATATAAACATACCCAGCTGCAGGACACTTTCGGCGTGATTATGCTGGCTCTTGTAAACAACGAGCCAAAAGTGCTGAATCTGTCCCAGATGCTTCACTATTATCTGGACCACCAGAAGGAAGTCGTAACCAGGCGGACAAAATATGAGTTAAATAAGGCGGAAGAACGGGCTCATATTCTGGAAGGTCTGCTGATTGCCCTGGATCATATTGACGAGGTAATCAGTATCGTAAGAAGTTCCCGTACCACCGCCGAGGCGAAAGAACGGTTAATGGAGCGGTTCTCTTTAAGCGATGTTCAGGCGCAGGCCATCGTCGATATGCGGATCCGCGCGCTGACCGGTCTGGAACGGGAAAAGCTGGAAGGTGAGTACAGGGAGCTGAAAGAAAAAATCGAGTACTTAAAAGCGATTCTGGCGGATGAGAAAAAGCTGCTGGGCGTAATCAGAGACGAAATCATGGTGATTTCCGATAAATACGGCGACGAGAGAAGAACCAAAATCGGCTATGACGACGGAGATCTGGTGGACGAGGATCTGATTCCCGACGAATCGGTGGTGATTGCCATGACCCGGCTTGGCTATATCAAGCGGATGTCCGTCAATAATTTTAAAAGCCAGCACAGAGGCGGAAAAGGCATTAAGGGAATGCAGACGCTGGAGGAAGATTTCATTGAAGATCTGATGATGACCACCACCCACCATTTTGTGATGTTTTTCACAAATACGGGCCGGGTGTATCGCCTGAAGACCTATGAGATTCCCGAAGCCGGACGAACGGCCAGGGGAACGGCCATCGTAAACCTGCTTCAGCTTCTGCCGGACGAACGGATCACCGCGGTGATTCCCATCAAAGAATACAAACAGGGAAAATATCTGTTTATGGCCACGAAAAAAGGAATGGTGAAAAAGACAGATATCACTGATTTTATGAATATCCGCAAGTCCGGACTGCAGGCGATTACCCTGCGGGACGATGACGAGCTGATTGAAGTGAAATTTACCAATAATAAAAAGGACATTTTCCTGGTAACTGCCTTTGGACAGTGTATCCGCTTCCATGAATCCTGTGTACGGCCCACAGGAAGAACTTCCATGGGTGTGATCGGCATGAAGATGGAATATGATGACGAAATCGTGGGCATGCAGTTGGATACCCAGGGAAGCGCCTTACTGTTTGTATCCCAGAATGGTATGGGAAAACGGACGCTTCTGGAAGAATTTACCGCCCAGAACAGAGGCGGAAAAGGAATCAAATGTTATAAGATCAACGAAAAGACCGGGAATATCGTCGGGGTAAAGGCCATCTATGACGACCAGGAGATTATGATTATCAATACGGAAGGCATCGTGATCCGTATGAGTGTGTCAGATATTTCCCGGCTTGGAAGAATTACCTCCGGCGTAAAGCTGATTGATATGGATCTTGAGAAAAACGTAACGGTTGCCAGTATCGCCAAAGTGCGGGAAGACGATAAAAAAGATTCCGACACCGTGGTGCATGAACTGGAAGAACAGTTGGAAAGCGAAAATTAGTAAAATCGAAGGATTAAAAACAGCCGGCGGAGTTTGACCGGCCGGCTGTTTTTAAAGCCGGATTTATGGTTGACAGGGCCGAAGAAAGCCGGTATGGACGATTATTGTGCGGGGAAAAACTACGGCAGAAGGAGCTTTTGGTTCGTTTCTTTTTAGAAGATTTCAAAAAATGAAAAAATAAATAAAAAAGTTATTGACAAGAGTTACCATATCAAGTATAATCGTTAATGCGTTTGATTGCGCACAAACTTAATTATGATAAGAAGCGAGTAAACATCAGGCTTCTTAGAATTCGGAGAAATACTCAAGAGGCCGAAGAGGCGCCCCTGCTAAGGGTGTAGGTCGTTCACGCGGCGCGAGGGTTCAAAT
>CAOKOL010000029.1 GCA_948470335.1 uncultured Lachnospiraceae bacterium | reverse complement strand
TACGGATATTGGGAAGGCGATAACGGAGGGCGGGTTTGGATGGTGGTGTGAGAGTGACAGTATTTATAAATTCGAAAAGGTAATCCAGTCAATAACTTGTATTGAAACCAAAGCTATTTTGGAAGATATGAAGGAAAGATCGTTTAGAGCATTATGTGATTTATATCATACAAAAAGCATTTATAACATCATTAAAGGAAATTAATAAAACGACGGAGCAAAATGGATGAGAACATATCAGAGATGTACCAGATGTGTAATGGATACAACGGATTCAAAGATTACTTTTGATAAAAACGGTGTATGTGACCATTGCAGAAACTATGATAAAAACATAAAGCCTTTTTGGAAGCCCCAGGAAAACAGATACGATGAATTAAAGCAATTGGCAAAGCAAATCCGAAAAGATGGCAGAAACGGCGATTATGACTGTATTCTTGGTCTGAGCGGCGGCGCTGATAGTTCTTATATGGCATATATTGCAAAAGAAATCATGCATTTGCGTCCGCTTGTGTTTGTCGTAGATACCGGATGGAATCTGAATGTTGCGGTAGAAAATATTGAGAAAATCGTTAAAGGTATGAATCTTGATATGTACACAGAGGTTGTGAATTGGAAAGAGATGGCTGATTTGCAGCTTTCTTTTTTTAAAGCATCCATTTCCTCTTGTGATCATCCACAGGATCATGCGATATTTGCCGGGTTATATAACTATGCGGTAAAGCACCGTATTAAATATGTTTTGACAGGATCAAACACTTCCACGGAATTTATCAGGCCGCCGGTTGAGTGGCTTTATATGAATGATATTACGATGATGAAGGACATTCATAAAAAGTTTGGAAAGGTGCCGTTAAAAACGTTTCCCATGTGTGGAATGTTAAAGTACAGAGTCCTTTATAAATATTTTTATGGAATGACCAGGGTGTTTCCTCTGGATTATGTTGTTTATGATAAGGAAAAAGCACAGCAGTTTCTCCATGAAAAATATGGATGGACAAAATATGAGAATAAACATTATGAAAATGTATTTACACGTTTTTTTGAGGGATATTATCTTCCTAAAAAGTTTGGATTTGATACAAGAAAAAATGTGCTGTCCAACCAGATATTGGCAGGCACAATGACCAGGGAGGAAGCTCTGAGAATCCTTGAAAAGCCGCCTTATGACCCTGAACAGATGGAACAGGACAAAGAATATGTGGCAAAAAAAATGGGAATTACGACGGAGGAATTTGACAGAATTATTGCGCTTCCGAATAAAAAACCTGCTGATTATAAAAATGAGATGTGGCTGATAAAGATCGGTGTGGAAATAAGTAAAAGACTGGGAATGGAGAAAAGAAATCTGAGGCTTTGATATGATAGCAATTATAAATTACGGATTGGGCAATCTGGCTTCCATAGCTAATATGTTAAAGGTTATTGGCGTAAAAAATATTATAACGTCGGATGTAAAACAGATTGAAAGTGCTGATAAACTGATTCTTCCTGGAGTTGGCTCATTTGATGCCGGGATAGAGAATCTGAATCGAAGCAGTTTAGCCGATGTGATCAAAGAGCAGGCTCGAAATAAGAAAAAACCGATTCTTGGAATCTGCCTTGGCATGCAGCTTCTAGGGAGAAAAAGCGAAGAGGGAAAGTCAGAGGGACTTTCATTAATACCATTTAATAATGTGAGATTTCAGTTTGATAATGACTCAGAATTAAAAATTCCGCATATGGGGTGGGATGTGGTTGATTTTAAGATGAATCATCCACTGGCGGACGGTTTAAAAGGACAGCAGCGATATTATTTTGTTCATTCCTATTATGCGGTATGTGACAGTCAGGAAAATATATTGATTACTTGCGATTATGGGTATGAATTTGCGGCTGCAGTTGTAAAAGATAATATTATGGGTGTTCAATTCCATCCTGAAAAGAGTCATGACTTTGGGATGGCTCTTTTGGAAAATTTTGCGAAGAAATGCTGAGGTGAGAATTTGTTTATACGGCCGAGAATAATCCCTGTTCTTTTGATTGATGACAGAGATTTAATCAAAACAGTAAATTTTAAGGATAGAACATACCTTGGAGATCCCGTTAATGCTGTAAAGATTTTTAATCGCAAAAGGATTGATGAGCTGGCAGTACTTGATATAGGAGCGACAAAAAAACATAAAGCGCCTGACTTCGAGATATTGCAGGATATTGCATCGGAGGCATTTATGCCATTAAGCTATGGCGGTGGAATCACTTCTGTTGACCAGGCCAGACAGTTGACAAAAATCGGATATGAGAAAATTATTATTAACACGCAACTGGTGAAAAATCCTGATCTGGTGAAGCATATTGTCAGTCTCCTTGGAAGTCAGAGTGTAGTTGCATCCATCGACGTAAAGCAAGTAAATGGAAAATATATGTGCACTATAGAGGATGGGCAGGAAACCGTTAAGGTATCACCCAAAACTTTAGCAAGACAGGCAGAGGATCTTGGATGCGGAGAAATATTTCTGAATTCGATAGACAGAGATGGGATAATGGATGGGTATGATATAAAGCTGGTTCGGAACATTGCGGAGACAGTGCATATTCCCGTAACGGCCTGCGGCGGTGCCGGAGGGATAGAAGATTTAAAGAAAGTGCTGCATGAAGGACATGCCCATGCGGCGGCAGGGGGAAGTATGTTTGTGTATTATGGGAGATTGAAAGCCGTGTTGATTACGGCTCCGAGTGAAAAGGAGTTAGTAAATGTAGGTGTGTACGGTGGTTGATAATATTCATGTCTTATGGTGAATTTATGAATATAGCGATTATAAATTGTGATTTTGATGATGCAAGTGCGGGTGCTTTAGCCAGACAATTATATAAATATGGAAAAAAACAGAAGCATAATATGTATGTGTATTATGGGCGGGGAAAGCGGGTCACAAAGAAAAATATAAAACGTATAGATTCTGCCATGGAAGTGTTGGTACATAAAGGATTAACACTTCTTACAGGATTGCAAGGATACTATTCAAATTGGGCAACAACTAAATTATTATATGGATTGAAAATAAATAGGATTGACGCGGTTATATTAATCCAGATACACGGGTATTTCCTTAATGAAAAGAGACTTTTTGGGTTTCTAAAAAAAATGAACCTTAGAACAATATATGTTACTTCTGATGAATATGCATGTATGGGGAAATGCTGTTACAGCAAGGAATGTGGAAAATATCAATCTGGATGCGGTAATTGTAATCAGATACAGGAATATCCCAAATCAATATTGTTAGACCAGTCTAAACGTATATGGAAAATGAAACAAAAAGCTTATCAAGGATATGATAATATCGTGTTTGCCGGTCCAAAAACCAATCTGGAAAAATTCAGAAAATCAGCTTTGTTGAAGGATAAAAAATTGATTGAGTTGGACTGGGGAATAGATACAAATAAATATAAGTATCAAAAATTTGATGATCTATTTGAAAAATATGATATACCACGAGGAAAAAAATATATTTTAACGGTAGCCCCATATTCTCTTGATAGAAAAGGCGTTAAAAAATATTTTTTGGAAAGTGCTAAAAAAATTGATGATAAAAGTTATCAATTTATAAATGTTGGATTTGATGCTGACCCAGATGTCGAAAATTTACCATCAAATTTTACACCGATTCCATTTTTAAATGATCAAAATGAATTGTCAAAATTTTATTCATTAAGTGATCTATATGTTCTTGCCAGCACCCAAGATACACAGCCCTTATCTTGCTTAATTTCGTTTGCGTGTGGAACGCCGGTTTGTTGTTTTTATCTAAGTGGGCTAAGATATATTGCGCCCGATGATGGCAAGATTATGTATTATGTAAAAGAGATAACGGTTGATGGTTTAGTCAATGTTATTAAGGATATTAATAAAAAAAATAGTTATGTAATAAGCAAATGTCGTGAATATGCTGTTAAAAGATATTCAAATGAGATGTTTAACAAAAAAATATTTGAACAAATTTAAGATTGTGAAAAGTTGATTATGTATATGCATTTATCTAATATATTAAAAAAAAGTACTTTAGCCGAAAAATTATTATTTGCATGTAGTGTTTTTTCGACAATGTCAATAATTACTCTTAATATTGGAACTAAATCAATTCAATTATTTAGAGTTTTTTTTCTGATATTTATTGTTTTTGAGACAATACAAATATTAAGAAACAAAAGAAAAGTATGTTTAAATTATAATGCAAGGTTATTGTTTCTGTGGTTTGTATTATCATTTATTTCATGTGTTTTTGGTATGATTTATTATATCAATAGGGACGTATGGTTTCAAAATGCAAGTTATTATGCGATAAAAACACTTATATATATTGTTTTTATGTTGTTTTTTTGCTGAAAAATTATCGGTAAAATATATCCTTAATGGTCTTTTGTTTGGTGCAATATTAAATATCATATGGGCCGGAGTTGATTCGATATATTATATGATTTTTAAAAAATCATATACAAATCAAATATTTCACACGTATATAGTTAACAATGGAATCAAATATGGAAGTATTAGTTCATTTGAAGGTGAAATGATAAGACCGGCCGGATTTAATGCAGATCCTGCGAGCATAGGATTATTTGCACCATTTGTTTTTGGATATGGTTTATATAATAATAATTATGTTATGATGATTTTGGGTGTTGCAGGATGTGTGTTTAGTGGAAGTACGACTGCCGCAGTATGTTGTGGAATTATATTTTTGTTAGGCTTAATTCAAAAAAGTAAACATTTTAAACAAAGGGCTTTGGTTAATCGTCACAGATTGCTTTTTATATTACTTTCTATCTGTTTAGGAGTTTTTTTATTATATAAAATATTCCCGAATTTAGTATCAAGAATAACTGATATATTTGATAGAATTAATATGGTCTACATTAAAGAAAGTGTAGAAAATTTAAGAATGACATATATTACGGAATTTCCAACAGCGTTATCTAACCAAGGTATAAAGGTACTCACCGGATCAGGATTTAATTCAGCGGCAGAAGGATATCTAAAAGGAAATTTATCATTTGATTCTCTATTGATGCATAAAACGAATCATGCACCATATGATATGGAAAATCTTTATTTGGCTTATTTTTTTGATTGTGGAATTGCAGGATTTGTAATTTATTTGGTGTTTTTAGGAACTATATATTTAAAACTAAAGCATATCATGTCAGAATATAATAACCGCCATTATTTCGCAATAGCATTTGGCGGTTTTCTTTCCGTAGTTTTATCCAGTTTATTTTATCATTATACATTGTATTCTTTTCATATACTTTTATTTGTGGCTTTATGTTTATATACGTCTCAATTGAAAGGAACGGGAATAAATGAAAAAACATTCAGTTGAAGTTATACTGGCTACATATAACGGTGAAAAGTATATAAAAGAACTACTTGATAGCATTTATTTTCAAACAAGGAAACCTGATTTGCTATCAATTTATGACGACTTATCATCTGATAATACGGTTGCTATTATAAAAGAATATATAAAAGAGAAACAAATTAAAAATTGGCGATTATATATCAACGTAGTAAATAAAGGATGGAAATTAAATTTTATGGATGCGTTGGATAATATTAAATGTGATTATGTTTTTTTGTGTGACCAAGATGATATCTGGGAGAAGAATAAAATAAAAATAATGGTTAATGAAATGTGTAGCCATCCGGAAATATCTGTTCTCGTAAGTGATTATCAGGAGTTTTATGAAA
Source organism: uncultured Lachnospiraceae bacterium (assembly GCA_948470335.1). Taxonomy (GTDB): domain Bacteria; phylum Bacillota; class Clostridia; order Lachnospirales; family Lachnospiraceae; genus Paralachnospira_A. The sequence continues at coordinate 49,146 of CAOKOL010000029.1, read as the reverse complement.
AAGCTTCGGAGAGGATCAAAATTAGAAGACAGCTTGGAAAATCGCGATTAAGCAAAATACCATTTGATATACATTTTATAGAAGTTCGAAGACCTGGCTGCACAATGCTGTTTCGAAGGGATATTATTAAAAATATAACAATACTAAAAATAGATGAAATGCCACATGATCAAGCAGTTTGGTTATCCGGAATAATAAATGATGGTTTATATTATTTAAATAAAAAACTAATTAAATATAGAAGACATGATGGAAATGCCTCACCGGAAAGTGGACATACGAGAAGTTCCAGATTAAAAGAATTAAAATATAATAAAAAAGTTTCGGAAAAAATATTAGAAAACAAAGATATTTATAATCTCAGCATGGAAAAGGAAAGAATATTAAAAGTATATATTAGGTTTGAAAGCAGAAGGATAAAGACGATATCAACAGGAAGTGTTATCAGTGCAATTGGATTGATTACACAAATCAGCCTTTATCCCAAATATATATCTTGGATAGGTGATATCGTATCAATTTTTTATGAATCAAAAGGTGAACGGTAATATGAAAATTTCTATTTTAGGATCAGAAAGTTTTTTGGCGAAAAATTTGATTCATTATATTAAAGAAAACAATAGAGATATTATAATTTACGGTTATGATTTCTGTGATGATGGATTAGCGGATAATTATTGCAAAATTGATTTTTCATCAGTGAACAGCATTAGGAAAGTTAAGTTTGATGTTGATGCTGTTTTGATTTTTATGGGGAGAACCGGTAATGTAAATAGTTTTAATGAATATGAATCATTTATAACTGTAAATGAGATATATTTGCTTAATATATTTAAATGTTACAGTGAGCAGAAATATCGCCCAAGAATTATATATCCTGGGTCCAGATTGCTATTTGCTGAAAGTAAAGATAAAATTAATGAGTGTTCTAAAATATATCCTAAATCAGTTTACGCTGTCACTAAACTAACCTCAGAGTTATATTTGAACATTTATAAACATATGTTTGGACTTGATTATGTTATATTGCGTATTTGTACTCCATATGGATCGCTTATAGACAGTAATGGAAGTTATGGTACATTTGAAATATTTTATAATCAGGCAATCAGAGAACATAGAATAACGGTATTTGGGGATGGAAGTCAGACAAAAACATATACTCAAATGATTGATATATGTAAGGCTTTTTTGCTTCTAATTCAATCAGAAAAAATAAAATTTACAGATTATAATTTGGGAGGACAGGCATTGTCGCTTAATGATGTTGCATCATATCTTGCAGATCAAAATGGAGCAGAAGTCGTACATATATCCTGGCCGAATGATTATAAAGCTGTAGATGGAGGGACGGTTATTTTTGATTCAACCCGTTTTGATAAGGAATTTAATATGTCGTATCATAAAGTTATAGAATGACAGCAATAGTAAAAATGTGTAAATGAGGAATGCATAATTGAAAATAATATTTATATGTCATGGAATTGGTAATGGGGGAGCAGAGAGAGTATTTACAACGCTGGCAAATTATATGAGTTCACATGGAAATGAGATAATAGTTATTACTACCACTCCGTCAAATAATGATTATAATTTGAGAAAAGGAATAGAACATATATGTGCATTTAAGGATTATGGAAGTGGTATGTTTCGTGTATTGTTCAGATTGAAGACAATACGAAATACAGTCCTGAAATGTAAGCCGGATTGTATTGTATCTTTTTCAGCTTCTTGCAATGTACAGGTACTGCTTTCCTTAATAGTTACTGGTAGTCGAATAATAATATCCGAACGTACAGATCCTAGCCGATATCCTGATAAACAGGTTTACCGGATACTTAGATGGATTTTATATCCCCTGTCAAAAAAGATCATTTTTCAAACTGATATGGCAAAAGATTATTTTGACTTTAGAATTAGAAGAAAAGGAGTCATTATACCGAACCCAATTAGGCATGATTTACCGGAAGCTAAAATAGACAGAGAAGGAACAAAAATAATCGGTGTTGGAGCTTTATGCGATCAAAAAAATTGGTTTGTAGCTTTGGATGCATGTGAGATTTTTTTTCAAAATCATCCGGAGTATATTTTTGAAATATATGGTGATGGAGAATGTAAAAACAAATTAAATAAAACAATACAGGAAAGTGAGATATTACGAGGACGCGTATTTCTTAAAGGTTTTGTTTCAGATATAGAAAGTAAGATATTAGAAGCAAAAATATATGTGTCCAGTTCTGATTATGAGGGAATATCGAATTCTATGCTGGAAGCGTTGGCTATGGGAACACCCTCTATATGTACAGACTGCCCGGTTGGAGGAGCGCATGCAATAATACAAAATGGAGTAAACGGCTTGCTTATTCCCGTGGGGGACTATGAGGCTATGGCAGAAGCTATGAGTGAACTTGCAGATGATATACAGTTATGTCATAGATTGTCAAAAGAGGCAGTAAAAGTCAGGGATAAATATAGTGAAGAGTGGATAGGAAGAAAATGGATTCAGGTTATAAGTGATGTTATTTATGGGTAATTATACTATATTGACTACAAAAAGAAGAGTTATGGAAAGTGAGGCACCAGGATGTTCGAAAGTTTTAAAACGCCGATAAGGAAGGTGATCTCCAGAATAATAGAAGCTGACGCGATTAATATAAGCACTGGAATACTTCATCAGAAAACATTTTTGCAGTTTAAGAATTGCTGTGAGGGTAAGGAGGTGGTTGTTTGTGGTGCGGGTCCGTCTTTACAACAGTATATACCAATTCAGGGTGCGGTGCATATTGCTGTAAACAGAGCTTTTTTATATGATAAAATTGATTTTGACTATGTGTTTTCTCAGGATTTTGAAGGATTATATATGGTACAACAAGAACTAGCTGATTATCGGCCTGGCCAGTGTGTTAAACTTTTAGGGACACAATATGGAATACCGGAAAAGGAAATTCCTGAATCTTTTGCAATAAAATGTAAGGCACTCAGATTTAATACGGATCTTCATATTTATGGCGATGGCTATAAAAGTAAGTTTGTTAGAGATATTGACAGGCAGCCATTAGGTAATATGCCAAACGTAGGATTGTCAGCAATGCAATTTGCATTATTTATGAATCCAGATAGGATATATATTGTCGGATGTGATATGTCAGGGGGCCATTTTGTGAATATAAATCAATCTGACAAAGAAGTGAATAAAATGAATAAAAAGCTGGAAAAAACATGGTTTGAAAATTACGAAAGGCTTTTAGTGAAGTGGAAAGAACTAAAGGATTTTGCAGGAAGATTTTATCCTGAAACAGAAATAGTATCGATTAACCCGGTTGGATTGAAGAATATCTTTCTCGATATATATCAGAACAGAGAATAAAATGAATCGTACAAAAAATGCTAAAAGAAATATGATTGCAGGTGGTTTATATAAGGTGGTTGAATTAGGTTCACCTTTTGTGACCAGAACGATACTGGTATACTACTTAGGCGTGGAATATTTGGGATTAGGAAGTCTTTTTTCATCCATACTCCAGGTTCTGAATATGGCAGAACTGGGATTTTCCAGAGCCATTATTTTTAGTCTTTTTAAACCATTGGCATTAAAGGATGTAAAAACAGTATGTGCATTTTTGGAGTATTATAAAAAAATATATAAGATTGTTGGAACTGTTATTTTTTTTGTCGGTTTGATTTTGCTGCCGGTTGTTCCAAAGCTGATTAAAGGTGATTATCCACACGAAATTAACTTATATATTTTGTTTTTGATTTATCTTATTAATACAAGCATTAGTTATTGGATGTTTGCATATAAAAATGCACTGCTTACAGCCGTACAGCGTCAAGATATAATAAGCAATGTAAATACAATTATTGGGATTTTGAAATTTATATTTCAGATTATTGCATTGATCATATTCAAAAGCTATTATGCATTCATTTGTTTGAATATTATATTTACAATTCTTAATAATATTTTTGTTCACTATATTACATGGAAAATGTACCCTGAGTATATATGCGAGGGAGAACTCAATAATGGAACAAAGAGTAGTCTTACACAGCAGATAAAGGGCATAGCCATTGGAAAAATATCACAGGCAGCGAGAAACTCTTTTGACAGTATTGTACTTTCCATGTTTTGTGGTTTAACCGAACTTGCAGTATATTCTAATTATTTCTATATATTGACGGCTGTAACCGGGATTTTAGGTATTATTATAGAAGCTATTTCTGCTGGTGTTGGAGATAGTATAGCTACTGAATCAGTTGAAAAAAACTACGAGGATTTTAAACGATTTAATTTTTATTATGCATGGATAAGCAGTTGGTTTGCTATATGTTTGTTTTGTTTATATCAGCCATTTATGAAAATATGGGTTGGCAATGATTTATGTGCATCAATGGAGACTGTTATTCTGTTTTGTGTGTATTTTTATTTACTGCAAATGGGACAGATAAGAGCTGTATATGCAAGTTCCGCAGGAATATGGTGGGAATTTAGGTGGATCGCAATAGCTGAAACAATTTCAAATATTTGTTTGAACTATCTTTTGGGATGGAAATTTGGAATGAATGGTATTTTATGGGCTACAATTATCACTGTGTTTGTATATAGTATTATTGCTGTTTCCATTATAACTTTTCATCAATATTTTAGGATAAGTGTTATGCAATATTTGTTGTCAGAGGCATTGTATATTAGCGTATCTGTTTTTGTAGGTTACATTACATTCTTTATATGTAATTTTATTTCATTTGATGGAATCTTTGAACTGGCAGTTGTTGTTATGGTATGTATGATAATTCCAAATGTTGGATTTTTTCTTCTATGCCAATGTTCTAATACCTACAAAAAGAATTTTGAGGAGATGTTAGCATTTTGCAGAGGTATGATAAAAAACAATGAACTTATTAAAGAAAAATGAAAATAAGTATGATGAATTTAAAATGGAAAATTCAGAAAAAAAGATTGCCATAATTTATGGTAATTGTCATACGACAGCAATAAGACAGTTTTTGGAAAATGATGACCTGTTTTGTGCGAAATACGCAATTTATCCAATTAAGGCTATTCAGGAAGTAAATAATCCGGAATATTTTAAAGGAGCTGTCTTTAAGAATTGTGACTTATTTATACATCAGAGTATACAGAAGAACAATCGGTATGGAGAAGAATATTCTTCTGAGCATGTGATGAAAAACTTAAAAAAAGATTGTAATGTTATAGCAATTCCTAATATCTATCATTTGCCTTTATGTTATTTTCCACAATACAGGGAGGGGAGAGAATTAAAAAATATATATTCCAAAACAATATTTTTTAGAGATAATATTATCGATGAGGGGGTTAAAAGTGGGTTCTCAATTAAAACTATTGTTGAAGACTATTCCAGACAGGGGCGCTATTCATATAAACAAATAAAAGAACTTTATGACAGGTATATAGAAAGAGTTACAATGCGTGAAAAGGAGTGGACTATAAAGATCGCTGCATTTCTTCAGGAAAATAAAAATAATGTACTGTTTTATGATCCGAATCATCCGACTAATATTGTTATTCAATATATATGCAAAGGAATATTGAATGAACTTGGATATAAAATTAATTATGATTTTAATATGAACGGTGTTGAAATTCTTGATGAATATCATATGCCGCTATGTAGAGATGTAACGGATTATTTTAATATAAATTATGAGTTGGAAAATGAAACATTTAGAAAAAGTGGAAATAAGATTATCAGAGGGCCTATGAGGATTGAAGATTATGTAAAACAGTATATTTCACTACTGTGGCAGGATAAAACTTTTAATAGAAGAATTCGCACAAGTGCGCAAGGGAGGTATCTTTTATATCAATGTATAAATATGAAACGTAGGACAGGAGGTTTAAAGTACAATGATCTATGACAAAAAGGTAGTTGCTATTTTGCCTATAAAATTAAATAATCAGCGAATTCCTGGAAAAAACATAAAGTGTTTTTCAGACGGAACACCTTTGATGCGATTAATACAGAAGGCGTGTTTAAAAGCAAAAACTATTGATGAGATATATGTTTACTGTAGTGACGAGAAAGTAAAGGATTATATAGAATCAGGAATTACTCTTTTAAAAAGACCTGAGTTCTTGGATACGGATCATGCTAATAGCAATGATATAATAAGAGAGTTTATAAAGATTATAGATGCTGATATTTATATTGAAACGCATGCGACCGGGCCATTTACAAAAAGTGAAAGTATAGATGCATGTGTAAAAGCGGTTGCATCCGGTGAGTATGATTCGGGTTTTTTAGCACGAAGGATTCAAGAATTTATTTGGCAGGATGGAGCAGCTATGAATTTTGATATTCAAAATTTTCCAAGAACACAAGATCTTAAACCAATATATTCTGAAGCACCGGGAGCTTATGTATTCACTAAAGCTGTTTTTGAAAAATATGACAGAAGAGTGGGGGATCATCCTTACATTCATGAAGTTTCCGAAATAGAAAGCAGAGATATTGATTATCCGGAAGATTTCCGAATTGCAGATGCTATTTATATGAACATTATAAGAAACGTAGATGATTCATTTGAGTGAGAAGTGAAGATATCATTTTAGCTATGATGATAGTATTTTGATGTAAACAGAAGTGTTGATTAATTATAATTGGAGGTAAAAAAGAGATTGAACCATGCGAAATTACTAGATTGTACACTTCGGGATGGAGCGTATTTAATTGATAAAAATTTTGGCGATAAGACAATAAAGGGTATTATTGAAGGACTGGTCAAAGCTAAGATTGATTATGTTGAAATCGGTTTTTTACAGGATGAGGGGTTTGGAGAAGGAAAAACTATATTCAGGAATTCTGAGGATGCTAAAAGATTTATCCCTAAAGAAAAACAGGGCTGTGAATTTACTGTTCTGGCAGATTACAGCAGATATTCTATAAACAATTTGGATGAATATACAATAGATGGAATTGATGCAATAAGAGAATGTTTTTTTAAGAGTGAAAGATTTGGTGCCATAGAGGTTTGTAAAGAAATTAAATATAAGGGATATAAGTTATTTGTTCAGCCAGTAGATATTTTAGGATATACCGATAAAGAAATTATCGAACTTCTTGAATTGATTAATGGTCTTGAACCATATTGTTTTTCAATCGTTGATACATTTGGCTCTATGTATCAGGAAGATCTTCATAGACTTTTTGAGATCATCAATCATAATTTAGTATCAACTTGTAAAATTGGATTTCATTCGCATAATAATATGCAGCTGTCAAATGCTCTTTCGCAAGAATTTATCAGAATGGCGATAGGTCAGAGAGAGGTGATTGTGGATGCTACAATATCCGGAATGGGTAGAGGCGCCGGCAATACTCCCACCGAATTAGTAGCGCAATATATGTTTTCACAAATAGGAGCATCTTATGATATTGATGCTATATTAGATATTATTGATATATATATGGACAATATAAAGTCAAGATGTTCATGGGGGTATAATACAGAATATTTTGTTGCAGGGAGTTATAGTGCTCATGTAAATAATATTTCTTATCTTATGCAAAAAAATAGTATTCAATCAAAAGATATTAGATATATTTTGAATAAAATTGGAGCGGTAGAAAGAAAACGTTATAATTATGATCTTTTAGAACAGACATATTTAGAGTTGATGGATTCAAAAATGGATGATTCGCAATCTCTTGAGGAACTAAGATCTATTTTTAATAATAGGAAGATTTTGCTTCTTGTCCCAGGCAAAACTGTTGATTTGAATTTTGATATGATAGATATATTCATAAAAGAGAATAATCCTGTTATTATTTCTGTGAATTTTATTCATGACAGGATATCTATTGACTATGTATACTTTAGTAATGTGAAACGATATAGCATGTGGAAGAATACGGATTTATTTAAAAATAGACGTAAGATTATGACTTCTAACTTTAAGAGAAAGGAATATGATGATAATACAATCATTGTGTCTTTCAAGAAATTAATAAAATGTGGATGGGAGTCGATGGATAATTCAACGATTATGTTGTTAAGATTATTGGATTTAGTTGGTGTTAAGGATATAGCAATTGCCGGTTTTGACGGGTATGATGCGGAAAATGCCGCAGGCAATTATATATCTGATGAACTTGAGATACAATCAGTAAAAGAAGATGCAATATCTAGGAATAAAGAAATAAGTGAAATGTTGGTGGATTTTTATAATACGCGATTAACAAAACTAATGAAAATACAATTTATTACAAAGTCAAGGTTCGAGGAATGTGTAAACTAACAAATCTCTTGTATATGAATAGGGGTTATTTTTATTAATGAAAAAAATAAAGTTTTTGGTGATGGATGTGGATGGAACACTTACCGATGGGATGATATACATGGGTGATTCCGGGGAAATGTTCAAAGCTTTCAATATTAAGGATGGATACGGAATTAAAGATATATTACCAAAATACGGAATAATTCCTGTTGTAATTACAGCTCGTGAAAGTAATATTTAAAAAAAAAGATGTCAGGAACTTGCAATATCTGAGATACATCAGGGATGTCGTGACAAACTAAAAAAACTAAAAGAAATAATTAAGGATTATTCAGCATATGAAAAATATAGTCTGATGAATGTAGCATATGTTGGAGATGACATTTTAGATATTCCATGTATGGAAGCAATCAAAGGACAAGGAGGTTTCACTGCTGCTCCTCATGATGCGGTGAAACAGGTTTCTGATTTTGTTGATTATATTTCAAGATATAACGCAGGATATGGAGCTGTCAGGGACATTATTAATTATATAGTTAGAGGAAAAAAATATTCCATAAATGTCGATGTTTATAAAAAAAGGATAGATTATGCATTAGAGTATTTGAAAAATATTGACATAGAAACTTTGAAAACAGGTACATACAATGTAAATGAATATTTTTATTATATGGTACAGGAGTATTTTACAGTATGTGAGGAGAATTGTAGTTTCGAATTACATAGGCATTATGTGGACATTCAATGGATGATTGAAGGGGCAGAAATTATAAAAATCTGTGATGGCAATAATTTAAAAAAGGACGGGTTTTATGATAGCGATAGAGACGTAATGTTTTTAGAGAATGATATAGATTTTAGCACAGAAATTGCCTTGCGGTCAGGTAGCCATATGATTATTCCTGTTGGTGTGGCTCATAAACCCTGTATTCAATATGAACAGAGCAAAAAGATAAAAAAACTAATAGGAAAGATAAAAGTAATATAATTCGGAAAAGAAAGAGAGGTGTAATATATTGAAAAACATTATTTATTGCTGTTTGTGTCATGTTTTTAGGGTATATTGTTTTGAAGCTTTTATAATGATACATCTTGCCAAACCAGGCTATTTATAGAAAGGCAGAGTATAATCATGACACCATTTCACAATGCAACCCTACTCATCACCGGCGGCACCGGCTCCTTCGGCCACACCGTCCTGAAACACTTTCTAAACACCGACATCGGAGAAATCCGCATTTTCTCACGGGACGAAAAAAAGCAGGACGATATGCGGCACGAGCTGCAGGTTTCTCATCCGGAAGCCGCCTCCAAAGTAAAATTTTATATCGGGGATGTCCGCAATCCACAGTCGGTTCATGATGCCATGCCGGGTGTGGATTTTATTTTTCATGCGGCGGCTTTAAAACAGGTGCCCTCCTGCGAGTTTTTCCCCATGGAAGCGGTACACACCAACGTGGAAGGCACCAACAATGTCCTTCACGCGGCTATCGAAGCCGGCGTAAGACGTGTCGTCTGCCTCTCCACCGACAAAGCCGCCTACCCCATCAATGCTATGGGCACATCCAAGGCCATGATGGAGCATGTGGTACAGGCAAACGCCAGAGTGGCGGCGGAGCGGGGCGGCACGGTGATCTGCTGTACCAGGTACGGGAATGTGATGTGCTCCAGAGGATCGGTGATCCCTCTTTTTATTGACCAGATTAAAGCGGGAAATCCCATTACCATTACCAATCCGGAGATGACCCGGTTTCTGATGAATCTGGACGAGGCGGTGGAGCTGGTGAAATTTGCCTTTGAACATGCCAGTCCGGGTGATCTTTTCATTCAGAAAGCGGACGCCTCCACTATCGGCATACTGGCCGCAGCCGTACAAAAGCTGTTCGGTGATACGGGCATACGGACGATTGGAACACGGCATGGGGAAAAGCTGTATGAGACGCTGATGACAAAAGAAGAACGGCTGAGGTCCGAGGATATGGGAGATTATTACCGGGTATCGGCCGATAACCGTGACCTGAATTATGACAAATATTTTATCAGCGGCCATGTCGCCACGGAAGCGGACGAAGCGTATACAAGCCATAATACGAAGCTGCTGGATGTGGAAGGGACTGTGAAAAAAATACTGACCGCGGATTATGTCCGGGAGGCGCTGCAAGTGGCAAAGCAGTAAACAGGATGCGGAACAGTGGAACATACCGATCATGAACACTGTCTGAGAACTATTTGGAAAACCGACAGAAAAATGAAAGTTATTTGGCTGTATGTTATCTGAAATTTAACCATGTCATATATTATATTGACAGTGTATGACATGGCATTTATAATATAGTTCAAAAGGAGGTTTTTTATGGCTCAGGCAATGTTAAGTGTAAGACTGGACAGTGACGACAAAAAATCTTTTGAAGAATTTTGTGAACAGACCGGCATGAATGTATCTGTTGCGATCAATATGTTTGTTAAAAATGTAATACGAGAGCAAAAACTGCCATTTGAGATAAAAGCCGACCCTTTTTATAGTAAGGCAAATATGCAAAGGCTGAAAAAGGCGATTTCTGATATTGATGCGGGGCGAATGACGGAGCATGAATTGCTAGAGGCAGACGATGATTAAGAAATGGCAGGATCAGGCATGGGAGGATTACCTGTATTGGCAGGGGGAAGACAAAAGAACACTGAAGCGAATTAATAAACTAATCCGGGATATAGAAAGAAACGGTTATCACGGAATTGGAAAACCGGAACCGTTAACCGGGGATTTGAAAGGCTATTGGAGCGTAAGGATAGACGATTGCAACAGAATTGTTTTTCGAATAAAAAACAATGAGCTTGAAATTGCCCAGTGCGGTTCTCATTACCGCGATAAATAGTAACTATTTTTAAATAATACAGGAAAGAACAGGCAGTGAGTCAAAATGATTTACTGCTTATTTTATTGCAAAATATCCGGCAAAACACAACACATTGATGATGATTTTGTGTCTTAACATATACTTCCGGATTACCAGAGGTAACAAAGTATACCTGACATTACCAGAAAGGCGGTGACTCCTTTTGAACATCCTGATAACAGGCAGTGCCGGCTTCGTAGGCCGGAACCTGGTGGAAAATCTGAAAAACATCAGAGACGGCAAAAACCGTACCAGACCGGATCTTACAATCGGGGAAATCTATGAATATGATATGAATTCGGATGAGTCTGTGCTGGACGAATACTGTAAAACCTGCGATTTTGTTTTCAATCTGGCCGGTGTAAACCGTCCGAAAGACCAGTCGGAATTTATGACCGGCAACTTTGGTTTCGCGGGCCGTCTTCTGGACAGTCTGAAAGCCGGCGGCAATACCTGCCCGGTCATGCTTGCAAGCTCCATACAGGCGGCTCTTACAGGCCGGTTTGCCCATTCCGAGTACGGGCGGTCCAAGCTGGAAGGAGAGCGCCTGTTTTTTGATTACGCAAAAGAAACCGGGGCCAGGGTTCTGGTCTACCGTTTTCCAAATCTGTTCGGAAAATGGTGCCGTCCCAACTACAATTCTGCCGTCGCCACTTTCTGCCATGCGGTGGCCAATGACGAACCATACACGGTTAATGACCGGAATACGGAACTGGAGCTGCTTTACATTGACGATCTGGTGGAAGAACTGCTGGACGCGCTGGAGGGACGAGAACATTACTGCGGGTATAACGGCGCCGGACCGGTGCCTGATTCGGATGCCGACACCGGTCCCGGTCATCAGGGGAAATTTTGCTGTGTGCCGGTGACACATCATGCGGCTTTGGGAGAAATCGTGGACTTGCTGGAATCTTTCAGGCATATGCCGGATACACTGGTGATGCCGGAAATGCCGGCCGGTTCTTTTGCGAAAAAGCTTTACAGCACCTGGCTGTCTTATCTGCCAAAAGAAAAAATCTGTTATCATCTACATGCCAATACGGACGGGCGGGGCAGTTTTACGGAGCTTGTTAAAACCATGAACTGCGGCCAGATATCGGTCAATGTCGCAAAACCGGGAATTACAAAAGGACAGCACTGGCATAATTCCAAATGGGAACTTTTTATTGTGGTATCAGGCCATGGACTGATTCAGCAGCGAAAAATCGGGACCGACCCGCTGACAGGCGGGCCATATCCGGTTTATTCCTTTGAAGTGTCAGGGGAGCGGATGCAGGCGGTTCGGATGCTGCCCGGATATACCCATAATATCATTAATCTCAGCGCCTCCGAAGACCTGATTACGGTGATGTGGGCCAATGAGCCCTTTGATCCGGACCGGCCGGATACATTTTATGAGCAGGTGGAACTGCTGGCAGAGTGTGAATAATGGAGAACGGAAAATGATAACGAATTACAGGGATATGAAATGGAAAGAAAACGGTAAATTAAAGCTTCTGATTATCGTCGGCACCCGTCCTGAGATTATCCGGCTGGCGCCGACCATCACAAAATGCCGGAAATATTTTGATACGATGCTGGCCCATACGGGGCAGAACTGGGATTATAACCTGAACGACGTGTTTTTTAAAGATTTAAAACTGGCGCCTCCCGACGTTTATCTGAATGCCGTGGGAAACAACCTGGGCGCGACGATGGGGAATATCATTGCATCTTCATATCAGATGATGGATGCCGTGAAGCCGGATGCGTTGCTGATTCTGGGCGATACCAACAGTTGTTTAAGCGCCGTCGGCGCAAAGCGTCTTCATATTCCGATCTTTCATCTGGAAGCGGGAAACCGGTGCAAGGATGAATGTCTGCCGGAGGAGACGAACCGAAGGATCGTGGACGTGATCTCCGACGTGAATTTATGTTATTCGGAGCATGCCAGGCGGTGGCTGAAGGAGACGGGGCTGCCGCCTGAGAGAACCTATGTGGTGGGAAGTCCCATGGCAGAGGTACTGTCGGATAATTTCCGGGAAATTCAGGCTTCCGATATTCATGACCGTTTGAGCCGTGAAACGGGAATCAAAATTGAAAAGGGCGGATATATTCTCCTGTCAGCCCACCGGGAAGAAAATATAGACACGGAAAAGAATTTTCATTCCTTGTTCCAGGCCGTCAATGCACTGGCGGAACAATATGATATGCCTGTCTTATATTCCTGTCATCCCAGAAGCCGGAAGCGGCTTTCGGTCAGCGGATTTCAGTTGGACCGCCGTGTAATCGCCCATGAGCCGCTGGGGTTTCATGATTACAACTGTCTGCAGATGAACAGTTTCTGCACGGTGTCCGATTCCGGGACATTGCCGGAGGAAAGCGCTTATTTCGGTTCCGTGGGCCATTCTTTTCCCGCCGTATGCATTCGAACCTCCACGGAGCGGCCGGAGGCGATGGACAAAGGAAACTTTATTATTTCCGGCATCACGGCCGCAGGCCTTTTGCAGTCGGTGGAACTGGCGGTGGAGATGAACCGGGCCGGGGAGCCGGCATCACCGGTTCCTGATTATATGGACAGGAATTTCAGCGGCAAGGTGGTGAAGATTATTCAGTCTTATACCCAGATCGTGAATCTGATGGTATGGAGGAAAGAGCTGTTCTGACCGGACGTAACTTTTGCCGGACTTTGTGAACGGACTTGCAGGCGTCTTAAGCTTATGGTAAACTGAAATGATCAGATAAATGAAGCCAGACGGCTGCAAAGCCGGTGCCGGGAAGGGGAATTGCTCATATGGCTGAAACAAAAAAGGCGCTCCCGATCGGAGTAGAGTTTTTTCGGGACTTTAAGGGGAAAAATTATTACTACGTGGATAAGACGGCTTTTATTGCCGATTTCATAGAAACAAAAGGAATTGTAACGCTTATTACACGGCCCCGGCGGTTTGGGAAAAGCCTGAATATGGATATGTTCAAATCTTTCTTCGAGATTGGGGCGGACGCTTCCCTGTTTGACGGGCTGCAAATTTCGAAAAGGGCGGATCTGTGCGAACAGCATATGGGGAAATATCCGGTTATTTCGATCAGCCTGAAAGATGTGGCGGGGAGTTCTTATTCCGATGCACTGAAAAAAATGTCCAGAGTCATAAAAAAAGAGGCCCGCAGGCATCAGTATCTTTTAGAAAGCGACCGGCTTACGGACGTAGATAAGGCATCTTTAAAGGAGCTTTATGATCCCTATTTGGATGAAGAAGTTCAGGAGGAAAGCCTGGGTATTCTTTCAGAAATGCTGAACAGGCATTATGGGCGGCCGGGAATTATTCTGATTGATGAGTATGATGTTCCGCTGGATAAAGCCTATCAAAAGAATTATTATGATGAGATGACGGAGCATATCCGTGCGATGTTCAGTGTGGCGCTTAAAACGAATCCGCATCTGGATTTTGCAGTGCTTACCGGATGTCTGAGAATTGCGAAGGAAAGTATTTTTACGGGGCTGAACAATTTTAATGTATGTTCGGTTTCTGATCCGGGTTATGGAGAGTGCTTTGGCTTTACGGATGGTGAAGTAAAAGAACTGTTAAAGTATTACGGCGTGGAGGATCGCTTTCCGGATATGAAGGAATGGTATGACGGATACCATTTTGGAGATGCGGATATCTATTGTCCCTGGGATGTGATTGTACAGTGTGGCAGACTCAGGGATGCAAGGGATGCGCCGATGGAGCCGCACTGGGAAAACAGCAGCAGTAATGCTATTGTCAGGGATATTCTGGAGGATGCCACGGAAATCACAAAGACTGAAATTGAGATGCTGATTTCCGGCGAACCTGTTGAAAAGGAGATTATTCCTGAGCTGACTTATAAAGATCTTGAAAATAAGGATACAAATATCCGTCAAACATATCTGTGGAGTATCCTTTTTGCGACGGGGTATCTGACCGATGCAAAGAAACCGGAGGACAGAATTCACAGGCTGGTAATTCCGAATAAGGAAATCCGCAGGATTTATGAAGATAGGATTCGTTCATGGTTTCGTATGAAGGTGACAGGTGATACGGAACGGTGGAAACAATTCTGCGCATCGATCAGAAACGGGGATGTGGATCAGGTCCAGACATTATTTAATGCATTTCTGTCCGAATCAATCAGCATCCGGGACACGGCAGTGCGGAAAGATCTGAAAGAAACTTTTTATCACGGAATGCTGCTGGGTCTTTTAAAAGCAGAGAAAAGCTGGGTTGTAAAGTCTAATGCAGAGTCGGGAACAGGCTATGCGGATATCCTGATTATGGTTCCTTCTGAAAAAACAGGCTGTGTTGTCGAAGTAAAGTATGCGGAAAACGGTGCGTTTGACGCAGCCTGCCATGAAGCGATGGAGCAGATCAGAGATCGCGGATATACCAAAGAGCTGGAACGGGAAGGTATGCGGACCATTCATCAGTATGGCCTGGCCTGTTATCGGAAGACCTGCCGGATGGCATATGGAAGGGGATAGCAGATACACGGCAATCAAAATAATCTGATCATATTAAAAAAGCCTTGCAGGAAGATGAGTGTTCGCCTTTCCGGCAAGGCTTTTTTGATTTAAAACCTTTGCTGAACGCTTAATACTTCACCATCTGTCACATCATCTTTCGATTTCTATTTGACCAATCTTTCACAATCTGTTATAATTCCAAACGTACATTCTGTTTTATCGTAAATCAGGGCTTTTTTACAGCATTCTTATAAATAGGAAGAAACGAGCAGGAAACAACGAACTTACCTCCGCCCTTCCTGTCCATGGCAGCCCGTCCGGGACGTTTTTGACTGATAAGTCATTTTCCATACATGACTACTTCAAAACGAAACGAGGGGGGAAACTGCTGTGGAAGGGCGCCGCCGGCGGAGTGCCATACAAAAAATGTAACGGCAGCAGTATCAGATTATAAATTCAGGATTTTACATAGAAAGAGGCATAACATATGAGCAAATATAACGCAGACTCCATCATGGTGCTGGAGGGTTTGGAGGCGGTGCGCCGCCGGCCGGGCATGTATATCGGCAGCACCGGCAGCCGGGGGCTGAACCATCTGATTTATGAGATTGTGGACAATGCGGTGGACGAACACCTGGCCGGGCACTGCAGCGAGGTGACGGTGGTGCTGGAGCAGGACGGTTCGGCCACCGTGTCGGACAATGGCCGGGGCATCCCGGTAGACATGCATCAGAAAGGCATGTCGGCGGAGCGGGTGATTTTTACCACCCTCCACGCCGGAGGAAAGTTTGACCAGGATGTTTACAAAGTTTCCGGCGGTCTTCATGGCGTAGGGTCCTCGGTGGTAAACGCCCTTTCCCAGTGGATGAAGGTATGTGTCCACAAAGACGGAAAAATTTACGAGGACAGCTATGAGCGGGGGATTCCCACAACAGAGCTGCAGGAGGGCCTGCTGCCGGTGACAGGAAAGACAAAAACCACCGGCACCCGGATTCGGTTTTTACCGGATGATCAGATTTTCGATCATATCCGTTTTAAGGCCGACGCGGTGCGGGAGCGGCTGCATGAGACGGCATTTTTAAATCCGGGTCTGACGATTCATTTCGAGAATCGGCGGGATGAGAAAGAACCGGAGGTATTCCACGAGCCGGAGGGCCTTGCGGGCTATATTAAAAAACTGAACCAGGGCAAAGAAACCGTTACGGAAGTGGTTTATGTCCGGGGACGGGAGGAAAATGTGGAGACGGAGCTGGCTTTTCAGTTCCATGAAGGATTTGAGGAACTGATTCTTGGCTACTGCAACAGCATCCACACCATAGAAGGCGGCACCCATCTCACCGGTTTTAAAGGGAAATTTACGGCGCTGATGAACGCCTATGCCAAGGAACTGGGCATTTTAAAGGAAAAAGACGGGAATTTTACCGGCCCTGATACCCGGTGCGGCATGACGGCCGTGGTATCCGTCAGACATCCGGACCCGATGTTCGAGGGGCAGACGAAAACCAAGCTGGGCAATGCGGACGCCTCCCGGGCGGTGGCCGGCGTGGCGGGGGAAGAACTGACGCTGTATTTTGACAAAAATCTGGATACGTTAAAAACGATTCTCGGCAAGGCCGAAACTTCGGCCAAAATCCGCAAGTCGGAGATGAAAGCCAAAAGCAATCTGCTGGGGAAACAGAAGTTTTCTTTTGATGCGAACGGCAAGCTGGCCAACTGCGAAAGCCGGGATGCCTCCAAAAACGAGATTTTTATCGTGGAGGGAAATTCGGCGGGAGGCTCCGCCAAATCCGCCAGGGACAGAAAGTTTCAGGCCATCCTGCCGATCCGGGGCAAGATACTGAACGTGGAGAAAGCGACCATGGATAAGGTGTTGGCCAATGCGGAGATTAAGTCCATGATTCAGGCTTTCGGCTGCGGTTTCTCGGAAGGCTACGGCAATGATTTTGATATCAGCAAACTGAAATATGATAAAATCATCATTATGACCGATGCCGACGTGGACGGCGCCCATATCAGTACGCTGCTGCTTACCTTTTTCTACCGGTTTATGCCGGAGCTGATTATGCAGGGGCATGTCTATCTGGCCACACCGCCTTTATACAAGGCGGTTCCCAAAAAAGGGCCAGAGGAATATCTGTACGATGACGAAGCGCTGAACCGGTACCGGAAAAAACATAAAAACTTTATCCTCCAGCGGTATAAGGGCCTGGGCGAGATGGATGCGGAGCAGCTCTGGGAGACGACGCTGAACCCGGAGAGCAGGGTGTTAAAGCGGGTGGAGATTGACGATATGCGCCGGGCGGCTCAGGTGACGGAGATGCTGATGGGCAGCGAGGTATCGCCCAGAAAACGGTTTATTTACGACCATGCCAGAGAAGCGGAGATCGACGCCTGAGCCGGTCAGGAATAGGAAAATGAGAAACGATTGACTGAACATAGAATGAAAAAAAGATTTTTTTCCGGAATTATTTGCGGAACAGATTATCAGAAAGAGATGAATGGATGTCAGATCATATTTTAGAAACCGAGTATTCGGACTGTATGCAGAAGTCCTATATTGATTATTCCATGAGCGTTATCACCTCCAGGGCGCTCCCCGACGTGCGGGACGGCTTAAAGCCGGTGCAGCGGCGGACCCTGTATTCCATGTATGAGCTGGGGCTGCGCCATGACAGGCCCCACAGGAAATGTGCCCGTATCGTGGGCGATACCATGGGTAAATACCATCCCCACGGGGATTCTTCCGTTTATGACGCGCTGGTGGTAATGGCCCAGGATTTTAAGAAAAATGAACCGCTGGCAGAGCCCCACGGCAATTTCGGTTCTATCGAGGGGGATGATTCCGCCGCCATGCGTTATACGGAGGCCAGGCTGCGCAGGCTGACGGAAGAAGTATATCTGGCGGACCTGGACAAAAACGTGGTGGATTTCGTCCCCAATTTCGACGAGACGGAGCGGGAGCCGGCGGTGCTGCCGGTGCGGATTCCCAACCTGCTGATTAACGGCGCGGAGGGAATCGCCGTGGGAATGGCTACCAATATCCCCTCTCATAACCTGGCGGAATCCATCGACGGCATGATCGCCCTGATCGACAATCCGGAGATCAGCGTCAGGGAGCTGATGGGCTATATTCCGGGTCCCGATTTTGCCACGGGGGGCATCGTGATTAATCAGAGGGATCTGGAGCATATTTATACCACGGGCGCGGGACGGATGAAGCTGAGAGGCCGGGTGGTTTATGAGCCGGGAAAACGGAAGACGGACAAAGACCGGCTGGTGATTACGGAGATTCCCTATACCATGGTGGGAGAGGGGATTCACCGGTTTCTGGCTGACGTGGGCAATCTGGTGGAAACAAGGAAGCTTCCGGAAGTCACCGACATTACCAACGAATCGGCAAAAGAGGGCATCCGAATCGTGCTGGAGCTGAAAAAAGGCTCGGACATCGAGCGGATTCAGAACCTTCTGTATAAAAAGACAAAGCTGGAGGACACCTTCGGCGTCAATATGCTGGCTATCGTAGACGGCAGGCCGGAAACCCTGAGTCTGAAACAGATTCTGGAGCACAGTCTCCGGTTTCAGATGGAAATCAACACCAGAAAATATACGAATATGCTGGAAAAGGAGCGGCAGCGGCAGGAGATTCAGGAGGGTCTGATCCGGGCGGTGGATCTGATCGACCTGATTATTGAGGTTATCCGGGGCAGCAAGACCCAGCAGCAGGCGAAGGCCTGTCTGATGGGACAGCCTGCCGATGTGAAGTTCCGTTCGGCGAAATCGGAGAAACAGGCGAAGGGGCTTCGCTTTACGGAGCGGCAGGCTCAGGCCATTCTGGATCTGCGCCTTTCCAAACTGATCGGGCTGGAAATTCTGGCGCTGGAAAAGGAGCATGAGGAGACGGTGAAAAACATTGCCCGGTATGAAAAGCTGCTGGGCAGCAAAACAGCCATGAAAAACGCCATCCGCAAGGATTTGGAAAACATCAAAAAAGAATTTTCCAAGCCCAGAAAGACAGAGATTACCGATGCGGAGGAAGCCAGGGCGGTTAAGGAAGAAATCGTGGAACAGGAAGTGGTATTTTCCATGGACCGTTTCGGTTATGTAAAGGTGTGCGACGTTGCTTCCTATGAAAAGGCAAAGGAGACGCTGGATCAGGAATACCGGTGGCTGTTTTCCTGTAAAAATACGGACAGGATTCTGCTGTTTACCGACCGGGGCGTGATGCATCAGGTGAAGGCGCTGGATATTCCCTATTTAAAATGGAAGGATAAGGGAGTGCCGGTGGATAATCTGAGCAAATATGATTCCAAACAGGAGAATATCCTTTATGTGGACTGTTTCAGCCATGTGTCTCAGATTATGCTGCTCTTTGTGACGGAGGCAGGGTATGTAAAGCAGGTGGAGGGCGCCGGGTTCGAGACGGCGAATAAGGCGGTGCTTTCCACGAAGCTGAGTGAGGGCGACCGCGTCAGAACCGTGGAGCCGGTACAGGGCAGCCAGATTGTGCTGCAGTCGGAGGAGGGCTATTTCCTCCGGTATCCGATGGAGGAAGTGAACGTATATAAAAAAGGAAGCGTCGGCGTCCGGGGAATGGCGCTGGCAGACAGCGACCGGATTAAAAACGTGTATCAGCTCGGCGGGGAAAACAGCCGGGGAACCATTTCTTATGAGGGCCGTCAACTGGAACTGAATAAGCTGAAACTGATGACGAGAGGACAGAAAGGGACGAAGGTGCGCAAGGGAAGCGGCGCATAACGTGCAAAGGATGAAAGCAGAGAAAAAAGAATCACAGAAAACGAAAAGAGAACCGAAAAAAGAGACACAGAAAGCCGACAATCAGTCTCGCTACACCCATGTAAGCCACACCTTTCAGCCGGTATTCAATGAGGAATCCAGAGTTCTGGTTCTTGGTACATTCCCTTCCGTGAAGTCCAGAGAGGGCATGTTTTATTACCACCATCCTCAGAACCGGTTCTGGAATGTGATGGCAGGGCTGTGCGGGGAGGAAACGCCCCGGACCATCGACGAAAAGAAGCAGATGCTTCTGCGCAACCGGATTGCCATATGGGACGTGATTGAGAGCTGCGATATCATCGGTTCCAGCGACAGCAGCATTAAAAATGTGACGCCCGCGGATTTAAATCGGGTGCTGTCCCAGGCCGATATCAGGGAAATTTTCGGGAACGGGCAGAAAGCCTGCGCCCTGTATAAGAAATATTGTCAGAAGATTACAGGGAGGGAAATCACCGGTCTTCCCTCCACCAGCCCGGCCAATGCCGCATGCTCGCTGGAGCGGCTGATGGAGCAGTGGGAAGCGGTGAGAAATGCAGTTCTTAGAACATAATTTCTTCTTCTAAGCGGCTTGCCTTGATTTCATCCAGGCTGTGGCCGAATTTTTCAACATTGTAACGGTCGATTTCCTCGCCCATCGTGGCGTACACACCCTTGTAAACGGAGCCGGGGCCGCCCTGTGCGATACAGGGAATAAAATATTTGTTTCCGCATTCATCCAGCGTTCTGTATACAACGTCATGGATTGCTTCCCGGTTCCAGCCTTCATAATCAACAAGCATATTTTCAATGCCGCCCATGAAGGAGATCTTTCCGCCGTATTTCTGAATCAGCTCCGGCGGGTTATTGGTAGAGAAGCAGCCCTGCCAGATGTCGATGCCCATATCAATCATGGAAGGCACGAAAGTGGCGGCGTAGCTGTCGGAATGATGGATCACGAGATCAACGCCGTGACTGTGGTAATATCCGTAAATCTCTTTATAAGGCCCTACAAAGAAGTCCTCAAACATAGCCGGAGACATGAACGTGGAGGTCTGTCCGCCCCAGTCGTCATGATGGAACAGGGTGTCCGGATGCAGTTTATCGCAGATCAGCTCCGCAAGACGAAGCTCATACTCGGTCAGATATTGAATCAGGTCATGCATTTCGTCCGGATACATGGCAAGGTTCATCAGTGTGGCGGAGATTTCTCCCAGGTGGTGGCACTGCTCGAACAGACCGGGCGCAACGAAAGCCGCTTTCAGCGCTTTCGTGCCGTCGATGGCGTCATACTGCTCTTTAAACATGGCCCATTCTTCTTCGGGGAAATCAAGAGAAGGCGCATGTACATATTCTTTCCAGTTCTCAATATCTTTGATAACAACCTTTTCCTGGGTGTGAACCGGGAAGCCTGCGGGTACGTTTTCCGGGAAGCTGTAGGTTACGCCCCAGGCATTCTGGCAGTCCGCTTCGCCTTTTTTCGGGCGTTTGCTGTGCAGTCCGGACGGATTCATGCGAAGCTTAATGAATTCATACTGATTTACGAAACGGTCAGGATTGCCTCCGCGGATGCATTCTAAGAGATTTTCTTTTGCTGTCAACATAGTTTGATCCTCCTTAAAATAAATGTAATTGAATAGTATACATGTTGTCTTATGCCTGTTTGCGTGCTTTGATCTCGGCAGAATAGGTTTCGATATCGGACTCTTTGATATGATAACCGAACGTAATAATCAGGAAACCGATCACCAGAAGGATAGCCGGGATAACGGTAAATCCGACTGCGATACCGTTTTTCACCGCATCGGATGCTTCTTCTACGGAGATGCTGGCGTTGAAGCCGGTGATGCCAAGAACCGTGGAAATCAGAAGACCGCGGGTGATAACGGCAACCTTAATCGGAACGTTCAGGAAACCCATCACGGCGCCGGTGCAGTTAACGCCGGTCTTGTACTCACTGTAGATGGAGCAGTTTGCCAGCATGGGAACGGTCATGGCCGTTGCGAAAGCCGCGAAGAAACCGCCTACTGATATCAGGATAATAACGATGGTCGGATTGGATTTCATGATGTACGCGCAGAAATAGAGAACGGCGATTCCCATCATAGCAAGCTGGAACGTACCCTTGGAGGAAAGCTTCTGTGCGGCCTTACGGCTTACGACAGAACCGATCACGCCCGTGATATTGGAAATCAGCAGGAATTTTGTCAGAAATCCCGGATCCAGTGCGATATACTGTCCGTAATATACGGCAAAAGCGGAATAACAGAAGCTGTACATCATGTAAAACAAATAAGCGCCCAGAACGCCGAGAATCTGCGGATTGGAAGCGATGGCGGCTCCGATGCCAGCGGTTTTCTGACCGGATTTCTGCTGTTCCTCCGCTTGTCTTTGCAGTTTGGCGATTTCTTCCGCACCGGTTTCCTCATAGCCGGCGAACAGCACAAAATGTGTAAAGTACAGAACGGCCATAGCGGCACCCAGAGCAAATGCGGTTGCGGCATAAGCGTTCTGCTCGGAAAGCTTCGCGGTAAAGAACGCCACCAGTCCGGGGCCTACATAAGAATAGGACATTCTGGCGAGATATGTCCAGAGGGTACGGACAGAGCTCAGGGCGTTCCGGTCGTCAGCACTGCCAGATGCCACATTTACCATAGCCATGTTTGCCACATATGGAATATTCCATGCGATATGGCTGGATACGGTACCGAAGATAATAATCAGCGCCGCGCCCATGCCGCTTCCGAATGCCCGGAACTGCAACAGATACAGGAAAGGCACCACCCACGGAAGAACAGCCAGCCAGGAGCGATAGCGTCCCCATTTCAGCGGTTTGATTTTGTTCAGCATAATGCCGTACACCCAGGAAAGAGCGGCATCAATTATGCTGCCGATGGTCTGGATCATGGTAACCATGGCCAAGGGGAACTGGGCTACGTTCGTCAGGAAGTAGGCGAAATAGTATGTCTCGATATTCGTCATCCAGTTAAATCCCAGATCGCCTACGCCAAAGAACGTTTTCAGTGCTTTGGACAGTTGCTTTTTCTCTTTTGGCATGAAAAAACCTCCTTATTAAGTATTGAGACTATAAAAATTTTATAAGCATATTATAAAAATTTTATGAAACGATTTCATCGTTGACCGGATACGAAAAGCAGGCGGAAAAAAAAGCGCCTCCTAGTATCGCCGTAACAGGTATCAATGTTACTGTTCAGGTGCTACTTGGCGGCACTGGCCGGGCATTGGTCTGATGATTGCTTTTTCTCCGTATTTATACTATAAATCCCCCTCTCTCTGGGAGCGTTTCTTCGCCGTTCATCCGGATATCCTGCATTTATGGCTGAAAAAACAGAAATATCAGGATACGAAATATGATACTTTCTGGTGTTACCTGGAAAATGACCGTTCTCTGATCCGCGCCGCCGCCAAACTGTTTATTCACCGCAACACCCTTGTATACCATCTGAAACGAATCCATGAGCTGGTAGAATATAACCCGGAAGACACGTATACGCTGGATTATATGAAAATATCCATGCGGGTACTGAATATGCTTGAGAGAGAAAAAATGATAGGGGGGGGTAAAAAGCAAGAGTCAGATGCAGCCAGATTGCTGCAGAGACTGCGCAGTGAAAACTGGTATCTGGAACCCTGACCAGGAACCGCTGTTAAAATTCAGGGAAGGAATTTCAGAATTTCGGAAGGGACAAAAATCCGCTTGACAGATAAATGATGCCGTTATAAAATTGGAAGGATGACAAGATGGAAGATGAGGCAGCCGCAGCGCCGCCTCATTTGTATGCCGGGATGTCCTGCGGACATTCCCGGCATACGGACACTGCGAAAGGATAAGTGCATACCATGCAAAGAACATCTGGAAAGGAAGCTGCAATTTACGATGCAAAGTCTCTGGGATTGCCGAAGATCCTGCTTTTGGGACTTCAACACACATTTGCCATGTTCGGCGCTACCGTACTGGTACCGCTTCTGACAGGCTTGGATGTATCAACTACGTTGTTAATGGCAGGGCTGGGGACTCTTTTGTTTCATTTTGTGACGAAGGGTAAGGTACCTGCTTTTTTAGGGTCTTCTTTTGCCTTTTTGGGCGGTTATGCGGCGGTAGCACCCATGATCGACGGCGCGCCGAATACGCAGATGCTGCCTTATGCCTGCGGCGGCGTGTTCGCGGCCGGCCTTCTGTACCTGGTGATGAGCGGGCTGATTAAGGCCTTCGGCATTAACCGGGTGATGCGGTTCTTCCCGCCGGTGGTGGTAGGGCCTATGATTATTTCCATCGGACTGATTCTGGCGCCCTCCGCCATCAATAACTGCGCGACCAACTGGCTGCTTGCGCTGGTGGCTCTGGCCGTGATTATTGTCTGCAACATCTGGGGGAAGGGCATGATTAAGATCATTCCGATTATGATGGGAATTCTGGTATCCTATGCCGTGGCTCTGGCCACCGGAGCCGTGGATTTCTCAGGCGTGCGGGAAACCGCGGCCCAGGGTGTTTACGGTGGGATTTTTGCGCTGCCCCTCCACAGCTCCAGCTTTGCAAAGTTTGATTTAAGCGCTGTCCTTACGATTATGCCCATTGCCTTGGCTACGATGATGGAGCATATCGGAGATATTTCCGCCATCGGCGCAACCACGGGACATAACTATATCGCAAATCCGGGGCTGCACCGGACGATGCTGGGAGACGGTCTGGCCACTGCGCTGGCCGCCATGTTCGGCGGCCCGGCCAATACCACTTACGGAGAGAACACGGGCGTTCTGGTGCTGAGCAGGGTATATGATCCGCTGGTGGTGCGGATTGCGGCCTGTTTCGCCATTCTCCTTTCGTTCTTTCCCTGTTTCGCGGAAATAATCCGTTCAATTCCGGCAGGCATTATCGGCGGCGTTTCCCTGATGCTTTACGGAATGATTTCCGCCATCGGCGTGCGGAATATGGTGGAGAGCAGAGTGGATCTGACAAAGAGCCGGAACCTGATTATTGCGGCGGTGATTCTGGTCAGCGCTCTGGGCTTTAACGGCATCGGCGGCATCACTTTTTATGTGCGCGGTTATGGCATCACTTTATCCGGTCTGGCCATCGCCGCAATTCTGGGTATTCTGCTTAACGCCCTGCTTCCGGGAAATGACTATGTGTTTGCGCCGGAAGCGGAAGAAGCGTAAGACAGTGGAATTTTTCCTGCGGACGCTTCATAATATGTGATAGATATTGTTAGCGATATTCGTGCAATTTGTGCAAAAATATGTATAATTTTATTTTTTCCGACTCATCTCTTGCCATTCTTTGTGAGGAATGATATAATTGAAAAAAATATCAATACGCTATCACGATAGCAAGAGTTGGAGGAAGGTATGAAGAAATTATCTGTAAAAGATCAGTCTGCATGTATGGCATGTCTGGCATGCGAGCTTGCCTGTTCAGAAGCTTTCTACAAAGAAACAAACACTAGCAAGGCATGTCTGCATATCATTGAGAAAAAAGGCGCGGTAAAGACCCAGGTCTGCGTACAGTGCGGCAAATGTAAGGAAGCCTGCGAGCATGACGCCATCAGCCAGAACGCAAAGGGCGTTTATGTGATCGACAAGAAGAAATGTAAAAACTGCGGCAAGTGTGTTGACGCATGTCCGTTCGGCGTAATGGTGAAGGATGAGAACAAGGATAATCCTTCCAAGTGTATCGCCTGCGGTATCTGCGTAAAAGCATGTCCGGCAGACGTACTGGTAATCAAAGAAGACTGATGAATGTGATGTAATGTGAAGAAGAAGCTGCGTTTTCGGATGTAGCTTCTTTTTTCTGCGGGGCATCCGGCAGGCTTCTGTAATATCCCGTTGCAATACGGATGATTTTAAAGTATGATAAAGAAAAGATTTTTTAATTTTCAGTAAGTACTGGGAGGTATGTGTATGGAAAGTGCCTATTATCGGGAACAGGCCAGAGAGGCATTAAGAGGAAACTGGGGAAAGGCGGTGATCATCTGTCTGCTGGGAGCGTTGCTGGGGGCTGATCTGGTTACGCTCGGAACGGTGGAGAACCGCAGAAACAGCATAGAGGAGCATATTGAATATTTCCGTTACACGGTGGATTCTTCGGTATTTCGGTTGATTCTTTTGATTATGCTTGGCGTGGCGTCCATTATCCTGGTCTATTCGATTATTGCTTTTATTATCGGCGGTGCCATTCAACTGGGGCTGATTACTTTTTTTATCGGTCTGTGTCAGGGGGAACCGGTAAGTGTTTCCGATCTGTTCAGCCAGTTTCATTCTTTTGGAAAAGCGCTGGGCCTGCGGATTGTGACTTCCATTCTGGTCGGTCTCTGGTCCATGCTCTTTGTGATTCCGGGCATTATTGCGATTTACCGGTATTCCATGGCCCCATATATTCTGGCGGAAAATCCGGATATCGGTATTTTGGAGGCCATTGATCTGTCGAAGCAGATGATGATAGGCAATAAACTCAGGTTGTTTTTCCTGGGGTTAAGCTTTTTCGGATGGCTTCTGCTGAGTGTTGTCACCTTCGGAATTGCGCATCTGTGGGTAACGCCTTATATTGAAGCGGCTCATGCGGCTTTTTATCTGGATATTTCGGCAGCGGACCATAGGGCTTCTTTTATGTAAAAGTACGGTGATCCTGTAAAAAAGGGGAATAACATGGGTGATTATTTGGAAAATAAAAAACAGCCTGTCCGCGGACACAGCCATCCTCATGTCCATCTTCACAAACATTCTCATCTGCACCGGAGAGAAGGGGAGGTGCTCTGTGAGCTGTGCGGCTACAGCCACGACGGCATGAAAATTGAGGAAAAAGACGGAGTGATCAATGTGGCCGGTGTGCGCATCGTGGAGGGAGACTATGACGCTCTGGAGGAACAGGCGATTACGGAGATGGAGATGCTGACCCAGTGGGTAAAGCGGCAGGGCGGCATTACGGGCCATGTCAGAACCTATCTGGAGGAAAGAGGCTCCGCATCTTCTCTGACCTGCGCAGGCGGACAGGTACAGGTGGACAGAACGAAAGAGAGCAGGACCAATGTGATTTTGTCCGCGGTGATCCTGAATGTGGATGTGGAAAAGCTGAAATGCAGAATTGCGGAATTTCTGGGAAGGATGATTATCTGAACGGGACAATAGAATATTTTATGGAAAAATGCCGGGGAGGATGATCCTGATGGAATCATCCTCCCTGTTGCTGTCTGTTTGCTGTCTGAAATTTTATGCTTCACTGTTTTTCCGTGCGTTAATTTCATCCTGCATTCTTGCGACTTCTTTGCCTGTCAGCTTAAACAGGAACGTAATAATTAAGAATGCGGCGGCATAACATGCCATCGGAAGCAGAGTGAAGGCGTTGGTCAGGCCGGATTTTACCGCTTCCGGGATTACGGCTGCCGTGGCGTCAAAGCCGGTAGCGGCCAGAACGCCGGGAATCAGGGCGCCGGTGATCAGGACTGCGATTTTTACGGGAACATTGGTGATACCCATAACCAGACCGGTGCTGTTTACGCCTGTCTTATGCTCCGCATATACCGCGCAGTTGGTGTACATCGTCACGAATGTGGAGTAGTTACAGTTGGAGAACGTTCTCTCACACAGAATGAAGATGGTAAACAAAATCGGGTTGGCGGCAAACACACGGGCGCCAATCAGGAACACGATACACAGAGGCAGACAGAGCATGGAGAGCTTTTTCGCATCCATTTTTTTGCCCAGAATACCGGCAGCCAGGGAACCGAGTACGGCGCCTAAGTTGGTGGCGGTCAGATAAAAGGCGAACATGGCCGGCGCTTCCAGCGCATAGTTAAATACATGGGCAGCCATCATGGCGATAATAAAGGACACTGTGGAAGTACAGCAGTTTGCCAGGAACAGAACCAAAAGGGGCGGGTTCTTGGCGATGGTGGCAGCCATAGTCTTCAAAGAAACCGCATTGGATTTTTTCGCGGGTGATGCGGCGGCTTCTGCGGCAGTTACTTCGTAGCCGTCGGTCAGTTTAAAGTGGATAAACATACCGATTACATTGGTAACGCCGAATACAACCACAACCATGCCGTAGGAAGCGATGGAGCCTTCCCCGAATATGCCTGCAAAGAAAGCGATCAGGGATGCGGCCAGGACGCCCAGGGCAACCTTGTCAAAGTTAATCCATGCCCACCGTCTGGAGGACAGCGTAGAGCGTTCTTCCTCCGTGCTGCAGACAACCGGGATCAGGGACAGGTTCGCGGTATTCTGCATATTGAAAAATACTGCGAAAACGAGTGCCAGCACCACCAGTACGACAAGGGCCATATTGGGGTCGCTGATGCCGGCGGCAAACCACTGGGCGATGGCCAGTATGGCCGTAATGGGTGCGAACAGCATGATAATGGAACGGTAACGTCCCCATTTCATGGGCTTCATGCCGTCCATCACCGCGCCATAAAACGGAGACATAAAAATCTCACAGGTGGAAACGATGGTGTTCAGCAGCGCGATGGTGCCCAAAGGCAGTTGTGCGATACTGGTCAGGAAAATATTCCAGTAGTAGGTTTTGAAACTCATCTGAATATCAAATAAGAAATCGCCTACGCCGTACCATGTTTTTAAAGCTTTACTTAATGGTTTCTTCATCTTTCAATTCCCCCTTAATTTATTTGTTACCGCCCGATACCGTTTTTTCATTGGCATCCGCGTATACGGTACGTGTTAATGCGCCGGGTTTTTCCGGCGGGATATAGCCGATTTTATCCCATAAAGGTTTGTTGTATTCGTATAATACATCCGCCAGAGGAACGCTGATAGAAGGATCGATCATTGTGGGCTGGGCTACCCAGCTTCCGCCCGGCGCCATCAGTTCAACCCGGCGTCTGATCTCATCATAGCGTTCCTGATAGGTAACGCCCTGCCGGTCAAGGATGTTCTGGTTGTCAAAGCCGCCTACAAAGCATAACTGACTGCCGTATTTCTTCTTCAGCTCATAGGGATTGTTGGTAATCTGCAGCGGGTTCAGCGCGTCGATGCCAAGTTCGATAAATTCTTCGATCAGCGGCGCGATATAGCCGCAGGAATGATGCTCGTAAATCATGCCGGCCTCATGGGTGGCTTCCACAATCCGTTTTAAATGAGGTTTGATCATTTTCTGCCAGGTCGGCTTGGACATAAACAGTCTGTCATTGGAGCCATAGTCGTCGTGGAACTGGATTTTATCCGGCTTATAGTACCGGCCGATCAGTCTGATTTCCTCCGTTCGGTAATCGGCGATGGCGCTTAACAGGTCGTAAGTATCCTCCTCATCGGAGAGCAGATAACAGAGAGCGTCCTCAATGCCGGTCATGGCGTGGAGCTGTTCGAACAGTCCGTCTACCACGATGACACTGCTGATTTTATTTTCCCTGTCCCAGTTGGCGGTGTCCTTTGCCGCTCCGTTTTCCCAGTCGTAAGTATTCGGGTCAGGGATCGTCAGGGCGTCCCGCCAGCCTGCCACATCTTCCAGCCGCTTGGTGCCCTGTGTTACCATAGGGCCTTCCATACCGGGCTCAAAAGTCCAGCTGACGCCGAAGATATCGGTAGAAACACCCTGGCTGCGGGGTCCCTCCGGGATAATGGAGGGCAGGCAGGTGTTCTGATCCAGGGTCTGGCAGGGAACCCAGTAAGGTTCCTGATGGCGGTAGGCCATTAATATATTTTCTTTTGCCGTAATCATTGCAGCATACCTCCTAATGCGGGATTTATTTCTTTCCGTAAAGCTCGACGGCCTCAAACAATGTTTCCAGATTTTCTCTCGGACAGAGATCTAAGGAACTGCTCAGGCTGAAAATGTATCCGCCGCCGGGAGCCAGCACATCCATATATTCTTTCACCTTATCTCTGATCTGTTCTTTTGTGCCGTGAGATACGGTGAATTCGGGGAAGCCGCCCATGATACAGGCCGTGCCGCCTAATGTCTTTTTCGCTTCATAAATATCAATTTCTTCAAAAAGGTAAATCACTTTTCCTTTCGGCACATCCGCCAGATATTTCAGACGGGTATTGTAGGCGCCTTCACAGAAAACAACCGGAACAATGCCCTCGTCGATCAGCGCCATGATCCACTGTCTCAGATAAGGCCAGTAGAATTCCGCGTAAGTTTCGTCGCCGATAAAGTTGTCAAAGCCCTTGTGCAGCATTACCCACTGGTAGCGGTTGCCTGAACGTTTGTAGGAGGCGACGGACTGGGCGATCTGCAGCTTTACGAACAGTTCGCAGGCCCGTTTCACATTTTCCGGCTGTTCCAGCAGATCAGGCATCATGCCGAAGGTACCCCGCAGGCTGTCTCCCAGCATATCGAAAGCCGTGGCGCTGCCGCCGCCGCTGATGGAGGGGAAGCCTTCCTCTGTCAGCATGGCGGAACACCGGCCGCAGGCTGCGAAGAATTTCTGCTGTTCCTCGGCGGCTGCCAACAGTCTGCGGTAGCTGTCCAGCAGTTCGGGAGAGGTGAAAATATTGGGGGCGGCCAGATAGGAGCCGGAGATGGCTGCCACATAATCTATTTTTGACAGCGGCTCAAATACTTCAAATACCCGTGGAAGCCATTTGCGGACGGCAAAACCGGCGGGATCGTCAAAAAACTCATCGTATTCGTCCTCCATCAGCGTGGCATATTCCACAAACTGCACCGGCGCGTTTTTGTCAAGACCCTTGGCATCGCCGGGCCAGCGCAGGCATTTTACGCCGAACATCTCCAGCACCTTGGCGGAATACTGAGATGCGATAGAGCAGCCGATGTCGGGCTGGAATTCCCTGTGATAGCGCATATAGGCTTCCGTGGCTTTGTCATAATCCGTCATGGCATCGGCGATGGATAAGCCATATTCGTAAAAGGGGAAATAATTAACCCGGACCGCATTGGCCACCCGGCTGGATTCCCGGAGACATAAAGCGTCGTCGATCAGTCCGGAACGCTCGTCATAGAGCTGTTTTCCTGTTTTGTCACTCATTGGTAATGTCCCTCCTTTTGTGGTTTGAAAAGGTTTTGTTTCAGAATTTTCGTCCGAATTTATAAATTTTTAATAAAAATGATATATTGATTGTAACGTAAAACGAAAATTACTAGAATGTGACTCGAATACGAAATTTGATGGGGAATCGCATACTTTTTGGTATTTGCAATCCATACTCTTTTTTGAGACAATCAGTTAATTTTAATAAATAAGAAAACATAAGACAAAAAGCGAAAGGATCAGGGGGAAAAGAATGCGGCTTAGTATGTGGATGATTGCCAATCAATTGATTAATTTTGACATTGAAACGGATATTCAGAAGAATGCGCCGGTAAACCTGCGCAGTGCCAGAAGGGCCTATGCCACGGAATGCGTCCATGTTTACCAGCGGGGAAAGGATGTGGTGTGCAGCAGCGACGACGGTGCCATTACGATTAAAGATATTGATATCGGCTATGCCTTTGAAATTATCCAGTCTATTTTCGATACTTATGACGACTGGAGCAATTCCATACTGGAATCGGCGGCCCAGAGTGATTTCCAGACGGTGGTGGATGATTCCTGGCATGCGTTTCACAGTCCGATTACGCTGCTGAACAGTGATTTCAAAGTGCTGGCCATGAGCAGCCGGGAGGATCTGGGGGAGATGGATGAGGAGTGGAGATATCTGAAAGAGAACGGATACAGCTCGATCCAGGCCATTAAAGACATTAACGAGGACAGAGACTGGCTCAGAAAGCGGAGCAAAAGCGACGCGCAGCGGTTCCATTTTTCCAACAAAAAGAAGCTGAGCAACTGCCTGAGCGTATCAGTGGTTTATGACAATGTAATCTATGGCAGAATCAATGTGCTGGAAAAGGACCGGATGCTGAATGAAGGAGATGTTCAGCTTTTAAATCATCTGTCAAGAGGAATTGCGCCCTATCTGAATCTGTATTATGTAAATCATCTGAATCTGAGCAGCCATAATGTGTTTTATGAAATGCTCAGGGGCCGGCAGCCGGACCGCAGAGCATTTGAGAACCGGCTGGGATATAAGCAGTGGATGGACAGCGACACTTTTATGGTGATGGTCATTGATTTTGAGGGGGCCGACAGTATGATGCATGTATGCATGGAGCAGTTGGACAGCCCGATCCTGTCTACGGAGCTGGTGATTTATCATCACAGCCTGGTGGCAATTCTCAATAAAACCAGGAATGACTGGGAAAAAAGCCGGAAAGAGCTGACGGATGTGGCGGAAAGATGCGGCAGGCCCGTAGGGGTCAGTCTGCCTTTTGAAAGGCTGGGCTGGCTTGAATATTATTACCGGCAGGCCTGTGCCGCAATGCGGTATGGCGAAATGTTCGGGGGGGGGGGGTAAACATATGTACTGTGAATTTTATGACTATGCCATCCTGTACCTGATGGAGACGGCCTCCGGAAAAAAACACGATCAGCTCTGTGCCTGCCATCCGGATGTGGTGCGCATGATCCGGGAAAGCTGCCGGGAGGGAGAGGACGAGCGGCTGAATACCCTTTATGTCTATCTCCGCAACGACTGTTCTCCTACCAGAACGTCTCAGCAACTGTATCTTCACAGAAACACGCTTTTGTACCGGCTGAAAAAAATTATGGACGAGCTGGAATTTCCCATCGAACAGAAACAGGACAAGGATTATATGCTGTTCTCAATTCAGATGATGCGCCTGTACCGGAATAAATATGCCGGTCTTCTGGAGGAATTTGCCCTCAGCGGACCGGAACCGGTCTGATCCGCTGACGGGACATGGAGACAGATGCCCGTTATGAAAATTGGTATCACAACACTAAAAAAGTGAAGCGGCCTCTTGAAAATCTGTGCGGCGAGTCCGTATGCAATTCCGGAGATCCTATTGTAAGATTTAGATATCCCCACATTTGGCAGTCAATATGCTTTTGGCATGAAAGCCGATGAAAAATACCGGTTCTCTGGACAATGCCGCCAGAGTATTCAAAAAAAGCCGGCGCAGGGGAAAACAAAAGGATAAGGGGATGAGTGGGATGAAGGAACAAAATAACGCACAGCTTTTGAATTTCAGGGCGATTATGGCCGTCGGCGTGGGCTGCGTAATCGGATCGGGTATTGTTGCGATTACCGGAAGCGCCATCGGCGTTACCGGACGTTCCGTGTGGATCGCCTATGCGGCGGCGGTGATTCTGGGACTGGTCTGCATCACGCCGTTTGTGATTCTGGGAAGCGTACTGAAACTGAAAGGCGGAGACTACTCCATGGCTTTTCTGCTTCTTGGAAGACGGTATGCCGGCGTTTTTATCTACAATTTTATCATTATGAATCTGGCGCTGGCCCTGACGGCGAAGTCCATCGGCATTTATGTAAAATCACTGTTTCCATGGGTGAATGAGACGGCGGTTTCCGTGATCGGGCTTACCCTGTTTTTTGTCATTAATCTGTTTGGCATCAAGTTTATGAGTAATTTGCAGCAGGTGATGACGGCGGTGATGCTGGCCGGGTTTGCCACTTTCTGTATCGGCGGGTTTATGAACCTGAACGACGGGGCATTTACCTTTTCCCGGCCGGATTATTTCCTGAATGGATTTAAGGGAGTGCAGAGCGCTATGGTGATGCTGGTCTTTTCCACGACGACGGTGCAGACTCTTTTGTGTCTGGGCGGAAATGCACAAAATCCGAAAAAGGATATTCCGAAAGCCATCGTCTGTACCATGGGAATCGTGCTGATTGCCTATGTGTCCATCGCTTTTGTGGCGGGAAATGTGCTGCCCGTGGAGGAAGTGGCCTTTAAGCCGCTGACCTATGTGGCGGATCAGGTGCTGTCAAAACCGTTGTTTATCTTCTTTGTGATCGGCGGTCCCATTGGCGCCATCTGCACCACCCTGAACGCGATGTTCAGCGTAGCGTCCAAGCCTTTAAAGCAGGCCACCGACGACGGCTGGTTTCCGGAGGCTTACGGAAAGCTGAACCGGTATGGAGAGCCCTGTTTTATTATGCTGGGTCTGTATCTGGTAGCGCTGGTGCCTCTTGTTTTGAATCTGGATGTGGCTACGATTACCAATAATATCGTATTGATTCAGTACACAGTAAAATTTTTCCTGGTTTTTGCCGCCTGGAGAATGCCAAAGAAATTTCCCGAGCAGTGGAAGCAGTCCGGCCTTTATATGCCTGCCTGGCTGTTTCATACGATTATGGTGACAGTGCTTCTGGTTCACGTCTATATCGTGGCGGTAGCCGCCAGCAATTTAAGCGTAATGCTGGTAGGCGTGACAATCGGGCTGCTGGTGCTGGCCACGGTGATTGCGGTGCTGCGGGATAAAAGCGGCAAAGTGAAAGCGGTTATTGATGAGGAAAATTATATTTAATACATAGCGGAACCTAAAAAACAGAAAATTTTATATGGAAAGGCGGAACAGGATGATAACAGAAAAAGAAAACTATTTGATGGCGGCAAGAGGCGAGGTACCGGAGTGGGTGCCCAGAAATCTTTATATGAGTCCGGGACATGCGCCGGCCTCCGCATGGGTAGGCCCCGGCGTGCTGAATGAGAGAAGGACACAGGAGGGCGGCTTCGACGTATGGGGCGTGGAATTTGTGACCACAAAAGAAACAGGCTATATGGCCCTGCCCAAGCCGGGAGAATTTATCCTGGATGATATTACAAAATGGCGGGATGTGATTAAAGCGCCGGATCTTTCTCATGTGGACTGGGAAGCGATGGCAAAAAAGGATCTGGAGAAGATTGACAGAAGCCAGACGGCCGTGTGCGGCGTTATGCATGTGGGGTATTTCCAGCAGCTGATGAATTTCATGGGTTTTACGGAAGGTCTGTGCGCGCTGTCGGAGGAGCCGGAAGAAGTACTGGCGCTGTTCGAGTATATGGCAGATTTTTACTGTAAGCTGGATGAGAAATTTATGGAGTACTACAAGCCGGACGTATGGTGTATCACGGATGATACCGCTACCGCTCAGAACCCCTTCCTTTCTCTTGAGATGTACCGGAAGCTGGTGAAGCCTTTCCATGCAAGAGAGGCGAAATTCGGCGTGGACAGAGGGCTGCCCATCGACATGCACTGCTGCGGCCGGTGTGAAGATTTTATTGACGACTGGATGGAGTTTGGCGTAAGCGTCTGGAATCCCGCTCAGACCATGAATGACCTGGTGGGAATCAAGAAGAAATATGGCAATCGGATGGTGCTGGAAGGCTGCTGGGATTCCTCAGGCCCTGCGGGATGGCCGGGAGCCAGCGAAGAACTGGTAAGAGAAGAAGTGCGCAAATGTATTGATACCTTTGCGCCGGGCGGCGGATTTATCTTCTGGGGCAGCGTATACGGCGCGCCGGACGATGAGGCCGCGCAGAATAAGGCGCGCTGGATGCAGGAAGAATACGACGCATATGGCAGAAGTTTCTATAAAAAATAACGAAGTGAAGCGGCAGGAATGATCAAAAGAGCAGTATGCGAAGGAAGGATGAAAGGGAAAATGAGAACCAAAATGGAGAGAACGGCATTTTCGGAAAAAGAACTGGAAAAAACAGGAGAATATATGACGCCGGGCGGCCCGATGCCACGGTATGCCACCCCGGTTACGGCCAGAGAGAATTACTTAAATATGCTGAAAGGGGAAAAGCCCTTATGGATGCCGGTTTACTATGATTTCAGAACATTTGTTCCGAAGATTGTTCCGGATCATGTGGCCAGAGCCTTTGTGATCGAGTCCGAAACCATTTCCAGAGAGGAGATGGGCGGAAAAGATATGTTTGGCATCGACTGGGAATATATCGACGTGGCAGGCGGCTCGATGGTAAAGCCGGGGGCACCCCTTCTGGAAGATGCCTCCGAGTGGCGGGAAAAGGTGATCTTCCCGGATATCGAGAGCTGGGACTGGGAGGGCTGTAAAGCCCGGAACGGCGCGTTTCTTCACACGGAGAGGGTGACGGTGATGTGGTTTTTCACAGGCCTGTATGAACGGTTAATCTCTTTTATGGATTTCGAAGGCGCCGTGATGGCTCTGATTGATGAAGATCAGAAACAGGACGTCCACGATTTGTTTGACAGACTGTGTGATCTGTATATCCAGATCATTGATAAATACAAAGAATATTTTGATCTGGACGTACTGTATTTCCATGATGACTGGGGCGCCCAGAGAGCGCCGTTTTTCTCCCTGGACACCTGCCGGGAAATGCTGGTTCCTTATCTGAGCAGGATCGTTGATTTCTGCCATAAAAACGACATTATTTTTGAATTTCACAGTTGTGGCAAAAATGAGATGCTGGTGCCGGCCATGGTTGAGGCCGGCGTGGATGTATGGGCCGGGCAGCCCATCAATGACAAGGCGCTTTTGTATGAGGAATACGGCAAAGATATCGTTCTGGGCATTGATATTGATTTTCCGGAAAATCCTACCGATGAGCAGGCGGAAGAAGCCGTCAGGGCGTTTCTTGCCAGATACGGGCAGGATATGGAGGAGAAACCGGTTTACTGCTGTACGCTGGTGATGCCTCAGAATGTGAGAGAACAGCTTTATATACAGAGCCGTAAACTGTTTACGGCATAAACGAAGCCAGACAGCAGGCCTGAAACGGCCGGCGAAGAAAAATCCCCTGTCTGTCCGTGATCGTTTCAAAACGGACAGACAGGGGATTTTGTGCGTTTGTTTTTACAGGCTGCTTTTGCCTGCCGGTATTTTGCAGACGGGGATATCCCCCGGCAGCTTTCATCGTCAGGAAAGTTTTTCCGCCCAGGCATAAGTACAAAACCTTCCCCCATATAATAAATCATGAAACCAAAATTCAGCGCTTTCAAAGAAAAAAAGGAAATGACCCTGAATATGCTTCAGGTGACAAGCGATATTGCCCGGGGGGCTGTCCTGCTCTCGGTGAATGGGAGACAGGAGGTGTATATAGAAAATTACAGGGGGATTATGGACTACACGGATCAACTGATCCGGGTGCAGGCAAAGCACAGCAGGGTGGTGGTTCTGGGACACCGGCTGAAAATCGCTTACTATACCGCAGATGAGATGAAAATTGTGGGCTGGATTGACGAGATCAAATATGAGTAGAGGGGCCGGGGATGAAGACATATCTGAAAGGATATCTGCGGGTTCGGCTGACCGGATACGGGCCGGAGCGTTTTTTGAATATGTGCCAGCATCATCAGATTGCGGTGTGGGGGCTTACCTATGGCGGCGGCGCCTATGAGTTTTATATGTATCAGAATGATTTTCACCGCTGCCGTCCGCTGGCCCGCAAAACCAAGACAAAGCTGCATATCATAAAAAAGGCCGGACTGCCCTTCTTTTTGTTCCATTATCGGCGAAGAAAGGCTTTTTTTCTGGGAATTGCGCTGTCAGTTTTTCTTTTGTGGCAGCTCTCTGTCCATATCTGGGACATCCGGTTTACCGGAAATTACAGCTACACCGACGATATGCTGATGGAGCTTTTAAATGAAAATGAAATCGTTTACGGCATGAAAATAAGCCGGGTGTCCTGTGCCGAAATCGAGCAGTTGATCCGGGACAGCTATACGGATATTACCTGGGTATCCGCCCAGGTATCCGGTACCAGGCTGCTGATTCAGATCAAGGAGAACAGCGGCATTCTGACGGCTCCGGAAGAAGACCGGACGCCCTGTGATCTGGTGGCCTCGAAAAACGGCATTATCACGGAGATTGTCACCCGGAAAGGCGTGCCGAAAGTAAAGATCGGCGATGTGGTGCAGGAGGGACAGGTGCTGGTTTCCGGGACGGTTCCGGTGATGAACGACAGCCAGGAGGTCGTGCGCTATGAACAGGTGCGGGCGGATGCCGACGTGGTGGCCCGGACCGCCACCGACTATGCGGACGAATTTCCTGCGGTGGAACAGATTACCTGTGAGACGGGGCGGAAGCAGACTTCCTGGTACATACAGTATCTGGGGAAAAAGATGGGGATTTCCTTTGGAAAAGCGGATTATGCCATGTCCGACAGGCGGGATCAGGAATACCGGCTGAAACTTTTGAATGACTGGTATCTGCCTCTGGGCGTGGGTGTAATCACGGTAAATGAGCTGGAAGTCTATGAAAAAAAGCTGTCCGAACAGGAAGCTTATGAAAAGTTTCAGAAAAACTTAAATGATTATTTTGAAAAATGTGAAGAAAAAGGGGTTCAAATTCTTGAAAATCATGCTACAATGACATATAATGCTGATGTGTGTACAGGTTCCGGCAAAATTGTGGCGCTGGAGCCCATTGCGGTACCGCAGGCGATAACAGAGACAGAAGGAATGGAGCAGCCCGATGAGCTTAACGGAGACGATCATTGATATTCCGGCCGAGCATGAGAGAAATGTGTGCGGCCAGTTTGACGGATATTTGAAAAAAATTGAACGAACCCTGCGGGTGACTATGATATCCAGAGACGGGGTTTTAAAAGTGATCGGGCCGGAGCAGATGGCGGTCAGGGCAAAAAGCGTTTTTCAGAATCTGATCGAACTGTCAAAGCGGGGAAATGAGATTACGGAACAGAACGTGGACTACGCCCTCTCTCTTGTATTTCAGGAAAAGGACGATCAGATTCTGGAAATTGACAGGGATGTGATCACCCGTACCATCGACGGCAAGCCGGTGAAGCCGAAAACCCTGGGGCAGAAGCAGTATGTGGATGCGATCCGGAACAAGATGATTGTATTCGGAACCGGGCCGGCGGGAACCGGGAAAACCTATCTGGCCGTGGCGATGGCGGTTCAGGCTTTTAAAGAGGGAAAAGTAAACCGGATTATTCTGACCAGGCCGGCCATTGAGGCCGGAGAGAAGCTGGGGTTTCTGCCCGGAGATCTGCAAAGCAAGATCGACCCTTATTTAAGGCCGCTGTACGACGCGTTATACCAGATGCTGGGGGCGGAGAGTTATCTCCATCACGCGGAAAAAGGGCTGATCGAAGTGGCGCCTCTGGCGTATATGCGGGGCCGGACGCTTGACAATGCCTTTATTATACTGGACGAAGCCCAGAACACCACCCAGGCCCAGATGAAGATGTTTCTGACCAGAATCGGTTTTGGCTCCAAGGTGGTAGTGACCGGCGATATGACCCAGAGGGATCTGCCGGCGGGAACCGGGTCGGGCCTGAATCACGCGCTGCGGGTACTGCAGAAAATTGACGACATCGGCGTGATCGCGCTGACCAGCCAGGATATTGTACGCCATCCGCTGGTACAGAAAATTGTCAATGCCTATGAGGACTATGAAAAAAAGGAATTTTCCGGGACCGGAAGAAAGAGGCATTGATTATTCTGGCGATTTTTGGTATGATTAAAAAGACGGGGTTTTCATAATATATGACAATAGAGATCGAATATGAAGCACGGCAGACGACAGAGCTCCCTTATCGGGAGATTATTCAGAAAGTGATTGAAGCGGCTCTTGATGATATCGAATGCCCTTTTGAGGCGGAAATCAGCGTTCTGCTTACGGACAACGATAAGATCCGCCGGATGAATCAGGAATTCAGACAGATTGACAGAGCGACGGATGTGTTGTCGTTTCCGCTGCTTGCGTTTGCCAGTCCCGGTGATTTTTCCCATGCGGAAAAAGAATATGAGGACTGCTTTAATCCGGAGAGCGGCGAGCTGATGCTGGGAGATATTGTGATTTCCATGGACAAGGTGAGAGAGCAGGCGGAAAGCTACGGACATTCCCAGGAGAGAGAACTGGCCTTTCTCGTGGCCCACAGCATGTATCATCTGTTTGGCTTCGACCATATGAATGAGGCGGAAGCCGCCGTTATGGAACAGAGACAGAAAGATCTATTATGTGGCTTACATATTAATAGATAAAAATGAACACAAAGGAGAATACCATGAAAAAAATATCATTAGTCCTGATATTGGCGCTGTCAGTTATGATGCTGGCAGGATGCTCCAATAAAGAGAATGATGAGACAACTGCGGCTCCTACACAGGCGCCCGAAACTGAAGCAACGACGTCCGCTCCGGAAGAAACGGAGCCTGAAACGGAAGCGAAGGAAACCCGTCCCGGCTATGTGAGAAGTCATCTGACCGGCCAGTGGATTGAAGAAGAAATCGGACAGAAAAGACCGATTGCGGTGATGATTAACAATATTCAGGCAGCTCTGCCCCAGAGCGGCATCAGCAAGGCCGACATCATCTATGAGTGTATGGTTGAGGGCAGCCTGACCAGACTGATGGCCATCTTCCAGGATGTGGAGGGAATGGAGAAGATCGGACCTGTCCGCAGCGCCAGAACCTACTATGTATATCTGGCAGGCGAGTGGAATGCTTTCTATTTCCATTACGGACAGTGTGAATACGCGAAGCCTTACCTGAGCGCATATATTACCCAGAATGTGAACGGCGTGATGGGCTCCGACGGCAACGCTTACTACAGAACCGATGACAGACCTGCGCCTCACAACGCATATACCAGCGGCGAAAGAATCGAAACCATGCTGGAGAATAAGGCGGAAAGTGATGGCTACATCCGTAATCTGGATGAGTTTTACGCTACGCTGCAGAATGTTTATACGACCGAGATCGAGCCGGAGTACACGGAGCATTTCCAATTCGCAAAGGATGACGAGATTATTACGCTGGACGGCGGTGTGAAAGCGGAGACGATTGAGGTGGGCTTTACCACTAATAACTCAACGTTTACCTATGACAGTGCATCCGGCAAATATCTGCACAGCCAGTACGGCGGAAGCCATATTGACCAGGAAAACGGCCAGCAGCTGGCTTTTGACAACGTGATTATTATCTACAGCGAAAAAGATGACTATTACGGAACCCAGTATCTGCAGTTTAACCTGTGGTCCGGCGGCGACGGCTATTACATGACCCAGGGCAAGGCGATTCCGATTCACTGGGACAAGAATACGGAATGGGGTCCCATGATCTTCCAGGATGAGGCCGGCAATGACATTACGCTTAATCAGGGCAAGACATGGATCAGCATTGTTCCTACCGAAGATAAGGATAAAACCGTTATTGAATAACAAAAATACAAAGGCGTGACTTCATGGCAGATCAGAGAAAAGATAATACCAGTTTTTTAATTCAGGGCAGTATTCTGGCGATTTCCTCCGTGATTGTGCGGCTGATCGGCATCGTGTACCGGGTGCCTCTGACCAATATCCTGGGAGATGCAATCGGGGTATACAGTTCTGCGTACTCCATCTATTCTGTTATCTGGCTGGTTTCCTCTTTTGGCATTCCGACCGCCGTCTCCAAGATGGTGGCATCCAGAAGAGGAATGAAGCGCTATCGGGATGCCAATAAGGCTTATAAAACGGGTATGCTGTTCGCCCTGATCGCGGGTGGAATCGCATCTCTGGTGATGGTTTTTGGCGCGCCCTTTTTTGCGAAAACAGTGCTGAATATGGAGGAAGCCGAGCTTGCGATCCGCTTCCTGGCGCCCACGATGTTTTTCTCGGCTTTTCTGGGCGTATACAGAGGATATTTTCAGGGCCTGGGGACGATGATCCCCACGGCCCTCTCACAGATTTTCGAACAGATTATCAATGCGGTGGCCAGCGTTCTGGCGGCACATCTGATGTACAATTACGGAAAAACAGTGGACAGAACCCTGGGGACAAATCTGTGGGCCAATGCCTACGGCGCCGCGGGCGGAACCGTGGGTACCTGGCTGGGCGCGCTGATTGCGCTGATTTTCTGTATTTTTGTGTATGCTTTATACCGCAGGGTGCTGTCAAAACAGTTCCGCAGAGACCGGGTCAGTGTGAATGAGACATATCCCCAGCTTTTTGTGATTCTGGGGGCGACGATCCTTCCGGTTGTATTTAACTCGGCGATTTATAATATCAGTTCCGTGCTGGACAACAGTATTTTCGGTCATTATACTTCCTATGCGGGGATACGGGATCAGTATATCAGTGTGTGGGCCAGCTATGAGGGCAAGTATCATCTTCTGACCCATGTGCCCCTGGCGTTTGCCACGTCCATAGCCGCGTCTCTTGTTCCGGCTGTTACCAGCGCCCATTCGGCGGGGCTGCGCACCCAGGTGGTGGACCGGGTAAAAACTTCGATTCGTTTTACCATGCTGGTGGCGGTGCCTTCCTGTGTGGGACTGGGCGTTCTGGCGGGACCGATTATCAACCTGTTATTCGCGCCGTCTCCGGGCAATGAGCTGGCGGTGCATCTTCTCCAGGCGGGCTGTATTACGGTGATCTTTTATTCCTTTTCCCAGGTTACGAATGCGGCGCTGCAGGGGATCAACCGTATGCGGGAACCGGTGCAGAATGCAGCTATTTCCCTGGCGGTGCATCTTCTGGTGATGGTGATCTGCCTGTGGGTCTTTAAACTGGGAATTTATGGGGTGCTGATTTCGGATATCGTATTCGGCGTGTTTATGAATATCCTGAATCTGTATTCTCTTTCCAGACATCTGCGTCTGCGGATAGACATTACCAAAACGCTTTTTCTTCCGGCGGGCGCTTCCCTGATTATGGGTGCTGCGGCATGGGGGGTTTACCAGCTTCTGTTCGGTGCGCTGAAGAAAAACGCGGTGGCGGCCCTGGCAGCGATTTTCGTGGCGGTGCTGGTATACGGTGTGGCTTTGCTGCTGACAAAATGTGTGGACGAAGTGGATCTGTATCAGATGCCAAAAGGAAAAAAGCTGGTGGAACTGGCAAAAAAAATGCACTTGTTAAAGTAAAAAATGTTTAAAACTGGAAAATGTGCAGATAATATAAGTAAGTCAGAAGGAGTGAAATCCATGAAATTACGTTATATTATCTGCTTTTTTGTATGCGCCGCCGCATTTACGGTTACTTTTTATATCAGTTATGGGCTGTCGGGACCTTCGGTTTCTCCAAAGCCGGCTTCTGAACAGAAACTTTCGGCCGGCATGGTTCAGGAAACGATTGCTCAGCACGGAGTGGAACAGGGGCGGGGCCGGGAAAAAACAGTGCATCCGTCCGCGGAGCCGGCGCAGGAGATGCCGGTGGGCGCGGATGTGGAATCCGCCTTTTTTGTAACGGCGGAAAACGGCCTGGTTACGGTCTATGAGAGGGACAGGCAGACGATCTATCTTCATACGAATATCGAGGTCGGATGGCTGGAACCGGAAGAACAGCTCCGGCTGACAGAAGGGTTTTATGTGCCCACGGAGATGGAGCTGTATGACTGCCTGGAAAATTATACGAGCTGATCTGTGAAATATATATGAATTTTGAACCTGCTCTTGACAGAGCGGGTTTTTTCTGGTTTAATTATATAGCGTGCTATGGAAAAAGACAGAGCGATTTTTTCAAAAAGAGGTGAGCGGAATGTCAGAGGGAAAAGAGTGTCTCGGACGATTGTTTAAACAGATTCATTTTGCTTTTGAAATGCATGGAGGCAGGTTAATGAAGGCGCTGGATGTGACGCCTGCACAGATGGATCTTATGCTTTTGCTGTACGGAAAAGAACAGAAAGGGGAGGAAGTGACCCAGAGGGATATCGAGACCGTTCTGCGGCTCTCCAATCCCACGGTGACAGGTCTTTTAAACCGGATGGAGGAAAAAGGGCTGATCCGCCGGATCCGAAAGGAAACGGACAAACGGTGCCGTTTTATCCATATGACAGAGCATGGAAGAACATACGTGGAAAAACTGGCGTTTGCCAGAAGGCAGAGCGAATCCCATCTCGTAAAAGGAATGACACCCCGGGAAGCAGAAGAACTGAAGCGGCTGCTGAAAATCGTATTATCCAATCTGACGGAACAGGAAATAACTTCTTAA
Source organism: uncultured Lachnospiraceae bacterium (assembly GCA_948470335.1). Classification (GTDB taxonomy): domain Bacteria; phylum Bacillota; class Clostridia; order Lachnospirales; family Lachnospiraceae; genus Paralachnospira_A. Next base: position 5,065 of record CAOKOL010000029.1, on the reverse strand, counting down.
ATACATTCTAATAAAAATGGAGGTAGTGTTTATGGTAAAAAAATTGTTGGGTTATGTGGGCGAGTTTAAAAAAGACTCCCTGCTGACCCCGCTGTATGTCAGCGGCGAGACGGTGCTGGAAGTGCTGATTCCTCTGATGATGGCGGCGATTATTGACAATGGCCTGAATACGGGCAATATGAAATATGTGTTCGGGGTGGGAATCGTCATGCTGGCCATGGCCATGGCGTCACTGGTCTGCGGCGTTCTGGCAGGACGGTATGCTTCCAGAGCATCCACCGGCCTGGCGAGAAATTTAAGAAAAGCCATGTATGACAACATACAGGATTTTTCTTTTTCCAACATTGATAAATTTTCCACAGCCGGTCTGATTACCCGTCTGACGACGGATGTCACCAATATTCAGAATGCTTATCAGATGATTATCCGGATGTGTGTCCGCTCTCCGCTGATGATGATTTTTTCCATGATTATGTGCGTATATCTGAGCCCCAGATTATCGGTGATTTTCCTGGTGGCGCTGGTGTTTTTATCAATCGTGCTGTACTTTATTATGACCAGGGCCCACGGGTATTTCAAAAAGCTGTTTCATCAGTATGATGAGATGAATGCCAAAGTGCAGGAAAACGTTACGGCCATCCGCACGGTAAAAGCGTATGTGCGGGAGGAGTATGAGAACAAAAAATTTAAGGAACAGTCCCATATGGTGTATTACCTGTCGGTCTGTGCGGAGAAGCTGGTGGTTATGAATATGCCGGTGATGCAGTTTACCGTGTATACCTGTATTTTGACGCTGTCCTGGCTGGGCGCCCGGATGATTGTGGCGGGGGATATGACCACAGGGGCGCTGATGAGCCTGTTTACCTACTCCACCCAGATCCTGATGAGCCTGATGATGATTTCCATGGCTTTTGTTATGCTTACCATGGCAAAATCTTCGGGAGACCGTGTGGCTGAGGTGCTGGATGAAAAGAGCAGTCTGACAAACGGCGATGCGCTTGTGAGGACAGTGGCAGACGGCGCCATCGAATTTGATAATGTCAGTTTCCGATATAATGAGGGAGAGAATAAGGAAGTGCTCCAAAACGTGACCTTTTCCATCCGATCCGGCCAGACCATCGGTATTCTGGGCGGCACCGGCAGCTCCAAGTCCACGCTGGTGCAGTTGATTCCCCGTCTGTACGACGTGACGGAGGGAAGCGTAAAAGTGGGCGGCAGAGACGTCAGAGAGTATGATCTGGAAACGCTGCGGAACGAGGTGGCTATGGTACTGCAGAAAAATGAGCTGTTTTCCGGCACGATCAAAGAAAATCTGCGTTGGGGAAAGAAAGACGCCACCGACGAGGAGATTGAGCTGGCCTGCCGTCACGCCCAGGCCCATGAATTTATCGAAAAAATGCCTGACGGCTATGACACTCACATCGAACAGGGCGGCACCAATGTGTCCGGCGGCCAGAAACAGCGGCTCTGTATCGCCAGAGCGCTGATTAAAAAACCGAAGGTACTGATTCTGGATGACTCCACCAGCGCGGTGGATACCCGGACCGACGCTCTGATCCGTCAGGCTTTTGCCCAGGATATTCCGGATACGACGAAGCTGATTATCGCCCAGCGGATTTCTTCCGTTCAGGATGCGGATCAGATTATTGTGCTGGACCAGGGGCGGGTCAACGGCATCGGAACCCATGAGGAGCTGCTGCGGGATAACGAGATTTACAGGGATGTCTATCAGTCCCAGTTGAAAGGTGAAACAGAAGATTCGGATGCTTTGGAACAGGCTTTCCGTGAGCCCTGCGGTCAGATGAAAGGAGGCGTGGAAGCATGAGTGAGAGAGTGCGTGAGGTAAGAGGTCCGAGAGGCGCAAGAGGCATGCGGGGAGGTCCCAAAGCGGCCGCTCCGGTAAAGAGCTTAAAAAGGCTGTTAAGCTATATTTTTCAATCTTATAAGCTGGCGTTTGTCTTTGTGGTCATCGCCATTGTCGTCAGCGCCGTGGTGGGCGTGATCGGCAACCTGTTTCTGAGAAGTCTGATTGACTCCTATATCGTGCCGTTTCTGAGTCAGACAAACGTGGATTATGCTCCGCTGATCCGGGCGCTTCTGACCATGGCCGGCATCTACTATCTGGGTGTGATTGCCACTTACACATATAACAGAATTATGATTTACGTGTCCAACGGGACGCTGAACCGGATCAGAGACGATATGTTTACCCATATGGAATCTCTGCCCATCAGATATTTTGATACCCATGCCCACGGAGATATTATGAGCTGCTATACCAATGACACGGATACCCTGCGTCAGATGGTGAGCCAGAGTATTCCCCAGCTTATTTCCGCCAGCATAACGGTGGTGACGACTTTTGTGTCCATGGTGCTGCTGAGTCCGGTGCTGACGATACTGGTCATTTTGTCGGTGATCGTCATGGGTCAGGTGACAAAAGTGGTGGGCGGCAAAAGCGCCGTTTACTTCCGGGAACAGCAGAAAAACCTGGGTGCCATCAACGGTTATATCGAGGAAATGATAGGCGGCCAGAAGGTGGTGAAGGTGTTCTGTCACGAGGAGGAGGCCAAGGAAAAATTTAAGGAGCTGAACCAGAACCTGTTTGAGAGTGCGGATCGTGCCAATACCATGGCCTTTGTTCTGATGCCGATTATGGGAAATCTGGGCTATATCAACTATGTGCTGACTCTGACGCTGGGGGCGGTGATGGCCATCAACGGTTTTGGAGGAATGACGATTGGAACGCTGGCTTCCTTCCTGCAGTTGAGCAGAAGCTTCAATATGCCTGTCACCCAGATTTCCCAGCAGTTTAATTCCATCATTATGGCGCTGGCCGGTGCGGAACGTATTTTTGCCCTGCTGGATGAAAAGCCGGAGGAGGACAACGGCTATGTGATGTTAGTGAATGCCAGAGAAAATGAACGGGGAGAGATTGAGGAATCTGACAAACGCACCGGCCTTTGGGCCTGGAAGCACCGTCACGGCGACGGCACGGTCACCTATCAGCGGCTGGAAGGCGACGTGGTGTTTGACGGCGTGGATTTCGGCTATACGGATGAAAAGATTGTGCTGCACGATATCAAGCTGTATGCGAAGCCGGGGCAGAAGGTGGCTTTCGTAGGGGCCACCGGAGCCGGGAAAACCACGATCACCAACCTGATCAACCGGTTTTATGATATTCAGGACGGTAAAATCCGTTATGACGGCATAAACGTAAACAAGATCAACAAAAGCGATCTGCGCCGTTCGCTGGGAATGGTTTTGCAGGATACCCACCTGTTTACCGGAAGTGTGATGGAAAATATCCGGTTTGGCCGTCTGGAGGCGACGGATGAGGAAGTGATCGCCGCCGCAAAGCTGGCCAACGCCCATGAGTTTATCGTAAAGCTGCCCGACGGCTATGACACCGTTTTAAACGGCGACGGCGCCAGTCTGTCTCAGGGACAGCGCCAGCTTCTGGCCATTGCCAGGGCCGCCATTGCGGATCCGCCGGTACTGATTCTGGATGAGGCTACCTCAAGTATTGATACCCGTACGGAACGCATCGTCCAGGAAGGCATGGATCATCTGATGGAGGGGCGGACGGTGTTTGTCATTGCCCACCGGCTGTCTACCGTACAGAATTCCAATGTGATTATGGTGCTGGAGCAGGGGCGTATTATCGAGCGGGGCAGCCATGAGGAGCTGATCGGACAGAGAGGAAAGTACTACCAGCTTTATACCGGAGCTTTTGAGCTGTCATAGAAAAAAACCTTGACAAATTCCATACCTGTGCTATGATGAATGTATGATATTAAAATGATATCAAAAATATAGCAGCACAGGTATGGAGGATTTTGTCGTGAAGGGCATTTTCTCCATGCCCGAAAATCGAAATCAGGCCTGTTATGGCCGGGAGGAAACGTATGAGTAAAGAGATGACAAACGAAAAGATTCCTGAAACAGATCTGTCCGGGCAAAGAAATGCCGGATTGATGATAAAGGATGTGGAGCAGAAGGAGCTGTACCCTCTGCCGGGAGGCATCATGGCTGCGGCGGAAGGGATTTTGCTGCTGGTCTGTGTTCTGGCTTATGTCTGGGCAGGACTGAGACTGAGCGCAAAGGATATTCCCCCTGCCCTGCCGGCCGCTGCGATTGTGGCGGCTACGCTGGGAATTGTTCTGTTCTGTATTCTGCTGGCAGGCTTCCGGGTAGTGGATCCGAAGGAGGCCCTGGTGCTGGTGCTGTTCGGCAGATATTACGGCACGATTCTGAAAGAGGGCTTTTATTTTGTCAATCCTTTCTGCTGCGGCATCAACCCGGCGGCCCAGAAACAGATGATAGCCACCGGAAAAATGGGCAGCGGCGTCAACACGGCCGGCAAATGTGTCTCCATGAAAACCATGACGCTGGACAATGACAAGCAGAAGGTAAACGATGAGCTGGGAAATCCCATTATCATCGGAGCCGTGGTAATCTGGCGGATTGTCAACCCTACCAAAGCCGTATTTAACGTACAGAACTATAAATCTTATCTTTCCATTCAGTGTGATTCCATTATCAGAAACGTGGCCAGGATGTACCCCTATGATGTGGTGGACGAGGGCGATGTGGACGAAAAGAGTCTGCGGGGCAGCAGCCAGGAGATTGCGGACCGGATGAAGGGAGAACTGCAGGAACGGGTGGAGACCGCCGGTATTCTGGTGGAGGAAGTAAAGATCACCCATCTGTCCTATGCCCCTGAAATCGCTTCGGCCATGCTGCAGAGACAGCAGGCCGTGGCCGTAATCGCCGCCCGCCAGAAAATCGTGGAAGGCGCCGTAGGCATGGTGGAGATGGCGCTGAACAAGCTGAACGAAAAAGACGTGGTGGAACTGGACGAGGAACGCAAAGCCGCCATGGTCAGCAACCTGCTGGTAATCTTATGCGGAAATAAGGAAGTGCAGCCGATTGTCAACAGCGGAACGATTTATTAAACTGTGAAACGGATTGCAGCGGAACTCTAAAAACAGCGGAAGTCCGTATAAGCCCCGGAAGGATTTACGGACGCGTAGCGGGCGGAAATCCTTCCAGAGCCAGGGGG
>CAOKOL010000028.1 GCA_948470335.1 uncultured Lachnospiraceae bacterium | reverse complement strand
AGGCTCTATAAGGCCTGTAAGCATCTTTTTCATTATGAAACTGTTAAACACCCGTCCATTCTTCCACGTTTTTTCTCCTTTGTCATCCTTTATCCTAACAAATGATAGGCAAAATGGCAAGAATATAGTATAATCCCTTTGCAAAACGATGGATAAAGGACAGGATGATATGATGAAACGAATTACAGCAGCCGGACGAACATACGGAGTCCCCTTATTTTTTCTGGTTTTCTTTTTATATGGCATGATCGTCGTCAGAGATTATGGTATTTCCTGGGATGAATCCACGGAGCGGAACAGCAGCCTGATTAACCTGGGATACGTTCTGCCCCAGGCAAAAGAGATTGTCACCGACACCGTAAATTTTAACGGACTTCCGTCATTAAATGAATATTTCCTGCGCTGTTACGGCGTAGCCGGACAGTTTCCGGCAGTCCTGGCAGAATATCTTTACCAGTTTCGGTTTAATTACCAGCAGATCTACCTGCTGCGGCATATGTATACCTTCGCTGTTTTCTGGGTGTCCACAATCTTTTTTTATCTGATCTGCAAAACCTTTACCGGCCGTCGAAGCCTCAGCCTGACGGGCGTTTTTATGCTGATTTTATCGCCCCGGATTCTGGCGGATTCTTTCTATAATATTAAGGATCTGCTGTTTCTCTCCCTTTTTGTGATGACGCTCTATTTCGGTCTGTTGCTTCTTCGAAAACAGACATGGTCCCGCCTGCTGCTTTTCGGCTTTTTCGGCGGTCTCTGCACCAACGCCCGGATTGTCGGCGCAATTCCGGTTATCTGCTGTGTCGTGATGCTGGGCTGGCAATTGTTCTTTCACAAAGGCAGGACATCCACCGTGAAAACCGTCTCGCAAAAGCTGCTGTTTTCCATAGGCGCCGGATTGTTCAGTCTGGCATTTTATCTGCTGCTTACCCCTGCGGTATGGCAGAACCCCATAAAGGGCATCCTGGAAATTATCGGGACTTTTTCCAGCTATATCAACTATGTTCAGACCATTTTCTACATGGGCGCTTATCCGATGACAGACCGGCTCCCCTGGCATTACCTGCCGGTCTGGATTCTGGCTACCACGCCTGTTGTTTACCTGCTTTTGATGGCGGCCGGCGTATTCTTCCAGGTCCGGTCCCTGGCCGCAGCAGCCGGAAATCATTTCCGCCGTTCCGGGCGCTTTGCCCGTCGTCCCTCCGCCCGGCAGGCAGACAGCCGCCGCGATGATATGCTGGCGCCGGAAAAACTGTTTTTATGCCTGAACGGGGCGATCCCCTTTTTATATGTATTTTTGTTCCGGCCGGTTCTGTATAACGGATGGAGACATTTCTACTTTATCTATCCGCTTATGATCCTTGCCGCCCTGTACGGCTATATCAAACTACGGGATTTTCTGTGCCTTCGCCGGAAGCGGTTCGGCACGGCCATAACCGCGGCGGCCCTGGCTGCGGGAATGATACCGGTATCCCTGTGGATTCTGCAAAATCATCCTTTTGAATATCTGTATTTTAATCCGATTGCCCGTCCTTTTGCCGAAAGCTGTTTTGAAAAAGATTATTGGGGCGTCTCCCAGTTCGACGCTTTACAGCACATCTGCCGCAATGACAGCCGGGAAACCATTCGTGTCTGGACAATGACGCCCTCGGAAAACCGCTATTTCCTCAGCTACGAAGACCAGGCCCGGATCAAGATCGTCAATGATCTGAACACGGCGGATTATGCCATTTACAACCATACCAGCACGCGAAGCACAGAGGCCATTTCCCAGATGAGTCTGTATCAGCCCGCGTACGTGAAAGAAATCGACGGAATGGCCGTTTATACGATCTTTCAGAGAACCTATACGCCCTATTTTTCTTCCAGGCTGAAAGAACAGTATGAAGCCGCCGGCAGCGGCATGGCCGAAACGCCCTATGCCGCTGTCACAACGGAAGTGTCGGGTATCGACTGGACCGTGGACAGCGACGGACAGACAAACCGTTTTACCGGGCGGCTGTCCGAACCGGTATCCACCGACCGGGTCCGGATCGAAACCGGAAACCGAAACGATTTTCATTACCGCCCGGGGGATTTGGAGCTTTCCGTATCAGAGGACGGCGTTCACTGGCTGCCGGCACCTCTGTCTTTCCAGGAGGACCTGCGATATGACTATGATTTCCACTGCATCTTCCCGGAAATAAAACTGGCCTATATCCGGCTGGAACACCATATGCCCGGCCCAGACACCGAACCCGCACCGTCAGCATGGAATATGGAAATACAGGTTCTGACACCCCGCTCCGACAAAGCTGACAGCCACAGAGACACCGTCATAGAAGCCGCAGACGCCTCGCCTCAGCCTGAGGAAACCCCTTTCGCCTTCGACAATAACCTGGACACCCGCTGGACCAGCGGCACGGCTCAGGAGACGGGCATGTACTTTGAAATAGAACTGAAACAGGCAGTTTCCCTGAATCAGATTACACTGGTACAGGCCGGATACCGTTCCGATTTCCCGGAAAATCTGGAAATTTTTTATTCTGCCGACGACACGGAATGGTTTCCGCTGCCCTTCCGGTCCGACGATATGGAAACCTTTCGGTTCCCGCTGACAAAAATGCGGTATGTCCGTTTTACAATACCGGAGGGAGCAAAAGCCGGTGAGGCCAACTGGTCCATCTATGAAATTGAATTGTGGCGTGAAAACGGCAGTTCCCAAACAGACCAAAACACGGTTCCAACACCGTCCGCATAATTTTCTTAAATCTGCAAATACTTTCCATAAAATATTCTTTTATGGAGGCAGAAGCAATGATTAACGATATGACAATGTTAAATTTTATCCGGCAGAATACGCAGATGGGCAGACAGGGCATTATGGACGTGCTTCCCAAAGTGGAGAATGAAAACAGTTCCTTCACCGGCGCTCTGAATCAGCAGATGCGGGAATATGAGAGCATTTACGCCGAGGCAGACAAAATGCTTGGGGAACTGGGCGGCCAGCGGGAAAACATCTCCGCCATGTCCAAAATTTCTTCTCAGATGATGACCACCATGAAGACCATGACCGACTCCTCGGTCTCCCACATCGCGGACATGATGATCCAAGGCAGTTCCATGGGCGTAACCAAAATCATTCAGCATCAGAAAGATTACGACCAGAGCAATCCCCGGATCAGCGCGCTGGCAGATAAGCTGCTGAGAACGGAGCAGAAGAATATAGAAGAACTGAAAAAGTTTTTATAAAAAAACCGGTAAAAAATTCAGCCGGGAACCTGGGATATCTCTAAAAAAATATCCTCAGGTTTCCGGCTTTTTCCAACATGAAAAACAGGCTGATTCCACCCGCCGCGTCAAACCGGGCGGAATATATCCTGATCTTTATGAAACGGCACTTTTCAGTTAAAAAACACCATATCGTTATCAATCGGCTCTGCTTCCTCGATGCGCTCCGCATACAGCACCGGCCCTTTATCCCTGTAAGCCCGGACATATTCCTCGTCCAGTTTCGCGGTCAGGGTAATCCACTGGCCGGTTTTCAGCGTCTCGGCCTGATCGCTTTTGCAGATAAAACCGATAAAGGAAGTATCTTCCTCACAGCAGGCCATCGCCATGCGGCCGGGCACAAAAATACCGTGGCCGATCCGCCGGTCTTTCAGCACCCTCGCTTTAAAGCGAAGGGTTTTGCCGATATACTTGTCCGTATGCTCCAGGGCATCCAGATACCAGATTCCATAGTCCTCCGGCAGAATCTCCACCACCGGGGCATTGATGTCAAAAGGCATTTCTTCTTCAAACAGATTGCCCAGCTCGCCTTCCTCATCCTCAAAGATAATTTCCGACCGCTGATTCACCGCCTTGATATTCCGCCGGAACGAAGCCAGCGGCAGTTCCGGCGCGCAGCGGTTGAAAATAACCAGCTCAGAATCTCTGACCATATCCATAAACAGGGACTTCATATTATTCATATACACCTGACAGGTGGAGGCGTCGATCGTTGTGATCTGCTGGACGATTCCCCATCCTTCCGGCAGTTCCATCTGATGGAATTCGCCGGTCTGCCACATACCGTTGTATTCGATCAGCACACGGCCGGGATTGTAAGTTTCCTCCAGCTTTTGCAAAAATGCTTCGTTAAACGTCTCCTGATCTTCGACAATCACAAGCCGGGTGTCATGTGCTTCCAGTTCTTCCGGAGCATATTCCTCCTCCCCTTCCTCGCAGAGAATCAGCAGTGTGGGCTCGTCGATATCAAAATATTCCTGGCTGACGGTAAACCGCAGAAAACTGGTTTTTCCGCTTTCCAGAAACCCGTTTACCAGATAGACCGGTACTCTTACATCATCTTCCATAGATCACGTGAAACCCTTTCTAAATTTTAAACTGCATTCGGACTTATTTCAGTCCAAACAGTTTCTCCAGTTCTTCCTCATGGAGTCCGGAACCAATCACACACAGTCTTCCCGTATACTCGGCGGCTCCGCCGCGGATATCCGCCTCACCGGGAACCATGTCAAAGTAAATCCACTGTCCGTCCTTTCCGGCCACCATGCCCTTTGCCCGCAGCACCGTACCATAATCCTGAGATTCGCCAAGGGTATGCAGAATGGATTCCATTTCTTCTTTGGTATAAGATTTCACGGTTTCCCGGCCCCAGCTTGTAAACACCTCATCAGCATGATGGTGGTGATGGTGATGGTGATGCTCATGGTCGTGGCAGCCGCAGTCCCCGTCATGCTCCTGATGATGATGTTCATGCGCATGGTCGTGACAGCCGCAGTCCTCGTCATGACCATGGTGATGATGCCCGCCGCACACCGGACAGGCTTCTTCTTCCATCATCGTCTGCGCCAGGGGTTTCACACCTTCGATAATCTCCAGCAGCTTTTTCCCCTCCAGCATGGCAGCCGGTGTCGTCACCACCGGAGACGTCTCATTGACCTGCCGGATCAGCTCCACGGCCTGCGCCGCTTTTTCCTCTCCCACCTTGTCCGTTCTGGACAGGACGATTGTGCCGGCATACTGGATCTGATTATTGAAAAATTCGCCGAAATTGCGCATATACATCTTACATTTGGAAGCGTCCACCACCGTGACCGCGCTGTTGAACGCTATCTCCGGCTCCCCTGTCACCTGCTCTACTGCTTTTATCACATCGGACAGCTTGCCCACCCCGGAGGGTTCGATCAAAACCCGGTCGGGATGATAGGTGTCAATCACCTCCCGCAGCGCCGTTCCGAAATCGCCTACCAGAGAACAGCAGATACAGCCGGAATTCATCTCCCGGATCTCGATCCCCGCCTCCTTCAAAAATCCGCCGTCGATGCCGATCTCGCCAAATTCATTCTCAATCAGCACCACCTGCTCCCCAGCAAAAGCCTCCTGTAAAAGCTTCTTAATTAATGTCGTCTTTCCGGCTCCCAGAAAACCGGAAAAAATATCTATCTTGGTCATTTCTGACACTCCTTTCCAAATCTGTCTTTGCAGGCCTGATCTGCTGTCCGGTACCGACGTGTAAAGTCGAAACTGCCTCCGGTACTGCTCTGAGTATTGTACATCTTTCTTGATTGGCTTGCAAGCCCGATTCTTTCGGAAAACATCAGAAATCATTCACAAGCGCCCTGTCAGAGCGCCTCATAAATCCCCATCACTGCCAGCAGTCCCGTAATCTCAATCACACTGCACACAATCGTCACACTGTTCGCCGCACTGGCCTTTCCTTCGTCACCGCCGCATTTACCGGTAAATACGGAAGCTACCACACTCATAGGGCCGAAGCTGACCAGAACCAGCGCCTGACGGACCGCCAGATCAAAGGGAAGCACAAAATAATATATCAGGGACATCACAAAAGAAAAAAGATGACGCAGACCCACCAGCTTAAATATGGAAAGAAAATAAGACCGTTTCAGTTCCACCCGGAACAGCAGGCCGATCATCAGCATGGCGACAAAAGGATTTGCCGCGGCCGCCGGGGAAAGAAGGGTCAGAACCGGCCGGGGAATGCGAACGCAGGCCGCCGAAAGAATAATCATTACCAGATAGGTAACCAGCGGCGGGCTGGTAAACAGCCGTTTTCCGACTCCCTTAAAGTCGATCCCTTTCTTCTGTTCCGACAGATATTCCGCCGCAATGGCATAAGTCCCTCCCGTACACATCAGACTGTTGCCCGCATCAAACAGACAGGCTGTCACGCTTCCCACCGGAGGCAGAAAGCTCTGGACAAAAGGCAGGCAGAATGCGCCGATATTATATGCCGGAAGGCAGTTCATATAAACTGCCTTCTCTTCTCTGCTTTTAGATTTTGTAAGACAGGCCCCCGCAAGGATCATCACCAGATTGGCCGCGATTCCCAGCAGAATCAGCAGCAGCATGGCCCCGTCCAGCCGTTCTATTTTGGAAAAATTCGTAACGATAGCCGCCGGCAGCGTCAAATACATAAGGATTGTCTTGACGCATGCCCCCGCTTCCCCGCCCACAAGCCGGAAGAAGCGCAGAGCAGCGCCCGCCGCGATCACCAGCGTCAGGGAAACCGCCCTTAAAATAATCTCATCCATCACACATGCCCGTAATAATCACGGTGATTTACAACAGAGTAGGCATAGTCCAGCAGCGTACCCCAGCTAAATACCGGAAGTTCCACTTCTTTCTGCACCGCCCGTGCAAAGGGCTGCATGCCCGTACATTCCAGCATAATCGCGCCGATATCCGGATTTTTCTCCACGAACTGACGGGCACAGTTTACCATCTGGGCTTCCGCCTTATCATAGTATGCCTCCGGAACCTCCGGCCGCTTGTTGGGATTCCAGAGATTGTCAAATTCGGAAACCCCGTACTCATCCTGGGCTCCGGCGATCACATAATTGCTTCCGGGCACGATTCCCACATTCATCAGATGCTGATCGGACAAATACTGGCGCTGGGCACAGATAATGCCCACTTTTTTGCGGGGCCCGATCACCTGCTGGATAAAGGGCACCTGCAGCAGACTGGACATAAATACCGGAATGTCCACATGTTCCGTCACATCCTTCTGAAAAAACGCAAAGTACCCGCACTCCGCAGCCACGGCCCGGCAGCCCAGACGTTCCAGCTTTTTCGCCGCCCGGATCACCGCTTCCCGGCACTGTGCGGGATTTTTGTCGTAAACAAGTGTTTTATTGGTCACGCCCTCGGCGATCTCATACTGAATCGGGTAGGGAAACGCGCTGGGATTACGCACATCTCCGGGAAATCCGGGATAAGCGTCATTAAGCAAAATAATCCCAAGCCCCATGCCGTAGCAAACATGTTCGCCCCGTGCTTTAATATAATTGATGCTTCTGTCTCTTTCCTGCCACATCATATCACACCTCCGGCGGCGCTTACGCGCCCTGTCAAATTAATAGGGGATTTTTGAAGATATCTTCAAAGCACACCTGGTCACTTCTTCCGATATGCGGCTGATATTTCCTTCCGTCATGCGCTGAAGAGGTCCGGAGCAGCTAATCGCGGCAATCGGCTCTCCTATGGCGTTCATAATGGGCGCGGCAATGCAGACCAGACCGTATTCCAGTTCTTCCCTGTCAATCGCATACCCCCGCTGCCGGATTTCCCCAAGCTCCTGCAGAATCGCATCCTTGCTGGTCAGGGTGTTCCGGGTTACGGCAGTCAGCCGGGTCTGATCCAAAATGTGGGAAACAGCGTCCGGATCCGGCAGAAAAGCCATAATCGCTTTTCCCACTGCCGTGCAGTACATGGGCAGACGCGTCCCGATGCTGGTGCTGATCCGCATAGAATGCCTGCTCTCACATTTTTCTATGTAGATGATATAATTCTCATCCGGCACTACAAGGTTGACCGTCTCTCCCGTCTCGCTGCAAAGCTCATGGACAAGGGGGATACTGATCGTACGCAGATCCACATTCACATGGGAAGCCAGCTTGTAAAGTCCCACTCCAAGCCGGTAAACGCCGGTTTCCTCATCTTTCTCAAGAAAATCATTGTTTTTTAAAGTCGTCACAATCCCGTACACGGTAGACTTATGAAGCCCTACCTCCTGGCAGATCTCCGTCAGCGTCAGACGGGCGTTATCCGAAAAACAGTGCAGAATCTGAATCGCACGGTTTATCGACTGAATCGACGGCTCCGATTTGCTTTTGGGAGCTTTTTTCTCTGTTTCCCCATTGCTTTTAACATTTGTATCCATAACAATCAACCTCTGTCAGATTTATATCAAGTTGGGAATATTCCCTTATTTTGGACATTGTCAGCCTTTTGATTATATCATATACCATTCACATTTCAAATCGAAATTTGCAAATCGCCCTTTGATTGCCTCGCTTTTGCAGCGCCATAATGCCCTTCGGTCAATTATCAGCCCATACCGAGATACATTTTCTGGATACTGTCATCTTTGCGCAACGCTTCACTGTCTCCCGAAAGAACGATCCGCCCCTGATCCATAATATAGGCACGGTCCACGAACTGAAGCGTCGTATTCACATTCTGCTCCACAATCAGAATCGTCGTTCCCTCTTCCCGCAGCTTCTGCAGCGCGTCAAACACGACCAGCGTATTCTGGGGAGACAGGCCCATCGAAGGCTCATCCAGCATTACAAGCTGCGGATTGCTCATCAGCCCTCTGGCAATCGCCACCATCTGCCGCTCTCCGCCGCTCATGGTGCCCACTAACTGCTTGTCCCTCTCTTTCAGTCTGGGAAACAGGCTGTGAACATATTCCAGATTCCTGTTTACGGTCACTTTATCCTTTGTGTATCCGCCCATCACCAGGTTTTCATACACCGTCATCGCATTAAACAGGTTCCGTTCTTCCGGAATAAACGCCAGTCCTTTGGCGGCCAGCTTATCTGTGCTTACGCCTGTGATATCTTCGCCGTCAAAATATACCTTTCCGCCTTTCGGCTCCTTAATGCCTGCAATTACTTTCAGAACCGTGGTCTTTCCCGCTCCGTTCAGGCCGAGAATGGATACCGCCTCTCCCTTTTTCACCTCAAGGGAAACATCCCAGACCACCTGAAGATAACCGTAAGCAGCGCTGATATTTTCCAGTCTTAACACAATATTCCTCTTTTCTTCTCAATAGTTTGTGTCCGATCCGTCGTTTCTTGCCTCCGCTGACGATTACAGCATAAAGTTATCGCCCAGATAAGCTTTGATAACCTCTTCATTATGAATGATCTCTTCCGGCTCGCCGCTGGCCAGCAGTTCACCGAAATATAATACGGAGATATAATCGCACACATCCATAATCAGCTTCATCAGATGCTCAATAATGATAATGGTTACTCCCATCTCATCCCGCATACGCTTAATCAGATCGGCAATGGTATCCAGCTCGGCCGGCGTCAGGCCGGCGGCCACCTCGTCCAAAAGCAGCATTTTACAGTTTGTGCTCAGCGCACGGGCCATTTCTACCTGTTTCAGTTGTATCGTATTCAGCGTGCTCGCTTTCACGGAGCTTGACAGCGGGAATCCCACAAATTCCAGATATTCCTCCGCTTTCTTCTCCGCCTTTTCCCGATGCAGCCCGGCGCCGAATATGCCGCCCACAATCACATTTTCCAGCACTGTCATATCCTGAAAGGAACGGACGATCTGATAAGTCCTGGCCATACCCCGGTGACACATCTCATGGGATTTGGCCGACGTACAGTCTTTGCCGTCAAATATGACCTGCCCGCCGGTGGGCTGATGGATTCCGGAAATCGAATGTAAAAAAGTGGTTTTCCCCGCGCCGTTAGGCCCGATCAGCCCATAGATCTGCCCCTGCTCCACCTTCATATTTACATTGTTGACGGCTTTAAGGCCGCCGAAATGTTTACATAAGTCTTTTGTTTCAAGTAGTACCATGGAACTATCACCTGCTTGTCTAAGGTTTCGCGGCAGCCCTTTCGCCGGTTTCACCGTCCCGGTTTTGGGCCGCCGCCGTTATCAATCTGCATCCGTAAAGATCGTTCTATTTCTCAGGCACTTTCAGCTCCTGTGCCGCCATGGAATCCGGATAAACGGGAACTGCTTTTCCGTCAAAGTACTGCACAACAGGGAAGCAGTAATGGTCGCCGTCCACAATCGGGTCCGGATACATGTCCGGATCGCTGTAATCCCAGGCCGGCATCATAATCGCATCGTCCTCCGCCATCGTATAGATCAGCTCTCCTGTCCGCACCTTTTCTTCCCAGCATTTCATAATCGTTTCGCTGGTCAGTTCGCCGTACTCGTCATAGGTGGTCTGTAAAACCTTTAAGAAAAATCCTGCCGTATCGTAAGCCAGACCTGCCGTGGAAGGACCGGGCTCATAGCCGAATTTCTCCGTATATTCTTTTACAAATGCCTGACCTGACTCCGTCGCATACTGGGGAATCATGTCGATTACATAGTCGGAGGAGGCGCCTGTCAGCTCGTACCACTCGCTGAGCCATCCAAGACCGTCACAGATAACCAGCGCGTCCAGACCAACCTCATCCGCCTGCTTGATAAATGCGGTGGCCGCGTTCACATCGGACATGGTGCCGCAGATCAGCGTACAGCCCGCGTCTTTCATCTTATTCAATACGGCGTAATAATCCGTGGTTCCAAGTGCAAAATATTCTTCCACCGCACAGGTCCATCCGTTGGCCTCGAAGCCTTCCTTTCCGGCCTTCGCGAAAGTACGTCCCCAGTCCTCATCCACGCCGTAGATACCCAGCGTCTTGCTGGCAGGACTGAACGTGCCGTTCTGAATCGCCTGGTCGATGGCTTCCACATAGCCCGTTACCAGATGTGCCGGCTGCGGCCAGGTTTTTCCCGCCCAGTATTTGTAATAGTCATGATCCTCTTTTACTTTGTCGATGACATCCTGGCTTGCGCCGAAGGTCAGAAGCTGAGGAATCTCATATTTGGCCGCCACTTCGATACAGGAAGCGGATACCCAGCTATGCCATGTATTCAGGCCCACGTCGATTTTATTGGACAGAATACATTCTTCGTAAGCCAGCGCCGCTTTCTCCGCATTGGATTCGGAGTCTACCTTGAATACATTCAGCTTGTAATCCCCGATCTGATAGTTTATCTTTTCAAACTGCATCATAGCGCCGTTATACAGTTCTTCTCCGGAACGGGAGGCTGAGCCGGTTACCGGTCCGATCCAGGCAATGTTCAGCGTTTTCCCCCCTTCGCCGCCGCCCTGGCCGTTTTCTGTCTGTCCGCTGCCGTCTGCCGCAGAGCCGGGCGCCTGTGTTCCGTCGTTACCTCCCCCATTGCCGCAGGCGCACAATGACAGTACCATCGCCGCTGCCGCTGCCAAACTGATCATTCGTTTCATATACTTTTTCATAGCCTCTCCTTTCTCCTCTTTATTATTTTAAGATTATAAAAAAGTTATCATATCAGGACAGAACGCATTTTCCGTCAGGTTCAGCTCTGCGCTTCAGAAGCGCCGGCCTCCTTCCGTGCCTTTCCAAGAACCAGACTCCTGACCTTTTCCACCAGTCCTGCCATCCCGCGCGGATAAAAAATCATAATCAGAATCATTAAAAGGCCGTACAAAATCTGCCGCCATTCCAGCAAATCCTTCGCCTGCTCCAGAATCGGCGTCAGCACCAGAGAGCTGATAACCGATCCCCAGATCGTGCCTCTTCCGCCGATAAAGCAGATCGCCATAATCTCCGTGGTCTTTTCATTGCTCATGGATGTAGGCGTCATAATTCCCACAAAATGAATATAGAAAGCACCTACCAGCCCCGCAATCGCACAGGAAATGGAAAAGTTGATAATCTTATACTTAATATGGTTAATACCGCTGGAGCCTGCCGCCTTATCATCCAGTGCAATCGCCCGGAAGGCCAGTCCCATAGTGGAATGGGTAAAATGCGAGAGCAGCAGGAAAATACCCAGCATCACCGCAAAGATCAGATAATAATAAGGCAGATATCCCATCTTGGGCTTGAACATAAAGGTAGCGCTGTAGCCGGAGGCGCCTCCGGTAAGATCTACCAGGTTTCTGGCCAAAGCCAGCAGTGCAAGAGATACAAACCAGCACATACAGCTTGCAAAGATACCGCCCAGACGAATGGTCAGACAGCCGATCAGCGCACCCATCACCGCCGTAAGGGCCACCGCTCCCAGAAGACCCAACGGCAGAGGCACATGAAAATCCTTTACCAGAATCGCACTTGTATAGGCGCCCACGCCCCAGAAAGCCGCGTAGCCGAAGTTACAGATCCCGATATATCCGTTGGTAAAATCGAACCCCATGGCCAGCGTCGCCGTCATAAACGCCGTGATAAACAGCCGAAGGGTAAAGGGGTTATCCGTGAATAAAGGCAGTCCTGCCACCACCACAAAGACGATCAGCATAATGGGGCTCAGGCCAAGGTTGCCCAGCGCTTTGGGCCATCTGCCGGAAATGCCGTTAACTTTACTTTTCATATGTCTCCTCCCATCACTCCACCGAGCTCTTTACGCCTTTGCCGAAAAGGCCGTTAGGCTTAACCAGCAGAATCAAAATCACCACGGAAAGGGCAAACACATCCTGCCATGCCGCGCCCAGATACTGAATACAGATGGTTTCCAGCAGGCCGACCAGTATTCCTCCCACGATGCTGCCTCCTACATTGCCCAGGCCCACCAGAATCAGTACAACCCATGACGCGTACAGCACCTGCGTGCCGTTGGACGGGTAAGCCGGCGTCAGAGAGAGCAGCGCCGCACCTGCCAGCGCGGCGAAACCGCAGCTCAGCCCGAAGGTGACGATATAAATCCGTTTCAGTTTGATTCCAACCAGTTGTGCGCCAGTGGCATCCATGGAAACCGCCCGGATAGCCCTTCCGAATTTCGACTTGTTCAGAAACACCATCACAACCGCAATTACCACAACCGCAATCACGAACGCAATCACACGGTCTTTCGATGCGGAAAATCCGGCCAGCGATACCGTTCCTTTGAAATATGAAGTAATCCCCCGGTAGCTGTTGCCGAACAGCAGCTTTGTGCCGCTTTTTAAGATCATGGACAGCCCCAGCGTCAGAAGAAACGTATTCATCAGCCAGTTCCGGCCGCTTCTTTTCCGGAGCGGAGAAAAGATCACTACCTCTGTCAGTGCGCCGATGAAAAAGCCTCCCCCCAGCGCAAGAATAAAGCAAAGGAACGGATTCAGACCAAGACCCATAAAGCAAAAGTAACCGAAATATGTTCCCAGCATATACTGCTCGCCGTGGGCAAAGTTGGCCACATTCATTACGCCATATACCAGCGAAAGGCCGACGGCCATGAGAGAATACATCCCGCCCCTCAGCAGCGCCGTTATTAATATGTTTACCATATGCCATCTCCTTTTAACTTTTTCTGCTACCCGGCCCGAAAAACACGCCTCCCGGTCTGGGATAACAGAAATTCTGAACTATGTTCTATAATGCAGAACTTCGTTCTCATTTTTATTACATTTTTAGAACGATATCGAATAGTTCGGATCCGCCTGTATGCATTCGATATTTTGTATATTAAACAGTATAACCCATCCCTTTTATTTTGTAAATTGGCATAATGTGGGCAATTTTATGGGTTTCGATCATTCTATTATTAGTACTTTTCTACAAATATCGCCCTTTTTTGACTTTGTTATTGACTTTTTCGCCATCTGCTGTATAATGCAATCATAAAACCAATCGTTCTGTAATAATAAATATTTTACATATTAGTTCTATATTACAGAACGCAAGGTTTGACCGACTCGGATTTATAAGGAAGGTGAATGACAATGAAAAAAACAATTCAGGATCTTATGAAAATGAAAGCATCCGGAGACAAGATCACTTGGATTACGGCCTATGATGCTCCGTTCGCTTCATTCAGCGAACAGGCCGGAATCGAAATGATTCTGGTGGGCGACTCCCTGGGCATGGTAGATTTAGGCTATGACAGCACGATTCCCGTTACCATGGATGACTGCATCTCCCACTGCCAGTCAGTCCGCCGGGGCGCTCCCAACACATTTATCGTCGGCGATATGCCCTTCGGCTCCTATCAGATCAGCACGGAAGGCGCCGTGGCAAATGCGGTCCGCTTCTTAAAAGAAGGAGATGTGGACGCCATTAAACTGGAAGGCGGCAAAAGCGTAACCCGCCAGATCCGCGCCATAAGAGAGGCCGGTATCCTCGTATGCGGCCATATCGGCCTGACCCCTCAGTCATCAGGCGTGCTGG
Organism: uncultured Lachnospiraceae bacterium; assembly: GCA_948470335.1. Taxonomy (GTDB): domain Bacteria; phylum Bacillota; class Clostridia; order Lachnospirales; family Lachnospiraceae; genus Paralachnospira_A. The sequence continues at coordinate 43,337 of CAOKOL010000028.1, read as the reverse complement.
GCGGCCATAAAGCGCAGGGACGGACCGTAGAAAGCGCCCGCGCCGTTATCGAAGACGCACTGGCCGTAGAGGCAGCCGGCGCAAGTCTTCTGTTAGTAGAGGCCGTTCCGCCGGAAGTAACCGCATTTATCGCCAAAAAGCTGAGCATTCCCGTTCTCTCCATCGGTGCCGGCAAAGAGTGCGACGGCCAACTGACCATATTTGCGGATACCATCGGACTGTTCCAGGCATTCACGCCGAAATTCGTGAAGAAATACTGTGACCTGGCTCCGATTATCATAGATGCATACAAACAGTATGTAAAAGAAATCAAAGAAGGCGTATTCCCCGGCGAAGAACATGTATACCATGTGATCGGAGACATTCAGCCCTTCGAGGAACTGTTCAAAGAATACGAATAAATTTTTTACAAATAAAGGAGGACCATCAAATGGCAAACATGGAATATCTCAAGGATCTGCCCATCGCGGTACTGGGCGGCGGCAACGTTTCAAAAGCAATCGCGGCTGACTGTGCGCTGGGCGGCGCAAAAGTGCGGATCTGTGACGTAATGCCCTTCGCAACCAATTCACTGAGAAATCTGGACAAGGCAGGCATCAAGTTCTACGGCGAACAGATGAACCTTTACGGCTTCCAGAGAGAGGGCCTTGCGATGATGGAAAAGGTTACGACCGACGTAGCGGAAGCCATCAAAGGCGCCGGCATTATCGTTGTGGGCACCACCGTATTCGGCCACAGACCTATGTTCGAAAAAATGATCCCTCATCTGGAGGACGGACAGGTTGTTATGCTGTTCCCGGACAACTTCGGCACCCTGCTTTTACGGAAAATGATGCGGAAAGCCGGCTGCACAAAGAACGTAATCGTAGGCGGCTGGAGCAGCTCCACCTACGGCAGCCGTGTTGATATGGCCGGCAAGATTCCCACCAACCGGGTCCGCGTATATTATCGGGCCATCACCCTTCGGGGCGCCGCCATGCCTGCCTGTGACACGGAAAGCTTTATCGAAGCATCCAAATATCTGCCTTCCTTCGACGCAGTTACCTACGGCGACGGCCCGGTTGCGGCAGATACCGTTCTTGATACCGCTCTGTCCAACGTAAATCCCGTGCTTCACTGCCCCGGCGCTATCCTGGGCGTGTCTACCATGCAGAATTACGGACGTATTTTCGGCGACGACAAAAAGAAATTCTCGATTTATTCTCATGCTTACTGCGAAGGCATCTCCGAAGTGCAGTACAGCTTCTATCTTGAAGAATGCGAACTGGCAAAGGCAATGGGCGTCCAGATCCAGCCTTATGAGAAGGAACACTTCTTCTCCCGTGAGAACGTTCTCGGTCAGGAGTATATGGGTCTGGATTACGTCATTCCTTTCGACGAGCAGGATCCGATTCAGTACGGCACCGGCCCATTCACCATGGAAAACCGGTACATCACCGAAGATATTCCGATCGGCTGCAACGTATACAGCCAGTTAGGCCGTCAGTACGGCGTAAAAACACCGGTAATCGACTCCATGATTATCCTGGCCGAAGCCATCTTAAAACGCGACCTCTGCTCCACCGGATATACCCTGGATGATCTGGGTATCGGCAACATGAGCAAAGAGAAACTGAACACATACCTGCGTACGGGAGAACTGTAAACAGCAAAACCACAAATCAAAATCACAATCAGCGGAAGTCCGGACAAGCCCCGGAAGGATTTACAGACGCTTCTGCGGCTGCAAATTCTTCCAGAGTAAAGGGGCTTGGGAGGACTGGAGCGGAACTACAATCAGCGGAAGTCCGGACAAGCCCCCGGAAGGATTTACAGACGCTTTAGCGGCTGGAAATTCTTCCAGAGTAAGGGGGCTTGGGAGGACTGGAGCGGAACTTTAAATAGGAGAAAAAGAGATGAAGGATCGTGTCGTATATGATGTTGAGCGCAACATCCAGTTTAATATTCTCACCCCTGAAATGAAAGAAAAAATCAACGAAGGCGCGCTGCAGATTTTGGAAGAGATCGGCATGAAAGTTTCCGGCGAGCGCACCCTGGCTAAATTTGCGGAAAAAGGCATTACCCCGGATGAAAACGGTATGCTGCACATTCCCCGCTCTCTGGTGAAATGGGCGCTGCATGTGGTACCCAAGGAAATCACCCTGTATGGCATGGACGGCAATCCCCGCATGCAGATCGACAAATCCAACCGGGTTTATTTCGGCACCCACAATGACATGGAACAGATCGTGGATTACAAAACCAATAAAGCCCGCCCCATGCTGTTAAAAGATATCGAAACCATGTGTAAAATCGCCAGCAACTGCGAAAACATCGACTTTGTTCTTTCCGTAGGACTGATTCAGGATGTCGCCCCCCAGATTCAGTCCCAGATGGCTTTCATCGAGTCCTGTAAATACATGGAAAAAACCATTAATTTCTCCACCAATGATGTGGACAGCTTACAGGAAATCATCGACATCGCAGCCGAACTGGCCGGCAGCCATGACAAACTGGCGGAGAAGCCTTTTATCTTTAACTACTGTGAGCCGATTCCTCCGCTGACCCATCCTTTTGAGAGCACGGAAAAATTATATATTGTGGCGTCCAACGGTATCCCCACCGTTTATATGCCTTACTGCATGATGGGCGGCACCGCTCCCATGGACCGTCCCACCACGTTGGCTCAGTGCTTCTCGGAAATCCTCTGCGGTCTGGTCATCACCCAGTTGATTCGGGAGGGCACACCTTATATCGCAGGCTCCATGCCCTCCATCATCGACATGAAGTCCACCATCGCCAGCTATGCATGTCCGGAATTTCATATGATGGTGGCCGCCTCCTCCGAGATGGCCGACTACTATCAGCTTCCGTTCTACGGCACCTGCGGCGCATCCGACGTGCGCACCTTCGACCAGCAGTCCGCCGGCGAAATCTCTTATCAGATTCTCTCCACCCTGCTGAGCAAAGCGAATATTATTCACGATATGGGTCTTCATGACCACTGCGTCAATATCTGCCCCGCAGCCGTCGTATGGGCAAACGACAAAATCAACGGCTTCAAAAGCTACTTAAAGGGCGTACAGGGCGAGGTTGATCTGGACCTGATCCGGGATGTTGGCGCCGCGGGCAATTACTTAAGTGAAGAAAATACGCTGGAACGGTTCCGGGAAGAAGTATGGTATCCCTCCATCGAAACCCGCCGCCGGATCACCACGGAAGAAAGCGAACTGTACGGACGGATCGTAGAACGGATCGACACCATCCTGACTGAGAATCCCGGTTCCAAACTGTCCCAGGACAAGCTGGACTTCCTGGATAAAAAAGCAAAGGAATTCCTGGCACGGGTTCAGTAAAACCAACGCCGGAACGACATAGGTAGTGTCAAGTGGTTTATGAAAACAGCAGCGGACCGAACAAACCCCGGGAGGATTTACAGACACTTTAGTGGCTGGAAATTCTCCCAGGTCATGGGGTTTGGTAGGGGAGCTACGGAACTAAATATGGAGAAATGCATATGAAACATGACAAAGAAATCGTGGAACGCCTCCATGAAAACACGATGCGGCTCTTAAGCGAAACCGGCATGGCTTTCCAGTCGGAGCAGGCGCTGGAAACCCTTCGCCGGGGAGGCGTCAGAGTTGAGGGAAACCGGGCCTATTTTACGGAAAAACAGGTGATGGACGCTGTTGGCCTGGCCAAAAAAGATTTCACCGTATTTGCCCGCAACGCCGAATATAACGTACATATGAATATGGAAGAGCTGTATATCACCCCCGGTTACGGCAGTCCCGGCGTATGCGAAACCGACGGTACGGTGCGCCCCGCTGTCTTTGACGATTTTCTGAAGCTGGCCGCCATCGTTCAGGAAAGCGATGCTTTTTCCATTAACGGCGGCATCCTCGCCCAGCCTTCGGACATCGACGCCGGCATTTCTGCAGAAGCCATGGTCTATGCCATCTTATGCCGCTCGGACAAGGCCCTGTTTTCCGTATGCGGCGGCAAAACCCAGGCCGAAAATATTATGGAAATGCTCCGGATTGTTTTTGACGGCAGTATTGAGGAAAAACCTTGCAGCTTTAACCTGATTTCCACCCTAAGCCCTCTGGGAATCACACAAAGCACTCTGGAAACCGTTGAAATCTGTGCGAAAAACGGTCAGCCTCTGGTGATCGCCCCCGGTCCCATGGCAGGCGGAACCGGACCGATCACCCTGGCAGGCAATATTTCCGTAGCCAACGCCGAGATTCTGGGCACGAACGTTTACGCCCAGATGGTACGCCCCGGTACCCCGGTGATCTACGGCTTTGCCGCCACGGTCAGCGATATGCGGAACATGAATGTCTCCAACGCATGTCCCGGATTTGTAAAAGAATCCCGCTACGGCGCACTGCTGGCCAAAAAGTACGGTTTTCCCTGCCGAAGCGGCGGCGGCATGTCCAATGCCGGCGGCCTGACAGCCCAGGCCGGCGTGGAAAGCGCCATGAACCTGTTTGAGTCTTTCAGCGAAAAAGCCAATCTGGTTATGCATGCTGCAGGCTCTCTCCACTCTTTTAATTCTGTCAGCTTCGAGAAATTCATGCTGGACATTGAAACCGTCGACCGGATGCGCTATTATTTCAGTGAGCTGTCCGTTGACGACGATGCCCTGGCCTTCGACGCGGTCAGAGAAGTGATCAAGGAAAACGGCACCTTTATCACCTCCGACCACACCTATGAGTTCTGCCGGACCGAGCCCTGGTACAGCCAGGTATCCCTCCACAGCAAATGCCAGAGCGACCCCAACGGCGAACTCTATACCTCCATCCAAAACCGGATCAACCGACTTCTGGACGGTTTCCGTCCCCCCAAACTGGATCCCGAAAAGCGCCGGCGGCTGGATGAGGTTATGAGAAGGCTGGGAATGAATGAAAAGGATATGGAAAAGGTTTAGGAGAAAGCAGGAAAAACAGGAGAACAATATACAATTTCCCCAAGAAACTGCTTGCAAATCTGCCCGGAATAAGCTATAATAACCAACGTAATACAATTAAATCTTCAGGGCAGGGTGAAATTCCTGACTGGCGGTACAGCCCGCAAGCCATACGGCATGATCCGGTGAAACTCCGGAGCCAACAGTAAAGTCTGGATGGAAGAAGATCAATGCGCAGAATCATCTGTGCATATCGTGTATGGAGATATAAAAACTGCTCTGAAATGTTCTTATACATTTCAGAGTTTTTTATATCAAAGAAAATATGCCGCCGGAGTGACACCTTTTCGATACGGAATTCTCCCATATATGAACGTTTTGCCCTGAATAGATTCAGGGCTTTTTTTGTATCATAAGAAGGTCCTCCGAACTTTCCTAAGATACAAACATGCTCCGGGCAGAATTTTCAATTCCTATCACAAAAACAAGGAGGCGAAGTAATTTGAACGATCAGGATTACATGGCACGGGCGCTGGAGCTGGCCCGCAGCGGAATGGGATGGACCTCCCCCAACCCTATGGTGGGCGCCGTCATCGTAAAAGACGGCCGGATTATCGGCGAGGGCTGGCACCGGCGCTGCGGCGGGCTGCATGCGGAACGGGAGGCGCTGGCCGCCTGCCGGGAAGACCCTGCCGGAGCGACAATCTACGTCACATTGGAGCCCTGCTGCCACCAGGGCAGGCAGCCTCCCTGCACCCAGGCTCTGCTGGATGCGGGCATCGGCAGAGTGGTGGTCGGCGCAGGGGACCCTAACCCTCTGGTAGCCGGCAAAGGCATCGGCCTGCTGCGTCAGAACGGCGTCACGGTGGACGAGCATGTGCTGGAACGGGAATGTCAGCAGTTAAATCAGGTATTCTTTCATTTTATCCGCACCGGACTTCCCTTTGTGGTGATGAAATATGCCATGACACTGGACGGAAAGATTGCCGCTTACACCGGCGCTTCCAAATGGATCACCGGAGAAATTGCCAGAAATCATGTGCATCGGCAGCGTCACCGGCACAGCGCCATTATGGCCGGGGTCGGAACCGTGCTGGCCGACGATCCGCTGCTGACCTGCCGGATCGAAGACGGGAAAAACCCGGTCCGCATTATCTGTGATTCCGGACTGAGAACGCCCCTGACATCCCAGATTGTACGGACCGCAAAGGAGGTTCCCACCATTCTTGCCACCTGCACCGCGGATCCCCAGGCGGCAAAACCGTTTCAGGATGCCGGCTGCACCGTTCTCACCCTGCCCCGGCAGGAAGGACATGTGGATTTGCAGGCGCTGATGAAAGAGCTGGGACAGCGGCAGATCGACAGCATTCTGCTGGAAGGCGGCGGCACACTGAACTGGGCCGCTCTGAAAGCAGGGATTGTACACAAAATACAGGCATATATCGCTCCAAAGCTGCTGGGCGGAGGAGACGCCAAATCTCCCATAGAAGGCAGAGGCTTTCCCTCTCCCGGTGAAGCCGTCATACTGACAGGCGGCGCCGTCACGCCGCTGGGAGACGACCTGCTGATTGAATATGATGTGACTGCCGCGGAAAACGGAACAATGTTTTTTGCATCCAACGAACAAAACGGAAAATCAGGAAAGTGAGGTGAGCAGCCATGTTCACAGGAATTATAGAAGAAGTGGGCACCGTCAGGCAGATTCAGAAAGGCCAGCACTCCGCCGTCCTCCATCTGCAGGCTGAAACCGTCCTGGAGGATTTAAAAGTGGGCGACAGCGTGGCCGTAAACGGCGTATGCCTGACGGCAACCCGGATACAGACGCATGGTTTCTGCGCCGACGTCATGCACGAAACGCTGAACCGTTCCAGCCTGGCCGCCCTGCAGATCGGCAGTCAGGTAAACCTGGAACGGGCCATGGCGGCCAACGGACGCTTTGGCGGGCATATCGTAGCCGGCCATGTGGACGGACTGGGCCGGATTACACAGGTCGCAAAAGACGACAACGCCATCTGGTATACCATCCAGGCCGCACCGGGCATCCTGCGTTATATCGTGGAAAAAGGCTCCGTTGCCATCGACGGCATCAGCCTGACCGTAGCCAGAGTATCGGAGGACAGCTTCTCCATCTCCGCCATTCCTCACACGGTCCGCATTACCACCCTCTGTCAGAAAGGCCCCGGCGACCCGGTGAATCTGGAAACGGATATCATCGGAAAATATGTGGAAAAGCTGATAACACCTGCACAGCCGCAGCCGAAAGACAGCAGGATTACCCGGAGTTTTCTGGAAAAATACGGCTTCTGATCCGGCGGGCGGCATATAAATTCACGATTCTATAGAAACAGAAAGGACCATGCGCTATGAACCAATTTAACACCATCGAAGAAGCCCTCGAAGATCTGCGTCAGGGCAAAATCATTCTGGTGACAGACGACCCCGACCGGGAAAATGAAGGCGACTTTATCTGCGCCGCCCAGTTTGCCACCACGGAAAATATCAATTTTATGGCCACCCACGGCAAAGGACTGATCTGTATGCCCATGGCTGAGGAATATGTCCGCAAACTCTGTTTTCCCCAGATGGTTTCCAACAATACGGATAATCACGAGACGGCATTTACGGTATCTATCGACCATGTGGACACCACGACGGGCATTTCCGCCGCCGAACGTTCTGTCACCGCCATGAAATGCGTGGAGGACGATGTGCGCCCCGAAGATTTCCGGCGTCCCGGCCATATGTTCCCGCTGCTGTCCAAACCAAACGGCGTACTGGAGCGGAACGGACATACGGAAGCAACCGTGGACCTGATGCGTCTGGCCGGTCTGAAACAGTGCGGCCTCTGCTGTGAGATTATGAAAGAGGACGGTACGATGATGCGCACCCCTCAGCTTTGGGAAGTTGCAAACCGGTGGGGGCTGAAATTCATTACCATCCACGATCTGCAGCAGTACCGGAAACGGCATGAAAAGCTGGTGGAACGGGTGACGAAAAACAAAATGCCCACAAAGTACGGAGATTTCACGGCTTACGGCTATATCAACCTGTTAAACGGCGAGCATCATGTGGCGCTGGTGAAAGGAGACATCGGCGACGGACAGGACGTTCTGTGCCGGGTCCATTCCGAATGCCTGACAGGGGATACCTTCGGCTCCCTGCGCTGTGACTGCGGCCAGCAGTTTGCCGCCGCCATGACCCAGATTGAAGAAGAAGGACGGGGCATTCTGTTATATATGCGGCAGGAAGGCAGAGGCATCGGCCTGATTAATAAGCTGCGGGCCTATGAACTGCAGGAACAGGGCATGGATACGCTGGAAGCCAACCTGGCCCTGGGCTTTGCCGGAGACCAGCGGGAATATTATATCGGCGCACAGATTCTGCAGGATCTGGGGGTAAAAACCATACGGCTGCTGACCAATAACCCGGACAAGGTATATCAACTGGCGGAATTCGGCCTGGAAATCACCCGGCGGGTTCCCATTCAGATGAGTGCAACCGCCCACGATCTGTTTTATTTAAAGACGAAACAGAACAGAATGGGACATATTTTAAACTATTAGACAGACCTGACAGCACCTCCGGCAAGGCTTTACGGTTTCACGGACAGCAGCACTCGGAGCGTTTCTGTCAGCTAAAAACAGAAAACTGCCATATAAAAAAGAAAAAGGAGAACAACCACCATGAGAACATTTGAAGGCAAACTGACATCCGGCAACATCAAAATCGGCATCGTCGCCTCCCGTTTCAACGAATTTATCACCTCAAAGCTGATCAGCGGTGCCATGGACGGCCTGATCCGCCATGACGTACCGGAAGACTGTATCCATCTGGCCTGGGTTCCCGGCGCTTTTGAGATTCCGCTGATCGCCTCCAAAATGGCCAAAAGCGGCAGATATGACGCCGTAATCTGCCTGGGCGCAGTAATCCGGGGCGCTACCAGCCATTATGATTACGTATGCAACGAAGTTTCCAAGGGAATCGCCGCCGTTTCTCTAGAAACCGGAATCCCCGTTCTGTTCGGCATCCTTACCACGGAAAATATCGAACAGGCTATCGAGCGGGCCGGAACCAAAGCGGGAAATAAGGGATATGACTGTGCGTTAAGCGCCATTGAAATGGTAAATGTGATTCGGGAAATCGAAGCGTAATAACATTCTGTCCGAAAGGCTTTTTGTATCACAGGGAAGTACACCGGACTTTCCTGTGATACAAAAATACCGGATGGATATTCAAAAATCCTCCGGCTTCAGCCAAACTATATGATAAAAACTTTTTATTATAATCCGCGCACCTCGCCTCGAAGACACATCACATGCGTTACCTGTACAGTTAACTCGGCCCAGGCACCCTCGCGGCACACAGAAGGTCCTGCTTAGTGCTGCTCCATTCCTGACCTGACACGGTTCACAGGTTCCTGTTGCGCAAGACCCGGACGTCAGCGCCACTTATACAGGGCAGCCATGCAATGGGAATCCTCAGCGGAGGCATCACCCCTGCTATAGCGGATTGCAGGTACAGGACACCGCTAACTCCCCGGCTGCGCGGAAACTTGAAAGCTGCCGTCCGCACCGTATGACAGACAGCGGCTTTATCACCTTACGATCAATTTTATGTTCACTGCCGTCGATCTCATATGCGGGAGCACACTCTCCGCTGCGAAATCTCTGACTTTCATAGTATAACCGTTTCCCGCATGTTTGTCAAATTTTTTTGCCGGTTTTCTGTTCCGGTTTTCCAATTTCCGTATATTCCGTCCCCGGCTTTCCCTTCCGGCTTCTTTACCCGTTCCCGCACTCCGTCTGTTCTTTCTGCTCTTTTCCGGCTCTTTCCGCCGCCTTTTCCGCTTTCACCTTTACCCGAAGCTCTTTGAAAAAGGTTTTCAGCAAAACGGAACATTCTTCTTCCATTATGCCCCGGACAATTTCCACCTGATGATTAAACTGAGGCATCTGCAGCAGATTCAGAATAGAACCCGCACAGCCGGCTTTGGGATTCATACAGCCGATCACCACACGGGGAATCCGCGCCTGGACGATCGCGCCGGAACACATCTGGCAGGGCTCCAGCGTCACATACAGATCGCAACCTTCCAGCCGCCAGTCTCCCATCACCCGGCTAGCTTTCCGGATGGCCTGCAATTCGGCATGGGCCAGGGTATTTTTGTCCGTCTTTCTTCTGTTATACCCTCGGGCAATGACTTTATCCTCGTAAACAATGACGCAGCCGATGGGAACTTCTCCCAGCTTATACGCTTTTCTGGCCTGCTTCAAAGCCTCTTTCATGTATTTTTCCTGTATCTCCATGGCAGAAACTCCTGATTTGTGATATGATATGGTTATGAATCTCTATGGACTGCAAAAAACAACTTTACTGGACTTTCCCGGCCGCGTGGCCTGCACCATATTTTTAAGCGGCTGCAATTTCCGCTGCCCCTTCTGTCAGAACAGGGATCTGATTCTGACGGACAGGCCCACAGATATGGAAGCATCTGCCGGAAGCTTCTCCCGGCCCCCGGCCATTTCGGAGGAAACGCTGATCCGGTTTCTGAAAAAACGGCAGAATATCCTGGAGGGAATCTGCATTACCGGCGGTGAGCCTACGCTTTCGCCTGACCTGGGAGAATGGATCGACCGGTTCCATTCCATGGGCTATCTGGTCAAACTGGATACCAACGGCTACCGGCCCGATGCCCTTAACCGCCTGCTGGACCGCCACAGACCGGATTATATCGCCATGGACATTAAAGCCGCGCCTTCCCGCTATGCTTATGCCAGCGGCACGGCACAGGTGGATATCAGCCGCATTGAGGAAAGCATCCGCCTGATCCGGCAAAGCGGCATCTCCTATGAATTCCGCACCACCACAGCCAAAGAACTCCAGTCCATGGAAGATTTCCGCAGCATAGGAGAATGGCTGTCAGGGGCTCAGGCCTATTATCTGCAGTCCTACCAGGACTGCGAAACCTTATCCGGCCTCCATTTTACGCCTTATACGGAAGCGGAACTGAACGCCGCCGCCGCAGTCCTGCGGGAATTGATTCCCAATACTTTTTTACGGGGCATCTGAAAAATCTGAAAAAATCCTCCCGCCTGGCCAAAGGCATGTATCAAGGGGGCGCAGGCCCTAACTCAGTCTATTGCGGTACATTTCCTGCGCTTCGGACAGACTGTCCGCCCGTTCCTCCTCAAAAATTTTCACCAGAGCGTCCAGTTTTTCCGGAACCATAAATTCCCGGCCGATCCGGCTTTCAAATTCGTCGGTTACATTGATCGTCATCCGTTTTAACTGGCCGGACAGCTCCTTATACCGCTCCTCACACTCCTGCTTCTGTTCGGACAGACTGTCAATCCGCCCCTGATAATTCTGCCTGATCTCCTTTGTGATAATCAGCGCCGTCTCATTTTCAAATATATAGAGGGCGTCCTCTTTGCGGGAACCGATGTCTGTCAGCTCATCTTCAATTTCCTCGATTTCCCTGTCATATTTGTCCAGATCATAGAGATCCTCATTCCGGTCCTTTTCAATGGAATTTTTGATGGCGTCCATCTTCCGCTCATTGGCTTTTATCATCATGCGCAGCTTCCGGCCCTCCCGCAGCACGCCGATATTATCCACCTTCGTCCGGTTTGCGATAATCACATACAGTCCCACAAACACGAGAATCACCGCCGGATAGATCACCGCCAGATACCAGATTACCTTTTCAGGCAAAGCAAAATAAATCCCCCAGGGAATCGCCAGAAAGCAAATCAGCACTGTCAGAAGCAGAACCATAAAGTCTTTTGGCCCTCTGGTAAAAAAAAGAGCGTAATAAAAAGATGTGTTGCAAAAAGCCGGCAGATGATTTTGTTTAAACAATGTACTGAGACGGGTACGAAGCTGGCGGTTCTCCTCGTTCAGCTCGGCAGTTTCTTCCTCGATGCGGATTTTCATCCCTTTGTTTTTCGCCTTTTCCCGTTTTGCCCTGGCTTTTTTCAGTTTCTCCTGGTCCCCTCTGATCTCCCGGTCATAGGCCTCCGCAATCTCATCCTTCCGCTTTTTCACGGTCAGAGCAATCTGATCCGCCACCGCTTTCCGTTCCGCGCTCAGCGCCTTCTCCAGTTTTTTTCCTTCTATTTCCGCGGCGTTTACATTTTTTTGCAGAACGCCCAGGTTAATCACCGATTGTCTGGCGTCATTTAAAAATTCCACCAGATCCGCATGTTCTTCTCTCATTACGGTTTCCTCCGTCAGTAAACCTTTACTTCTCTTTTTTCCTATCAGTATATCACCTTATTATAGATGATATCCAAAATGATTGCAATGTTGTGAGAATAAAATCTTCATGCTATAATCGTTAACAGAAAAAGGCCGGTTGCGGCGTGAATCTATATGGAGGAGTACGATATGTTTCGCTTGTGGGGAAAAATTTTCAAAGAGAATCATCTTTTACAGGATACGGTAATCTGCAACGACGATCAGCAGCTTAACCGAACCCGGAAAGTATTTAAGGGGCTGGAGGATATCTGCAGCCAGTTTGACCTGAGCAACCCGATCTGGCTGGACCAGAATATCTCTGAATTCAAACGACATTCCAAAACCCGGTTCCACCAGGACAGCTTTATCGAAGACGTACCCTTTGATTATCTGGAAATCCATGTAATTGAAGAAGACTGACAAAAACCGGACCCTCTGATTCAGACCATCTCAGATGAAAAACCCGGAAAGCCGTCGCTTCGGCCCTCCGGGATTTTTTATATCTGTTCCGTCCGTATTCAATTTTCGTTATTTAGATTTCCATATTCAATTTTCCGTTCTGTCCGTCCTCTGGGCCTTTGTTCTTTTTACAGCCGTTTCAGCAGTTCTTCCCGCTCCGCCTCATAACCGGGTTTGCCAAGAAGGGCGAACATGTTTCTCTTGTAACTTTCCACACCTGGCTGATTAAAGGGATTGACACCCAGCAGGTAGCCGCTGACGCCGCAGGCAAACTCAAAGAAGTAAAACAGCTTGCCCAGGCAGTATGCGGACTGCTCCTCGATATGAACCATCAGGTTTGGAACGTTGCCGTCCGTATGCGCCAGAATGGTTCCGTTCATAGCGCTTTTATTTACAAAATCCACGGTCTTTCCGGCCAGGTAGTTCAGTCCGTCCAGATCGGTTTCTTCCGCTTCCAGCGTCAACTGGCAGGCAGGCTTTTCCACCTCTAAAACAGTCTCAAACATAATCCTGGCCCCGTCCTGGATGAACTGTCCCATAGAATGCAGATCTGTCGTCAGATCCACGGCAGCCGGGAAAATTCCTTTCTGGTCCTTTCCCTCGCTCTCTCCGTAAAGCTGTTTCCACCATTCGGAAACATAATGAAGGCTGGGCTCATAGTTTGCCACGATTTCCACGGATTTGCCCTTGCGCAGCAGAATGTTTCTGACCGCCGCATATTTTACCGCATCATTCTCCTCAAAAGGCGCTTCCAGCGCATGTTTTCTTCCGGCGGCGGCTCCTTCCATCAAGGCGTCGATATCCGCTCCGCTGGCGGCAATCGGAAGCAGTCCGACCGCAGTCAGCACGGAAAAACGTCCGCCCACATCATCCGGCACCACAAAAGTCTCATACCCTTCCGTATCGGCCAGATTTTTCAGCGCTCCCTTTGCCCGGTCCGTGGTGGCATAGATTCTCTTTGCCGCTTCTTCTCTGCCGTATTTTTCAGTCAGCATCTTTTTAAATACCCGGAATGCAATCGCCGGCTCCGTAGTGGTTCCGGATTTTGAAATCACGTTCACTGAAAAATCTTTCCCTTCCAGAACGTCGCACAGATGTCTGATATAAGTGCTGCTGATGCTGTTTCCCACAAAATAAATTTCCGGTGTTTTCCGCTGTTCTCTGGAAAGGCAATTGTAAAAATTGTGTCCCAAAAATTCAATTGCGGCCCTGGCGCCCAGATAAGAGCCGCCGATGCCGATTACCAGCAGCACATCGGAATCTGACTGGATTTTAGCGGCCGCTTTTTTAATCCGTGCAAACTCCTCTTTGTCATAGTCCACCGGTAGATCAATCCAGCCCAGGAAATCATTTCCGGCGCCGTTCTTTGATACAAGCGTCTCTTTTGCCGCCAGCGCCAGGCCTTTCATATAGCCCAGTTCTTCCTCGGAAACAAATCCTGCTGCCTTTGAATAATCAAAACTCACTTTTCCCTGCATCTCTCATTCTCCTTTGTTATATATGGATTCATTTTATTAGCAATCGCTGCCTGTCAGCGAAAGCGTCCCTCCCTATTCCGGGACCGCTTTATGCAAAATACTCTCGCAATATATCTTCAATCAGACCCTGTTCCTCCGGGGACAGTCTGGATTTTTTACGCTTTCGGCGTTCCCCCTCTCTCTCAGGTTCCCGCCCGGAGGCAATCCGGTCGAGACTCTGTTTCAGATAGTCGATTTCTTCTTTATGAGACTCCCAATCGCCATAATCCTGCTCATACTCCGCCGTCTCCTGTATGGAAACCGCCCCGGAAGCAGACAGATCACCCCCTTCCGGAGACCTCTGGCCCCTCGCCGCCGCTTTTGATTCCTCCCCGGAGAATTTCAGAGACTCCCCGGAAAATCTGGCTGCCTCTCCTGCCGTCTGCACGGTTTCTCCGGCAGGCCGCTCCCCGTATTCCTTCACGGGCATGTCCGCCCCGCCGGTTTCTTTCGGTGCGGTAGCGGCAAGGCGGTTTGCCAGCACATTTTCCAGGTAATCCTGGATATGTATACAAAAGTCTCTGGCCCTCCGCCCCACGTTGGCATTTTTCCAGTAAAGCAGGGCCGCCGCCGATATCAGCAGGCTTAAAGCCAGATTCAAACGCACCGTATCTATTGCCATTCCTTCCCGGTAGCTGAACAGCGCCGCTCCGCATCCTAACAGAAAGGCCAGACTGCCTGCTCTGGCGGCCATGTTCTCCAGCCGGTACAGCCTGATACCCAGAAAGCGGAACTCTCCCACATTTCTCTCCACGAACAGTCCTACATTGTTCACGCCTCTGTTGATCCGATAGCTTGTCTCAAATTTATTTCTCATTTGTTTCAGATATTTGCTCTGACCTCCCGACAGGTTTTCCATTTCCCGGATAAGGCGGCGGTATCGCCGGCCGGCCATCCACGTACCTGCAATTCCCAGAAAACAAATCACTGCCAGCAAAACATTTCCATATCCGGCTTCTAAAAATCCAAACATAAAAGCTCCCTCCTGTTTTCCATATTTTTACAGACATTATAGGCACAGGATTTGAATTTTGTAAAGACAAAATATGAAAAATCGTTCGACAGCATTCACCATACGGGCATCATTCCCCGGGCCGGCAGGGGCTTTTTCGGGGAGCTGATCGGATTTCGCATCTTCACAATGCTTATGGCGTCACATCTGTCTTTATGACAACTGCGCGCACATTTCCAGCAGCAGATTTACACTGTGCCGGATGGCCTGGGCTTCAAAGACACTGTAGTCCATACCCGCGCTGTCGTCCGCCTTATCGGAGATCGCACGGATAATCAGAAAGGGAATCCCGTTCAGATAGGCCGCCTGGGCAATCGCCGCCCCTTCCATCTCCGTACAGAATCCGTGGAACTGTTCTTCCAGCCAGTTTTTTTTCTCTTTATTTGAAATAAACTGATCGCCGCTTACCACTCTGCCCACAAAGGTCTTGATATCCGGATTTACTTTCCGGCAGGCCTGCTTTGCCACCTCGATCAGATGTCCGTCCGCCTGGAATACGGATACCGGCATTCTGGGAATCACGCTCATCTCATAGCCAAACCCTGTGGCATCCATATCATGCTGCAGTGCATCAGAGGACAGCACAATATCCCCGATATCAATCTGCGCATTCAGAGAACCGGCTATGCCTGTGTTTATCACACAGTCTACCTGAAAGTCATCCGCAAGTATCTGGGTACAGATTCCCGCGTTTACCTTCCCGATTCCGCTGCGCACCACCACGGCCTCTTTTCCCTGAAGTTTCCCTTTATAGAAATCCATACCGGCCTTCTTCGAGATCTCCACATCCGTCATAACCTCTTTCAGCCTGCTTACTTCCTCATCCATTGCTCCAATGATACCAATCATATGTATGCCTCCTAATTTAGTTCCGCAGTTCCCCTCCCAAGCCCCGGGAGCTGCTGTTTTCATAGACTACTTGACACTTCCTTATCTCATTGTCTTTTTTCAATCGGCCCTTTTTTCCATACGGCCGTACTCCGGATTTCTCCACTGCCGTTTCATTCAGACCGTTCCTTCATTATTATATACAAAAACTTCAAGTTTTACAACTTGATTACGCTTTCTGGCTGCGTTATAATAAGTAAATAGGAATCTGCTTTACCGCCGCACACACATTGCCCCGGCGCAACACCGCACTTTTATAGAGGTTCTTTCGAACCTGGTGTGAAAACTCACCCTTGTGGTGTGTTTTTTTCGGGCTTCGTGCAGGCAGTCCTTTTACCTTACCATATATAATAAGGTAAAAACAAAGATGAACGACCAGAATACGGGCGTACATGAAAGAATACAGGAGGTTAAACATATGATTTATAAGACCCAGGGCGTCTGCTCCAGTGAAATTGAATTTAACGTAGTGGACGGAAAGTTAAACGGCGTCACCTATTACGGCGGCTGTCATGGAAATCTTCAGGGAATCGGCCGTCTCGTAGAGGGAATGGATGTTCAGGAAGTCATCGCGAAGCTTGACGGAATCCGCTGCGGATATAAAGACACGTCCTGCCCCGACCAACTGGCCAGAGCGCTGAAACAGTATCTGGCAAACGGCTGACCCACATCATATTCAACGGATCGATCAAATGTAACTGCCATCGGAGGATTGTATGAAACGGATTATTCTGACAGGAGGCGGCACTGCGGGTCATGTGACTCCCAATCTGGCTCTGCTGCCCGGTTTAAAAGAAGCTGGATTTGACATCAGATATATCGGCTCCTATAAGGGGATCGAAAAAGAGCTGGCAAAACAGGCCGGCATCCCCTATGACGGAATTTCCTCAGGAAAGCTGCGCCGCTATTTCGATCTGAAAAACCTGACCGACCCTTTCCGGGTCATCAAAGGGTTTCTGGAAGCTGACATGCTGTTAAAAAAATATAAGCCGGACGTCATTTTCTCCAAAGGCGGTTTTGTCTCCGTCCCTGTGGTGATGGCCGCCAAAAAGCGGAAAATCCCCACGGTGCTCCATGAATCCGATATGACGCCCGGACTGGCGAATAAGCTGTGCCTGCCGGGCGCTTCCTTCATCTGCTGCAATTTCCCCGAAACCCTTAGCTGTCTGCCAAAGGAAAAGGCTGTGCTGACCGGCTGTCCGATCCGGGAAGAACTGCTGACCGGCGACCGGCTGACCGGGCTGAAAATGACCGGATTTTCCGCCTCAAAGCCCGTTCTTCTGATTATCGGCGGAAGCTCCGGCTCCGTGAAGGTGAACGAAGCGGTTCGTTCCATTCTTCCCCGGCTTCTGGACACGTTTCAGATCGTTCACCTGTGCGGCAAAGGAAATCTGGATCACACCCTGGACCATCTGGCAAACTATGTGCAGTATGAATATATGAACGAACCGCTGCGCCACCTGTTTGCGACGGCAGACCTGGTGATCTCACGGGCCGGGGCCAACGCCATCTGCGAGCTTCTGGCACTGCGCAAGCCTGCCCTGCTGATCCCGCTGTCCACCGCCGCCAGCCGGGGCGACCAGATTTTAAACGCCCGCTCTTTCAAAAAGCAGGGGTTTTCCGAGGTTCTGGAAGAAGAAGAAATGACTTCCGACAGACTGTATCAGGATGTCTTAAAGCTTTACGAGAACCGCAGCCAGTATATTCACGCCATGAAAAGCAGCCAGCTTTCCGACGCTTCGGGACAGATCACGGCGCTGTTGAAAAAACTGGCCGGCTGCTGATATCGCTGCCGGAAGCATCCGGCAGACCTTAAATATTTGTTCTGATCTTCTCCGCCAGTTCCGCAAGCTTTTCACTGTCGGCTGTCCGGGGTTCCCATGCGGCGATGCCTTTGGGACCCCCGGCATATCTGGGGATGATATGCATATGAAAATGATGCACCGTCTGCCCCGCCGCCTCACCGTTATTCTGAACCAGGTTAAAGCCGTCGCATCCAAGCCCCCGTTTCATGGCCTGTCCGATCTTCGCCGCCAAAGGCAGCACGCCGGCGCCGTATGCTTCATCCAGCCGGCACACGTCGGCAAAGTGTTCTTTCGGCAAAATCAGCGCATGTCCGTCCGTAGCCGGACCCAGATCCAGAATTACCCGAAACATTTCATCCTCATAGACCGTGGCGGACAGAATTTCACCATTGGCAATTTTACAGAAAATACAGTTTTCATCTCTCATCGTTACAATCTCCTCATCTTTTTATGTTTCCATCTATTTTATACCTTATATCCCCAAAGCACAATTCAAATTTTTCCGCATTTCCAGTCATATTTGTGCTATGATCTTCATAATCTGGTATACTGACACCTTTATACGCGGGAGCTTCGCCGGAGAATATCCGAAAACATATGCCGTATCGGGGGACCTACTCCCACAGCGGCAAATCCGACCGGTATAACCGGACTGAGCTCTCAGAGATCGTATCAGACCGTTTTGAAATGAGGAACATCGCAATGAAAACCACTCCAAAATTTTTAATTGCCGGCCTTCCGGAGAAAACCCAAAATTATGAAGCGGCGCTGGAAGGGGCCGGCGCTGATTTTAAAATCGGATTTCTGGCCGAAGACGCCTCTGGAGAGAATTTCCCGCCTGCTTCACCGCAGCAGTTTGACGCCCTGCTGCTGCCCGGCGGCGCAGATATCGACCCGGCGCTTTTCCATCAGCCGTTAAATGGCGCCAGAAATATAGACCGAACCACCGATCTGCGGCAATTGCAGACGCTGGATGCCTTTGTCAGAGCCGGGAAACCGGTTTTAGGCATCTGTAAGGGAATGCAGATCATCAATATCTATTTCGGCGGCACGCTGATCCAGCATATTAAAACGGCTGCGGCGCACCAGTCGGAGGAGGGCGACCTGATCCACCAGACCTGGACCGCAAAAAATTCCTTCCTTTATGAGATCTATGGTTCCTGTTTTGTCACTAACAGCGCCCACCACCAGGCAGTCGGCCGATTGGGACGGGGCCTGCACATCATTCAGGAAACCACCGATCATGTGCCGGAGGCCGTCATACATGAAAATCTGCCCGTCGCGGCGGTTCAGTGGCACCCGGAGCGCATGTGCATGGCCCACAGCCGTCCCGACACAGCGGATGGCATGCGGCTGTTCGATGCGTTTATAAGGAAATTTTTAAGGTAAGCGTCATCAACCACCAGTATAACTGGTGGTTGATATCAGTTTAGTCGGTTTATCTGCCCCAACTGTCTTTTCATTTATATATTACAAACATTCTAAAGCGTTTCGCAAATAAAACAGGATATTAATAAATAGAGCAGCATATTTTCATCCAAATTATCCAATGAAATATGAAGGCAGTCTTCGATTTTTCTTAACCGGTATATGAAAGTATTTCTGTGTAAATGAAGCGATCTTGCAGTCTCCGCAATATTTCTTCCGTTAATCAGATAACATTTCAAATTATGGATTAATGTAATATTCTGTTCCCCATGGCTTTGCCACAGAGATAAAATGACCGGATGGCAGAAGCCCGGCAAAGCGTTCTTTTCCTTAAGTATCGCATATAAAACATGCGGAAAAGATTCATCAAACCGCTGAATTCGTTTTTGGCGCCCAAAAGGATACGCTTTCATAAGCTTACATTGCCCATATGCGATCGAAAGATCAGTAAACTTAAAAAAGCAGGCGCTTATATAGACATTTAGGAAAGACCGTTTTAATAACTCCTCCAGCTTAACCAATGATTTTTCGTGCGCAGGATCAAAATCCCGTATACGGCATACCGCAATAACGGAATGTTCAAAATAAAGAACAACCGCTTGCGGCAGAATGCGTTTTATCTGATGAATATAGGCAGACTGCCGGGTATCGGAAGCGTCAGACTCCGGAAGGGGAAACTGATAAAGATACCAGGTATCCTCATTTATATAATTTCTGCCTTTCAGATAATAAGATGTAGAAAGTTCATCCGCCGGATATCCCTGTAAAAGACGTATGACATAATAGTTTTCCTCATCCTGCAAAATGGATGCCTGTAACTGGCGATTCATGGCAAGCTCCGTAAAATAAGCGACTTCTAATATCAACACTTTTTGTGCTTCCGTAAAAGGGCCGTTCACATCCGTAGTACCAAATGCACCAAAATTTTTCCCTTCAAAATAAAGCGGGGCTGTCAGAGAATGATAGGCCGGATTCTGACGAAAGGTACTGGGAATCAAAGGATTTCCGCTATGGATTTCCTGCATTATTCTCCGATGCTCGTCCGGATATATAGATTCTGTCGGTGTGAAGCCGAAATTGATAACCTCCTCCCAAAGTGTTCCCTGAATCTCCTCCTGAAATTTCCCGGTGTAATACAGCAGCTTTCCGGTAGGATCAAAAAGCGCAATGGGATTGCAAAGAAAGATAGCCGCATAGTCAAGTATCTCGGAAATCTCTTTGTTCTCAATAATCATTTTCATACATTGATCATACCAGGTATAGTACTGATCAAAGATATCCAGGAACGTACCAAACACTTTATGGAAAGGTTCATCCGTATATAAAATAATGACATGTTCTGACCAGGAAGGGCTTATTTGCACCTCCTTCGAGCCAGGCTTAACACAGAGCACCATGAACAAGGGCTGCCGTATGCTCCACTCCATATCAAAAAGAGACGCTTCTTTTGTCAAATATAGAAAATACTCATCCATTTTTTCTGATAAATCATCAAGCATACGGACATGGTGAAAGGATTGCCCAAAATTTGTAATGTTATGATAGACCCTGTATCTATCAGGAATCCAGTCAAGAATAATCGAAATATTCATTGATTTCATCAGCAAAAACTCCTTTGGTTGTTTTTGACGAAAAAAGATAGCATAAATGAATTATATAACCGATGACGGATGTCAGCAACTGTTTTATTATAAAAGTATAAAAACTGCTCAGGTACCAGCAGCATAGGAACAGATAATATCGATCCTGACAAAGGAGGAAAGCAATGGGGAGATATGAGGGACCATCAATCGATTTTGAACCATCCTATAACGATGTGACATTTTTTTTCAAAAATATAGGAAGTTATTTTACCTGGGAGGCAGATCCATGGTATGAAACTTGTAAATCATGGGAAGAAAGCTGTTATATACATGCCGGAATCAGCGGTGCGGAGATTACATTCCAGGGTGCGGATGCACAGGCATTTATGTCGAAGCTTTGCATGAATAATGTTATGAAATGGAAAGCGGGCCGAAACAAACATCTTGTTATGCTGAACGAAGATGGTTTGATAGCTGCCCACTGCCTCAGCATGAAAGATGATGACAATACTTATCGTATTACGGCGGCACTTCCATTTGCGGCAATAAAACTGCTCCGAACCAGAACATACAAAGTAGAAATGACAAGCCGCGACATCTTCGTGTTTCAATTTTCAGGACCGAAAGCATTAACTATTTTAGAAAAGCTTACAAAGGCCAATCTGCATGACCTCGCATTTTTACAATACCGTACGGTTACTATACCTGAGATCAATATTGATGTAGAAGTAAACAGGATTGGTATGAGCGGAACCATTGCCTATGAGCTTCGCGGCGCAAAAGAAAACGGGCCAACAGTTTACAACGCAGCTTATGAAATCGGAAAACCGATGGGGTTAAAAAGGCTTGGATGGAGAAGCTACCCTGTAAATCATGCGTTTGGAGGATATCCGCAAGTGACGGTGTCTTTTGAAAGCGCATCATACAAAGATCCTGAGATTCTGGCAATCACTCCGGCCATAATCAATTTTACCGGCAGCGTGGAACCTGAAAATATTAGAGCACGCCTGCGTACACCTGTGGAAGTCGGCTGGGAATGGATGGCAAAGCTTGACCACGACTTTATTGGCCGGGAAGCACTTGAAAAGGAATTAGCTAAACCGCTGAGAAAAATTGTTTCCCTGATTTGGAATACGGAGGATATCCTTGATGTACAGGCATCTCTTTACAGGGATGAATATCCATATAAACAGATCAATTATCCATGTGCTGTTCCAGGTATGAGCGGAGCCAACCAGGATTATGTAACAACAACCAGTGGAAAAGTAATTGGATTTTCAAGCAGCGCCGTATATGGTTCCCAGTATCATATGATGATTTCAGAATGCACCATGGACATTGAGTACGCCGTAGAAGGAGAAGAGGTTATTGTAAAATGGGGCGATTATGGAAAACGAATCAAAGATATCCGGGCAACAATTGCCAAATTCCCATTAAATAAGCTTGTTGAAAATAAGGATTATGATTTAAACACCTGCCCTCATGGAGACGCAGAATAAGGAGAGCACGATGAAAAAAAATAATATGAAATGGCTGGTTTTTATCGTATTATGCCTGGCTTATATGCCAGGATCCTATGGGCAGTATCAACTTTCCGTTTTTGCTCCGGAAATCATGAGCACCTATGGATTGAATACATCCCAATTCTCCTCTATTTTTACATCACCGATGATCATTGCCATTTTCCTTAGCTTTGTGGGGGGAATGATTTCGGATAAGGTAGGATCAAAAAAAGTAATCAATCTGTCATTTATCATTGCGCTGACCGGTCTGATCGGGAGAATCTTTGCGAATAGCTATTGGCCGTTTTTCTTTTGCATGGCTCTGACAGGATTTTCCCAGATGTTTGTAAATATCAACGCATCGAAGATTACCGGAAACTGGTTTAAACCCGCACAAATGGGAATGCTGATGGGAATATTTGCCCTTTGCGGCCAATTGCCAAGTGCATTTGCAACGGCTACGACAGCCTTTTTGTTTGATAACATGACAACAGCTTATATTGCATCTGCTATTTTTGCGGCAGCAGTGTTTGTTTTATGGATAGTTTTTGCCAAAGACAAGCCAAACGAAAGCACCGATGGAACCAAGACAGGAATAAAGGATATAGAAAATACATCAATTGGAGAATCTCTAAAAGTGGTTCTCAGCAACCGTGGTGTATGGTGTATTTCGGTCTGTGTCATGATGATTTTAGGCGTCAATGTGACATTGTCTACCTTTTTGCCAACCGCACTAAACAATATGTACGGTATTGATATGGCAGTATGCGGTGGGATTGCTTCTATGGTTACACTGGGTAACTGCATCGGCTCGCTTGTAGGGCCAATTATGTTTGCAAAAATAAGGAAAGTGAATATATTTGTTCCTGTTTCCTCAGTATTGAGCTTTACAGGTGTGCTGGTATGTTGGCGTTTCGACTCAATCCCTGTTCTATATGTACTGACTTTATTTGCAGGAACAGCTCTTGGCATTGCAATTCCGATTTTCTTATCTGCGCCTATTTTGTTAGAAGGAATTGGAACAAAATATGCCGGAAGTGCAGCCGGGGTCATCGCCACTCTGCAGCTATTAGGTGCAGTCCTTATTCCTACTTACATTTTAACACCCATTGCGGGTGACAATCTGGGACTTTTATTCACATTGTCATCCGTATGCATGGCCATTATGTTTGCAGTAGGATTAATGATACCTGAATTTGGAAATAATGCGGACTAACTCAAAAATACTTATTTTGAAAGGGCTATTTTATGAAAAAAATATTATTAAACGGAGTAGACGGAAATTTTGGAAGCAAGTCAGCCCGCGTACTGTTAGAGCGGTATCCTCATGAAGATTTGATCTTTACAGCTCCGACAGAAAAAGGGCTTGAAAAATATGCCGCAATGGGTATTGAAACCAGAATCGCTGATTTTAACAACGAAGAAAAACTGACTGAAACATTCAAAGGCGCGGATACCGTTGTTTTGATCTCCATGCCATTCGTTGGCCCGAAAAGAAGATCTGCGCATAAAATCGCAATTGACGCAGTTACGGCAGCAGGCGTTAACAAACTGGTTTACACATCCATTGTAGGGGCCGGACATAAGGATATCGATGCTTATGAGGTAAATGACCATGTATGGACCGAAGGATATATCAAAGAACAGCCCATTCATTATCTGATCCTCAGGGATTCCCAATATGCGGAAGCAATGGTTTCCACATTTGCTGAAGCAGTTGAAAATACAAACGGCATCATTCGGAATAACATGGGCGATGGAAAAATGGCCTTTGTCTCAAGGGATGACTGCGCGCTTGCGGCAGCCTGTGCCGCAATGTCTGATTGGGAAGACCGAATTGTTGATATAAATGGAGCCGAGCTTCTGACTGTCGCACAGTATATGGCAATCGCTTCCGAAGTCACGGGCAAAAAAACAGAATATCAATATATCAATGATGATGAAATGTATGCGTTCTTCGATTCTATCGGAGTTCCAAGGACAACAGAAGAAATGTGGGCAGACACAGCAAAGAACTTTCCCTTCTGCTCAGATGGAATGGTATCCTTTGGACGGGCAATCCGCCTGAATCAAATGAGTACATTTACAGACGATTTTGAAAAGCTGACAGGGCAAAAGCCGATCACGGTAAAGGAAATGTTTGAAGATATGGAAAACCATTTAATCGGAACAAGAACATCCACAGATTACTAAAAACAGTAACCGGCCACAGGAGGCCGGAAGGTTTTACGACTGGCAGGTTACAAACTACAAATACAAGGAGGACTTAAAAATGGCAGAAATGATGAATCCGGCACTGGAAGGTGCCACCTTAATGTTCCCTCAGGGGGATTTTATTACGGCATATGCCTATACAGGCGTAGAGGATGAAATCAAGGCATATCAGACCAGCGCATGGATCGGAACGGCGCTTATGACATCCCCGATTTATGATGTATATGGACCCGATGCCGTTAAATTCATGAACTGGGTCTGCACAAATGATTTCACCACACTGGGGATGAACGGCATTCGCCATGCGGTAATGTGCAATGAGAAAGGCCAGATTCTGACAGATGGCGTTGTAATCCGTATTGGAGAAGACCGATACAGAACCTACTGGCTCGATCCGGTAATCTCTTATTATGTCAGTACATCTGATCTGAATGTATCCGGCGAAAATATGAGCGGAAAAGAATATTTCATTCAGATTGATGGGGAGAAATCTTTAGAAATTCTGGAAAACGCATTTCAGGCCAATCTGCACGATATCAAATTTGGCAGACATAAAATTCAGGAAGTAAACGGAAAACAGGTACGTATTATCCGTCTTGGCATGTCCGGCAACCTTGCTTATGAGATTCATGGCGATATGGCAGATTATGCGGAAATTTATAATCTGGTATGGACGGCCGGCGAAAAGCTGGGAGCAAAAAAGCTGGGACTCCAGGCTTATAATTTGTTTAACCATACGGAGGCCGGATTCCCGAATATTAATCTTCACTACCCGCTTCCATGGTTCGAAACCAGTGAAAAAATGACAGAATATATGACCGCAATGCCTCAAAAATCAATGTTCAACCTGAACCGAAAGCTTCTTGGCAGTATCGGCGACGATCTCCAGGCACGCTTTGTTACTCCTTATGATGTGGGATGGGATTTCCTGATCAAATACAATCACGATTTTATCGGGAAAGAAGCACTCCTTGAAATGGCCAAAAAGCCTTCCAGAAAATGCGTAACGCTGGAGTGGAACGCGGAAGATGTGGCTAAAATATTTGCAACCATGCTCCGTCCAGGAGAAGAACCATGCGAGGATATTTCCAAGCCATCGGGACTTGAATTTTATTTCTGTGTCAGAGAATTTGGATTCGAGTACCGGGCAGATAAGGTGCTGGCGGCAAGCAGGGAAATCGGAATCACAAGCGGAAAAATCATCTCTTATACTTATAACAGCATGATTTCTCTTGCCTTTATCTCCGCGGAATATGCCAAAGAGGGTACGGAACTTGAAATACTCTGGGGAACGCCGGGAACCCGCCAGATGAAACTTCGCGCAAAAGTCACCAGATTCCCATATAATCAGGATTATATCCGCAATGAAAAGCGGGACGTTTCAGATATACCGGTTTTTGGAGAATAAAATCAAAAACAGCCACATAACAAACATAATTTTATTTGCCTCCTGCAAAGCTTTTTAATCTTTGCAGGGGGCCTGCTATTTACAGATTTAAGCTTTCACATCAACAGGTATCTTTTACACATGATGACTTTCTTCTATTTCGCGATTGGCCTCCATATTCTTACAGCTTCGACTGCTGGCAAGTAATCATTGTAAAATGTCTAAAAACTCGTTATACTTAAGATAATTGAGATGAGAAAGAAAAAAGGATCTGAAAGCCATAAATGCCTATATAAACCGGGTATCCCTGTCAACTTTCAGCTATTTTGACACGGGAAAGCGGCATTGATCGCAAAAGGAATCCCAAAAGAACGCATCAGAAAATACGGCTTCGCGTTTCAAGGAAAAAAAGTATTGATCGGCCAATAAACCACAGGCATGACAATTGTAAGACACGTAAGACTCTTAAAATTTTTCCACACAATTTTTTATATTTAAGGAAAACAGAAAACATGACACCCCCTATCACAGACACCACCCTCCACACCTACCATACCCTGCTGATTCATCTGCGGGGCGGCTTTCCGGATGCCCTGTCCGCATTCGCACGGCAGCAAACGTCACAGGGAATCGCCGTCCGGTTTATAGAGCCAGCGGAAACGATGGCCGGTTATCTTTCCCGGCATCCGGTTTCCCCGAACCACTGCCTGCTGCTCTCAGACGCGGAGGAAACGATGGCGGCTGCCAGGAACCTTTCCATAGCCGCCGCCGGTTTCCAGAGAGCCGGCGCGCCTTACCTGCCGGTCCCTTATTTATTTCAGGATTTTAGTGAAGATCTTGGCGATTATCTGCGGATGGCATACTGCCGCTTCCACGGCCTGCCTTTTACGGTCGCATGTACGCCCCGCCTGATTCTGCGGGAAACCTGTGAAGCGGACCTGCCGCAGCTTTTCGAAATCTACAAAGAAACAGAAACCAGTGCCGGCGGCAGCACCGACAAATACACCGGCACTGCCGGCACAACCCACTGGTTTTTCCCCGCCGAAGATCCGGAGACTTTCCTGAATGCCTATATACGAACCATGTACGGCTTTTATCAACTGGGTATGTACACAGTGGTTCGCCGCTCTGACAATGCCGTCATCGGTCACTGTGGTTTTGATTTAAAAACATCCCCCCTTTCTTCTTCTTTTGAGGAAGTTCCTTTTCTCGGATATATCCTCACCCGCGCCTGCCGCGGACAGGGCTACGGGCTGGAAGCCTGCCGGGCCTGCCTGGACTATCTTTCTGATCACACGGACTTTCAGGAAGTTTTCTGCGCTGTCGCCGCCGACAATTCGGACTCTTTAAAGCTGGCCCGCCGCCTGGGGTTTCACTCACTGGTTATACTGACCGATCACAGACCACACGCCGCCGGTTTCCAGTCCCAGCTTCCAGCCGGCCACACCGGCCAGCTCATTCTGAGAAATCACCTTTAATTTCTCCTCCAGGGACTTTTCGTCTTCCAGCCAGATTCTCACTCTGCCCTGTTCGGTCTCGTATTCCCCATAATACTGCCCCAGCTCGGCATTCCACTCCGGTACGGCTTGATGTTCCTCCAGAATCCGGAATGCCCGTTCCATGCCGCAGGCTTCGGAATACAGCGCATATCTTCCGTAAACCGAATTTCCGTCCTCTCTGATCTCGGCTCCCGGTTCCGCCCGTTCTTCCGGCACTTCTGTCCAGATCCGGGTAAAAAAGGGTACGCCGCCGATCAGCTTTTCGGCCGGAACCATCTGCAGCGAGGTGGAAATCCCTCTGTCCACAAAGGAAATGGACGCGCCGGAACCAGCCTCAGAGCCTTTCCAGTGTTCATCATATCCCATCAGAATCACATAATCCGCGATCTTTCCCTGGGTTTCCATATCATAAAAAGCGTTTCCGCTGGTAGGCATATAATTGTCTACGGAAAGAACCAGAGACTCCCTGCGGCAGTCTGCGGACAGTTCTCTTAAAAACTGTATGAAATCGGCGCCGCAGGCCTGGGTTACATACTCGAAATCAATATTGATCCCGTCGGCACCCAGCTCTTTTACCTGACGCACCAGTTCCCTGCGCAGATGATCCCGTGAGGCTTTGGATGCCAGTACCTGCTGGATACTGATCTCACGGTCAAAATCGTTAATCAGCACCCATATGTCAATGCCCATGGCATGGGCCTGCTCCACATAGGAAGCATCGGCTATGGAGGAGAAGGTTCCGTCATTTTGATCCAGGGCAAACCAGGTGGGCGAGACGACAGTAACCCCCTGCGTCTGCCCGATCAGCTCTGACAGCTTTTCATTCTCCCCCGCCTCAAATACCTGATGCCAGACGAGAGTAATCTTATGATCGAAAGAAATACTGGTATACTCTGGCTCGCTGAAACTGCTTTCTCTTGGGGCTTTCGTATATCCCTCCAGAACTTTGTTCTGAATATATCCCATATATCCGTCATCCGTGCATACCTCCGACCAGTTCTCCATCTCATAGAGAACCGTTACCGGCGTCCCGGCGGGAACCTTACGGATAATCTCGCTTTTTATTCCTCCCAGCCGGCGGATTGCGGCTTCTTTGTCAACCGTGGCCCTGGTCCGCTCCTCTCTCCCCAGACCGATCACCAGACGGGCCGGTTCCTCATAAATGTTAAACTCCATGTCCGTGAACAGCGCCACATACTCGGCGGAAATATAAAGGGTTTCTCCGTCCTCATAGGCAATGGTATGCGCCATAACCTTAGGTTCCGCCCCTTCTTCGCCGTAAGTATTCGTGCCGATCCCTGCGGCATAGGTATACAGTGCATTGGTATAAAGAAGCTGCCCGCTTTCTCTGTCCCAGTAAAAACCGGAATTCAGCAGGGTCCTGACCAAATCCAGGTCCAGATAAACGGTTCCGTCAGACAGCACGCCTTTGTAGAGGGACAGTTCACCGTTCACCACCAGCGCGGCCTGATTGCCGCTCACGTCGTAAACCTGGTTTAAATCCGCCATTTCTCCGGAAGGAGAAAATCTCTTGTACAGGGTAAATCCGCCAAACAGGCAGACAATCAGAATCACAATTAAAAATATGCGGGCCGCAGGCGCCGGTCTTCTTCTCATTTAGAAATTCCTCCTGTTGTAAAAAATACTGCCACGGCCCCTTCGCTTTGCTTCGGGCCGGTATCATGTCTGGCGACATTATACCACATTAACATTTTTCCTACAACCGGATGGAGAACAGTTAGACAGCGGCGTTTGAATCGGGAATTTAAGGCTCTGCTATTTTTAACGGTGTCATAAAAGCCCGGTGCGCACAGGGCTTCCTGAAGAATGGTGTTTGGAAAGGTCTCTCCCTTTTCAGAAGACTTTGAAGGTTTTGTGATATATTATCCTGACTTTTCCTTGGTTCGAGCTCGATGGCATTATTATATAGCAATATTTTCCATTTTGCAATACCTGCGCCGTGCCAGTTAACGCCAAATCCATGCCGGTTTTGTGCTGGTTTTATATGCAAAAAAACCTTTGGCAGAAATTCCCGGAAAAGCCTTTGAAAAAGCCTGAAAAACCGAAAATAGAGCTTTACATATCAAATCTATATAAGGTATAATGAATGGGTGAATTCTTTCCTTATAGAAGAATCCGGCCACATGCCAAAGCCGGATCGTACTTAGCGTAGAATGGGAGTGAGATCTTGGATATAGAAAAAATCAGTGATAACCAGATTCGCTGCACTCTGAACCGGGAGGATCTGAATACCCGTGAATTAAATTTAAGCGAGCTGGCTTACGGAAGTGAAAAAGCCCGTTCCCTGTTTCAGGAGATGATTCAGACAGCCTACGAGCAGTGCGGTTTTGAAGTCAATGATATGCCCCTTATGGTAGAAGCGATTCCCTTAGCCGGAGAGAAAATTATTTTAATTATCACAAAAATCGACGATCCCGACGAGTTAGACAGCCGATTTTCCAAATTTTCTCCCTCGCAGGCTTCTTCTGACGGCGCGGGCGGTTTCGGAAGATCAGACAAAGAAGCGCCGGAGGGAGCAGACGACATACTGGATATTTTCAACATGCTTTTGGAAAACCGGAAAAACCAGCAGAGCAAAGCGAAAGCCAGTACCGAGGTTGTGCAGGAACATGATCTGTTGCAGCCGGAATCCATTAAGGACAGCGTAGACCGGGTAAACCTGGTGCGCATCTATTCCTTTAAGAACCTGGAGGATATCACCCGCGCAGCGGCGGTACTGTCCGATACTTATTTTGGCCTGAACACTCTGTATCGTTCTCCTGACGGAGAATTTTTCCTGGTCATCAACAAGTCCTCCCACAGTCCGGAGGAGTTTAACCGGGTGTGCAATATTCTGCTGGAATACGGCAGGCGGGTCAAGAGCGCCTATGCAACTGATGCCTACTATGAAGAACACTACGAAAAGTTTATAGCCGATGTGGCATTGCAGCGGCTGGCACTGATCTGAAGAACGGATATAAAAAATGGGAGCGATGCTCCCATTTTTTATATCCACGTTTCTGTTTTTCAACCCTTTAACGCCAGATACTCATTGATCCGCGCAATCAGCGCTTCGCCGTCGATGCCGTGAACCGCGGCCGCCTCTGCCAGAGATTCGCCCTGGGCGGAGGGGCAACCGATACAGCCCATGCCCGCCGCCATCAGAATCGGAACGATGCCGGGGTCAACCTCCAGAAGCTCGCTGATCAGCATATCTTTTGAAACCTGTTTTGCCATGATAAAATACCTCCGTTATATAATCTGTTTTTCTGAATCTATGTGCTATTATAGTATAACTCCTATTGGTTGGCAAGCCTACTTTTACATTTGTCCGCCCTTTGAAAACTTTCCTGCGAAACAAAAAAATTCCACTTGAATTATACACTTTTCTGTATTACAATGTACCTAGGTATCAAGGAGGGCCTACCGCCCCCTGCGTACATAAAAAGTTTAAAAGGAGGATCAGACCAATGGCATATGTAATTAGTGATGAGTGTGTATCATGCGGTTCCTGCGCTGATGAGTGTCCTAACGATGCGATCACCGAAGGCGACGGCAAGTATGTGATCAACGCTGATGAGTGTGTAGATTGCGGTTCCTGCGCTGACGCATGTCCCAACGATGCAATCTCCGCTGGCGAATGAGACTGACTCCGAAAGGAGCATTTAAAATAGCCTGGCTGTTAAGCCGGGCTATTTTTCTGTCTGATCACTTTTTTGATGGCAAAAGAAATGATATCTTTCGGGTAATCTTCAGTAAGTTCGTGAACGCTAATCCAGACCTTTATTATGACAGTATGTCCGCAAACCGGGCTTTTCGATTCTCCTTTTCCGAATCCTTCCTGCCGCGCCCGAACAGTCCCCGTTTTTTCTTCATATGCACGATACGGTTCTGATCCGGCGTCTCTGCCTGCAGCTTGCGGTTCTTCTGCACGTTCCTGAGCGCTTCGTCCAGTTTTTTATATCGTTCTTCTTCCCGCTCTTCCCGCATGCGCATCTGGTAGTTCATCTCTTTCAGCACTCTCTGACTGACCTGTTCGCTGACCTGCTCTCCCAGACGCTGGTTGCTGGTTTCGATAGCCTGGGCCACCACATGAACCATCAGGTTCTGAAACTGCTCCAGCCTGTCCGCGGGCAGCGCTCTGGCGTCTGTCATAGCCACCTCGTCGCCCAGATCCCGGAACAGCGTTTCATTTCCCTCCTCTAACAGCTTCTGGCGGATTTCTTTTAGCTGGCACCCCAGCTCCTTCATCTCCTTGATTCTTTGAAATGTCTCAATATGTACATCGGTATAATAGCGATGGCCCATCTCATTTCGGGGAATATCCATCCCTAAATCTTCTTCCCAGTATCGTAAAACATGATCTTCTACATTCAGCTTCTTCGAAGCTTCCGAGATACGGTAATGGTTGTCCCCCATCCTCATGTCCCCTTTCTGGATAAGATATTCAGTTTTGCAACGTTTCCATGTCAAAGTTGCTTACCTCAATAGCTATTATACCACACAAACTTTCGTTTGCAATGATGTATATTCCATTTTATGGAATTTATTTCCGACTCTTTCCTTTCTTTTTCACGCTGTATCCAAAATTTCCGCGCCATTTCCCCAGCCCATAATAGTCTCCGTGAGAATATACCAGAGGTTCGCACCGATCCAGACGGAGCTTTCCCTTAGCATCCAGACAGGCCGTGTCTACCTGAACCGTCTCCACCTGAGCCAGAAACATATGGTGGGAACCCAGCTCCAGCACCTGTGTTACCCGGCACTCGATATTCACCGGGCTTTCCTCCACCACCGGCGCGGACACCGCTGACGGAGTTCCCCGGGTCAGACCGGTTTCCTTCCATTTATCCACATCCCGGCCGGATTTTACGCCGCACCAGTCCGTGGCCCTGGCCAGCCGTTCCGTGGTCAGATTAATCACAAATTCCCCGGTCTCTTTCACCATCTGCCAGGAATAACGGGAAGGACGCAGAGAAATATAGACCATGGGAGGATTGGTACACACCGTACCGGTCCAGGCCACCGTCACCAGATTGTCATTCCCTTTGGCATCTGCCACACTTACCAGCACCGCCGGAAGAGGATACAGCATATTTCCCGGCTTCCAGATCTGTTTCTCCATGTTATGCCCTCTCCAGATTCGCGAATTTTGTGTAGTCAGGCAGCCATTTCAGCTCTACGGTCCCGATGGGGCCGTTTCTCTGCTTGGCGATAATAATCTCCGCCACATCTTTTTTATCGCTGTCATGGTTATAATAGTCGTCCCGGTAAATAAACATCACCACATCCGCATCCTGCTCAATGGCGCCGGACTCTCTTAAATCCGACAGCATCGGCCGGTGGTCCTGCCTAGACTCGCAGGCACGGCTTAACTGAGACAGGGCAATCACCGGACATTCGATCTCCCTGGCCAGCGCTTTTAAAGAACGGGAAATATCGGAAATTTCCTGCTGCCTGCTGTCTGAATTTCTTGCGCCGGAACCGGACATCAACTGCAGATAGTCGATAATCACCAATTTGATGCCAAATTCCAGTTTAAACTTTCTGCATTTGCTGCGCAGCTCACTGACGGAAATACCCGGCGTATCGTCGATAATCAGGCCGGAATTTCCGATCAGCCCCACGCTTTCCACCAGTTTTTCCCAGTCCGAATCCGTCAGATTGCCGATACGAAGGGCCTGGGAATCCACCCTGGATTCCATGGCAAACAGACGGTTCATCAATTGTTCCTTCGACATCTCCAGACTGAATATGGCGCAGGGGTAATCTTTGCGCAGCGTGGTATACTGGGCAATATTCAGCACAAATGCCGTCTTTCCCATGGAAGGTCTGGCCGCCACAAGCACCAGATCCGAGGGCTGCAGCCCGGACAGCTTATAGTCCAAATCTAAAAATCCCGTCGGAATGCCCGTTACCGAGCTTTTATTCCGGGCCGCCTGCTCAATCCGCTCCAGCGTATTCAGGGCGATCTGAGACACCGGCACATAATCGGTGGCGGCGCGCTGTTTTAAAAGGTCGAAGATATTCTTCTCCGTCATTTCCAGAATATCCTCCACCTTTTCATTTCCCGCATAGCAGCTGTCCGCTATGGATTCATTGACCCGGATCAGCCTGCGCAGCAGAGACTTTTCATACACAATCCGGACATAATGCCCGATATTCGCCGAAGTCAGATGAAGGGCCATCAGTCCCCTGACAAAATCAAGGCTGCTGATCTCCGGCGGCACATCCTTTTCTTTTAAACGGTCCTGGAGAATGACCAGATCAATCGGCTTCCCCTCGTTATTCATCTCTACGACCGCATCAAATACCACACCCAGCTGGGGCTGGTAAAAATCATCTTTCCGCAGGGACTCCGCCGCAATCACGACAGCTTCCCTGTCCATCAGCATGGCGCCGATTACGGCCCGTTCCGCATCGGCATCATGGGGCTGTATCCGTTTAATCAGTGTTTCTTCCATCTTTTTATCTTCCCCAATTTAGTTCCGCTGCTGTTTTCATAAACCATTTGGCAGTCCCCCGCTATATTGATATTCCGCCGGCCTGCCCGGATCATTTCACCGAAACATTCCCTTTAGATCTCTGTCACCTTAACCGTCAGCTTTGCCGTCACTTCCCGATGCAGCTTGACAGGAATGATATGGTTTCCGCAGCTTTTGATGGGCTCCTCCAGCACCATCTTCTTCTTATCCAGATCAAAACCGCACTGCTCCTTCGCCGCCTGGGCAATCTCCTTAGTAGAAACGGATCCGAACACTTTTCCGCCCTCGCCGGTTTTCACCTTCATCACCACCATCGCCGCGTCGATCTTCTCCGCCAGGGCTTTTGCCTCCGCCAGCTGCTCCGCCGCCAGCTTGTCCTGATGCTGCTTCTGTAATTTCAGGTCGTTCAGATTCTTAGCCGTCGCTTCAATACCCTTTTTCTTCGGCAGAATAAAGTTCCTTGCATAGCCATCGCTGACATCCACCAGCTCGCCTTTTTTTCCCAGTGCCTTTACGTCTTCCAATAATACTACTTTCATCTTAAATTTCTCCCTCATCCAGCATTTGTTTAATCGTCACCTTTACATATTGCAGTGCTTCCTGAACGGTGCATCCGGTCAGCTGGGCGCCGGCCATCGTGCTGTGGCCTCCGCCTCCCAGCTTTTCCATCACCAGCTGCACATTGATCTCGCCGCCTGAGCGGGCGCTGACATAAATCTTATTCTGATAATCCGTAAGCACGATGGAAGCGTCCACGCCCACCACATTCAGCAGCTCGTTTGCCGCCTTGGCCCCCACAATCGTAGGGCTTTCCACCCCTTCCGCCGGGCAGGTGGTAATGGCAAATACATTTTCAAAAATCTCCGCGCTGCGCACCGCCTCGGCCTGGGCCTTATGATCCTCCATCTTATCCCGGAAAATCTTCCGCACTCTGGTCATATCGGCGCCGCTTCTTCTTAAAAATGCGGCCGCCTCGAACGTACGGACGCCTGTCCTGCTCAGAAAGCTGTCCGTATCCAGGATAATGCCGCCGTACATCACGTCCGCCTCAATTCCCCTGATTTTGATATCGTCGCTGATATACTGGAGAATCTCGGCCACCAGCTCACAGGTGGAGGAAGCATAGGGCTCCACATAGGACAGAACCGCACTGGCAATGCTGTCCCTGGTCTGTCTGTGATGATCCAGAACCACCACGTAATCCGACATCTCCAGAAGTTCCTGGCATTCCGTAACGCTGGGACGGTTCACATCCGCCACAATCACCACCGTATTGCGGGTAACGGCTTCCATGGCCTGACTGCTGTTTATAAACAGATCTTCCGGATACTCTCCGTCGCTTTTAAACTTTTCCACCACCGGGCGCAAAGGCGCCGTGATATCATTGATTACAATGCGGGCTTTCCGGTCCAGCGTAGCGGCAGCCCGGTAAAGACCAATGGCCGCTCCCAGAGAATCCACATCTCCCAGCTTATGGCCCATAATCAGCACTTCTTCCTTGCTCAGCAGCAGCTCTTTCAGCGCATGGGCCTTTACGCGGGCTTTTACACGGGTATTCTTTTCCGTAGCCTGCGACTTTCCGCCGTGGTAGAAAATATTTTCTCCGTCCTTAATCACCGCCTGATCTCCGCCCCGGCCAAGGGCCATATCAATAGCGGTACGGGCATACTCATAATTTCCCTCATAGGTAGCGGCCCCGCAGCCAAGGCCGATACTGAGCGTAAACGCAATTTCCGTTCCCGTGTTCATGGTTCTCACATCTTCCAGAATCCGGAAGTGATCTTCCGTCATTACGGACAGATATTTTTGCTTTACCGCAACAAAATACCGGTCTTTCTCCAGCTTTTTGATGACGGCTCCCATCTGGGCAAAATAGCGGGTGATCTTCCTGTCCACCAGAGCGGAAATTACGGTGACACGCACCTCATCCACCATCGCCATGGCTTCCTCATAATTGTCCAGATAGATCAGACCGGCTACCATCTGTTCTTCTTCCATGGTTTTTTTCAGGCCGATGCTCTCCGTCTCATCAAAGACATAGAGTGCCAGCAGACGGGGAAATTCCTCGCCTTCCCCCACTCCTGAAAAGCCGCTGTCCGTAAATTCTCCGGGCAGAACCACATTCACCAGCTCAAGCCGCAGATAACGGTCGCCATGCCGCACATTCAGAATCTTGTGCTCATCATCCACCGGAATATCTTTTCGCTTCACCTCGGGAAACAGAGCCCTGAGATTTTTATTTTTTTCTTTTCCGATCTCCCGCTGAAACGCATAATTGATCCACAGAATCTTTCCTGCCTCGTCAATGATCGCATAGGGCATGGGCAGCGCCCGCAGAAGCTGGTTCTGCACCTGGGCATGTTCCATGGAAAAATTCACCAGTTCTTTCAGAAGAAGGGGCTTTCGGTAAAAATAAAGTGCGATGGAAAAGAACAGACAGATACAGCTGGCCGGTGCCATCACCGCCGCCGCCTTCCGGTCCACCGCCAGAACCGCCACATTCGCCACGATGATCACCACGGTAAATAAAAAAGGAGTCGTTAGATAGCTCTGCAGCCGATTGATGGATTGTTTGCCTTTTTTCATGTTTCATACCTCGCCGGGTTAATATACCATGTCCTTCGTGCCGGTATAATCCTCTGGCCAAATTATACCACTAATCCCGCCGCTTGAAAAGTATCCTTAAAACAAAGCTGCGTAATAATAGGGCGGAAACAGCCTTTGCAGGACAAAAACTGCCGGAATCCACTGTCCCAGATCAATCACAATCGGGCAGAGAACCAGACTGCCAAACAGCAGCGCCGGAATCAGGGCACACAGGATTTTCTCCCGGCGGACAAACAGCCACAGCAAAACCGCTGTCAGCGCCGCCGCCACAGAATAAACCAGAATAGCGGACAGCTCTCTGCCCGCAGCCGTCCAGACGCCGGACAGAGCAACCGCCGCCAGACAGGCACCGGCCGCCAGCAGCGCCGGCGTCAGCGCAGACAGATAAACCGCCGCATATTTCCATGCTCCCGGCATACTGCCGTAAACCCCTTTTCTCACATCCGCCTGAACGGCAGCCACCGCAAACAGAGCCGCTGCCCAAATATACACGGCGCCCAGTCCGCGGACCGGAAAAACCTGCCGCTCCCACTGCCGAACATCCGCCTCTGCCCCGTCTGCCGTTTCATAAAGAAAAGAAAAAGTGCTGCCGTCCGTCAAAAACCGGTCATAGAGTTCTTTCATACGCAATCGGGCATTTTCCTCCGCTGCGCCAGCCTCCTGAAAAAAATCCCGGGAAGCCAGCTTCTCAAGCCCGGCCGGCCCCGCCAGCGACATCACCGCACTGCTGACCGATTCAGAAGCCAGTTCCCCGGCCACGGTAGAAGGCGAGCGGATCAGCTCGACAGTTTTTTTCAGGTCTCCGTCCAGAATGCCTTTCCCAAAGCCTTCCCGGAATACAAATCCACACTCCGCCCGCCTGGACTGAACATCCAGAAGCACCTGTTCTCTGGTGCCGCACCGATAAAATTTCAGGACACCTTCACGGGCGAGCAAAATCTCTGCCGCCTGCTCTGCCAGCCCTGTTTCATCTGCCTCAACTGCCAGCGCCACATGCAGAAGCCCTTCCTCCTGCCCTGCCGCCCCATGAAAAACAAACGCCGACAGAGGCAGGATCATAAACTGCATCCAGAACACCGGTTTTTTCAGCTGCCGTTTTACACATAGCCAAAACCAGAACCCTAATTTCATCACCGCATCCGTCTCCTGCTAAAAATTCCCAGTCCAAAAAATACCAGAAAGCCGCACACAGCAGCCGTCCCTGCCTGCCAGCCGGCCGCATAGCCAAACAGAGGCCCCAGCAGCCCTCTCACCGCCGACGCCGGATTCCACCGGGAAAACGGCCGCAATAATCCGGGCAGAAACGCCGGGGGCAAAAGCCCTCCTGCAAGAAAAATCAGCGCGCCCGTCAGGACAAACAGAAGCATCGTCCCCGCCAGCAGGCTGTCTGCCGTCTCAAAACAAAACACGATCACGGAAGCACAGACCAGAACAGCCGCTGCCGCGCAAAACACCGAATATCCGCTGAGTTCCAGGCCCCGCATTCCCCATCCGGAAAGCCCTGCCGACACCGGCATGGCCAAAAGCAGCACCGCTGCCAGAAGCAAAACGGCTACTGCCAGAATTTTCCCAAAAAGCCGGGCACAGATTCCCACACCTTCCGCTTCCAGCTTTTCTTCCAGTGCCCGGGACTCCCGGCAGGAAAAAGAAGCACAGGAAACACCTGAAAGAAACAGCAAAAGAGCAATCGCCGTCGTCCCATAATATCCCAGAAGATCCATCTCCCCCAGAGCCGAAACGGCAGTCTTTCTGAACCAGCCGCTTCGGTTCAGCGCATAATCCAGATACACCTGATTCAAAAACTGCTCCACCTGAGGAATCAGCTGCTCCATCCCCAGCTCTCCGCAGTAAAAATCTGCCGCATAAATTCCCGCCTGGGCCGCATCCAGAATCTGCGCCCCGGATTCCGTTAATTGCCGCAGCAGCAATGTTTCCAGACTGCCCTGACCGGAAAGCAGCACTCTGACCGGCGTATTGGTGCCGTCCATAATCCCCTCCACCATCCGGGGCGGAATCAACAGGGCCGCATAATAGCGGCCCTCCTTCAATCCTTCTCTTGCTTCCTGTTCGGTTGTCTCCACAAAATCACAGATGCTTTCTACACTTTCCATACTGCTCAGCATAGACAGGGCCATCTGCCCGACAGAGTCATCCGCATCCGCCACAACCGCCACGGCAATTCTTCCGACAGCTCTGTCCTGATACAGCAGCTTAGCACCGCCAAAGGCTGCCGCCGCCGCCAGCGCGCCAAACAGAACGGATACCGCCATAACGGCCGGCAGCAGCTTTAGCGCCCGTTTGATTTGAAGAAACTGATATACGCAAATTTGTCTCATCTTCTCAGTCAGTTTTACCAATCGAGCTCTAATCTGTATGCCAGGTCATACAGATTGTCCATAATTTCCATGGTCAGCATTTCCCAGTCTGCCTCGCTGTCCGTAAGCAGGTCAAAGGTTTCCCCTTCCGGTATCTCAAGGGCATCTATCGGCCCGCAGTACACCTCTCCGGAGAAATTCAGCGTAGCGCCCACCGCCCGCAGCCGCAGATTATCCATATCAAAATGGAAGCCTTTTCCCTTATCAATCTGGTCAAACACGCCGTCCGCCTTCAGATCGACAGAAAGATACATGCTGTCAGCCCGGAGCATCGCATCCATGGAAGCCTCTTTGGTGTCCCGGTTAAAGACAGAACCAAATGTTCCTGTCATAACCTTCTCACCGTCAATCCGCACGGACAGTTTATAGGACGTATCCGATATTTCATTTTCCCTGCTGCCCTCTCTGGCCAGCGTGCATTCCACATCGCTGTAGCCGTCGTCTATCTCCACGGTAACTTCCATGTTCTCGGCCAGATAAGAGCCGCCTTTCCAGAGAATCTCCTCCCTGAATTCCACGTCATCCCCGTCAGCCTCAAAACCGGTCTCTATGGTCAGAGACGCCATATTTCCGGCGTGGTCAATATATCCCTTCATCCGGACATCATCAAAAGAATCGTCCAGACGGTCCAGCAGGTACTCCAGATCGGTTTCCAGATCCTCCCTGCCGCCCAAAACAAAATCGCCGCCCGTCAGCAGCTCCATCTGACTCAGGAAATCATACACCAGCTGTCCGGCTTCCTCATCTGCCGCCACAAAATCACTTACGTCCTGAAAAATGGCCATCAGCGTCTCATGGGAAATCACGGCCGTATATCCGGTACAGGTGGTTTCTTTTCCGTTAATGGTAAAGCTTTTGCTGTCGGCGCGCTCTACCTCCATCTCTTTTTCCAGTCTGTCCATCAGATTTACCGTATTATTAAAACGTTCCGCGATCTGTTCGGAAGCAGACTGATCAGCCGCCCCTTTTCCCTCCATCAATTCCCGCACGGCAATCAGCATATCGGCAAATTCTTCCATCTCCGCCCGGTCCATCGCCATGCTCTCCATCATAAAAGAGGAAAAAAGTCTCTCCTCAAACCCTTCCTGATAATCCAGCTTCAAAAGAGAGTCCGTCAGTCCCGGAACGGCCAGCGTAAGGGCCTCAGGATCCAGATAATAGGAAAGTCCTACCGCATCCATGCCGCCGTAAGATACCATAAACTTCACCATGCCCCGGCGAATCGTATCATAATCCACGCCGATTTCCGTCGAAAAGCCCAAACCGCTGAAAGCGTCCAGATCGGTGAGGTTGCTGTCCTCCAGCACCAGAGAACCGCCGTAGTGATAGGGCGTTTTTTTAAGCGTTTCCTCCATCTGCTCAAAACCAAACACGTCTTCCGTTTCTTCCGGTGCGCTGGACATGGCTTTCCCCAGCGCTGCCACAAATTTTTTCTGGCTGTTCTGAAAAAAGAAGGAGCCTGCTGCCGCTATGGCTGCAATCGCCGCAATCAGAACCACTGCCGCACCGCCGGCCAACAGCCACTTCTTTTTGTTATTTTTCGGCGGCTCAAATAAATCCGGGGATACCCCCGCATACGGCGTTTCCACACTGTTCATTTCTTTCGTCTCATCCATCATAATTACCCTCTGATTTTTAGTTCCGCTGCAGCCCTCCTGAGCCCCCTGACTCTGGAAGCATTTCCGACCGCCTGCGCGTCCGCAAATCCTTCCGGGACTCATACGGGCCTCCGCTGATTTTAGTTCCGCTGCGGCCCGTCATCTCACCGCGTTTCCGCCGTAATCATAACAGCCAGCTCCCCTGCCTGTGTATCCGCCGGGATCTCTGTCAGTCTGCCGCCACGCATCAGAAGAAGTCTGCCGCACAGAGACAGCTCCCGCTCCTCATGGCTGGTCAGCAGCACCGTGCCGCCCTGTTTCAGATATTCCGAAAGGTACTGCCGGATTTCCTCCTTGCAGACCACATCAAGAGCCGCCCCCGGCTCATCCAGAATCAGAAACCGGGGATGATTCATCAGCGCGCAGGCCAGACTCAGACGCCGCTTCATGCCGCCTGACAGCCTTCCCGCGTCCCTCTTTAATAACGGGCCAAGTTCCAATACTGCTATTATACCAGAATCCTGCTCCCGTTTCCATTCCTTTTCGCTGCCTTTATACCATAATTTCAGATTATCCTTAACGGACAGCTCCGGAAGCAACGGATTTCCCTGGGGTACATATCCCATTTCTTTCCTGTACCGCCCGCGGTCTGCAGGGCTTCCGTGATACAAAACTTTTCCGCCGTCCGGTCTGACAGCCCCTGCCAGAATCGCCAGCAGCGTGGATTTTCCGCACCCGTTAGCCCCGGCAATGCCCACGCACTGCCCTTCTTCAATATGAAAAGAAATCTGAGACAATACCTGCCTGCGGCCATATGCCTTGCTGATCTGAGCAACCTCTATCATTTCTGTCTCCTTATCACAGTTTTGCAGTTCCACCCTTGGAGTTTTGCTATAAACATCAATGAATATTCTCAGTGATTGTAACATACCACCATAAAAAACACAATGCATGCAGCGCAGAACAAGAGCCATCGAGCAAAAGCACTAGAGAAACGCAAACGCAATCTAAAAGGGATTGAATATAATATCATAAAGACCGTCAAGAAAACATTATGCAATAATCTTGCAATAATCTTGGCGGTCCTTATGATATAAACCAAAGAACAATACTTTTTAAAAAACGACATCCTTAAAGAGCTTTTTACATATCTCCTGATTGTCTATGTCATCATTATCTATATTAAGATTGTCTTTACGCTTATAAAAAAGATAAAAGAAGTTGTCTCTATCTCTCTCCTTGGCCTCTATAGCAGATACTATATTTCCCACAGCAGCAATTTTTTCCCCGTCTTTCGTTTGAAAAGCAATATTTGTTGCCGAAAAATCAGGTTTCCCAAAGCCGCTGTTAAATTGCGACGCCATCAATATAACAAAATTACAGCTAATATCCTTTTCGTTTGCATAACTTTCCAAAGAATGCACTACTTTTAAAATCATCTCTTTATTCTCTAATTGGACCCTTTTCGTTTCTAAGTCCATATCAGTGGTAATTAGAATTTCTTTTTCTTTTTCCAGTTTGGCAATCAAAGAATCATCTATTACCCAAGAATCAGTACTTTTGATTAAATACTTCGCTGTAACACTCATGGCCTGCTCAAATTTTTCTAACAAACTTCCTCCGGAAGCCATATCTAATACAAATGCTTTATATTCAGCTTCTGACTTCCATACGGGATGCCTTCTTATTCTGCGTTCGAAAAATTCTTCACTTAATTGGCTATAAAAAGAATTTTTCATTAAATAAATAATATCGTCATCACACAATAGAGAAATAGATAAACCATTTTTCAACTGCTGCCCTTTTTTACTTAATGACTCCAGTGAAAATAATTTTTTATCGTTGTCATCAATTTTTTCACTAAGATAGCCTATGATATGCTGAAGTATATATGCTTCGTATAGTACAACAGGATGTGTTTGAATCCATTTTCTTTCCGCATCATGAGCATAAACTACATTCTCAATAACACTTATAGCGTTTTTATAATATGCGATTTTATATTTTCCATTTTCTTTTGATATTGTAAGCGAAGAAAGAAGACGCTCGAAGTCAATGTTGACCGTATCAAAACCCGTAATATACGCATCCCGAATAAGATAATCCAATTTATCTACGTCTATCACTTTGGAATTGAGCATTGATATAAAGCAATTCTTTATGTTATTTTCTATTGTTCCTTCTGAATATTTGTACCCTGTAATACAACGGGCAAAAAACTCCTTCTGATCCACACTATCAAAAAATAACTCAAATTCTAATATGCCAATGATTGCACTCATAATCTCATGAGGTGCTGCAGCAGAACTTGAGTCTTGTGGAATATCTTTTGAAAAATTCTCGTTTCCAATCGTTTCTATCAGTTTGTTATGTAATTGTGTATAATTATGATCTTTTCCAAGGTAAAACCCTTCACCTGTATGGGAAAACGGCGCATGACCTACATCATGCAATAAGCATGCAAGCTTAAATAATTCTCCAATCCCCTCTAAATCCATAGACAAATTGATTTTTTTCCGCACTTCTTTTATCAGTTGATTAACCGTTAATTCTCCTAGATAGAAGACTCCCATTGAGTGGACAAAACGATTGTGTACTGCGGAGGAATAAAGCGGAGAATAGCTGGTCTGTATAACCCGACGCAGCCTTTGAAATACAGATGTATCAACAATGTTCGTCATATAGGTAACAGGAATCTTGATATAGCCATAAATAGGGTCTTTAACTCTTTTATAGTTTTTCATGACTATGCTCCCAATACTTGTACTGAGCGCTGATTCATAAATGCCAATAATACATCCAATGCTAAATATCCTCTAAACTGTTGGATCAAATCCTCTACTTCTTT
>CAOKOL010000027.1 GCA_948470335.1 uncultured Lachnospiraceae bacterium | reverse complement strand
TATAAGCATAGCTTCGCCATCCCCACAGTGTCCTTTGCCACCCCAGTGCCTTTTTCATACATATACCGCACCAATCATGGGCATATGTATCCCCTATCTCCCCTTCCTTTCCGCGCAGCCTTCAAACTCTCACGGACAGATCAGGTTTTTTATATAGTAGATTAACAGTTCTTTTTGTATTCTCACTTAAAAAAGTTCTTCCACAGCACAATCCTACCCGTGCTTATTTCTCATCTTTTCAAGCACTGTTCATCCTCAAACCCACTAATCCCACATTCCATTATCTTCACGCCCCACACCGTTTCGGTTCCGCAACCCTTCCCATTCACGGCGCAGTCACTCTTTCTCCCGCGGCTGCTGTGTTCCCTACGTTTAGTAGATTCCCAGTTTTCTTTGTACTCACAGTCAAAAAAGAAAGTTCCTCCCTTTTCCTCGCCGCCCGCTCCTGCCATTC
Source organism: uncultured Lachnospiraceae bacterium (assembly GCA_948470335.1). Classification (GTDB taxonomy): domain Bacteria; phylum Bacillota; class Clostridia; order Lachnospirales; family Lachnospiraceae; genus Paralachnospira_A. Next base: position 58,412 of record CAOKOL010000027.1, on the reverse strand, counting down.
CGCAGCTTTTTCCTTTGACAAATTCCCTGCACAAAACGGACATCCGCTCCGGTAGGCGGTCCTGTTAAACAGATGCGCCTCCCACTCATGCCCTTCCGGGCATCTCCACCAGATACGCTTCCTGCTGCTGGGCCGCAGCTTTGCGGGGTCAATTCCCTGATTAAAAAGAGGATGCCATTCCCTCATCAGCTCCGGCTCCAGCGTAGCCAGATCGTTGAAGCCAGGCCAAGCCTTCTTCCCCGAACAATAAGGACACTCATTCCCTTTCGTAGCCCTGTTCCCCACGGTCGCTTTCCACTCATGTCCCAGCTCACACTGCCACCAGACATTTTTCACACTTCCGTACGTAACCATCTCCGGCGTCAGTTCTCCGTTCTTTTTCGGATGCCACTGAGCAGCCAGCTCCGGATACGTACTGGCAAGATCATTAAAACCGGGCCAGGCTTTCCGGTTGGCACAGTAGGGGCAGCCGGCATCCTTTTTCACTCTGTCGCTGATCATCGCCTGCCATTTATGCCCTTTTTCACAGATCCACCAGATCTTTTTGTGGCTGGCAAATCCGGTCTTTTCAGGGTCAAAATCCCGATTTTCAGACAGATCCCACTGCCGGATCAGATTCGGCCTGCCATTTCGGACACAGTACTGCAGTAAACTTACATTCTCCATACAATGCCCCCTTCTGCGGTTTTTCTAACCGGGTCTGCCTGCCAACACAGACATGAGCTGGTTTCGCAGATAATTCCCATCTGCGAAAAACGTTTATAAATCTTGTAAATTAAGGATTCCACATAATAATCTGACCACAAAATTGACCATAAATAGAGCTGCATAATATCAGAAGCCATAAAATGAACTGCCAGCTCGGAAGCGTTTTCTCAATAGATTTTTTTGACCACCTTTTTGACCCTTAATAAAAAGATTTCTTGATCATACACCCGAAAAATCCGCTCCTCTTTCTCATGCTTTTCCGGGAAACGGAGGAAATTTGATTATTTTGTTGACAATCAATGGATATAGAAGTAAAATAAATGCCATGTGAATTGCAATAAAGTTAGAATTGATACAATCATTTCCATATTTTCTTTCGCAGATGGGAATTATCTGCGAAATTTTACATACAATTTGTCCGATGCGTTTTACCAAATCCTTCATAATAAAAATCCCGGAAAATGGTGTATGTTCACACCCATTCTCCAGGATTCATCTCATTTTAACCAAGCAGCTTCCGCATCACCACTGCCCCTGCCATACAAATCCCCGCTCCAAACCAGAACGCCGCTGCCAGGCTCTGCTCCGTCAGTGCCCCGAATACCAGATTCGTTCCCACACCCACACCATCCATCAGCATCGCATGGATACTCAGCGCCGTGGCCCGGTATTCTGTGTGTACCATCCGGTTTTGAATCTCCGTCTGAAACGGCTCAAACAGGCTGTTGGAAACGCGCAGAAGTAAGATACCGCAGACCGAAGGCAGCGCATGTCCGGTCAGTGCCGGTACTGCGCAGGATACCGCCGCCGTCACGCCAAACAGCAGCCCGGCTGCCCTGTTCCCGGTCTTTTCCGTCAGCCGGGCGGAATACACGCCGCACATGCCAAGCAGCGTGGCGGCAATATAAAGATACCCAATCGCCGCATTTCCCAAACCGCACTTTTCATATTGAAGCTGGTTCAAAAAAACCGTCACCGTCTGATGCGTCTCTTTAAGCAGGGCGGCCGCCAGCAAAAACAACAGCAGACGCCTGTTTCCCAGCGTCTGAAACACCGTTTCTTTCAGTCTTCTGAAACAGATCCGGTCAGCTCCTTCCGGGCTCACTTCTTTAAGCCCCAGTGACAAAACCGCCGCGCCCCCGTAGCTGAACACCGTAAGCAGCCCGGCCAGCCTGTAATTTTCCCCCACAAACAGAGAAAACACCTCCGAAGCCGACAGAAGCCCCGCCATTTGCAGACTGTTATAAATCCCAAACACCTTCTGGCTGCTTTCTGTTTCATCTCGGCCATTCTCGGCTTCATTCCGGCTGGTTTCCACTACATCCGGGCTGTTTTCCTTTCCTTTCCGGCCATTTTCTGTTTCACCTTTACAGGAAAGATAGAGAATACTCGTATCCACGCCCGACAATCCCGCGATCACAACGCTGAGCATCACACGCTCCGCAAGAAAGCCTTCGAAACCCGAAGCACGCCAGAATACGATTTTTGACAGGAAGTAAAGCACGCAGCAAAAAACCATGGTTTTCTTATACCCGATTCTGTCCGCCGCGACGCCCCATACTACTTCCAATAAGATACAAAGAAAAAGAGAAATGCTCTCAATCACCGTGATCTGAAAAACAGATACGCCCTGGGCCTGCCTGTACAATGTGGCCACAGGTCCGTAAAATACCATGCCATGCAGAAAAGCAATGGCATACATCAGATATATATTCCGTTTCACCGCTCAAATACATCCTTTCTGAAAAAAGCTCGCAATCCGCAATCTGTTTGATGATACGGCAAACAGGCGCCGTTACTGTGGGCAAACGAAAAAACATGAAATAAAACATCATGTTGTCATCTGCCATAACATACGACACCTTATGCGCAACAGATAAAAAGCTGTTTCTCAGGTTGGACGGTTCATTGATGCAGTCTCCTGTCAGATATTGATTATTTTTTCATCCAAAACATTAGGTAGCTGCTTCCAATATACCAGACATTCCGCAGATATGCAAACGCAAAGGTAATTATCTTTTAAAAGTAACGCGTTTACACCGCAGAATCTGCCAAAGATGCCAAATACAGCTTCTTATTCATCTTGCCACAGGCAGTCTTTTTATGGTAAGATTGCATTAAAACAGAAACTGTTTGAAAAACTGGAAAGAACAGGTGAATCTCATGGGACTGTATTTCAATCCAGGAAATGAAGCCTTTCGCCAGGCAGTAACCGATGATATTTACATTGACAAAACGGGCATGATTGCCCTCGTCAACCAGAAACTGAATAAATCCCGTGTAAAATATCTCTGCGTCAGCCGCCCCCGCCGTTTCGGAAAGTCCATGGCGGCGGATATGCTCACCGCTTATTACAGCAAAGGCTGTCATTCCGAAGAACTGTTCGCCGGCAGGGGCATTGAAAAAGAACCTTCTTACCATACACATTTAAATCAGCACAATGTCATACGGCTGGATATTCAGAGATTTCTTTTTCATGAGTCACACCTTTCCATATTCATTGATAAAATACAGGAAGCCGTAATCAGAGAACTGGACGCGGAATATGGCGGCTGTTTTATTCAGGATCAATATGGACTGCCCGGCGTCCTGGCACAGATTTACGCGCATACAAAAGAAGGATTTATTTTCATTATCGACGAGTGGGACTGCGTTTTTCGGATGGCCAAGGAACGGCAGGATATACAGAAAACTTATCTTGACTTTTTAAGGGGTCTTTTCAAAGGCGCGGAATATGTGGAGCTGGCATATATGACAGGAATCCTTCCCATTAAGAAATACGGGGAACACTCTGCGATTAATATATTCAAGGAATTTTCCATGCTGGCCCCCGGTTCCTTTGCAGAATTTTTCGGCTTCACTGATGGCCTACTATGCCGCAAAGGCATATTATATGAATCCGCTTATGGAACTCCCGTCAGGAAAAAGCTTTGCGGATGTCGTTTATCTTCCAAAAAGAAATTCCGACAAACCCGCTCTGGTCGTAGAATTAAAATGGAATCAATCCGCCGAGGGCGCAATCGCCCAAATTAAGGATCGGCAGTACGCGGACTGGCTAAAAGGCTATACGGGAAATATCCTCCTGGTAGGCATCCATTACGGCCGGAATAAAAAACATACGTGCATCATAGAAAGCGTTCCTTACGGCGACGGTAAACAGTAAGCGGCTAAAATAGAGGATATCCCCCATGCAAAAAATCCTGATTATCGAAGACGACCCCGTCATCCGCGACGAGCTGTCTCTCCTTTTAACAAACGAAGGCTACTCCCCACTCGCCCCCGCCGATTTTACGGATATCCCGGCCCAGGCGGCCCGGTATGCCCCGGATCTGATTCTGCTGGATATCAACCTGCCGGGACAGGACGGGTTTTCTCTCTGCGCAAAGCTCAGAAAACTAATTCAGGCGCCGATTATCTTTGTCACCAGCCGGGATTCCGGCCTGGACGAAGTGCGGGCGCTGAGTCTGGGCGGCGACGACTATATTACCAAGCCCTACAGCATTCCTGTTCTGCTGACACGCATCAAAGTCGTTTTGCGCCGGATGGGCAGAACGGCAGCGCCGTCGGATATCATGGAATATGGCGGCCTGCGGCTGAATCTGACAAAGGGAACCGTATCGGCGAAAACAAGGATCAAATTGAAAACGGAAACCGCCGTACTCACACGCAATGAGCTGCAGATTCTGGCCTGCCTGATGGCTCATGCCGGAGAAATCGTCTCCCGTACCGACTTAATCGAAACACTGTGGGATAACCAGATCTACATCGACGACAATACATTAAGCGTCAATATCACCCGGCTTCGGGGAAAACTGGCACGGCTTGGCTTTCCTGACTTTATCAAAACCCGCCGGGGAATGGGGTATCAGCTATGACCGTTTTGGAATTTTTATCGGACCGCCTGAATTCTCTGCTTTTGCAGGCAGCCTTCGCTTCTCTGTCCATCCTTTTTCTGCTTGCCACCGGAACCCAGGCAGGAGTGGTCCGGCTTTTGTCCCTGGTATGGCTTCTGTCCGTTCTGTGCATCGAAACCACAGGCTTTCTCCGACTCCGGTCTCACTTACAGGAACTGGAAAATATCATGGAAGGGCTGGACCGGAAATACCTGTTCTCCGAGTGTATCCCCAAAAGCCGGAGCCTCTATGAGCGCAGACTGACAGAACTGTTTTGCAGAGCAGGAAAGTCCATGATCGGCGCTGTTTCCGACGCTCAGGCAGCCCAAAAGGAATATCGGGAGTATGTAGAAAGCTGGGTCCACGAGATTAAGACGCCGATCACGGCGGCGGGACTGATCTGCCGGAATGCGGAACCAGACACAAGACGGAAGCTTTCCCCGGAATTGTCTCAGATTGAAGCCCATGTGGAACGGGCCCTGTTTTACGCCCGGGCGGAAAGCCCGGAAAAAGACTTTATCCTACGGCGAAACAAATTGAGCGGGATCGCCGCCCAGGCCGTCGGTCAGCACAAAGCGCTGCTGATTCAAAGCGGCGTTCGGGTGGAAACCTCCGGACTGGAGCAAACGGTTTATACCGACGGCAAATGGGCGGCGTTTATTCTGGGCCAATTGCTGCAAAACGCGGTCCGATACCGGAGCGCGGATTCCGATCCGGTGATCGCCCTGTCCGCAAAACCCCTTGGAAAGCAGGTACAACTGACCGTCGCGGACAATGGCATCGGCATCCCCGCCCATGAGCTGCCCCGTGTCTTCGACCGGGGCTTTACCGGCAGCAACGGCCGTGTGCGGGGCGGCTCTACGGGCATGGGATTATATTTATGCCGGAAGCTGGCGGATTGTCTGGAACTGGACCTGCGGATTTCTTCCGCTGCGGAAAGCCGCTCCTCCGTCGCCGGCCACCCGCAGCCGGAGCACTGCCCGAACTGCGGCGTTACGGCAGATCATAACTTTATAACAGCTTCGGGTACCGCCGTAACCCTTACCTTTCCGGCAGTACATTCTTCTTCAGACTGATATAGGCCACCCCGATATAGACTGCGTACACCAGGAAGAACACCCCCAGCGCAATGGCCACAATCGCGGCAGGACTTGACAGTCCCACCATAATTTCCGGCTCCGGCTGCTTTGCCAGGTTCAGGATAAAAGGGATACCGATCAGCAGCGGCGGCACGGCGGGCATGGCATAGTAAATGGCAAACTGGGTGCGCAGCGCCTTCGCCATTTCCCCGGCATCCATTCCCATCTTGTCAAGCAGAGCAAACTGACGCCGGTAATGCCGGGATTCGCCAAGCTGCTGGATTGTCAGGATGGTGGCGGCGGTCATGGTCAGGGCCAGCGCCAGATAGTACAGAGGAAGTACGGTCAGCGCCGTCATATAAGCCGCGGTCTTTTCCTCATAAACACTGGCATACACCGTGTCATAATCATCCGAATCATAGGTGTCTCCTCTTTCCCGCTCCGCGATTCTGTTGCTGATCCGGAACAGCTCCTCAACCTGTTCCTCCCCGACCGGCCGAACCGTCTTTGCCGCATAGGCGTGATGCAGAAGGGCGCACCCTGCCGCCGCTTCATCAGGTACCACCAGAATATAGCCCTGCCCGTTGTCCGCGGCGTACCTCTGAATCAGATGTTCGGTATAAACACCGCCGGGAGCCAGCATCCGGCCGCCGGCGGTAATCGGCTGCCGGAAATCCTCCAGCGGTTCGGACAAATATGGAATACAGTGAATCAGATACTGTCCCGGCTCCATCTTTGCCGCCGGATAACCCGCGACAGCCCGCAGGGCGGCGTAATCACTGTAACGGATCACCGGGTCCTGCCGGTAAGTATAAAAATATTCGATGCCGCAGTCATCAAGATACTGTCTGACCCCATTATTTTCATGCAGTCGGACCTCATACGTCAGCGACTGCTCCACCGGAATATTCCCTTCGATATAATCCAGATACGCCTGGTCCACCGGCCTGCCCTTTTCACCTGCTCCGATATACAGATCGAAGCAGGCATGCTCCGCCGCCCGCCCGTCAAAAATCCCCCGGAATACCAGCCCGGTTCCCAGCGCGATCAGCGTAGCCGTCAGCAGCAGGGAAATGGTGGCCATAACCATTCCCATCGTCCCCAGTTTGGCCGTCAGAGTACGAAACACCAGCAGGTTCTGTCCCCTGTACTTTCCGGCCGGATGTTTTTCAAAAAATGCCGGCACACCGGAAGCAAAGGTTAAGAAAAAACCATAGAGAAAAAAGATCACACAGCCTGCGCCGATGATACCCAGCAGCAGGTTTCCTATCATCAAAAGAAACGTCCCCACTATGCCAAACACAATGGAAAGCGCAAACATCCGCCGCCGGTTCCTGCCTGTCCGAATCACCGCTTCTTCGTTCTGTCTGTCAAAATAAATCAGGTCGTAAATCTTCATCTCACGAATCCGCTTCCGGCTTTTGTAAAGAGCCAGCAGATAGATCAGAAGGAAATAGGCCAGCGTCAGCCCCGCCGCCGGAAGGGAAACCGCCAGGGAAAATACATAAGGCATTTCAAAAAGCGCCAGTATCATCGCCCGCAGCGCCTGAAACAGCAGATTGCCGATCAAAAGCCCCAGAACCAGGGCACAGCCGCCCACGGCCAGATTTTCCAGAAAGAACAGCCGGGCCACCTGTCTGTTTTCCAGGCCGATCAGAATATATGTGCCCAGTTCCCGGCTGCGGCGGGTCAGCATAAAATTGGCGGCATAGGATACCAGCCAGCCAAATATACAGACCACCACGATACTGGCCGGGACAATCGCCATGGGCAGCGAAGACATCATGGAATACAGCTCCCTGATTTCCCCGGAAAACACCAGCCCGTTAAATGCATACAGCAGCGCGGCCGCCATAATAATCGTGACAAAATAGACCAGATAATCCGCGGCCTGCCGTTTCGCGTTGCGCAGGGATAATTCAGATAACGTCACTGATATCACCTCCCAGCGTGGCCAGCACATCCAGAATCTCATGATAGAACGCCGGACGGGGCCGTTCTCCCCGCAGCAGCTCGTTGAAGATCCGTCCGTCTTTTAAAAACAGCACCCTTTTTGCGTAACTGGCGCTGTAAGCGTCGTGGGTAACCATCAGAATCGTGGCCCCCAGATCCCGGTTCATCTGGGTCATAATTTCCAAAAGATTTTTGGACGCCTTCGAATCCAGCGCCCCGGTGGGCTCGTCGGCCAGCAAAAGAGACTGCCCCGCCACCATGGCCCGGGCGCAGGCCGCCCGCTGCTTCTGCCCGCCGGAAATCTGATAGGGGAATTTCCCCAGAATATCGGTAATTCCCAGCTTTCCGGCAATCTCACGCACCCGCCCCTTTACGCCGGCGGCATCGGCATGGTTCAGAGAAAGAGCCAGACCGATATTTTCTTCCACCGTAAGCGTGTCCAGCAGATTAAAATCCTGAAACACAAAGCCCAGCCGTTCTCTGCGGAACCGGGCCAGCTCGCCGGCCGGAAGCTCCGAGATCTTTTCCCCGTCCAGCAGGATATCCCCGGCGCTTATGGTGTCGATGGTGGAGATACAATTCAGAAGTGTCGTCTTCCCGCTGCCCGACGCCCCCATAATGGCAATAAATTCCTCCCGCTCCACGTCAAAACTGACCCGGTCCAGCGCTTTTGTCACATTGTTTTTGCTGCCGTAATATTTTTCGATGTTTTTTACCTGTAGCATATGACCGCCTCCTGTATCAAGTTCTGACCGGCAGTTCCTGAACAAGCCAGGGATTACCGCCAGACTTTTCCGATAAAACCATCATACACTGAAAACCGGCGTTTTTGTATCGAATTGATATGGAGAAATCTTACGGTTTTGTAAGATTTACTTCCGTGTGCGGAAAATTCCGATAATCGCCCCTGTAAAGATCACCGGCGCCAATCTGATAAACAGCCACTCAAACGCGTGAAAACCAACTCCGACAACGGCGGTTTCAGGATCACCGTAGTCCCAGCCCAGATAAGGGCTGCCGTATTTTGCCAGGGCCGCAAAAACTGCTGCCGTAACGACACATACTAAAATAAGCAGCCAATGAATTGTTTTTCTTCTCATGGTTTTCCTTTGTGCCAGCTGCAGATTGATCACCTCCAGTTTTTCAGAAATGGCTTTTAGGCTGTCAGCCTCCGTTTCGTCAACCGTTTCGCCAAGCAATGTGCTTACGGGTGTTTCAAGCACTTCCGATATGGAAATCAACAGATCAGAATCGGGAACTGACAATCCCTGCTCCCATTTGGAAACTGTCTGCCGCACTACATTCAGCTTGACCGCAAGTTCCTGCTGCGAAAGTCCTTTTGATTTTCTGATTGCTTTCATATTTTCATTCAGCATCAGGGATAACCTCCTTCTTTTTAAGCTTTGCCACAATTATAGGAATCATTGCCCGTTGCCGCAAGCAACGAATGTTAACATTCAAGTAAAACGGCCGTTTTTGTTCCATTTCTCCTGTCTGTTCCGTACCGGTCGGCAGAAAAAAAGATCCCGTACTTACCATTCCTGATAAAAACGAGATCTTTATACATTCCCTTTTTATAAATGCAGAAAACCTACCGCTACCGGCACCCACAGCGAAATCAGCACAGCGATCAGAAGCTGAATAACAATCGACACTTTGGGCATATCCGTAATCTTGTAATACCCTGTGGCATAGGTCAAAAGCGGCACCGTATCCAGCGGCAGCAGATAACAGTTGGCGGCGCACAGCACCAGAGGCAGAATCAGCACTGTGGGAGAAAGGCCCCAGGTCTGTGCCAATGTGATAAAAGGCAGTCCCAGAATAGAAATCAGCGCAGGGCCGATGGGAATCGGGATCAGCAGCACAAATACCAGCAGGCAGACAATCAGTACGATCAGCACAACCGGCAGGTTCATCTGGTCCGAGAACAGACCTCCCACCAGCCATTCGCTGACGCCGCTTTTATTCAGCGCGTTTCCGAAGGTCATCATACACCCGATCAGGAAATAGGAAGACCAGCTTACATGTTTTACATATTCATCCCAGGTCAGCACATTGATACCGGGGAAGAACAAAAGGCCGAAACCGATGGTACCAACAATCGTAACGTTAAACATCGGGAACCAGGAGGATAAAATCCACAGGATTACCATCGTTACCAGAATGATGCAGACAGATTTTTCTTTCCTGTCAAAACGGTTTGGAATCTGCAGCGATTCAATATATTCTCTGGCCTTTTCCTCCGTGATCTGGGCCGGCTCAAACACACGGCTGATAATAAACCATGCCGCCACCAGAGCGATCAGCGAAATGGGAATCGCTACGGCCATCCACTCAATAAACGTTACGGGAGTTCCGGCATCCTCCAGAAAACCGACGCCTAAAAGGTTCAGAGGACTGCCGGCCGGCGTCATCATACCGCCGATCATACTGGCAATCGGAAGACCGATCATAAAAGCCTTTCCGCTCTGATTCTTCGCTTCCGGATCATCGTATACGTTAAGAAAACTTAAAATAACGGTGATCAGAACCGCCGTGGTGGCTACATTTGACATGATCGACGACAGAATGGCCGCGCACATCATCACCGCAAAAAGAAGATTTTTGCTTTTCACGCCGAAACATTTGATCAAAAGCGCCAGAATCCTGTTGGAAAGAGGCACCGTCGCAATCGCTTCCGAAATACCGAAAGATACCAGCGTAAAGAATAACACATGGTTTGTAAATCCTGACAGGGCTTCCGCCACATTTGACACCGCGCCGAATACCACGCACAGAGCGATGCCCAGAATACAGGTAATACCGATGGGCAGCATCTCCGTCACCAATGCAAGGATCACGGCGATCAGTACGCCCAGCGTCCGGATACCGGCTTTCCCCAACCCAATACTTTCCGGAACAAACAACATACCCGCGAGCACCAGAGCCGATAATACGAAGCCCATAATTTGTGTTCGTTTCATACGAAATCTCCTATGTAATTTATTAAAAATGTGATAAAACTCCCGGTAACCTTACGCGCCCTGCCGTGTGCTGCCTGCTGCGCGCCGCATCGGAACAGTATGGCGGGCGGTTTCTCTTTACAGCATTCCCTGCGCCATATAATAGGATAAAAGCAGGCGCAGACGCACCTGAACATCATCCAGATTCATGCCCGTAATTTTCCTGATCCGCTCCAGACGGTAAGAAAGAGTACTGCGGTGAATAAACAATGCCCTGGCCGTGCGCAGCATATTCCGCTCCTGACGCAGATAAACCAGAAGGGTCTGATACATCTCCGCATGATTTTCTTCGTCATATTCCTGCAGCTTGCGCAGTGCGTCGTCGCACAGCATCTGGACCGGCACCTCCTGGCTGGCCGAACTGATCATATAATCCAGCATATAATCCTGAAAATAATAACACCAGTTCGTACTGCTGCCGGAACGCCCCATCTCCAGCGCGATATAAGCCTGCCGGTAGCTTTTGGAAATCAGCAGAAAATCATTGATCTCCGAGCTGACGCCGGTTTTTAAAAGTCCTTCTCTGAGGGTGATCGCCAGCCTGCTCAGTACGTCTTTTGCAGATGTGCCGGCGTAGGTCAGATTCACGATGGCCACAATGCTCCCTTTATAGACAAACGCATAGCCTGCCGGAATCTGGGCGTCGATCTGCCCCAAAGTAGCGGAGGCGGACAGCATATTAAAATCCTTCTGGTCCGTGATGATGCACAGGCACAGATAGGTGTCATTGCGGTTCCATTTCAGAAACTGCAGGTAATTCATAATCTTCTGCTGGTCCTGCAGTTCCTCGTTCAGCAGACTGGTAAAAAACTGCTCCGCATTGTTGCCCATATCCACCCAGAACAATTCTTTTTTTAAGATACAGGTCTCCACCAGCCGTCCGAGGTAATCCAGCAGATCATTATCCCCGGGCGCCAGCGCCCCTTCGATCTCGTCGATCAGAATCCGTCCCACATACCGGTTCTGATTCCACAGATTCCGATACAGAATCCGGTATCCCCGCTGCTCGGCCGAAAAAAGCACAACGCCCTTTTCTCCCAGCCCTTCCAGATACTCCACATCCACACGAAAATCATTGATGATCGACATGGGAACCATCCTTCGCCCCGTCCTGGGGTCAATCTCCCACACCGGCATTTCTTCCACATGTCTGGGCGCGGAAACCACGAAAAAATTGGCGTCGTGAATAAACATGGGATTGCGGAAAATTTCCATGCTGGCCAGCAGGATATCATCCAGAGGTCTTGGGCTGCCAAGAGCCCGGCAAAGGGCCCACTCCCACTCCCTGTATTTTTCAAAAATCTGCTGCAGTTGATCGAACACCTCAAAAAAATCGGCTCCGCCGGCAATCTGTATGACAGGAATCCGGCAGAAAGTACCTTCGGCACATGGTTCGGGATGCTTCGCAACGTTATGAGGGAGGACAGATCTTTCTGTCCTCCCTACCATAACCGCAGCTGACAGATCAGAGTCTGAAAGCCATTCCGACGCTTCCCCGGCAGGAAACAGATATACATAATTTCTTTTCACCGTCCCTTTTTTGAAAGCCAGCTTCACCCCGTCAAGACCATCTTCCTGATCCGAACCGTAAAATCGGATTTCGCGGCCCTGACGTTCCAGTTCGTCGGCAATAATCCGCATATTCACTTGAAATTTAGGTTGAAACGTATCGGAATGCTCCAGTACTGCCTCTGCCATCTGTTTATTCTCCTGCCAGCTCCATGTACTTCATTCTGCTGTAACGATACAGCTCCTCGGCCAGATTCACCGGACGATTCACTTTATTATCCTTCAAACGGCAGGCAAAGCGGCCTGTCATGGCCAGATCGTCCACCCGGCGGTGAATATCGGCAATCGCGTCCTCGTCGCTCATGTCCTCAGGAATAATATACAGCGTACACTGGGCCAGATCTTTCCCATGTTCTTCCATAATTGTTTTCTTGTCATTGGCACTGTCCTGTCCTTCCCATGCGTCGAAGCCTGCTTCGATCATATAAGGAATCAGCGTGCTGATGCATCCGCAGGAATGGGAACAGATATACATGCCCAGATCATGAGCTGCCTTCGTAATCTTCTTGTACTGAGGCAGGAACAGCTCCCGGTACGTATTGGTGGAGAAGAAAGTGCTGATCTGGGTTCCCATATCGTCATGGAACAGAATCATATCAGCGTTGTACACCTCTTTGGCTATCTTAATCAGCTCAATATGCCAGTCCACCAGCTTATCATAAAAAGCGGTCAGCTCTTCCGGCTCCTCCAGCAGATAGCAGAATGTATCCTCAAAACTGGTCAGGTCAGCCGTTCTCTCAAATAATCCGTTTACGATGACAAAATAGGACAGACGGTCGGGAGAGATTCTGCCTTTATAATTGTCCTCGTAATCCTTCTTCCAATCGATGGCAGCAAGGTCGGGCCAGACAATTTCCTCTCTCCAGTTGGTGATATCCGACAGCCGTCTTGTGCCGGGCTTTACCATAGACGCCTTTGTCAGCGGCTCATAAACCCACTCAATGCCAAACCAGTCCGTTCCGCCGAAGCTTCTTGCATAGGCGTCGGGCATCACCATAGGCTGGATTGCATTATTATCAATGGTCTGGTTGGGCACCCATAAGGGCATTTTTCCTTCCAGCATCCGGATCATATTTTCCTTTGGCGTAATCGGATAATTATATTTTGGTACGACACAGTCCGGCGCACCATAGATACCAGGCATGTTGTACTCGCCAACAACCTTTAATTCATCTTCATTGAATACTGCCATGGTTCAGAAGTCTCCCTACATTTATGAAAATTCCGCACATGCACTGCCTGGCCCATATTGTAACAGATATGAACCAGGCAGTGCGCCAATTTATGGTTTAAAAGTTATTTTCACGCTTTACGTGCCGTGATTTCAGCCTGATACTGCTCCACTTTCTCCTTTGTCAGCTTAAAGCCTAACAGAAGCAGGACTGCCGCAATTACCAGAGCCAGAGCGGGAACCAGCATAAACGCCATACATACGCCCTTTTTCAGAGGCTCCGTAGCCGCCGCGGGGTCGATGGAAGAATCAAAGTTCGCCGCCGCAAGGCTTGCGGAGATAATGATACCACGAGCCATAACGCCAACCTTTAACGGCACGTTCTGCAGACCGCTGATCCAGCCGGCCGCGTTCTTGCCTGTCTGCCACTCGGAATAGATAACGGTGTCGGCATACAGAGCAGGGGTCAGCGCATAAGCGATGCCATAGCCCATCTGTGCCAGAGACATCAGTACGATAACCAGCGTGATGTTGCTGTATGTAAAGTTCGCAACGATCAGCAGGACCGCCATTGCAAAGAAGGTAATGATGGCCGCAAAACGGGTGGACAGTTTCTTGGCAACGGTCTTAGCCAGATAGGAACCTACCACGCAGAGCAGGTTGGAAATCAGGATATAGGTGGACATCAGCGGTACGTTCTGTGCTACATAAGTAAAGTAGTAGATCGCAGCACCGGCACATACGAAGTTGAACATCCATTTTGCCAGGTCCGCCAGCATCAGAACCATCAGAGGAGGATTCTGCAGCAGAGATTTTACCAGGTCGCCGCCGGAAGTCTTGGAAGAACTTGCTTTTGAGCTGTCCTGCGCTTCTTCCATATCTTCATAGCCTTCGAACATCTTGAAGTGTGCGAAGTAAAGAGCTACCATTACCCAGCCAAGTACGAAAGCGGTTGCCGCATACTGGTTGGTCTCACCGATAATGCCTGCAAACAGGGCTGCCAGCGGCGGTCCCACATAAGAGAAAATAACCTTGGACAAGTTTGCCCAGGCTGCTCTCGTGGAAGAAAGCTGCGCTCTGTCCTCAGGCGTTTTGCCTGCCACGGCAATCATGGATACGTTCGCCACATAAGGGAAGTTCCATACGATGTGGCTGAGTACGGCGCCGAGGATTACCACGACAACGGAAACCATTCCGTCTCCGACTTTCATAAACTGGAACGCGAATAAAAAGGGTACGATCCAGGGCAGCAGCATCAGCCATGAACGGTAACGGCCCCATTTCTTCGGCTTAATACTGTTCAGCACAGCGCCGTACATCCAGGACAGACAGGCGTCCACCATACTGGCCACCGTAGTGATAAAAGACGTGGTGCCCAGATCAAAATGCGCTAAGTTCGTTAAGAAGAAGTTAAAGAAATAACTCTCTACGTTGGTCATGAGCGAAAAACCGCAGTCGCCCACACCGTAAAAGGTTTTCAGAGCTTTACTCAGCTCTTTCTTTTTCGTGCTTTCCATCTCATTTTCACTCTCCATTTTTATTTGTGCGGAAGCGGGCCGGATAAGCCTGTTTACACAGGTCTCCGGCGGCTGCCGCGAGGGCGGAATGCCCCGCAGCCCGCTGCGGAATATTCCACTTGGGATTGTACAATCTGCCGTTTCGATTAATCTATTTCGTATTATAAATGATTCTCTTTTCCGGGTAAATCCGCAGTAAGTTCAGATTGCGGGGCAGTAATTCCGTCATTTTGTACAGTAATGCCCGGGATCTTTTGTATCATGCGCAGGCAGAACAGACACCGTTCATACGGCACAAAGCCCTGCTTTCATGAATCCTGTCGGTTTTCTCTTTCCGGCAAATGCGGTTTACGGACAAAATGTCGGATTTCTTCTTTTAAATTTTGAACAGTCTGCGGATTTTTTCCGAATCCAAAATACGCTAAACTGAATAAAAGACAATTGATTAAATTAAAAAGGAGAGATAAAGAAATGTTAACACCTCGACAAAATTTTCTGGAAACCCTGAAAGCTGACGGCCATCCTGACAGACTGGTAAACGGATACGAGGCCACGATCCCGATTATGATCGACCCGGTACAGAAATTCACCCGCGGAAACAGACAGAAGGGAAAGACCACCAAAGACCGCTGGGGAACGGAGATCGCCTGGCCGGAAGATCAGATGTTCGCAATGCCCCACATCACGGAAGACAATAAAGTCTGCCCGGATATCACCGAATGGAGAAAGTATGTGACCGTTCCCGATCTGGTAGGCAACTGCTCCAATCCGGCCGACTGGGAGCCCGCTCTGGAAGCTGCCGCAAAGGTAAACCATGACGAGCATCTGGTGATGTCCTTTATGGGCACCGGCGTATTTGAGGAACTTCATCACCTGATGGGATTTGAAGACACCCTGATGAATCTGCTGATGGAGCCGGACGATATGCTGGAGCTGGCGGAAGCAGTCGGCGAGTACCGTTTCCAGTACACAAAACTGCTGGTAGACTATCTGAAACCGGAAGTAATCATTTCCCATGACGACTGGGGCAGCAAAAACAGCCTGTTTATGAGCCCTGATACATGGCGCGCCATCATCAAGCCTCAGTATGTGAAAATGTACGGATATATGAAAGAGCACGGCGTAATCATCCTGCACCATGCCGATTCCTTCTGCGAGCCGATTGTGGAAGATATGGTAGAGCTGGGCATCGACGTATGGCAGGGCGTGCTTCCCACCAATGACATTCCGAAACTGCAGAAGCAGTTGAACGGACGGATGGTTCTGATGGGCGGCATTGATTCCGTGATCGACAGAGCCGGCGTCAGCGAAGATGAAGTGCGTGCGGAAGTGCGCCGCGCATGCCAGGAATACGGTCCGGGAGGACATTTCATCCCCAGCCTGACCTACGGACTGCCCGGAGCCATGTTCAAAGAACTGGATCCCATCATCTACGACGAAATCGAGCGTTATAACGCTGCAAACAAATAAAATCCCCCCACTATTTTTAAAACCGGCCCCGCAGATACGGATTCGTAATCTGCGGGGCCGGCAAACCTTTCAACGCCGCCGTCCCTGCCCCTGCCCTTCGTGCTCCCATTCGGCGTCATTCTTTCCGTAATACTGCTCCATCATATAAAATGACAGCCGCAGATAAAGCATATCTTCATTGTGCTCCAGATTCAGTTCCATCAGCTTTTTAATTTTATCCAGCCGGTAAAACAGTGTACTCCTGTGAATAAAAAGAAGCTGGGCGGTTCTGGCCGCATTTCTGTCATTTTCCAGATAGACCTGCAGCGTATGGTACAGTTCGGATTCATTTTCCTGATCGTAAGCCTGCAGTTTCAGAAGGTCCGGCGCACAGACGAAATGCGGTCCCAGCTTCTTGCATGCCTGATCGGCACAGTAGGAAAGGGCGATATCCTGAAACCGATGGCACCATTTTGTAGCGTCCTTCTGGCCGCCATAGGTAAGGGCCAGATCAGCCTGAATATAAAAGCGGGGCAGCAGCGCAAAGTCCTCAAATTCATTGCTTGCCCCCACCTGCAAAAGCCCCTCGCGGACAATCGGCGCCAATTGGGTCAGACATTCCTGAATCGTCGCCTCCGCCCGCGACAAATTGATAATAACCAGAATATCGTCTTTATAGAAAAAAGAGGCGGAATCCACAAATTCGGCCTGAATCAGATTGCATGTACTGACAATTGCACGGGGGCCGATATCATTTCGGGTGATATCCAGCCTCATACACACATAGCGGTCATGCCGCTTCCATCCCTGCCTGGACAAAACGGCTTCCAAAGGCACCATGCCGTCGCTTTTTCCGCCGAGGAACCGGCACAGAAACTGTTCGAAAGGCCTGCTTGAAGAACGCTGACTCATGCTTGTATTCTCCAAAGAGGCGGTGATAATCCGCGCCAGATACTCCATGGCATGAAACTGGCCCGGTTTCAGGGAAGAC
The DNA here is from genome assembly GCA_948470335.1 of uncultured Lachnospiraceae bacterium. Classification (GTDB taxonomy): domain Bacteria; phylum Bacillota; class Clostridia; order Lachnospirales; family Lachnospiraceae; genus Paralachnospira_A. Next base: position 41,080 of record CAOKOL010000027.1, on the reverse strand, counting down.
TGCAGCTCGTTGATGCACAGCCGGCCCTCGAAGGCTCCGGCATGGTTCCAGAGGTTCACATAAGCACAGCGGAAAGACCTGAAATTTCCGGAATATACATGGGCGCCGTGGGTATCGAAGGTTTTGATGTACTCCGGATCCGTTTTAAAATGATTAATCAGGCGGGCACTGGTCATATACCTGCCGGTAATCTTATCCTCATCCCATTCCGACATTCCCTGAACCCATCCGGAATTTCCCAGAATATAATACTGAGGGTTGTGGATAAAAACCGGATTCATAAAATAGGGCTGGGAAATCCGGCAGATTTCATCCAGGCTGCAGACGTTAATCAGAGCCGTCTGCAGCCGGCCGGCCCATCTGGCATTGCGCTCAAACAGATCCTGCACGATATCCAGTATTTCCAGCAGGCCCACATGAGGGCTGTCCACAAAAATGGCGGAACAATGACAGGAACAATCCGGGGGCAGGCTGCCGGCCACAATAAAAAAGGCGTCGGAAAGCTCTGAAAGACCGCTGTCAAACTGCTCCCCGTCGATAATAGATACCTGATGACAATCCGGCCTGCGGCTGCGGTCATAAAGCCTGACGCGGACCAGACTGGCCTCCGCGCTTCCGGGACAGTACCGATATGGAATCTGACGGTCCTGAAATTCGTCTGCAATCATCTGCATATTCAGATAAAAAATATAGGATTGTCCGCCAGCTTTCTCCGTCTTTGCCATAATCCGCTCCTTCTATAATCCCTTTTCAAATAAAACGGCCGCCATGCAGTCCTCCTCCTGAAATATGCCGTCATATAAAAACAGATCCTGATTCTCCTTCCATCCGCTGAACGGAACCAGCTCCGGAAGCCCCAGCCAGCAGCGGAAACATTTTCTCACATTCCTGTCTTTTTCCCCGCTGTTTACGGTCTGAATCTGCACCGGAAGATGCCGTTCTTCCACAGATTTGCTCTTCTGCTGAAAAGCAGGACTCTTTTCGGTCCAGTGTTCAAATGCCTCCGTCAGCAGCCGGCGTACTTCTTCCCGATGCGCCTTTTCCTCCTGTCTGATCGCCGCCTGCCGGGTAACCAGAAGAATCCGGACACCCTTTCCCTCATTCTCTCCCGGCTTCACCCCTCTCCGGTAAAATTCCGCAAACTGAGGCGCCGGAAAATACTGTTCCCACAGATATTTCATATAAGGAGTCAGACTGCGCTTCATCATCGTCAGAATGATACAGACCAGAAAAGCGATCAGCAGATTTTTCGTCCACGCATAAATGGCAATCAATGCAATAATAATCAGAATATTAAACATAACAGGAATCCCTTTCTTCACTAAGAAACACATACCCTTCCCCTGGCCGTACAGATTTTCCGTTTTCCGGGGATCTTCCTTATTCTAACGACGGAAAACTTCACTGTCAAGATTTTTTAGACAAATATTGCAAGCTGTGTTGAAATTTCGTAAAATATGCGGAAATCCGTCTGAGAGACAAATCGGAATCCTGCTTTGACAGAACGCGGCAACTGACCCCTGACAGTATTGCTTTCTCGTTTTCTCTCTGCTATACTTATGATGCGTTTACCCAAAGCCGGCCGGGGCATACTGACGTATCGGCCGCTGACATCCGGTAAACCTTCACGGAATCATTTTTTATCGGCAGGAAGGCCGGACCGAATTCTATCGAAACGCTCACATCGGCACTCCGGAAAGGAACAGCAAAATGAATCCTGTTAAAAATCCTGTTACAATCAGAAATGTCACAATCGGCAGAGGCCATCCGAAAATCTGCGTCCCCATCACAGGACAAACCCGGCCGGAAATTCTCAAAGAAGCCGGCGTCTTTTCTTCAATCCCTGCGGATCTGGCGGAATGGCGGGCCGACTGGTACGAGGACGTCTTTGATGCGGAAAAGCTGGCCGATACGGCCAAAGCGCTCCGGGAAGCGCTGGCAGAACTCCCCCTTCTTTTCACCTTCCGCACAAAAACGGAAGGCGGTGAAAAAGCCGCCGATGACGCCCAATATAAACGGCTGAATCTTTCCATGGCCGAAAGCGGCTGCGCAGATCTGATTGACGTGGAACTTTTCAGCAAAGAGACTGTGGCGGAAGAGCTCATTTCCGCCGCCCATGAGCATTCTGTGAAAGTCATAGGCTCCAGCCATGACTTTCACAGCACTCCTTCTCAGGAAGAAATTGTAAAAAAGCTTTGTCATATGCAAAAAGCCGGAGCCGATATCGCCAAAATCGCGGTGATGCCCCGCTCCGAACAGGACGTACTAACACTGCTTTCAGCCACCCTTGAAATGTCACGGCATCACGCCGACTGTCCGGTCATTACCATGTCCATGTCAGAAACCGGCCTGATCAGCCGGCTGGCCGGCGAAAGCTTCGGCTCCGCCGTCACCTTCGGCTCCGCCTCCAAAGCCTCCGCCCCCGGCCAGATCGGCGTGCGGGAGCTGAGACAGGTGCTGGATATCATCCATGGCAGTCTGGGATGAAGCAGTATCAGCGGAACTTTTAATCAGCACAAGTCCGGACTACAAAATAGTAAGCGGCTAAAAAACACCCGCTAACAATTTTGTATGCATCGCACGTAAAGGTCCAAAAAACAGACCCTAAGTGCTCATAGCAAAGCCCCGGAAGGATTTTCGGACGCTTCTGCGGCCGGAAATTCTTCCAGGTCAGGGGGCTTGGGAGGACTGGAGCGGAACTCTAAATCAGCGCAAGTCCGGACAAGCCCCGGAAGGATTTTCGGACGTCTTAACGGCCGGAAATTCTTCCAGGTCAGGGGGCTTGGGAGGACTGGAGCGGAACTTTAAATAGGAGGACACTATGGATTACGCAAAAGAATCACTGAAATTACATGAGGAACTGAAAGGAAAAATCGAGGTAGTCTCGCGGGCAAAAGTGGACAGCAAGGAAGCGCTGGCCCTGGCTTACACCCCCGGCGTGGCCCAGCCCTGCCTGGAAATTCAAAAAGACATCAGCAAAAGCTTTGACCTGACCCGCCGCTGGAACACGGTAGCGGTCGTTACCGACGGCACGGCCGTACTGGGGCTTGGAGATATCGGACCGGAAGCGGGCATGCCTGTTATGGAAGGCAAATGCGTCCTGTTCAAAGAATTCGGCGGCGTGGACGCTGTCCCTCTCTGTGTGCGCAGCAAAAACGTGGATGATATCGTAAAAACCGTCTCCCTGCTGGCCGGCAGCTTCGGCGGCGTCAACCTGGAGGACATCTCCGCTCCCCGCTGTTTTGAGATCGAGGAGAAATTAAAAGCAGCCTGCGACATCCCGGTTTTCCACGACGACCAGCACGGCACGGCGGTTATCACCATGGCCGGCATGATTAATGCTTTAAAGGTAGTGGGAAAGAAACTGGAGGATGTGAGGATCGTTACCAGCGGCGCCGGCGCGGCCGGTATTGCAATCATTAAGCTAATGATGAGCATGGGGTTAAAAAACGTCATTATGACAGACCGAACCGGCGCCATCTATGAAGGCCGTGAAAACCTGAATCCCGTAAAAGAGGAAATGGCAAAAATCACAAACCTGAATAAAGAAAAAGGCACGCTGGCCGAAGTCATCCGGGGAGCCGACGTCTTTATCGGCGTCTCCGCACCCGGCACCTTGACCCCCGAAATGGTAAAAACCATGGCCAAGGACCCCATTATTTTCGCCTGCGCAAACCCCGTTCCCGAAATTTTCCCCGACGAGGCAAAAGCCGCCGGCGCCGCCGTGGTATCCACAGGCCGCAGCGATTTCCCCAATCAGGTGAACAACGTGCTCTGTTTCCCCGGCATCTTCCGGGGCGCTCTGGATGTCCGGGCCGGCCAGATCACGGAAAATATGAAGATTGCGGCCGCTTACGCCATTGCAGGGCTGGTCAGCGATCAGGAGCTGAATGCGGACTATATTCTTCCTTACGCTTTCGATCCCAGGGTAAAAGACGCCGTGGCAAAAGCAACCGCAGAAGCCGCCCGCAAAGACGGCGTGGCCAGAATCTGAATCAATATCCCGTATCAATCCGGCAAAACGCGTCACCGCAAAGCATACCCCTGGGTACCGGCGCAGTCTGCCGGATATTCCACGGACAGATCTGCCGATGACATGATCTGTCCGATCTTTCATCATAAGGAGCCCTTTCATAATGGAACATCAAAAAGCATATCAGGCTGAACCTCAGCCTGAACTTCAACCGGAACCTATATCCCCTTACCGAATCGAACACGACACCATGGGGGAAGTGCGGGTTCCGGCAGACTGCCGCTGGGGCGCTCAGACCCAGCGCAGCAAAGAGAATTTTAAGATTGGCGGGCAGCGTCAGCCTCTGGAAATCATCTATGCATTCAGCTATCTGAAAGAAGCCTGTGCCCTGGTCAACGCCCGGGAAGGAAAACTGACCAAAGAGCAGGCCAAAGCCGTCAGCGCCGCATGTGAAGAAATCCGGACCGGAACGTGGAACGACGAGTTTCCTCTGGTGGTGTGGCAGACCGGCAGCGGCACCCAGACCAACATGAATGTAAACGAGGTGATCTCTCATCTGGCGGCCGACCGGAACGTGGCGCTGCATCCAAACGATCATGTGAACTGTTCCCAGTCCAGCAATGACACCTTCCCCTCCGCCCTGCATATCGCCGCCGTTCTGACGATTATGGAAAATGTCCTGCCCGCGGCCCGCAGACTGGAAGAATCCTTTGCCGCTCTGGAAGCCAGATATCCCGATCTGATCCGGATCGGCCGCACCCATCTCCAGGATGCCACCCCGCTGAGATTTGCCCAGGAAGTGTCCGGCTGGCGGGAACTTACGGCCGCGCCCTGCCGGATGCTGTCGCTGGCCATAACCCAGCTTCGCCAGCTTGCCATCGGCGGCACCGCCGTGGGCACCGGTCTGAATGCTCCCGCCGGATTTGACCAGAAGGTCTGCGGCGAGCTGAGCCGGCTGACCGGTGTCACTTTCGAGCCGGACCCCAATAAATTCCATGCCCTGACCAGCAAAGACGCCCTGGTATTTGCCCACGGCGCATTAAAGGCGCTGGCCTGCAACCTGATGAAAATTGCCAATGACATCCGTTTTGAGGCCAGCGGCCCCCGCTGCGGCATGGGCGAGCTGCACATTCCGGAAAACGAGCCGGGCAGCAGTATTATGCCCGGCAAGGTAAATCCCACCCAATGCGAAGCCGTAACCATGGTAGCCGTGCAGGTTATGGGAAACGACACCGCCATCAGCGTGGCTGCCTCCCAGGGAAATTTCCAGTTAAACGTATTCCTGCCGGTATGCGCCTATAATTTCATGCTCTCGGCCAGGCTTCTGACTGACGCCATGGATTCCTTCCGCATTCACTGCACCGACGGCATCACCGCCGATGAAGAACAGATGGCCCGGAACCTGAATCAGTCTCTGATGCTTGTCACCTGCCTGACCCCTGAAATCGGCTATGAAAAAGCCGCTCAGTGCGCAAAAAAAGCGCTCCATGACGGTTCCACGCTAAAAGAAGCCGTGCTGGCGCTGGGATATCTGGACGGAGATACTTATGATATCCTGGTGCGCCCGGAGAAAATGGTATAGCTGTTTTTTAAGTATGTTTATAAGGCAGTAAAAAAAGTGTAAATTCCTGTCGAATTGTCAGGACTTTACACTTTTTTATATGAACGGAGAATCCTGCAAAGCAGGATTCTTATTCGTATCAATCTCTCCGAAGCGCCTCGATCGGACTCAGCTTCGCCGCCTTTCTGGCCGGATAGATTCCGAAAAACACGCCTACGCCGCAGGAAAACAGTGTAGCTGTCACCACGGCGGATACCTGCACCTGAGGCCCGAAAGGCAGAAGCCCGCAGATCAGATACGCTCCGCCCACGCCGATGACAACGCCGATCACGCCTCCCATGGCCGTGATAATGGCAGATTCCGCCAGAAACTGAGTCATAATGGAGCCAGTTCTTGCCCCCAGCCCTTTTCTGATACCGATTTCCCTGGTCCGCTCCGTCACGGAAACCAGCATGATATTCATTACGCCGATGCCGCCTACCAGCAGGGAAATGGCCGCCACCAGCATAATAAACACGGTCAGCATATCAAGAACGCTGGTAATCTCGCTCATCTGGTCCGCAAACTGCTGTACCAGGAACGCACCCTCATTTTTTACCTGATGCCGCACTTCCAGCAGGTTCATAGCATCCTCCGTCACCTGGGAGGAATACCTGTTTCCTTCCGAGAAAATATAAATATTCTGAAATTCATCTGATTCTATCCCATAATTGGCCAGCGCCGTATTCGGAATTTCCAGATACAGAGGCTGCCCTTCATAGCTGCCGTTGAAAAATCCTTCTTCCTGATCCTTCCTGACGCCGATGATTTTAAATTCCTTTGTTCCCATGCCCCACAGATCCACCTCTATGGACATGCCCACCACATTATCGCTGCCAAATAGCTTCCTGGCGTCTCCCTGGGTAATCACACAGACCAGACGGCCGGATTCATAGTCGGAGTCATTGAAAAACCGTCCCCGGAACACCGGGTTGGGAGACGAATATTCCAGATCCGGCATACCCGCCTGTAAAATCACGTCAAATTTCCCTTTAAAGCTTTCCACTTCCGTCCAGTAGCTTTCATAGATCGTGGCGCCTTTCACATGATCCACCTTGGATTTGATGGCTTCCACGTCTTTTTCGGTGATATAAACCGTTCCGGCCTGCCGGTTTGTATTGGAATACATATAGATCTGGCCGTCTCCCAGGCTGTTAAGCTGGTCGCTGATCTCCTTCTTTGCGCCGTTTCCAAGGGACATAATCAGGATAACGGAGGAAATGCCGATAATAATGCCCAGCATGGTCAGAAAGGAACGGCCCTTATTGGTCCTGATATTTTTCAGGGCCATTTTCACATATTCGAATATCTGAAACATAGATGCCCCTTCCTACTCCGCCTCCGGTAAAGTCTCCTGCTGCCCGGATTCCGACGGGCCCTGCGCCGGCTCTGATGCCCCTTCTGACTGTTCTTCCTGCCGCCCGCTCTCAGACTCCGGCTCTCCGCCCGGCTGCTCTGCTCCGGTCTCCGGCTCTGCTCCATCCTCCGGCTTTCCTGCCTGCCCTTCATCCATTCCCGCCATATCACCAAAGACCGCCTCTGCCTGGCTGCCCTCCGTCAGACCCTGGGGCAAAATCGAAATCACCTGGTCGCCCTCCTTCAATCCTCCGGTTACTTCAATATAATCATCGGTGGAAAGCCCCAGCGTAATCAGCCGGACTGTCACAATGCCATTTTCAAGCACATAACAGAAAGGACCGTCCTTGCCCTCATTTAAAGCCTCCGAGGGAATCAGCAGCACGTCCTCGGCGCTGTCCAGAGAAATCAGCGCTTTCGCTTCCATCCCCAGATAAATATTCTCATCGGGATTATCAATATGAATAAATGCGGAAACCACCGGCACGTTCTGGCTGTTCATCGTCGCGGTGTGGCTGATCCGCTCCACCGTTCCCTGATAGGTATTGCCCACGGAGGTTATCACGGCTTTCTGCCCCACCTTTACCTTTTCCAGATCATTTTTATTGACGGAAACCTCCACGTTTACATTCTGGGCGTTGGAAACCGTAAACATTTCCGTGCCGGCGGCTGCCAGACTGCCCTCCGCCACTTTTACATCGGTGATAATGCCGGAAAATTCCGCCACAATTCCGCCTCTTGCCATCTCCACCCGTTCCTTTACGGTCATGGCGGACAGTTGGGACAGGTTGTTGCTGATCAGCAGCTTGTTTCTCGTCTCCCCGCTCATAATGCCGGCTTCCGCGGAATCCCGCTTTCCTTCTGCTTCCGCCAGATCTGATTTCAGTTCGGCCAGCTCCGAGGAAGCTTTTTCATAGCGGCTCTGCAGATCGGCCTGAGCCACCTTTTTGTCCCCGTCCTCATTGACAGACAGGGTGGCCAGCTCTCCGGAAATCTCGATCTGACGGATGTTCAATTTAGACAACTGTTCATTCAGCCTGTCAATGTCTTTTTCCAGTTGTGCTTTCCTCTCGTTTAAACCGGCCGCATCCCCGGCCGCCTGATTGCCGGAGGCCGTGCCCGCACCGTCAAGCTGTCCTTCAATCTTTGCCAGCTCATCCTGTTTTCTCTGCAGATCCAGGCTTTTTTCCGTCTTTTCTTTATCTACTTTCGTATTCTCGTCAGTCAGCTCATTCCGCCTGTTATTCATCCAGTTGGTATCATCGGCGGATTTTTTCGTGGCGTCTTTGGACATATTGTCAAGACTTGCCTTTAAGGCATCCACCTCCGCTTCTTTCTGGTCTACCTGCCGCTGCAGAATGGCCGCGCTCTGGGCATTGGTCTGATATTTGGAAGCATTTTTTCCGCCCTCGGCCATGGCCTCCCGATAAGACGCCATGGTGGAATCCAGATTTAACTGTGCCTCCTGATATTCTTCCTCCAGGTCAGAGAGCCGGAAAGAGGCCAGTTTCTGACCGGCCGTTACATATTCTCCCAGTTTTACGTCACATTTTTCCACAACCGCTCCCACCGGCGAGAAATATGTTTTCACTTCCTCGGTCTGCATCACGCCGGTGGTATCCAGTGTCTCGGCGATATCGCCCCGGCCCACCGTATAGGTCTCCACCTGGGGCAGCACCACCTCTTTCGGCATCATGGCCTTCACGGCCACCGTCAGAACCGCCAGAACCAGAACGGACACAATAATCAGCTTTTTATACTTCTTTTTATGCGTCCCTTCCGGTTTTCCCTCCTTCAATTCCCTCTGGCCCCGATTTTTCCAAAACTTTAATTGCTTCATGTCTTCCACTCCTGGTTATGTAATAATCTGCTGCGCTCCATGATGTCCAACCCCTGTCATCCGTTACGAATGACCTGTGTCCGACTCTACCTTTCCGTCGCTGATTCGGATCACCCGTTTTGCCTGGGCCGCAATTTCATTGTCATGGGTAATCAGAATCACCGTTCTTCCTCCGGCATTCAGGTCCTTTAAAATCTGGAGAATTTCTTTCGTAGCGCCGGTATCCAGATTTCCGGTAGGCTCGTCGGCCAGGATCACCGGAGGCGCCGCCGCTATGGCTCTGGCTATGGCCACACGCTGCTGCTGGCCGCCGGACATCTGAGAAGGCCGGTGCTCAAGCCTGTGCGCCAGCCCCACCTGGGTCAGCGCCGCCACCGACAGCTCTCTCTGCTCTTTTTTACTGACGCCCCGGTAAAAAAGGGGCACCTCCACATTCTCTATGGCGTTCAGGCCCGGAATCAGATTAAATCCCTGAAAAATAAAGCCGATTTCCCGGTTTCTGATATCCGATAGCTGATTGTCCGTCAGCGTGGCCACATTCACCCCGTTCAGATAATATGTGCCGCTGGTGGGTATGTCCAGACAGCCCAGCATATTCATCAGCGTGGATTTTCCGGACCCGGACTGGCCGATAATCGCCACCAGCTCTCCCCGCCCGATTTCCAGGTTTACATGGTTCAGCGCCCACACTTCATTCTCACCGGGATTATAAACCTTGCACATGTCCCTGATGCTGATCAGAGGTATTTCATTTTCCACACATTTTCACCTCGTTTCTGAAATCCGGCAAAATCCGCCGCAAGGCAGTATGCCCTCGGTGCCGCTTCTTTTGCCGGCGCTGCGCCTGCGCCGCTTGTATGGGTCAGGCTCATTTATTATATGTAAGGATTCTTATGGGCTTTCTCAAAATATCTGATAGATATCCTTAAAAATTCTTTGGATTTTCTTAAATGCCGCAGTCCTTCCCCCTTTCTCTTTTATTCTAAATTTTTCTTCAATTTTTTCAAAAAACCGTTGACATAAGCAGGACACTATGGTAGAATACATATTCGGAAGCGGTCAGTAACAGACCGCAGGCTGTGAGAGCAGTAAGCTACCTTGGCGCAGTCGGTAGCGCGCATCCTTGGTAAGGATGAGGTCGGCGGTTCAAGTCCGCTAGGTAGCTCTGGAAAAAGGCGAGAATAAAGGCTTTTCGAAGAAAATACTCTTTGGAAAGCCTTTATTTTGTATTACTGTTTGAACCAATGATTCTCTTTTATTTTCTATCTGTTTTGAGGTAGAAATTTCGTAGTTTGGGGAAGAAATCATACGATTACCATACTATTTGCTAACAGAGTGTAAATTGTCCAATCGAAAAGGCTTCGGAAGGTTTTTCTTTACCAAAACAGATAAAATTACCGATTGAACCTGAAAGAAACTTGTGATACGATAAACACGAGCATTATTTCCCAACCCCGCCCCTGCGGACGGCGGCCCGGCAGGCGGCGGATCGGAAAAATGCATCGTTTTATATGTTTATCCCCATAATCTAAAAAATGTCTGAAAAGCAGGGGACGCGGGCTCCGGGCATATACATAAACCGTGCCGCGCCTGCGCCGTTTTATCAGACGAGAAGGAGAAACCATTATGACTACCGCCAAAACCTTTTCCACCAAATACATGGTGGAGCTTGCGCTGATGATCGCCATCGTTTTTCTGATGTCCTTCACCCCGTTAGGCTATATCCGCACACCCGGACTGTCCGTCACGCTGCTGACTGTTCCGGTAGCCGTGGGAGCCGTGATTCTCGGACCCACAGGCGGCGCAATCTGCGGCCTGGCCTTCGGTGTCACCAGCTTTTATCAGTGCTTCAGCACCGTATTCGGCACCGCGCTGCTGTCGATCAGTCCGGTGGGGGCTTTTATCACCTGCATCGTCCCCCGTGTTCTGGAAGGATGGCTGACCGGACTGCTGTTTGCATTCCTCTACGGCCGCATCAGAACCCGGAAGATTTCCTGGTATGGGGCCAGCCTGGCCTGCCCGCTGTTAAACACGCTGCTGTTTATGAGCTCTCTGGTGCTGTTTTTCTACCATTCCGACTACATTCAGGGAATGGCCGCCGGAATGGGCGTGGGCAATCCGTTTACATTCGTACTGGCATTTGTGGGAATACAGGGGCTGATTGAAGCGGTCCTCTGCTTCCTGATCGCCAGCGTTGTGTCCAGGACCGTATACGGCGTGCTGGGAAAATAATGAACCGCTAAAAAAATCTACGCTGATTACATCCCTGTCGATGTAATCAGCGTATTTTATTACGAACTATCCGGCAAAACCCACCGGTGATGCATATTGTCGCATTCTTAAATATTCTGTCGGATTTTCGGATCAGATACATACATGTCCTGCTTCTGCCCTACCCGGCCTCCACCTGATAGATCCTGTATTCCTCCACCTGTTTCAGCAACGTGAACTGCAGCCCTTCTCTGTTATAAATCTCCAGATCATTCACTGACAGCACGTAATCCACACCCATTTTCCCGATATCCCTGATATCCAGAAAAACGGTCAGCCGGTCGCCTGCCTCCCCCTGCTCAAACCAGGAAATTCCGGTTTCCACCAGTTCCATGCGGATATGGGCAAAACGATTGTAGTAAAGCTCCTGATCGCCGCTGGGATTTAAAAGATGCCAGCGGTCCAGATCCGGATAATAGCTGGTGGAATTAATGGTGGAAGCGCCCACGAACAGCGGAACATTGTTCATGGGGTAGGACAGGCAGTCCGTCATCCAGACACCCTCTTTTTCCTCATTCACTTCTGCGACTGCCTGAACCAGCGGACTCTCATAGATAAAATCAGCGCCTTTCTGTATGGGATTCACCAGCAGGCCCGTAAACACGGCCAGCACCCCGCACAGCAGGGCAAATCCCTTTTCCCGCCCCAAAAGCATCACAAATGCCAGACAGAATAAAGCCAGCATCTCAATTCCGGCCATCCGGACCGTCACATACCCATTCTCGCACAGACAGGCCAGCAGGCCGACAGACAGCGCAAAAACCACAGCCGCCGTTACCGCCGTTTTTAAAGTTCTTCTCTGTGCTGTCATTCCCAAAACGCTGTTTTGTAAACGCTGTTTCCCCGGACTTTTTTTCCCTGCTTTCTTTCTTAGCGGTGTTTCTTCTTCCCCCCACTCTCTCATGGCCAGACTGCGGATCAGAATCAAAATATTGGCATATCCGAAAATCACCAGCACACGGGTCGTCGGACAATTGCTCAAAAAGGTAAACCGGGCCAGAAAGTCTGGAAAGCCCGTGACGCAGAACAGAAAGAAAAACAGATTTACCGCCAGCAGGCCGATCAGCAGACTGTCCGCTTTCCTGCCGTTCTTCCGGTTTACCGCCAGCCGCCGGACCGCCAGCATAATCCCCAGCGGGAAAAAATCAAAAAACATGGCCTGCTCACACACATTGTAAGCCATGCCCTCCTGAACCAGCGGATAAAAAACCGAATTGGCATACTGGAAAAATTCCAGCCCCAGACCGCCTCCGGACACAAACCGGGTGCCCGGATAGACGGTGTTATTCACCGCCTGAATCCCGCCGGCTGAACGGCTGAAAAAATGCAGCGCCCCCAGGGCACACACCGCTGCCGCGAGAACCACACAGGCCCCGTCTTTCAGTCCTGGTTTCAGCACGCCCTCCTGTTTCAGTGCCAGCAGTTTCCAGACAAACACCGCCAGAAATACATAGACCAGCGGCACCTGCCAGGCCGGATATAAGGCCAGCATATAGGCAAAGCCAAGAAGTCCCATTCCGACAGCATAGAGCACTCTTTTCCACAGCTCTTTCACATGAAAATAGCGGTGAAGGATCAGCACGGCCAGCTCTCCGTACACAATACATTCCAGCAGGGCGCTGGTATGGAACCACCACTGAACGGCGCCGGAAAAAGTCACCAGAAAGGTTCCCGCCAGCGACCAGCCCTTCTGTTTTTCCGTCAGCAGCATAAAAAACTCAAACGTAACCAGAAACAGTACCGTTAGCCTTGACACCCAGAAAAATGCTAGACCGCCGTTAATGCCGAATAACACATACCCCATGCTGAACAGACGGGTCACGGCCACCGCATCCAGCACCGGCGCATTGCTGGCCAGTACCATATCCGTGTCCGTCCCCCGCAGAATATCCGAAAAATACTGAAATTTTCCGTCATAAGTCTGGGCAAAAGAGCAGACAGTGCTGACCGCCCACTCGTCCGCCCGGATCGACCGGGGCGTTCCCGCCAGCAGGCCGGTATCCCTGCAGCCGGGCAGATACTCCGCCCACATCCCGATGGATGAACCGCTGAGCCCCAACGCCACCGCCAGCATAATCACTCCGGCGCCGATCAGCCAGCGAAACCGATACAATACGTTTCCCATAAATGATTCCCCTTACCATAGACGGTGTAGGGCCGTTTTCAGAATATCCTGCGGCCGCTTCCCGTAAGGACTGCCCCGCGACATCCCTTTGCTGTCCGGGCAGATTTGCTTTTTATGATAATACCAGTATCTCCCTGACCTGGTTATTTATCCTCTCTTTTCCTCTTTTTTACCGCATCCCTCTTTCATCTCCTCCACCTCTCTGCGCAGCAGCGCCAGCTCCTGGGCCAGCTGCTTCTGCTTCCTGACCAAACGGGACAGGGACATGGTGATCGTGAAGATAATCAGCAGGCAAAAACAGAATCCGAGAAAGAACATCATATTGATCGGCAGGGAAATCCCCATCAGTTCCGCCAGCCGGGACGTGATGCCCGGAAAGAAATCAAGAACCAGCATGCCCACGCACAGACAGAGCCAGGGCAGGGCATAGCGAAGATCAATTTTCTTTTTCCATATCATGCGCACCAGCAGAGCGAAAATCACCAGAACCGCCCCGCAGATCACCATTTGAAGCCTGAAGCTCATATCATCCCCCTTATCAGCGTCCCTTTTTCCGAATCCGGATCAAAACCAGGCCAGAATCACGGCCAGCGTTACCTTAATCATATAATAGACCGAATTTACCGGAGAAATCGAAGATACCCCCATCTGCCTGGCATTCATCATCACCGGAAGCTCCGTCACCCGCTTCCACTGTTTCAGCGCTCTGACCACACATTCCGGCTCCGGATAGTCCTTCGGATAATCGGCGGCAAACATCTTAATCATCTCCCGGTTTACCATCCGCATCCCCGAAGTGGGGTCCGTGATCCGCACGCCGGTCAGCGCCCGGATCAGCCAGGTAAAATACCGGATTCCCATCTGCCTGGCCATGCTGGACTGAAAGCCTTCCTTTTTGATAAACCGGGAACCGATCACCATATCCGCGTCGCATTCCGCCATCTTCTGTTCCATCTCTTTCAGATAGCGGGCATTGTGCTGGCCGTCGCCGTCGATCTGCACGGCGATATCATACCCTTTCTCCCTGGCATACATAAAACCGGTCTGCACGGCGCCGCCGATCCCCAGATTCACCGGAAGATGAATCACGGAAAACCCCTGTTCCCGGCACAGAGAAAACGTTTCGTCCGTGGAACAGTCGTCGATAATCACATAATCGTAATCCGGTGCATGCTCCCTCACATCCCGAAGGGTCTGCGGCAGATTATCATATTCATTGTAGGCGGGGATAATGATCAGTTTCTTCATCGTGTCCTCTTCTATCAATGGGTTCACACAGAGGCGCTTATTACAAAAGCAGCATTTACTTCGTAACGATTTTCAGATAAATATGAATCAGCCGGCTGCGGCTTTTCCGCCACCAGACACTGAACCGGCAGGCCGCTTTTGACAGCCCCAGCTTCCGGCCATGCTTTTTTACCAGCCAAACATGCTCTTTCACATAATCCTGTCCTCTGCCGCCCTCTCCCATCACTTCGCCGGTGTTGGAATCTCTGCGGATCCGGAACGCGTTTAAGCACTCATGAATGATATATACCTGCCCCAGACAGGCCATCCGCACCCAGAAATCAAAATCCGGAATATAAGAAAAACGCCGGTCAAAGCCGCCCGCTTTCAGTGCCGAGGCCCTGGGAAACAGGTTGTTGCAGGGCGCGCCGAAAAAGTTATTGAACAGCAGTGAGCGGCGCGCCAGCTTCCGGCCCTCCGTCAGCCCTTTTTTCGGCCAGCGGTAAAACGCGCCGGCTTTCCGGCCCTCCGCGTCAATCAGCCGGGTATCGCTCATAACCAGATGGACATCCGGATAAACCAGAAAAGGCGCCAGTTCTTTTTCGATGCTGTCGGGATATAAAAGATCATCCGCGCAGAGCAGCTTGACATATTGTCCTTTTGCATGGCGGATACAGGCGTTCCAGTTTCCCGAAAGCCCCAGATTTCTGGGGTTGATTTCCAGACGAACCCGGCTGTCCTTTGCCGCCATCCCCTCCACAATCTTCACCGTATCGTCGGCGGAATGGTCATCCACCACCACCAGTTCCAGATTTTTATGGGTCTGGTTCAGCACCGATTCCATCGTTTTCTCAATATATGCGCCGCTGTTATAAGCCGGAATGCAGACGCTGACCAGAACATCTTCCCCATGCCCTCTGACAGCCTGCTGTTTTTCCCAATACCGTTTATTCATGCTTATTTTCCGCACCAGCGGTTCGGGCAGCCTGTCATAGCACTTCCCCAGCCGGTACCCCAGAAATTTCGCTCCGCTCCCAACTATCAGCGCCGGAAGCTGGTCAAACCGTCCGTTCTTTATCAGATACCCGGCAGTCTGCCTGACAAGCCTAATCCCCTCCTGCTCCGATTTCGCCATCCCGAACACCTGGGGATTCTGTTTCTGGGACACTGCCAGATCAAAATTTCTGGAAAACTGCTGCGTACAGTTATAATGATGGGAATGGATCACTTTCGCTTTCGCCTCATAGGCAATGGCATAGCCCGCCTGAATCAGACGGCCCGCAAAAATCATATCCTCATTAAAAATCGTATTTCCCGGAAACCCGCCCAGTTCTTCATATACGGACCGCCGGTACATGGCGCACACATTGGAACAGAAAAACGTTTTAATACCCAGTTCTTCCAGATCCGCCGCCGTTTTCACCCGGCTTTCTTCGGGATAATTAAAGGAACGGGTATACCGCTCGATTACCCGGCACGTCTGATCCGGCAATTGTCTGGCGTAAGCCGCCGCCACAGATTCCTGTGAAAAGGCCTTTGCCAGATTTTCAATTAAATAACAATCCGCCGGCACCGCGTCGTCGGTCATAAACAAAAGCAGGTCACCGTCACACCGCTCGGCGGCCATATGACGCGTACCGCCATGGTCAAATTCCTCCGGTGTAACAGACATAAACTCTGCCGGTATCCCCTGCCGGGCAAACCGGGCTCTGATATCCTCCTGCCGTTCCAAAGGTTCTCCCGTCTTCACGATCAGAACCCGGCAGGGCGGATACGTCTGCCGCAGCAGCCCTGCAATCTGGCGGTTCCATTTCCCATCCGGCCGATAGGTGGGAATAATCACATCTACAGTCAGCATGTTTCCTCTCTTCCGATCTGCCTGCCCTGCGGCACGGCAGGTATGCAGGCTCCGTTTCTTCGTAACTATTATCTTTTTTTACTTCTGCAGTCCGCCGCAAAGCAGATCGCCGCATATCCTCCAAACAGCAAAAACAACAGGGCCATCATGAAAAAATATGCCGCCGCGCCGCCTGTAATTCCCCACGCTTTCACCAGCGGCCCGGTGGCCGCCAGTGCGGTCAGAAAAACGGCTCCATAGAAGACAAACAGTAATTTCTGTTTCCTGAATATCACCAGCACATAGTACAGAAGCGTCTCACCCGCATACAGGCTTCCCCCTGCCACCAGAAGCAGCAGCGCCCCCCGGTAAGGAGACACATCCGCCCCGCTGATCAGACTCAGCACCGGCGCACCCAGCGTATAGCCCAGAATCTGTGCCAGCACCGCAAACACCGCGATAATGGCGAAAATTTTCAGAATGCCCATCCCGAATTTCCGTCTCTGCCGCCGTTCCCACTGCACCACCATTCCGGTCAGAAAAGGACGGATAATGTATCCCGCCACCAGATTAATCACCATATTCGGCAGGAAAATAATGGTATAGCAGTAGACCGCCGAGTCATTGACATGGGCCTCGATAGCAAACTTCGACGCATTTAAAATATAGTACTCCATAAAAGAAGCGAGAAAGATCAGCACACATTCCCGCAGCAGCCTGACCCCTTTGCGCCAGTCAGGACGGCAGAGATAACGGAAAAAACCGCCGGGAACCATATCAAAAATCACCACGCCCGCAGCGGCCGATACAACGGCGCAGCCGCAGGCCAGGATCAGGCTTTTTGTCAGAAACAGAACTGCGGTATATACCGCCACCGAAAAAAGCGTCCGGAAAAACATGGACTTTCCGGCCAGATACAGCCGGTCCCGCCGCTGAAATTCAATCTCATACACGTCGGCAAAGCCGTCCGCCATCTTAAAGCAGATCAGCAGAAACACCACCGCCGTCTTCGCCGCAGTAAAATCCGAAGCCAGAAGATAGACAATCCCGGCCGCCGCCGAAATCAGGCAGGTGACAATCCGGATATGAAAATAGTCCCGGAAGGAATACTGTCCCGTCACATCGGTCTGGTGATAGGGGCGGACGCCGAAATAGGATACGGACAATAGCTGCTGGCCGATGGCAAAGGCAAAGGAAAACACGCCGCCTGCCGACTCCCCCGCCACATTTCCCGTCACCGTGGTCAAAAGCAGGGTGGCAAAGGCATAGAAGGTGCTGCCCAGCATATTCCATATGATATTCCGTCTGCTGATATTCCGGTCACTGCCCACCAGCCATTTCCGTATTCGTCTCAAAAGCTTCTCCAAATTCTAATTCATAGGGATGGTGATTTTTCCGCTTCTCCACAGGCGGCAGCGTCATAAAGTCCGGCCACATTTGGGACAGCATTTTCTCAATGTTTTTCGGAAAATTCAGATACACATCCTCAAAAGGTTCCTGCCGCAGAGGATACAGATCGTCAAGGGCAATGGTGTTCCAGAATCGGTTCGTATCACACAGATAGGAAAGCCGCTTTGTCTCCTGCCCCTGATAACGCATCATGGCCCTGCGGCAGCGGCGGTACAGCCTGCGTCTGGATATCCCCAGCCCCTTCATCATATGATGGGCCCCTTTGCAGGCCAGCCGCATCAGAGCGGTCTTCCATCCGGTTCCCATAATTACCGGCTCCGGAATACAGCGCAGAATCAGCAGTTTGCTGTAAAACCAGGCCGTAAAGGCCTGTCTTTTATAAGCCTTCTCATCGTCGGGCACCGGGTCAAAGGGATAAATGTCAAGAAAAATCCCCAGCTCACAGTCCAGATCCCGAAACGCCTCCTCCCGGAATTTGGTTCCCCGCAGCATCATCCGGGTGGTGGTTAAAGGATATGCCTCGCACACCTCCGCATTCATAATCTGATAGCGGTCCGGAAATTCCTTTTTCACGGCTTTCTGTAATTTTATATAATCCCTTCTGGGCATACAGACATCGATATCGTCGTCCCAGGGAATAAACCCTTTATGGCGCAGAGCGCCGATGGCAGTCCCCGCAAATGAAAAGTAGGTCAGATGATATTTTTCACAGAGCCAGAGAAAATCTTTCAGGATCATCAGCTCCGTTTTCTGCAGTTTTTTTAATGTTTCCTGATCGTATTCTTTATACATATTTTTCCCAGCTTAACTGTTCAGTATCCGTCCAAGCGCCCGGATCAGCCGTTCATTCTCCTCAGGCCGCCGGATCGCCAGCCTGATATACTGTCCTCCCTCCAGACCTTTTTTACCGGTCAGGTCTTTTATCAGTATATGTTCTTCCAGCAGCATCCTGCGGGTCAGATCTGCCGCCAAAGGCCCGCCCTCTCTGATCCGGCACATAATATAGTTGGCTTCCGACGGATACACCTCCAGATCAGGAAGCTCCAAAAGCCGCTTCACAAACATCCCGCGGTATTCCCGCAGTCTGACCAGACTCTGTTCATAATCAGAGCGGTATTTCTCATAAATCTGCAGAAAGAACTCGGCAAAGGAATTGATATTCCAGATGGCCGCATCCTTTTTTAAACTGCCGATCAGTTCCCGGTCGCCGCCGGCCAGAACCCCCAGCCGAAGCCCCGGCACGCCGTAGGATTTCGAGATGCTTTTCACCACGATCAGGTCGGGATAACGGCTTAAAATCTCCTGGTCAAGCAGCGTATTGTCCGGTTCCCCGGCAAAATCCGCAAAGGACTCGTCAACCACCAGACGGATCTGCCGTTCTTCTGCCCACTGAGCCAGACGCAGCATCCCTTCCTTTTTGATATAATTACCCGTCGGATTATCCGGGTTCACCACCACCAGCATATCCACCGGATGCGCCTCATAATAGTCCGCCAGGTCCTGTTCCGTATACCTGAACCCACATTGTCCGCCGGGCACAAACCCTTCCACGGAAATCCCCTGTCTAAGCTTCCGGTTCGGATATTCCTCAAAGGCAGGCATCGCCATACCGATTCTGCCCCTGTCCCGCTCCATCAGCGCCTTAATCAGCTCCGCCGCCCCGTTCCCCGGCACAATCTGCTCCGGTTTCAGCCCAAAGCACTTGGCCGCCAGAAGACTGTTCACCTCCATGCCGGAAGGATATCCCGTCAGCAGAGTCTCAAAGCTGGCTTTCATCTCCTCCAGCATCTTCTCAGGCGGAAAACAGGGATTGACCAGATAGCAGTAATCCTGAAGGCCCGGATACCTCCAGTAGCCGCCGTACCGCTTCTGATACAGCGCCAGACGGTCCGCGTCTTCCGCAAACAGGGACCGGGCGATATCCAGATCCTGCACGTCGTCAATCTCATACCACCGCTCGCCCGCAAGCAGCGCCGCCTTGATCTGGTAGTCCTCCAGCAGCGTAATCACTTTCAGAACCTGCTCGTAATACTCGTTGTTTCCCAGCGCTTTGCAGTAAGCTTCCAGAAAGGGAATATAGCAGGAACAGGAAAATTCCCTGCTGAACTTATAGATATTAACCGTCTTGTAGTACTGCTTCCGCTCCCCATAGGAAAATTCCTTTTTGCTGACAAAACGCAGAATATTCCGGTTCTCGTCCAGCGTCACCATCGTGCCGTCCATCCAGCTTGCATAGCGGTCAACCAGAACCAGATTCGGATAGGGATCCGCAAGGAGACGCTTAAGCGCCGCAGGCTCAAAGATAATGTCGCACTCCAGCAGCAGCGTGTCCTCCGCGGCCAGGTATTCCCTTGCCAGATAGAGGGAGTAAATGTTATTGGTCTTAAAATAAATGTCGTTGTCCACATAGACAATCGGCGTGCGGATGCCAAGCGTTTGGATAAAGGCTTTCAGCTTTTCTCCTTTGTGCCCCGCCACGACGACGATTCTGGACAGGCCAAGGCCGTCCAGTTGGTCAAGGGTCCGCTGAATCAGTGTGATTCCATTCACTTCCACCATGCATTTCGCGGCGTTTCGGGACAGCTCCTTTAACCGTTTTCCCATGCCCGCAGCCAGTATGATCGCCTGCATTTTTATCCTCCAAGCTTTCCGAACCCCCTGAACCCAGCCCGTCTCCGGGATCAGGCGTTCGGATTTGCTTTTCCATCTTTTCTTTTTATACGGTCTTTATTTCTCTCCGAATTCCTGCTCGGCCCGGTTCATGGCGGACTCGATCACCTTGTCCATATCATAATACTGATATTCCGCCAGCCTTCCGCCGAAAATCACATGCGCCTCATTCTGTGCCAACTGATAATACTGCCGGTACAGACCGGCATTTTTCTCATCGTTCACCGGATAATAGGGTTCCGTTCCCGGCGTCCACTCCGCCGGATATTCCCTGGTAATCACGGTCTTTTCCTGCGTTCCGAATTCAAAATGCTTGTGCTCGATAATCCGGGTATAGGGAACCTTGCGCTCCGTATAGTTTACCACCGCATTGCCCTGGTAATTGGGCTCGTCCAGCACCTCCGTCTCAAACCGCAGGCTTCTGTATTCCAGCTTCCCGAACCGATAGCCGTAATAGGCGTCGATGGGGCCTGTATATACGATTGTTTCCCCGGCTTCTGCGTAATATTCCCTGTCTTCCAGAAAATCCCGGCCCAGCTCCATGTCACAGCCCGCAAACAGCTTTTCTGTCAGCACATTGTATCCGCCGATGGGAATGCCCTGGTAACGGTCGTTAAAATAGTTATTGTCATACGTGTAGCGCACCGGCAGGCGGCGGATAATAAAGCTGGGCAGATCCTTACAGTCTCTCCCCCACTGTTTCTCCGTATAGCCTTTGATCAGCCGCTCATAGATATCCCGGCCCACCAGACGGATCGCCTGTTCTTCCAGATTGTTCGGTTCTCCCTGAATGTCCGCCTGCTGTTCTCTGATCTTCTCCATAGCCTCTTTCGGCGTACAGACGCCCCACAGTTTATGGAATGTGTTCATATTAAAAGGCAGATTGTACATCTCCCCTTTGTAGCAGGCTACCGGGGAGTTGGTATACCGGTTAAACTCGGCCAGGCCGTTCACAAAGTCCCACACCTTTTTATTCGACGTGTGGAAAATATGGGCGCCGTACTGATGCACATGAATTCCCTCGATCTCCTGACAGTATATATTTCCGCCCGGCTGGCTGCGCCGTTCCACCACCAGACAACTTTTCCCATGTTTCTTCGCATACCAGGCAAACACGCCGGCATACAGGCCGCTGCCCACCAGTACATAATCGTATTTTTTCATAAAAACCCCCATGGATCCGTATTTTCGGTCATCTTACAATACTCCTATTCTACATCAAACGAGAAGAAATGTAAACTTAAACAATTCTTCATGATTTTTTACGAAATTTTTCACGTGCATTTTTTGCGTATTTCATGTAGAATAAATGCGGAACCTATCATTCCGAAAAAACGCGCCGCCAAAAGCAGCCTGCCGGCGGCGCTAAATTTCGCAAAATGAAATCCCTATTATCATATACTGTTTAAGAAAGCTCTGACTTTCAGGAGGAAACCATGATACATACCTGTCAATCCCTTTTTCATCATACAAAGACGCGGCTGGCTGCCGCCGTCCTGATCGCGGCCGCTGCCGAGGCCGCTGCGGTCTGGTCCCTGCTTACCACAAAGTTCCGCCCCGGCCTTTTTGCCCTGCAGACTCTGCTGGCCGCCGGCGTCGGACTTCTGTGGATGGTGAGGAAAGAACCGGGCCGGAAGCTGCAGATATTTTTCTTTGCCCTGACTCCGGCAGCCGCCTTTTACGGGCTGGAAACTTTCACCCATAACCCGCTGAAAATGGAACTCTCGCCCCAGATCATCAACCTGCTTCTGTTCTGGTTTTTCTACATCGTATTATTCGCCGTCCTGGGCAGCTTCAAACGTGCCCTGATTACGGGGAATATTCTGACTGTCGTCGTGGGCATCGCCAACCACTACACCATGGAATTCCGGGGAAACCCGATTCTGCCCTGGGACCTGCGTTCCGCCTCCACGGCGGCCAGCGTTATGGATAATTTCACCTATACGGCGCCGGCCTCCATGGTATTCACCCTGCTGCTGTTTCTGTACCTGTGCATCCTGGCGGAAAAATGCACGTTAAGGGCGCCGGCGCCGAAACGGCGGGCCTGCATCGCAGCCGCCGGACTCTGCCTGCTGCTTGCCATGAAAACCGCCCTGTGTACCACTGCCTTTACCGACCGTGCCCTTACGTTCAGCAACCTGTTTACCCAGTGGGCCACCTACCGGGACAATGGCTTTGCCGCCAGCTTCATACAGAATACAAAGTATCTGAAAATCGACAGGCCGGCCCGGTATTCGGCGGAAACCATCCGGCAGGAAGCTCAGAAGCAAAAACAGATCGGCCAGGCAGCGGCGGCAACACCCAGCCAGACCGTTTCCAAAGCAGACCAGAACAGTCAGACAGACACCCGGCAGCGGATTTCGGGAGGCGCCCTGCCGGCAGCCGCCTCGCAAGTCCGGACCGACAGCCCCAACATTATCGTCATTATGAACGAGGCATTTTCCGACCTGTCTGTCCTCCATGAATTTGAAACCAGCGAAGACTATATGCCTTTTATTCACAGCCTGCAGCAAGGAGGCGAAAACGCCGTTACCGGAAACCTGTTTGTCTCAGTGGTAGGCGGCAACACGGCAAATACGGAATTTGAATTTCTAACCGGGGACAGCATGGCATTTCTGCCCTCCGGAAGCGTTTCTTACCAGCAGTATATCTCAGAGGAGCTTCCTTCTCTTGCCAGCAGTCTGAAAGCGGAGGGCTACCGCACCGTCGCCATGCATCCCTATCATGCCAGCGGCTGGAAGCGGAACGAGGTCTATCCTCTGCTGGGCTTTGACGAAGCCTACTTTAAACCGGATTTTAAAAATCCGGAAATCATCCGGAAATATGTCAGCGACCGCTCCTCTTACGCTAAAATAAAAGAACTGTATGAGGGGAAAGAGGAAGGAGAAAAGCTGTTCGTCTTTAATGTGACGATGCAGAATCACAGCGGCTACAGCGAAATTTTTGATAATTTTCCGCCCACGGTTTCTCTGACGGATATGGATAAACCCCATCCGGCCACAGAAAACTATCTGACGCTGATTAAAGAATCTGACGCCGCGTTCAGGGAGCTGACCGAATACTTTTCCAAAGAAGAAGAACCTACCATTCTTCTTATGTTCGGCGATCACCAGCCTAACGATTATGTCACCAACTGCATCGCCTCCCTTACAGGCGTTCCCCAGGAAGAACGAAGCCTTGAGGAAGCCCAGAACCGTTTTATCGTGCCATTCGTGATGTGGGCCAATTATGACATTGAAGAACAAAACGCCCTGCAGTTAAGCGCCAACTATCTCGGACCGCTGCTGCTGGAAACCGCTGGTCTTCCTCTGACCGAATGGCAGGGCTATCTGTCCCGGCTCTCCGACACCCTCCCGGTTATCACGGCCAATACGGTGATCGACAGCCATGGAACGTATATGCCCGTATCGGATCCGGAAGACCCGGCAGTCCGGGAATCTCTGGAACAGTACCAGAGATTCCAGTATAACCATCTGTTTGACCGGAAACACTATCCGGAAAGCTTTTTCACACGGTAAACGATCCGTTTACCGACAGAAGACTCTCCTATGATACAAGAAGCGCTGCGAAGGATTTTGATCATTTTTATCCTTCACAGCGCTTTTTATCATCATTTGCTTTACGTTATGTATCTTCTTCTACATGCATCTGCTGGATCTGCTCGTTCAGCGACAGCATCTTGGCGTCAAGCTGTTCCACAATATCCGCACAGTCCTTTAATTCCTCATACATCTGTGCGGGTGCGTTTCCTTCATATTTATAATAAATCTTATGCTCCAGACTTGCCCAGAAATCCATGGCAATGGTCCGGATCTGAATCTCCACAGTGGTATGGACAGGCCCGTCTGACAGAAAAATCGGCAGAGACACCACCATATGGTAGCTCTTATACCCGTTCGGCTTCGGATGCTTCATATAATCTTTCACCTGCAGCACCATCACATCATCCTGATTAGCAATCATCTTGGCAATCTGATAGATATCGGAGGTAAAGGAACAGATAATCCGGATTCCGGCGATATCGTTCAGATGCTTCATCATATTGTCGATGGTCGCCTCAAATCCCAGTTTTTTCAGCTTTCTGACAATGCTTTCCGCGGACTTGATCCTGGACTTTACATGTTCGATAGGATTGTAATTATGAACATGGACAAATTCCTGATTCAGAATTTCAATCTTCGTATTTATTTCCTTCAGAGCGGACTCATACAAAAACAGCATTGTTTTCCACTGGTCCACCTGCTCAAACTTCTTAGGCAGTTCCATACGCTTTCCTCTATACCGGCCGTATCAGTCCAGCTTGATGCCTTTGAGCAGCGCGCCTAAATTGGTGGACGCCCTGCCTTCTTCTCTGTACGGGAACACTTCTTCCTGTACCTCTCTGGGGCTTTCCTCCAGCGCTTTCATGCTCAGGCTGATCTTGCCGTCCTTCACGGCTATAATCTTTGCCTCTACCTCATCTCCGGCTTTCAGCACATCGGAAGGATCCTTCACCCGCTTCTGGCTGATCTGAGATACGTGAACCAGACCTGTCATGTCGTCCCCGATATCCACAAAAGCGCCGTAAGGCTTCAAGCTTTCTACGATGCCCTTTACCACGGTTCCCACCTTCACGGCGGCGATTCTGGCCTTTCTGGCTTCCTCCGCCCGCTGTCTTGCCACCTTCTTGCCGGAGAGCACCAGGCGTTTCTCCTTCGCGTCGGCAGTGATTACAACCACGTCCAGCGTTTTGCCCAGCCAGCTCTCCAGATTCTCCACATAGCCGATATCAAGCTGAGACGCGGGAATAAATCCTCTCACGCCCTCCACATAAGCAACCACGCCGGCCTTTACGATGCCGCCCACCTCAACGCTGATCACCGTCTGGTCTTTCAGCATATTCTCAAGCCGTACCCAAACCGGATCCACATCCAGCTGATCTGCGTAATCATCCATGGTCTCCGTAATTTCTGCCGCTTCCGCAGCCGTTTCTTCCAGTACTTCGTCATTCCTTAATTCTTCGCTCATAAATCCCTCCAAAACATTACATTTATGGTGCGGGCGCCGTTACCATTTTTTCCAACTTTCGTATCTGCGCCGCCCATCGCTTACACTGCATATTATATCATCTTTCTTCCTGTTCTGTAAATAGCCGGAATCGCTCATTTTTCCAGCATTTCTTCATAAAATACGTACATTTTCACTTCCGGTAATCGGCCAGAAGCCTGTTGATCCGTCCCACCGGGTCCAGCAGCTCGCTGATGGAAATATCATGGTTGATATTGTCAATCAGCAGGGCAATATATTTGCTCATATCCACGTTGATATAATAGGGCCTGGACAGCAGTTCCTCTGTCTGATAAATCAGGTTCGTGGTGAGAATGCGGCTGATCAGCCCGCTTTCATAATAGCTGTCGAATTTTTTCAGGCCGCCGGTAAACAGGCCGAAGGTGGCACAGACAAATACCTTGTTGGCCTTTCTGCTTTTCAGTTCCTTCGCCACGTCCAGCATACTGTCTCCGGAAGAAATCATATCGTCGATAATCAGCACATCCTTTCCCTCCACGGAGGAACCAAGGAATTCATGGGAAATAATGGGGTTTCTCCCGTTTATAATTTTCGAGTAATCCCGGCGCTTATAGAACATGCCCACGTCAAGTCCCAGCACATTGGCCATATATACCGCCCGGTTCATGCCGCCCTCGTCGGGGCTGATCACCATCATATGATCGTTGTCTATGGTCAGGTTCTGTTCGTGTTTCAGCAGATACTTGATAAACTGATAGGCCGGGCGCACCGTTTCAAATCCGTGCAGGGGGATGGCATTCTGAATCTTGGGGTCATGGGCGTCAAAGGTGATAATATTGTTCACGCCCATGCGGACCAGCTCCTGCAGCGCCATGGCGCAGTCCATGGATTCTCTGCCGTTTTTCCTGTGCTGGCGGCTCTCATACAGAAACGGCATAAATACGTTGATCCGCCGGGCATGCCCGCTGGCCGCGGCGATCACCCGCTTCAAATTCTGAAAATGATCGTCGGGGGACATGCGGTTGATATGTCCGTTCATGGAATAGGTCAGGCTGGAATTGCACACGTCCACCAGAATAAACAGGTCGTCTCCCCGGATCGACTGAGACAGCTGACACTTCGCCTCCCCGCTGCCGAACCGTGGAAAATCGGCGTCAATGATATAGCTGTCCCGCTCGTACCCGTCAAAAATCAGCCGCTCCTTATGGTCATGAAGGCGCTCTTTTCTCCAGCCCACCAAATACTGATCCACCAGCTTTGCCAGAGGCTGGCATCCGTCCACCGGAATCAGACCCAGCCGCCCTACCGGTATTGTCTCATAATTCTTCTCGTCTCTCATAAATTCCTCCATTTTTCTTTCCTATACGCGCGGAATCTCACAGATGCAAAAGAAAAGTCCGCCCGTACATTTCTGCGCATTCATTGGTTGGATACATGCTCTCTCAGCTTCTTTTTGATCCTGATATCCGCCCCATACAATTCCATAATCCTGTAATCGCTGATCATCCGGGAAGTGATCCGTTCCGAATAGCAGTCCCGCAGGGCTGCCAGGGACAGATTGGTGGAAATAATCATCGGCTTGCGCCGCTTCTCCCGTTCGCTCATACAGTAAAACAACTGAGAGGTGGTAAACGTATTATTCAGCTCCGTCCCAAGATCGTCGATTATCAGCATATCACAGTCCAGAATGTAGCGATACATATGATCGGACTCCTCATCCTGGCCGTAATCGAATTTTTCCTTTGAAAAGACGTCGAACAGGTCGATGGCCGACAGATAGATTACCGAATAGCAGCGGTTTAACAGTTCCCTGGCAATACAGTGGGTCAGAAAAGTTTTTCCCACCCCCGCGGGACCGGTCAGCAGAAGGCTTGGCTTCTCCCGGTCGAAATTTTCCGTAAGCGCCTGGCAGACCGCCACGATTCTTCTCATATTGTCATAGGGGCTTGGCTTTCCCATTTCCGGTTCCCGGTCATACCATTCATAGGAAAAAGTGTCGAAATTTTCCGTTTTTAATATTTCTTTCAGATTGGACTGGGTATAAAGCAAATCCACCACGGCCTGGCGGAAACAGTGGCATTTCTCCGATCCGATATAGCCTGTGTCCTGACAGTCCTGACAACTGTAATCCATGTCCAGATAATCCGGCGGAAATCCTTTGGACAGAAGCAGAATCTCCTTCTGTTCCCTTCGGTCGCCGATCTGCTTTTTCAGCTCCTCCAGCGCGCTTCTGTCCCCCGCCAGCAGTTTTTTCGCCTGTTCCAAAGCCAGCAGTCCAATCTCCTCCTCCAGCGCCTGATACTGAGGAAGTTTTTTTCGGACCTGCCCGATGCGTTCCTGCTGCCTGCGCCGGTTCGCCAGCTGCTTTCGATTGTACTCCCGCATGATCGTCTGATACTGACTGTTTGATAATGACAATGCTTTCCTCTTTTCCTAACCGTTGATCTTCCGCATCAACTCATCAAAATCATACTCTCTCTGTTCAAAATTGTGAAACTGGTTGGAGCGGATCGGCGTCTTTCTCTCCGTCACCCGCACAGGCTTCTTTCCCTTTTCCCGGCTCCGCTTCTCATCCAGCGCTTTTACGTCCGACGGAACTTTAACACCCTTTTCCTTCCAGGATTCCAAAATTTTATCCGTATATTCAAAACTGGGCCTGTGAATGGCCGACATGGTTCGGCCGCAGGCTTCCAGCACCATCTCCCGGGAAAACCCGTAGACAGAAAACCATTTGTCCATCATCTGCCTTTCCCCCGGAGCCGGCTGACGGCTGTTTAAGCCAAATGCCTTCATCACGGCATAATGATCCTTTTTCATGGCAGGCAGAGCCGCCTTGGCCTGCTCCACCGTCGCCACCCCTCTTTTGTGCAGATCCAGCGCCACCGTCTCCATATAGCGCACGCTTTTATGCCCCATGGAAACACAGTATTCGATCAGATATTCCAGAAATTCCGCCGGCTGCTTAAGCTGGTCATATAAATAGGCAAACGCGTCGCAGTCTTTTCTGGTCAGCGGCGCGCCTATGTACTGGCCGGCCACAAATAACAACTGTTTAAACTCCCCGTCTCCTTCCAGCCGTTTTAAAGAAAGAGGATCTTTTGCGGGCTGCTCCGGAGATTTTTGTCCGGAAACCGCCGGCGGGCGTCCTGTTTCCCCAATATCCGACAGACTCTTTTCTTCTTCCGAAACAGCCGGCCGGACCTTTTCTTCCGCATACTTTTTCTCTGGCGGCGCTGTCAGGACAATATCGTTCAGTTCCTCTCCCTCATAGCCCAGCCGCAGAAGCTGCATCCGCTCCCAGTATTTCAGCGCCCGGACCACATCCTTCTCCGTGTGGTTCAGAGAATCCGCCAGGCCGGAGACGGTCAGCTCACTTCCGCCTTTTTCCATATTTCTAAGCAGACTCAGGTATACCTTCACAAATTCACCGCTGGCCTGAGGCATATAATAATCAATAAAATCCCCGGATACCGCAACGACATCCGGTTTCCATTCATTGCGCAGCTTCAATTCAGACATCCGCTCCTTCCCTGCTTAGAATAAAAACAAATAACTGTTCATTGCTTACGCGGACATTATATCATGTTCTCCCAAAAAAGAGAATCAGTTTATTATCCACACTGCCAATTGTGGATAATGTGGATAATCTGCAAATTTTGCGGTCAGCCAAAGTCGAAAAAAATCTAAAACACCTGATTACTGCTGATACTCCGGACTTTTTGTCTGATCCGGATGGAGAAAAAAAATATCCACATATTTATCCGGCAGAGAATGTGGATAAAAATGTGGATATTGTGGATAACTCGTCAGATTCCCAGTAAATATGGGCTTTGCTGACGGTGGATAAAAAAATTTGAAAAATTATTGCTTCAGCAGATCCTCCCCTACCTTTACCACATCCCCTGCGCCCATGGTAATCAGCATGTCGCCGGGTCTGCAGGTCTTTCGAACAAACGATTCAATCTGTTCAAAGGTGGGAAGGTAATGAGAATCCACCCCCGTTTTCACCAGCAGCCTGTGGATATCTTCGGAACTTACCCCCAGCGTATCTGTCTCCCTGGCCGGATAGATGTCGGCCAGAATCACATGGTCCGCCGCTGACAGCGCCTGGGCAAATTCATGGAGAAAAGCCTTTGTTCTGGTGTATGTATGGGGCTGAAACACACACCACAGCTCATGATAGGAACAGCGCTTCGCTGCCGCCAGCGCCGCATTGATTTCATCGGGATGATGGGAGTAGTCGTCAATTACCGTAATGCCGGCCACATCCCCTTTATGTTCAAAACGCCTGTGAACGCCCTGAAACTGTTCCAGTCCGGCCTTGATATGGACAAACGGAATATCCAGAACAAAAGCCAGCGCCGCCGCCGCCAGGGCATCCGCCAGATTATGCGCGCCGGGAACCTTTAAAGCAATCCGTTCAAAACAGACCGGCGCCGCCTGGCGGGTATCCTGCAAAACAAAAGAGGGGCATCCGTTCCGGTCGTAAATCACATCCGCGGCATGAAACTGACTGTCCGGCTTCTGTCCGAAGCGAATCACATTGCAGGAAAGTCCCTCCGTCAGCGTTTCCAGCCCCTCAATCTCATCATTGACCACCACGCTGCCATGAGAGGGCACCAGTTCCATAAAGCGGCGGAAGGACCGGCGGATATCCGCAAGATCTTTAAAATAGTCCAGATGGTCCTCCTTCACATTCAGAACCGCCGCAACCGTGGGATAAAAGGATAGAAAACTATTGGTATATTCACATGCCTCCGTCACAAAGCAGTCTGACCTGCCGATTCGCACATTTCCCCCGATGCTGTCCAGCATGCCGCCCACGGAGATGGTGGGGTCTTTGGCCGCAGCCAGAAGAATCTCCGTCAGCATGGAGGTGGTGGTGGTTTTCCCGTGGGTGCCCGAAACAGCCACCGCCTCGCCGTAATTTTTCATCAACTGCCCCAGAAGCTCCGCCCGGCTCATCATGGGAATGCCGGCTGACAAAGCCGCCTGATACTCCTGATTGTCCGTATGAATGGCCGCGGTATAAACGACGGCTTTCATATCCGGACGGATATTCTCCGCTTTCTGGCCAATCATAATTTCGGCGCCCTTTTTCCTCAGATGCTCCGTAATCTCAGATTCTCTCATATCCGAACCGCTGATCCGGAATCCCCGGTCCAGAAGAATCTCCGCCAGACCGCTCATACTGATCCCGCCGATACCCATAAAATGAATATATTCCGGATGGCTGAAATTTATGTAATACATCTTTTTTCGTCCCCTTTTCCTAAAAGTCATTGTTTTCCATCTTTATTATATTATAATGAAACCGAAAAAAAATCAATCGGCCCGGGAAAGATGATTTTTTTCATCTTCCCCGGGCCGAATCCTTTCATAACGGAAACATTCCCTGTGGAACGTTCAGGCAGCCATAGAGACAGGCGTTAATTCTGAAACAGCATCTTCCTGCACCGTTCCAGAGAAAGCAGGAAGATATTCCCCAGAACACCCACCGCCAGCACTTCGCCAAGCCCCACGGTAAACATCATAACCGGCACCAGATCCGGCACGCCGTAGGCAAATTTCAGCACCCACGGGATAATCAGCGCATTGGCCACGATGGGCGGCACGCAGACCAGATATTTATGTACCCGCAGCCGGTAAGAAAAGATGGCGCCGATCAGGGTGGCAATCGTCCCGAACACGATATCCGGCAGCGGCGAGCCCATCAGAATGTTGGACAGAAGACAGCCAAGCGTCACTCCCGGCACCGCAGCCGGCGTAAAATAAGGCAGAACCGTCAGCGCCTCCGAAATCCGAAACTGCACCGGCCCGTAGGCAATCGGCGCAAATGGCAGCGTCAGCGCCACATACAGCGCGGCAATCACGGCCCCCAGGACAATCTCCTTGGTTTTCCTGTCGTCAAATTTTGTTTTCATCGTACACTCTCCTTAGTTTTGTTTTTTCCGTGAGGATGGTTTCGAACTCACGTAATGCAGTCGGCCGGGCAGGCCCCCTGACAGAATACGGACCGACAAATCCGGCAGTCGTTCCCTTCTTCTGCGGTCTGGCACTGCTCATCACCTACGCACACATTATATCATGCCGTCAGGCAATGTCAAGTTTGGTTTTCTGACCGCGGACCGGTTATCGCAGAAACCATGCTTTCATCGTATCCAGCACTCTGACCAGCTCCTGCTCCCGAATCACATAAGGCACCATGGCATAGAGATAATTCAGAAACGGCCTGGCAAATACCCCCCGCTCATATGCAAACTGCTGGTATCCTTTCAGAATTCCGGCCTCTTTCACCTCCAGGCAGACACAGCCCCCCATAATCCGGATTTCTCTGATGCGGGGATCGGAAAAGCCCTCCAGCTCCCGGCGGGTGATTTTTTCAATCCGGCGGATTTTTGCCATATAATCCTGGCATTCAAACAGTTCGATAGATTTTAACGCCACGGCACAGGCCAGAGCATTTCCCATAAAGGTGGGGCCGTGCATCAGGGCATGCTGCGGATTGTCGTCGTAAAAGCCTTCAAATACCTTTTTACTGGCCACCGTCACCGCATGACCGATATATCCCCCGGTCAGCGCTTTCCCCAGAACCAGAATATCCGGCAGAACCAGGTCGGCCACAAACCGGTTTCCGGTCCGCCCGAATCCTGTGGCTACCTCGTCAAAAATCAGCAGGACGCCGTAATGGTCGCAGAGCTCTCTGGCCCGTTTCAGGAAAGAGATATCATACATCCGCATTCCGCCGGCTCCCTGCAAAAGCGGCTCCGCAATCAAACAGTTCAGTTCTTCATGATGCGCCGCAAAAGCGGTTTCAAGCGCTTTGATGTCGGTGGGAATATGTATGACGGACCGGCTTGGACCATAGGCGTTTAACACAAAATGATAATCCTCGTCGTCCCCTACCTCCATGGTTTTAAAAGTATCTCCGTGATAGGCATATTCCAGCGCGAGAATCTTTGTGCGCCGTTTTTCTCCCCGGTTCATATAATATTGCAGCGCCATTTTCAGCGCCACCTCCACGGCCACGCTGCCGGAGTCGGAAAAGAAGGAATAGTCCAGGTCGCCGGGCAGCCAGTTTTTCAGTTTTTCGGCCAGCTTCCGGGCCGGCTCATGGGTCAGCCCGCCCAGCATTACATGGGAAAATTTCTCCGCCTGGGAGACAATGGCCCTTGTCAGCGCCGGATGCCTGTAACCGTGGATCATGCTCCACCAGGAGGATATGGAATCAATCAGCTTCTGATCCTCCGTATACAGGTAGACACCCTGGGCGTCCGTGATTCTGTAAGGAGGGTTCATTGTTTTCATCTGTTCATAGGGATACCAGATCATATCAAACTCCTATTATCCTTTTGCGGCTTTTTCTACGCATACAGCGATTTCAGCAGTTCCTCCGAAATATCCAGCTCCCTGTCCCCATCTTTCACACAGGCCACCACTTTCACTCCGGTCAGATATTCGCACATTTTTATATTATCCTCCTGCATCCTGTCTCCCGGCCGGAAATGGTTGAAAATAATTCCTTTCAGGGGAATCTCATGGGATTTCATATAAAATGCGGTCAGGCCCACGTCATTAATCGTGCCCAGGCCGGCGTCCGCCACCAGCAGACAGCCCAGACCGCAGGCTTTGATCACGTCCGGCAGCCAGATTCTTACTTCGTCAAAACAGATGGGACAGAGAATGCCGCCCGAGCCCTCCATGGTGATATACTCATATTTCCCGCACACCGACCGGAAACACGCAAGCACCCGCTCCATCCGGACCGGATTTCCCTCGATTCTGGAGGCCAGATGGGGAGAGACGGCACGCTCATAAATATAAGGACACATTTCCGCCAGCGGCTGATCGATTCCCGAAACCATTTTCACATAGAGTGCGTCTCCGGGAACCAGACTGCCGTCCTTCCTCCGCTCATTTCCGCTGAGCACCGCCTTAAAATAGGCGGCGGAAACACCGCTTTCCTTCAGCTTTTTTACAATCAGTGCAGATACATAAGTTTTTCCGATATCGGTTCCCGTCCCTGTAATAAACAATCCTTTACTCATGATCGTACCTCACCTCATACCCCAGTTCTCTCAGCAATCTTCTGTCCGTCTCCACCGTAATCCCCGCCGTGGTCAGCATATCCCCGGAAATAGCGGCATTAGCCCCCGACCGGAAGCAGGCCCGGCCCTTATCCGGAAGCAGCCCCCGGCCTCCGGCCAGACGGATGGCGGCATCCGGCAGAATAAACCGGTATACTGCCACAATCCGCCGCATATCTGCCCCGGTCATTCTCTGGTTCCGCGCAAAAGGAGTGCCGGGAATCGGATTCAGCATATTGACAGGCACACTTTTGATTCCCAGTTCCCGCAGAGTCAGGGCCATGTCGATCCGGTCCTCCGCCGTCTCCCCCAGCCCCATAATCCCGCCGCTGCACACCGACAGCCCGGCGGACTGCGCGGCCCGGATGGCATCTATTTTATCGTCAAAGGTATGGGTCGTACAGACATTGAAAAAATTCCGCCGGGAGGTTTCCAGATTGTTATGTACCCTGGTCACGCCGGCATCTTTCAGCTTCCGGTACTGTTCCTCGTTCAGCAGGCCGAAGGAAACGCAGACCGAAAGCCCGGTATCCCTGCGGATCTGCCGCACGGCCCCGCACATCCGTTCCACCTCCAAAGCAGAAAGCCGTTTCCCCGATGTGACAATGGAGTAGCGCAGCGCGCCCTGTTTCTCATAAAGCTTTGCCTGAGCCGTGATTTCCTCCGGCGAAAGCAGGGGATATTCTTTCGCGTCCGTGCGGCTGTGGGACGACTGGGCACAGAAACGGCAGTTTTCCGAACACCGGCCGCTTTTTCCGTTGATAATGGTGCAGAGATCAAAACCGTTGGAACAGCAATGAGCCCGGATCTCATCCGCCTTTTCGCTCACTTCCTCCACGGGCTGCTCATACAGCCAGAGCGCCTCCTCCCTGGTGATCTCCTTTCCTTCCATAACTTTATTTCCCAAATCGTCAACAGACATCATCTTATACTCTCCCTATTATTAAAGTTCCGCAACGCCCCTGCCAGGCCCCCTGGATAGATCATATGACACTGCTCCTGATCAGCGGAATCATCCGTTTCCCGATCACCGCTCCCAGAATGCACAGAAGCAGGTCGCCGGGAACGGCCAGCAGAAAACAATACAAAAACAGCGGCCACAGTCCGATAGGCGTTCCCAGATAAAGGTCACAGATCAGGTAATAGTAGACCATTCCGAACAGATACACGATGCCAAGCCCGGTGAAATTTGCCGCCAGCAGACGCCCGAAGCCTGGCTGTGCTTTTTTGGTTCCCATTCCTTCCGCGATCTTCCCCGTCACAAAAGCGCCCGCCGCAAAGCCTATGATATAGCCGAAGGTGGGCTGAAAAATATATCCCGGTCCGCCGCCCTGGGTGAAAACGGGAAGGCCGGCCAGGCCAAGAATGATGTAAACGCAGACGGAAAGACACCCTTTTTTCGCGCCAAGCAGAAGGCCGGCCAGCATTGTAAACAGATATTGCAGTGTAAACGGCACCACCGGAACGGGAATCTTGATAAAGGCGCCCGTCGCAATCAGTGCCACAAACATGGCACAGAAAACCATGTCTTTTGTTTTTAGATATTCCAGACCGATTCGTTTTTCCACAGTGAATCCTTTCTTTGAGACCGATTCTTTTTGAATCCGTCGGTTTCCGGGCCGCATTTTGGAATCCCCGTCTCCATCACCGAAGCCGAACACTGATCTCCCCGGAGGAAAGTTTCTCCCTGCTGCCGTCCTCATACCGGACCACCAGCCGGCATTCCTCGTCCACGTCAAGTGCCACGGCCTCTTTCTCGCCCGCCGGTGACAGCACCCGGATCTCCTTTCCGATCACCAGGCTTCTTGCCCGGTATTTTTCCGCATAGTCCATGTTCTCTCCGGCCGCATAGTAACTTATAAAATGATTCAGAAACGCCGCCGCCAGATGATTTTTCCCGTCATTCTGCCGTGTCTGAAATACGGCGCCGGCCACCTGGGCCACATCGGCGGGAAAGCCCTCTTTCGGCGGATAGGCATTGATCCCGATTCCCACCACGATATAATCCAGGCCGTTGTCTTCCAGGCTGAACGCCGCCTCCGTCAGAATGCCGCTGACCTTTTTATCGTCCATAAAAATATCGTTGACCCATTTGATCTGCGCCCTCCTTCCCGACACCTCCTCAATGGCTTCGCAGGCCGCCACCGCCGCCATCGTCGTAAGCCGGACCGCCTGGTCGGGAGAATATGCCCGGGGACGGAGCAGCAGGCTCATATAAATGCCGGTATCCGCAGGGGAATAGAAACTGCGCCCCAGCCGCCCCCTGCCCTCTGTCTGGGAATTGGCCAGGATCACATATCCCTCCTTTGCGCCGGCGCCCGCCCGTTCTTTCAGCAGTACATTCGTGGACTCCGCCACAGGCAGCACCTCCGGCTCCAGAAATGCGCAGGCAGGCTTTAAATACTTCCGAATCCCCTGTGCGGAGAGAATATCCGTGCTGACAGAAAGACAATAGCCTTTATTCTGAACGGCATCAATCTCATATCCCTCGCCCCGCAGGCTGTTTACCGCTTTCCACACCGCCGTCCGGGAAACGGAAAGCCGCTCCGCAATCTCCTCGCCGGAGAAATAGGTTCCCTTGTTTTCTTCAAAAAGGGCGAGCAGCTTCTCTTTGGTTCCCGATTCTTTCACTCCCAATCCTTTCACCTCCCTATTCATAAACGAATAGCCGCGTCCTGCAAACAACAACTGAAAACACCCGTTCCCGCCGCCCGGCGGCAGGCTGTCCGGTGCTATGATGGTTAATCATACCACGTCACAGGTGGATTGTAAACCAAATTATAAATTTAGTTGACATTCTACATCGCACCCGCCTCATTATTTTTTCTCCATATTGCATTTTACCAATGCGGAAAGAAAAAGGGCGATCCGTTCCCCGGACTGCCCTCTTTTCCCTTACACCTCCGCTCTTTTAAACAGCTTCCAGAAATCAATCGTCTCCTGCAAATCCCGTTCATCTTCAAATAAATCAAGGGCTTTCCCCGCCTCAATGGCAAAATCCACATACGCATTCGCCCTTGCCGTGATGATGTTCCCGTCCCGGATACAATCCGCATCGGCAGAATGAACGGACTTTCTGCCGTCTAATATTCCCGCCCGCTCCAATATATCTACTCCCGCACATATTGCCGCGATCAGTACGCCTCCGGCATTCAGCCGGCGAAGCATGTCCAGAACAGCAGGCCGGTCAATATGCGCAATTTCTCCTCCGGGGACAATTACGCTTCTTACCTGAGACAAATCAATCTCTTTTAACGGCAGCTCCGGATTAATAGAGTACCCTTCCGCCGCCCGTACCGTATCTCCGTCCACGGAACAGAACAGAATGTCTCCGTCCGTGAATTTCAGAAAATAATTCAGAATCACAATCTCATAAATGCAGCAGTTGTCGTACAGTAAAACAATGTCTTTCAATTTTTCTCCTCCAATCCGTTGGTTCGGCGCCCTGTAGCGTGCTTGAATCGAGATAATTCATTTTTTACAATCATTCCTCTCAACTCATTCGTCCTTATCATATCTCATTTCTCCTCTTTTGTAACTTTAAAAATTACTGTTATTCTATCACATTTTTGTAACTTATCAAGTTATTTTTTATTGATTTTATAACGTTTTTGCGCTATTATAAAGTTACCAACGTCTGGAGGTTTGAAAATGACCATTGGAGAACGAATCAAAAACATCAGAAATAAACTGGATATGAGTCAAGTAAATTTTGCTGACAAAATAAATGTCTCAAAGCAAACACTGTATAAATATGAAAATAATATCATTACTAATATTCCGCCTGACAAAATTGAGGCCATAGCCTCCATTGGTAAAGTTTCACCGGCATACATTATGGGCTGGGACGACGATCTTACAAAACAGAAGAAATGTGTCGTCATCAATGTCCTTGACCGTGTTGCTGCCGAACTCCCTATCGGAACCACGGAAGAAATCATCGGCACCGAAGAAATCACTGAGGAACTGGCACGCACAGGAAGCTTTTTCGGCCTGAAAATCCAAGGAGACAGCATGATACCCAACATATGCAGCGGCGATGTGGTAATCGTCCGCCAACAAAATGACGCCGAAACCGGTGATATCGTAATCGCCTCCGTCAGCAGAGCAGATGCCACCTGCAAGCGCCTCCGGAAATATAAAGACGGCGTTGAACTGATCGCAAATAACCCGTCTTATGCTCCTTTGGACTTTTCCAATCAGGAAATTATAGACAAACCTGTGAAAATCATCGGGAAGGTGGTAGAACTCCGGAGGAAGTTTTAAATTAAATTGCTATGACATTAAAAACAAAGGAAAGAAGGAACAATAATGGCACTACCGGATTTTAAGAAATACAAATACATCATGTTTGTTGATGCTTCTGGCGATGATGGGTATAAATTTAAAAATACCAGTAGCGATGGTTCTTCATAATAGCGGGGCACCAAAAGAGCAGTATGATTTGATTTTTAGAGATTCAAAGGACAAAAATTTTCCACTTATCCAAATTGCTGATATCTTTGCCGGAACAATTCGCACTTATAATGAAAACTGTTTACCACTAAAAGCACATAATAAATATTGCAAAATTTGTTTTTCTTCATCACGATCAAAAGCATGAAATAGCAATCTAATCGGTAAATGCACAAAAAAAGATAAAAAAACTATATACGCCTTATGTTTCCGACAAAAGATTTAATTTGGTTGCACACTTTCATAAATCATCTGAAAATAACTTTGCAGATTTAGGCACTCGTTTTATTATTGTTATCCGAAAAATGGATTGCATTTTTCCCGGAATACACCAGTTTCCAAAATCATATAGCCAAATACATCACAGACTTATCTACGGGCACCCCCTTTCCGCTTGAATTGCTCTCAGATACGAACACCGATATCTATTTGTATCTTTCGAACGAACCTTATAACCGAGCTATGAACAGGTTCTTCGCTTTGCAAATATTTCCTGTTTTCAAATCACATCACAGTCTTTGGAAAGCGGTTCCTCAGCTTTGTGATGGTGCTGATTCATCTTCTTTCTTGGAGTATCTGCAAAGTTGGAAACAGAACACTAATCAAGATTGCATTAATAAAATTATTTCCAAGATACATCCCCAACAAACTCAGGAATATAATAACTATCATTAACCCATTTCCCTTCGCGTTCTTTGTTCCATCGTATCCATACTGTTGTTGCTGAGTATTCACCCATGCCAACTATATTTCCATACAAAATACATTCTTTTGTATCGGGTGGCTCAGCACAACTTCCAAGTAGTATCTTTTCCTCTGGTACACCATATAAATTTCCCAGTTGATTAATAATACTTTGTGCTGTTCCTATGAACATCGCAACCCCTTTTGCTCCTATGGCTCCCATCTTCCCTTTACTTCCCTTCACACTCATATTTCCCATAGAAAGGAAAACATTATGTCCATAACAGAAGATTTCATTAAAATGAACGGAATCATGTTCAAAATCGAAAGAGAAGGCTTTGTCATAGCCGAGTTAAAAGGTCGTCAACAAATTGAAAATAAAACCTCAAGAAAATATGTTGGTTTCTTCGTTGGCTCCAACGTAATACCGGGCGACTGGATTGTGAATCCCTATGGTGATAGGCTGTATATTGTGGATACATTCACTGATACAGGGATTGACGGTCCAAGCGAATTAAAAGCGTATTTCCAAACTTTGGTTGAATACAATTCGAAGTCAGAACCGCAATCAACCGTGTTCAACATAGGAACCGCCAACAATTCGATGATCGGAAACCAATCACATTTCACCATTAATATCAATACTTCATTACAGGAAGCACGGAGCCAGATAAACTCAAGTGATTCTGATAATAAAGAAGAACTCCATAAAATCATTGATCTGCTTGAAAGTGTCGCAAATAATCAGACTCCAATGCGGCCGGGCACGCTTTCCCGCTTCTCTGCTCTGATGGAAAGAAACTCATGGATTACCGGATCCCTTGCTTCACTTGTGTTAAACTTGCTGACGACTCAAATTCATTAAAATAGCCCTTAATGGTAAGGTTAAGTTCCACAGTTCCATCTGCGGAACTTTTCAAATTAAAGTCTGTCACAGGGATTCTGACAGATGATCCAGTACCAAATACCTCAAGAATCCCACCATTGCATGCTGATAAAATTCTGAAATTCATTTTATTTACTTCCCTTCTTTTCTTAAATCTTACGTTTTTCGTAAGTACGTGCTAAAAAAAATTGAACCCGTTCTTTCCGGAGGAATCTGTAATGTCGCCATAAGCTTTTCAATAACAGTCGTTGACGGCTTCACATCCCCATTAAGAACTTTAGACAATATATTCCTATCTACAGTTGAGGCCGATGATAAATCAATAATTTTCTCCAGTTTTTTCTCGGCCATAATCTTTTTCAGTTCAACAATATCCACTTTATATCTCTGCGACTGAATCAACGTTCCATCTCCTCACTTACGTATTTCGTAAGTTTATGATAACACTTTCGATTTTGCATGTCAATACTTTTTTTGCACATATCGTAAGTTTTTCATTTTTACGCGTAAAAACCATTGCATTTTCCGTAAGGATATGCTATTTTCTATTTAAAGATATTGAGAGGATTTATGAAATGGCTATTTGGAATGAGCGAATACACGAAAAACGAATTGAAAAAGGCATCACTTTAGCCCAAGTTGCGGAAAAACTAGGGGTAACGGAGGCCACGGCACAAAGATATGAATGCGGAAGCATAAAAAGTATACCCTATGAATACATGTGTGCCTATGGAGAAATCTTAAATTGTTCTCCGGCATATTTAATGGGCTGGGATAAGAAATATCCCGAACCGGAAACCACTCCCAAAATCATCGAATACTATGATCAGCTTAACACCCTCGGCAAAGAAGCCGCCACCGAACATGTGCGGCTCCTGACACTGGATGAGAAGTACACCCAACCAGATCAGGTTATTTCCATCGTTAGGAAACCTGACTCAAATTATCTGGCACCAGATGCCGCTCATTCAAAAAAAGGCGCCAGCATCGCCGATCAGGAATATGACAATAAAGAAATCATGGACAATGATGATCTCTGGGAAAAATAATATTGCAGGCGACGTATCTTGAATACTTATGAGTATTTACTTACAGAAGCAGAAAGCGAAAAACTGATTGTAAAGGAATTACCTCTTAGAGGATATGAAGGGCGCATAAAGGGAAATCGTGTCGCAATATCCCAGAGTCTTACAGATACTCAAAAAACCTGTGTATTGGCTGAAGAACTCGGACACCATTATACAACAGTCGGAAATATCCTTGACCAGTCAGACGGCAGGAACCGAAAGCAGGAGATGCGGGCAAGGCTCTGGGCTTATGACAAAAAAATTGGCTTGCATGGTATTATAAACGCTTACGAAGCCCGGCGCACCAACATTGATGAAATGGCGGATTTTTTAGACATAACGCCAGAGTTTCTGCGTGACGCGATAAAATGCTACAAAAGCAAATACGGTCTTTATGTGACCTTAGACAATTATATTATATATTTTGAACCGAATTTATCAATAGCGAAAATGATATGGGATTGAAGTAATATCCCATATTATCCGACATTGAATATCATCACAATAACAGAAGTTAGCCATCCGGCTAACGGATATGGCATATAATACAAACAGAAAGGTGAATCGACTATGAGCAATAAAGAA